>JAYZVL010000040.1:0-9572 GCA_036155675.1 Pseudomonadota bacterium | reverse complement strand
CAGGCATATGACTTCAACAAAAGTCTAAAAATTAATATTTTTATAATTACATATTTTTTATAATGATAACTAGCGTTCAATCAAGGCTTTCCGGATAATCGCTTTTTTTCAGGGAATTAATAATAAATGGCTCAATACGTATACACAATGAATGGGGTAGCAAAGCTGGTTCCCCCTAAACGTTACATCCTAAGAGATATTTCGCTAAGTTTTTTTCCAGGAGCAAAAATTGGTGTTCTTGGTTTAAACGGATCCGGCAAATCTACACTTTTAAGAATTATGGCAGGAATAGATAATGAATTTGAAGGAGAAGCTCGGCCTCAACCCGGTATTAAGATTGGCTACCTTGCACAAGAACCTGAACTAAATCTAGATAAAAACGTGCGTGGTAATGTGGAGGAAGGTATTGCATCAACACTAAACTTAATCAGGCAATTTAATGCAATCAGCGATAAATTTGCCTCTCCCATGAATGATAACGAGATGACAGAATTGCTTGAAGAGCAAGGAAACCTTCAGAATAAAATTGATGCTTGCAACGGTTGGGAAATTGAAAGAACACTCGAAATAGCTTCAGACGCTCTTCGATTGCCGAAGTGGGAAGCGAATATCAATGATCTCTCAGGTGGCGAAAAGAGACGTGTTGCCTTATGTCGTTTGCTTTTATCGGAACCGGATATGCTCTTGCTTGATGAGCCTACCAATCATCTTGATGCGGAATCTGTTGCCTGGCTTGAGAAATTTTTAGAGCAATTTACCGGGACTGTAATTGCTGTAACTCATGATCGTTATTTTCTAGATAATGTTGCTGGATGGATCCTAGAGCTTGATAGAGGTCATGGAATACCCTGGGAAGGAAATTACACTTCTTGGTTAGAGCAAAAAGAAAACCGATTAGAGCTGGAGGAAAAAAAGGAAGCCGCTAGGCAAAAAAGCATAAAAAATGAGCTGGAATGGGTTCGCTCCAACCCCAAAGCTCGAAGAGCTAAAAGTAAAGCACGGCTATCACAATTTGATGAATTAAATTCTCAAAAATATCAGAAACGACAAGAAACCAATGAGATATATATTCCTCCCGGTCCTCGACTAGGAGACCTAGTAATTGAAATGCAAAATCTATGCAAAGGATTTGGTGATCGTCTTTTAATAGAGAATTTACAATTAAATATACCGCCAGGAGCAATAGTTGGAGTTATAGGACCCAACGGTGCAGGAAAAACCACTTTATTCAGGATGATAACTGGTGTCGAATCTCCTGATGAGGGAACCATAAGGCTTGGAGAAAGCTCTCATCTGGCTTATGTGGATCAATCTAGGCAATCACTCAATGATTCCAACACAGTCTGGCAAGAAATTTCAGGTGGCGAAGAGCTTATTCGCGTAGGTAGCTTTGAAACATCATCAAGAGCTTATTGTGGGCGCTTTAACTTTCGTGGAAGTCAGCAGCAACAGTCAATAGGAGAACTATCCGGTGGCGAAAGAAATCGAGTTCATCTAGCTAAAGTGCTCCAAGAAGGTGGCAATGTTTTATTGCTTGATGAGCCCACCAACGACCTAGATGTTGAAACATTACGTGCGCTAGAAAATGCACTGCTCGATTTCCCGGGTTCCGCAATTGTTATTTCTCACGATAGATGGTTTTTAGATCGAATCGCAACACACATTCTTGCTTTTGAAGGTAATAGCCATGTCGAATTTGTTCAGGGGAACTACGAAGATTATGAGCAAGACAGAAAAAAAAGAATGGGTGAAGAAGCAAAAACCCTCGGCAGGGTAAGATACAAGCCTTTAAATAAATGAATTAAAGTTTAATTTCGGCTGCCATATAAAAACCAGTTTACTTTAACCAATCCAAACTCTCGCATTCCTAAATAATCGCATCCATGGGCCCACCTCACCCCAATTATCTGGATGCCAAGAATGCTGGGCGCTAAGATGGACGCGCTCTGGATGCGGCATAAAGATAGACACCCTTCCGTCTTCATTACAAAGCCCGGCGACGCCAGCAGGTGAGCCATTTGGATTAGACGGATAATGTTCAGTTGGGTGACCAAAATTATCTATAAATCTAATAGTAAATTGGTTACTGCTTGAGCAATGATTAAAACTTTCGTGATCGGAAAATTCTGCTCGGCCTTCACCATGAGAAACAACAATTGGGAGCATAGAGCCTTCCATATCTTTTAAAAAAATTGATGAAGAATCAAGCACTTCGACAAGGCTTAATCGTGCTTCGAATTGCTCTGATCGGTTGGTTATAAATCTTGGCCAATGTTTAGCACCTGGAATAATTCCTTTTAATCCGGACAACATTTGGCAACCATTGCAAATGCCTAAACTAAAACTTGATTCACTTTCAAAGAAAAATTGAAATTGATCACGTAATTTATTATTAAGCAAAATCGATTTAGCCCAACCGCCGCCAGCACCAAGAACATCTCCATAGGAAAAACCTCCACAAGCGATCAGACCCCGGAAATCATCTAGTTTAAATCGATCTGATATTAAATCCGTCATGTGCACATCAATCGGATCAAAACCAACACGATGGAAAGCTGCAGCCATTTCATAATGGCTATTCACACCCTGTTCTCGAAGAATTGCTACTTTAGGCTTAGACTTAAGGTTCAGAAAAGGAGCGGCAATATCTTCATTAAGATCAAATGTTAACTTCGGTGATAATCCAGGGTTTTTAGCATCTCGAATCGTTTCAAATTCCTCTTTAGCAGTAACTGGATTATCTCGTTCTGCCTGCATCCTATAACTAACTTCTGACCATATACACTGTAAGTCAATTCTTGATTCACTGTATGTAAGGCCTTCAGATGTAAAGATTCTCAATTGGTCGCAGGTGTTTAGCTTTGCGATAGGGCGACACAACTCTTTCAAGCCGTGAGAGTAAATATTCTCCTCAAAAGCTTCACAATTCTTGCCTGGAACCTGAACAACCGCACCAAGCTCTTCGCTAAATAAAGCAGGAATTATTTGATCTGAATCCACGCCAGAGAAATTAATATCTATTCCTACTCGGCCTGCAAACATCATCTCAGCTAAACAAGTTATTAATCCTCCGTCTGAACGATCGTGATATGCGACAAGATGGCCCATGGCATTGGAAGACTGAATGCAGGAAAAAAATTCTTTTAAATTTTTGGGTGAAACAAGATCAGCAGGAGCACCACCATCTTTTTTTAAAGCCTGACTTAAGCAAGAAGACCCTAATCGATTATAGCCATCTCCTAAATCAATCAAGTATAGCTTCGAGGTATTATCTTTTTTTAATTGGGGGGTTAAGGTCTGGCGAACATCTACAACGGGCGCAAAAGCAGAAATAATCAAAGACAAGGGTGACATTACAACCTTCTTATCATCATTATCTTCCCATCGGGTTTCCATCGATAGCGAATCCTTTCCGACCGGAATTGCGATTCCAAGCTCACGGCATAAATCTTTCCCGACTGCAGAAACTGTTTCAAATAAAGCCTGATCTTCACTCTCAGATCCTGATGCAGCCATCCAATTAGCTGAAAACCGAATATCACTTATTGATTCAACCCTAGCAGCTGCTATATTAGTTATTGCCTCGCCAACAGCTAATCGTCCAGATGCAGCAGGGTTAATTACCGCCACTGGGGCTCTCTCACCCATTGACATTGCTTCGCCAGCAGAAGATTTAAAACTTCGTAATAAGACAGCAACATCACTAACTGGTGTTTGCCAAGGTCCTACTAATTGATCCTGCGCAACCATTCCTCCTACAGTTCGATCTGCGATATGAATCAAGAATGATTTGTTTGCAACGGTTGGAAACTTTAAGACATCCTTGAGGGCGAGAACTAAATCAACGTCATCTAATTCATTGTCTGGTGTTGTACGTTCTCTAGAAGTTATTTTCTTTAAGGTTTGAGGAGTCTTTCCTAGTAAAGATTCTATTTCCATGTCGATAGGTCTATTAGAATTTTCCGAATCATTGACAATCAAGCGGCCCGAATCATTCATTTGGCCAACAATCGCAAATGGGCAACGTTCACGCTCACACAACCCTGAAAAAATTTCTACATCATCGGGGAGTAAAGCGATTACATAACGCTCCTGAGACTCGTTACACCATATCTCTAGCGGTGACATTCCAGGCTCAGCATTTGGTATCGCGCGTAAATCAATATCTGCTCCTAATGAGCTGTGATTAATTAACTCTGGAATAGCATTGGATAGTCCGCCGGCCCCTACATCATGAATAATAATAATTGGATTATGGCCTTTTGCTTCAGAGCCCAATAAATAGCAGGCATCAATAACCTGTTGGGCGCGTCGCTGGATTTCTGGATTACCTCGTTGCACCGAGGCAAAATCCAAATCTGCGTCACTACTCCCACTGCCTAAGGATGAAGCTGCACCCCCACCCAATCCAATCAGCATGGATGGCCCACCCAAAATAATAATTAAAGCATTTGAAGGAACATCTGGCTTAATTACGTCAGGCTCACGAATATTTCCAATTCCGCCAGCAATCATAATTGGCTTGTGATAACCGTAAGCAAAGTTTGGTCTCTGAGGATCAAGTTGCTCGAATGTCCTGAAATAACCTAATACATTAGGGCGCCCAAATTCATTATTAAAAGCTGCACCACCAATGGGGCCATCAAGCATAATCGAATACGGACTTGCAATCCGCTTTGGCAAACCAATTGAATCCTCCCAAGATTGTAAAAACCCTGGAATCCTGAGGTGCGAAACTGAAAATCCAGTCAAGCCAGCTTTTGGCTCAGCGCCTCTGCCTGTAGCACCTTCATCGCGAATTTCACCTCCGGCACCTGTCGCAGCGCCTGCAAAAGGTGATATCGCTGTTGGGTGATTATGTGTTTCAACCTTCATTAGAATATGAATATCTTCTTTTCGAAAATCATAACTTCCTTCAGGGTTTGAAATACTCAGCCTAAAACCTTCTCCCCCAGCAATGACAGCAGAATTATCTGTGTAGGCGGAAAGCACCCCTTCTGAAGATGTTTTGTGAGTCATTCGAATCATTTCAAATAAGGTGTTCCGCTGGGCAGAGCCGTCAATAATCCAGTCGGCATTAAAAATTTTATGCCTACAATGCTCTGAATTGGCCTGAGAAAACATCATCAATTCAGCATCTGTAGGATCGCGGCCCTCTGCTGAAAAAATATCAATCAAGTATTCAATTTCGCCTTCAGATAGCGCTAGACCAAGATCTTTATTGGCGGCTTCTATAGCTTCGCTTCCATGACGCGATAAGGAAATAAATTCAAGTAAAGCAGGAGAATGTTCAGAAAAGAGAGCACTTGTTTTAAATTCCGAATCGGAACAAGTTTCCGTCATGCGATCATGGATCAGATGAGAAATAGAAGACAAGTCATCTGAATTAAGTTCGCTGTTTTTGCTTTTAAAGGTGAAACGCACTCCTCTTTCAAGACGATTGATTTTCTTTAACCCGCAATTATGTGCGATATCAGTGGCCTTACTTGACCATGGTGAAATCGTTCCAATTCTAGGAACAACTAATAATTCTTTTCCAGTAAAGCTGGAATCTTCATAGGCAGGGCCATAGGAAAGCAATTCTTTTAAGGCTAAAAATTCTCTATCAACGAGCTCTTGTTTTAAGTCCACGAAGTGCTCATAAAAAGCTTGAACATCTTGGATGTCAGCATTGACATCACGCAAAGCACTAAGTAATTTTTCCCGTCTAAAGGCGGAAAAAACAGGTGATCCTAAAAGTCGCAAGCTGGGCATGCTTTCTATCTAATTGGGATTTTGTTGCCAGACGGTCTGATGATTATTTAAAGAAAAAATACTAATGATCAAGATTTATCTCCGCCCCCTGGAGTATAAACGGGCATGGGAAATGCAGTAACGTTATCGCCATCGACAGCACTAATCTTGCTAACACCTTCTTTTTCAACTTCATCGATGCGAACTATCGCATGCATTGGTACATAAATTCGTTTTACAGTTTCAAATTCAGATTTCAGTTTTTCCTCGGAAGGATCTACAACAACAGAAGTTCTTTCGCCAAAAACAAGTTCTTCAATCTCTATAAAACCGAATAAAGAACCCTGGCTAATGCTTCGAGCGTAAATCTCATAAACTTTTCCCTGATTAAGAAAAATTACTTTATATAAATGACTTTTAGCCATAAACGATTGATTCTCCAGTGAGTAAATAATTTCTATGAAATTTCTTTAGGGCGCGTAGTGATTTCGGACCAGATAAATATTCTTAATAAAAAAACCAAAGACCATCAGTCCAAAGATCACATTATAACAGTGCTTGTGATCTCAGAGTCAGATAGATGCAAATGGTAATTGGTTTTTATTCTAAGTGACAATGATTCTCATTTGCATTAAGATTAGGATTATTATGACTCTTGATCAACTAAAACCTGGGCAAAGCGCTGTGATTTCTAAGATCGCAGAATCAGGTCCATTAGCTCAGCGCTTAATGGCGCTAGGTCTTTTGGAAGGAACCGATGTGCAAATGCTTCGCCGAGCTTTATTTGGTGGTGACCCCCTTGAGATAGACGTTATGGGCTATGCATTGTCATTGAGGCAATCAGAAGCAAGTCAAATCACTGTCATAGATACTCAAGACTCCTACCAAAGCTCGTGAATGATGTTACTCACCAGAGGAATGTATTGAGAACCATCGCTGTGGTTGGGAACCCCAATACTGGCAAAAGCACTCTTTTCAACAACCTCACTGGACTGCAGCAAAAAACAGCAAACTATCCTGGTGTTACGGTAGAAAAACATACCGGCAAACTGCTTTTAGAAGATGAGGAAACCACTCTCATCGATTTACCTGGGGCTTATTCACTTGCAGCCTACTCACCTGATGAGATGGTTTGTGCTGATATTTTGCTTGGAAGAATTGAAAATGCAGGGCCGCCCGATGCGGTTATGGTGGTTATTGATGCAACTAACTTAAGACGAAACTTATTCATGGCAACCCAAATTATTGAACTAGGTTTGCCAGTAGTTGTCGCGCTTGCTATGAATGATCTTGCGGAAAAAAAAGGGATTCTTATTGACCCAGATAGGCTTGGTGAAAAACTTGGCGTGAAAGTAATTCCAATTATCCCTGGGGAGTCTAAAAGCACGAATGAACTAAAAAAATCACTTATTAGCTTGCTCAAAGAAAACGTAACTCAACGAGAATATTTAGTCCCCGAGGTACGTGAAGCTGCATTAAAAATTTATAAAAAATTACCAAATGATCAAAATCAAACCAATGTCTTCGATTTCGAACGCGCAATCATTGATGCTGGAGGAGCTGCGGAAAAAAGACTGCTTGAGCAAAAACTAATTAATCTTGATCAACTTGAAGCCATTAGATTGAATTTAACTCAGGCCTCTACTAGTGTCGCAGCGCTAGAGGCGAGAGCTAGATATAAATGGATAGACAATGTCGTAAATTATTCACAAACAAGAAAAGAAATAAATTCCGGTTTTACAGATTTAATCGAACGAGTAACTAGCCATTCATTATTTGGGAGCCTACTTTTTCTGACAATCATGGCAACTGTTTTCCAAGCTGTTTTTGCTTGGGCATCCCCAATGATGGATTTAATTGATGGAGCAACCGCAAGTCTTTCGACAATAGTATCTGCCTACTTGCCAGAAGGCGCATTATCGAGCCTAATTACCGATGGCATAATTGCTGGGGTGGGCAGCGTAATAATTTTTCTACCGCAAATTTTAATCCTTTTCGCTTTTATTATTTTTTTAGAAGATTCTGGGTATATGGCTCGTGCCGCTTTTCTCATGGACCCGCTTATGCGTGCCTGTGGTCTGTCCGGACAATCTTTTATTCCAATGCTTTCAAGTTTTGCCTGTGCCGTGCCCGGAATTATGGCTACAAGAGTAATACCAAGTAGGCGTGACCGTTTCGCGACAATGATTGCGGCACCGTTTATGACTTGTTCTGCGCGCTTGCCTGTCTATGCTCTACTTATTGCAGCATTCATCCCAAATGAAACAGTATTTGGAATTTTCAATATGCAGGGATTGACGTTATTTGGTTTATACATGCTTGGAATCTTTGGCGGTATATTCACTGCACTCATGATGAAACGTTTTGCACTTAAAGGACCTACCCCTTCTTTTTTGATAGAAATTCCTCCGTATCGTTTACCCAATATTAAATCTATGGTTATTAAATTAATTGACCGAGCGAAAATCTTTATTCGTCGAGCGGGTACGGTGATATTTACTGTAGCAGTTGTCATCTGGGGGTTGGTCTATTTCCCCAGACCTGAGGTGTTGATTAATGAGTTTGAGGCAGAACGAACAGAAATAATTAACTCCTCCTCATTAGAGGAAAACCAGATTAACAGCATGATTGCTGCAATTGATGATGCGGAATCAGCGGCATTAATGGAGCAGAGTTATTTGGGTCGAGCGGGGAAATTGATTCAACCAGTTTTCTCTCCTCTCGGCTGGGATTGGAAAATTACTGCTGGAGTCATTGCAAGTTTTCCTGCTCGAGAAGTAGTAATTGCAGTGCTCGGTACCATTTATTCTGTCGGCGCTGATGCCGATGAGACGGATTCTCGCTTGCTCACTCGCCTCAAGTCGGCACAAGACTCAAATGGCCAACCTGTCTTCAATACAGGAATGGCAGTCGGACTGATGATTTTCTTCGCCTTTTGTCTGCAATGCATGGCAACTGTAGCGGTTATGCGGCGAGAGACCAATGGATGGAAATGGCCAATTGCAGCTTGGTTTTATATGACTGGGCTTGGTTATTTTGGCGCATTACTGGCAAATCAATTAATCTAATGAATGAAGATCTCCAACAAATTCTATCGATAATTATAATTTTCATAGCTATTGGATTAGAGCTTAGGAGGCGATGGTTGAAAAAGCGCGCCGGTAAAATTGGATGCGATAATTGTGACTCAAGCTCATCAAGCAACTCCGATCAGGAACCAATAAGATTTTATAAAAAACGGTCATAGAAATTAGACTACTTAGCATGAAATCACCCTCATATTTGTTGTTTAACTTAAATTTTCGATTATAAGGAAGAGTGGCAGAGCGGTTGAATGTGCTTGACTCGAAATCAAGTGCGCGTGAAAGCGCGCCGTGGGTTCGAATCCCACCTCTTCCGCCATAGATCGGTCACTTTTAAACACAAGAAGAAATGAGGCTGGTTTCAAGTGACTAAAACAGCCATTATTCCTAGGAAAATTAGAAAAAATATAAAATACCAACTTAGAGAAAAAATATGAATGAAAGTAGCGCCTCAGGAGCAAACATAGACCTCGATAAAATTATTCGTTATAGCCTTTTTTTTATTGTAATGGGGCTTTATACATTACCGTTGCCAATCCCCTTCCTAGGCTGGGAAGGATTACGAGTAATGCCAATCCCAGGTTTAGATAGTTATTTATTCCTTTTGGTAGTTCATGAATTTTCTGGTTTTTTCTTTTTTGGGCATACTTTATTCAGTAATATCTGGGCAATGCGGGTCCGACAACAAGGCGATCTTGAGACTGGATTAATGGCGCGTGGAATGCTTCGTTTGATGGCAATGAGTATTACCCTTCC
>JAYZVL010000039.1:0-30844 GCA_036155675.1 Pseudomonadota bacterium | reverse complement strand
ATCTAAAAGCTCCTGGAAGCCTATTAAATGATATGGAAGATTTAGATCGTTAATACAAACCCTGGAATCAACAACAGCAGGTTTAGCATCGAAAGGGGATGCTGCTAAATCAGAAGCTATTGCATACATTACAGCGCGACTGGAAGCATATATTGATACTTGACGCTCAACTAGCACTTCTCGTTCTTGAGAATTTCCCAGATTTTCTTTATCCACAGCTTAATAAAGCCTTTTTTGAGTGTAAAAAATAAAATTACAGACGTTATTTATAGATTTAATTATAATTCGATGTTACATCAGTGATCGGTTGGTTGCCACAAAGAACAATTGGCTTTAAGTGTAGAATAGTATGAATGAAAAAATTAAAAACTATTTCAAATAACTTAAAAAGTTAATCTGAAAAAGGAAAAAGATTTATGATTTTATTAACGGGTATAACTGGCAATAATGGTGGTGCAGCAGCTACAGCCCTATTACAGAAAGGTATTAAATTCAGGGCATTAGTCCGTGATTTGGATAAAGCATCTGAGTGGTTAAAAAAAGGCGTTGAGCTTGTAGAAGGCGATCTAAATAATCCTGCATCAGTTGAATCAGCATTAAAAGATATTGACCGGGCAGTGCTTATATTGCCCAACAGTCAAGATCAAGAGAGATTGGAGCTTTCATTTATAGAAATCGCAAAAGAAGCTAAGCTGAACTGGATTATAAAACTTTCTTCTCCTGAAGCGGTCCGCGGCACGAATAGTTGGATACCTTTAGCTCACATTGCCTCAGAAGATTCCATTATGGCATCTTCAATGAATTGGACTTTCATTAGGCCTAGTTTTTTTATGCAGAACTTGAGGGGCTTACCAGCGCAAGCAAAAGAAACAGGAAAAGTATCAATGCCGATGGGAAACGGTACTGTTGCTCTAACTGACTGCGCCGATGCCGGTGCTTTCATAGCAAAAGTTTTGACCGATGAAAATTCTGAACAACATTATAAACAATGTTATGACATAACTGGTCCAGATCCAGTTTTGAATTTCTTTGATATTGCCGAAACCATTGGTGAAGTAATTGGGCAAAAAGTTGAATACGACAATTGCAACCCTGATGCTTTCCAAGAAGCGATTCGTCCTTTCCATAGAAACGACTGGCACTCAGATGCTGTAGCACTTCTTTTCGCAGAAATTGCAAATGGTAAAACACCCGGTATCAAAACAAATACTTTTCAAGAGATGATGGGTAAGCCGGGGAAATCGTTTAAAGAATTTCTTCAGCAACTGGTGTAATCAGCTTTAAGCTTTTATAAAATATAACAGTGACTAAGAAAGGTCTGACAATCTCAAAACCCCCAGATAAAGGCTTTCTTCATCTATAATGATTTTCTTTGTCAAACTACCTGAGGAACTGGTCACAGTTAACTCGTATTCGCCACTATTTGATTGAAGTTGATCAATTTTGAATTCGCCAAAAATATCTGTAGTCGCTTGTCCAATCTGATTGCCATGCTGCTTAAGAATAACTTCAATATCATTAGCACACTCTTCGACGCCATCAACATTAGACACAACTGAACCGCCAACGAAACAATGCGTCATAAGATGCATATTCTTATAGTAGATACGTGGCTTGGTACCAAGTTCCGGTTGGAGCACCTCCAAACTTTCTTGCGCCACAATCTTTTGCATCTCGGAGTCGTCCACCTTGATCGACTTAAAGACATCCGTAGGACAAGATTGCTCCGCTCGTGGCTGAGTCCAGCCATCGTCAAGCAAATGGGCATCAAAAATCCAAGCCTGCGGCAGTTGCAGCTCTTTGTTCCAAGAGACAGCCCCATAGGGACAGGCATCTGCGATCGCTTTCTGGCCTTTAGCCTTATCTGGATCGATAATCACTATACCGTCATCGCGCTTTTTAACCGCTCCGCCTTTAGCAACTTTCATGCAAGGAGCATCATCGCAGTGATTGCACATAACTGGCATAAAGCTGGCATCAACTATTGGGTAAGTGCCGCGTTCTTTACGCTCGATCTCAATCCAGTTATGGCCCTGCGCAGGCTGAGCAGCTGCATAACCTGGGAAATCATTACCAATATGCTCATCTTTAGTCGCTAGGAAACAAATACGGCAGTTATCACAGCGCTCAACATCAACAATCATGTTCCATTTCTTAGCCATTATGCAGCCTCCACAGGTTGTGGCTGCCAAGTATCAATGCCCGTCCATTTCTCGAATTCAATCAGCGTTGTGTTTGGCTTAATGCCGTGACTTTTTGGCGTAATAGATTTACTGGGATTGAGAAGATTGACACAACCGCCTAGATCAGTCGATTTACCTGGCTCGCCCATAGGGCGATATTCAGCTGACGCAGTCGATACACTCACAATGCCGGGACGCAGTCGATCGGTTACCTGAGCAGCGCAAACAATTGAGCCGCGGTTATTCCATAAACGAATCAGATCGTCATCTTTAATACCTCGATCATCAGCATTCTGGCGGCTCACTCGAGCCACAAGATAATAATGACCATCAACCTTAACTCGATGCTCGCGGATATCACGTAGCGAACTGCCCTCATCATCACCCATAACATGAAATGGATATCGCGAATGCGGAGAGAGTAATTGCAACGGATAATCTACCAATTCAGTTTGTTTCTGGGGGTCTTCATAAGTTGGCATATATTTATTCAACGGGGGTCGTTCCGGATCATCGAAACGGCCTAGCGTCTCGGGAATAAATTCATATTTACCTGACGGCGTTTGCAAACCTTCGCCAAAATCTCCTGCAAAATCAGACGGCAAAGGATAAGGCTCAGGAACATCTTTTTTGCGGCCTTCGTAGAACCAGTTGTAAGCAGTTGGTGCACGAGAGTCCTCTGGTTCCGGAGGCACCACAAAATAACCTTTCTTCAAAAATTGACGCCAGGAAATATGTTTTGCCACATCTGATGAATCGAATACACGTTTACACCAGTCAAGCTCAGTATTGCCACCTTCAGAATACACCGCGCCCATGTCGAGCTTTTCTGAAATTGCTAGAAAGATATCGTAATCAGACTTAGACTCTCCCAATGGCTCGATGGCTTTGTGTTGCATGTTGATCACACGATGATTACACATGGAATACATATGATGCACGTAACCAGCGCCCACATTCAGCTCTTCACTAATATCCCAACGCTCAAATACAGAACATGCTGGCAAAATAACATCCGAAAATCTTGTTTCACCTTCGTTCCAAACTGATTGGTTGACAACAAACTTGAGATTATCATGTTGATACATTTGCACCCAACGGTTCGCATTCACCATGGTGCCGAAGGAGGCACTGCCGTATTTGTAAATCATTTCAACCGGCACGTGCCCCGGGGATGGATAACCAAAGGGGAAAAATTGCCCTTGCACTGAATCCACAGCAGTCAGATAACCCATGGCTTTACCATGCATGATGGCCTCAGGCAGGTACATTCGCGGTATCGCTTGTTTCACCGAACTCATGGTCACAATGTGAGGCATTCGCTGATAGTTATTTGCCGCATTCGCGCTGTAAGCCAGATCGCCGGACATACTTCCTTCCGCATAACCTGGGAAATAAAAATTAAAATCGAGCGGTGTGCCAAATTGCAGATTACCAAAGTTAGAACCAGGGCTACCAAGGCCCTGCATCGCACCAAGAATTGTCATCATGCGTGCCCACTGCACGCCCATAGGACCACGGCATGCGCCGCCGACGCCACTACCCCATCCACCTGCACCAAGATAGGTTTTCTTTTTACCCCATTCACGAGCTAACGCACGAACATCACGTGCAGGGACACCAGTTTCAGCTTCCTGCCATTCAGGAGTTTTCGGAATGCCATCTTTTTCACCAAGGACATAGGCTTTCCATTCATCAAAGCCCGTCGTCCGCTTTTCAATAAAATCTTTATCGTATAGATTTTCCGTAATCCAGATATAGCAAAGTGCCTGTGCAAAAGCTGCGTCCGTGCTTGGCTTGGGTGAAATCCACTTGCCGCCCAAATGGGCTGCGGTGTGATTCATAAACGGATCAATGTGCACCATCTTGATGCCAAGCTCTTTCGCCCAGGCACGTCTGCGCGTGCCGTCAAAACCATAAGTAGCATCTGGGTCGCTAGACCAAAAAACGATCATCTCTGCTTCTTTTAAACAGTCTTCAACCGTACCGTAGGGTTCAGCTGCACCAAGGCGCATACTGCTTCCCCAATGGTGCATTGCACCCCAAAACCACCCTTCCCAACTATCCGGATTATGCACAAGCTTGGTAACGCCAATCAGATTCCAAAACCGATTAAAGGCACTTAAATAATGACCAAGATTGCCCCACTGATGATGAGAGCCATTAGCAACTGCTATCGCACCGGGGCCAACTGACTTGCATCGTTTGATTTCCTTGGAAACAATCTCGAGTGCTTCGTCCCAGCTAATGCGTACAAACTCTGATTTGCCACGATTCTGAATATTGCGTTCGCCATCAGGATCGAAATCTATCCGTTTCATCGGATAGAGAATCCGTTCTTTTGAATACACCATCGATTTCTGACACATGCCGTGTGCGGCAAGTGTTGTCTTACGTGGAGGAGAAAATATTTTGCCTCGCGCCTCAATCGACCAAGGCTGAGGATCTGTATCATCAAAATCGATTGGCGTAGTTCTGATGATCTTGCCATCTTTAACGTAAACGAAAACTGGGCCGCCATTAGTACCATTAGTGTAACGGGTAACGCCTTTGCCCATATCAGTGCCAGATTTCCACGTCATCGTCTCCATGCGAGCCAAAGTAGACATAAACCAAACGGCGAGCGAATCGGATCCTGTCATACCAATCTTATAATTCTTAGCCGCATCAATTCGAACCAACTGATCGAACGGTGGAGTCATAAACTCTTCGGCGATAGCCTTATTCTTAAACCATACGGTTACATCAGGTTTTTCATGAATGCCATTCTGAGAAATGATCTTGCCATTTTCGAGCTTAATCCAACGGCCTTTATTTTTGTCTTTAAGCTTAAACTGGGCAACCATATTTTTTTCTTTCAGTCGCTCAGCAAATTCAGGGTAAACAAGTGCGGTCGCTCGCATTGCTTTTGGTATTCCCCAAAATATCATTGATATATTCATGCAATTCTCCTGGTGGAAATACTTTTCCACTTTAGGTATCTAGCAGTAATTTTTATGGCAGGGCTCATATGATTAGTTCAAAATTATAATACGCAGAATATATCGCTTCACGCTATCTTGTAATGATAAATATCAGCTAGAAAAATTATAAAAAAGAATTAATTTTCACAGAGTCTGAAATAATTCCTGCAAAGCGCCACTTCCAGGGTTTCTCAATAATAAAGATCTGCAAAGCCCTCGACCTGGAAGATCAATTTCTAGTTCATCGCAAAAAACCTCTACCCCAAGTTCTTCGCAATCAGCTTTGACTGCAGTTAGGTTAAGCACTTGAAAAGATTGGGCTAAGTAACCAATATTAGGCGGCACAGCATCTTTAACAAGATTCGGAACATCGTAATTAATTGGTGCAGCCAAAGCGATTTTCCCATATTCATGATTCCCCTGAACTAAAACACTTCGAGTCTTTGAATCTTCTGGTAAATTAAGTGCTCGATTAGTTTCTGCTCCTTCCAAGACGGACTCAATGAATAATTGCATTTCTAATGGCCCATAATAGAATGCAAGGGCTCTCTCCATATCAATGACACTATGTGCTGTAGTAACAACGGCAGTAAATCCAGTTGAAGTGCGACCATATTTTTCTACAAAATTACTAACGCGACCAATGATTGTCTCAGGGTCATCTGTCAACAATTCAACCATGTTGATTACAACTCCATCCGGCCCATCGAAAGCCACCTCCATAGTTGCGCCAACCGCTGGACCAAAATTGTTATAAGCGGGTTCGCTCCAAAACTCAAAGCCTTGTAATTTAAGTTGGCTATAATCCTTTTTGATGTCGCTGGAGTATAGATTCAAATTAAATAAACCTGTTGCTCTTCGAGTGCCCGATGGCCTAACTAATTTTCGTTTGCAATCTGGCCCATCAAATTCCATAAGCTGAATGCGGCCAACTGGATCAGCTCCATGCTGTAAAAAAGCGCATTTTGCGATCGTGTCCTTCGGCAATTGCCAATATTGCTCAAACGCATTGCCTTGCCAGATTCTCCTCTCAAAAACATTAAGCCCCAAGGTTTCTTCATAAAATGCAAGAGAAGAATCAAGATTTTCAACACCTATTAAAACTGCACTCACTGGTGCACCAATATTATTTCCATTGCTACTCATAAGCTATTTCCTGATACGCTATACAAAACCACCGGAATTCTTCAAATCAACTATGCTCAGTTACAGCGACGCTCTAAATTGCATCAAAGAAAACATCAGTCATCTTCCAAGTGAAGAGATTGCGATTAATTCAACTCTGAATCGAATCGCTTCTTCAGACATATTTTGCAAAATGGCAGTTCCCTCATTTGCTAATTCTGCGATGGATGGTTTCGCCATCAGCAGCAACGACACACTCGGAGCAAATCATGATGCACCTGTTATCCTCAGTGTAACAAACTCATTGACCGCAGGAACATCAGCAAAAGATATTGCTATAAAGCCAGGGAATGCTGTAGAAATCACGACAGGATCAACATTGCCTCAGGGCTGTGATGCAGTAGTACCAATGGAGCGCGTCGAAATTCTAGATAATAAAGATAATCCGAACAAAAAAATCTGTATTAAAGAAGAAATAAAGAATGGAGCTAATCTTCGCAAAATTGGAGAAGATTTTCAGATTGGTGATCAGCTATTAAATCAAGGGCAATTAATTACAGCTAATCAGATCATGGCATTGGCGGCGACTGGAATAGAAAGCATCGAAGTAACAACTCAACCTAAAATAGGCGTAATAACGACAGGCAATGAGCTAAATAAATCAGGTGCTAATGAAAAAAAATTAAATGGCGTTATAAACGATGCCAACGGTCCATACCTTCAAGCAGCGATTGAATCATTAAAATTGCAAAACATGGAGCTTTATAGATGCAAAGATTCACCAGATGATTTTAAGGACCTAATTCAGCATTTATCTAGTAAGACAAATATAATATTAACGACTGGAGGAGTTTCTGCTGGAAAATTAGACTTTATTCCTTCAGCTCTCAAATCAGCAAACGCGGAAATTTTATTTCATAAAGCAAGCATAAGGCCTGGAAAGCCTCTATTGTTTGCTCGAATGCCAAATGGCCAACTGATCTTCGGATTGCCAGGTAATCCCATTGCGGTCGCAGTAGGATTTAGATTTTTTGTAATACCCGCATTATTAAAACTTCAGGGACATGCCGATGAGAAATTTTCTTTAGCGAAATTAACCAATCCTTTAAGAAAGAAACTGGGTTTAACTTTTTTTGCTAAAGCATTAGCAACGCGAGATCAAGAAGGTAGGCTAAATGTTACAGCATTGCCGGGGCAAGAGTCATTCAAAATCAATCCTTTAATTAAAGCAAATTGCTGGATAATTGCAAAAGCAGAATCCGATAATATTGCTGAAGGAAGTGACGTTGAAATAGCGCCTATTTTTCCTTGGCAAAAATTTTAGCCTAATTTTTTAATCAGGGTTCTAGATAAGGAACCTTTACGAAACAAAAATAAATACCAGTTAAAAACAAGAGGGTAGCGCCAAAATAAATTGGCATCATTGCATTGTATTGGTAGAGTATTGACATACTCATTGGCCCAAAGACCATTCCAAAAGTTGGCGCCGCAGCTAAAAGTCCAGCAGCAATACCTTGATCTGAAGAACTAACAGTCAAGCTAGCAGCTGAAGTTAAACTTGGCATGACTAGACTCACAGCAAACCCCATTGCCATAAAAAGCAAATATAATTCAAAATCAGAACTAACATAAGGCATTACCAAAATTACAAAACCAAAAAAAATAAAGGCCAAACGAAGTAATATTCTTGGCTCCATTTTCCAAATCTGCATGACTCCAACCTGCATAACAACAGTTATTAATGCCATAAAAAGGAAAGCATTGCGCATGGTTCTAATCTGATCTTGACTATCAATAATCCCAAGTTGATTGTTAATCATAAAAACAGTAATTGTCTGAATCGCCGTAAAAACGAAAAACACAACAAACCATCCTAAGAGGTAAGGAAAAATCTGGCGGAAAACACGGAACATGATTCCTTGGCTATTTGGCGCAATAATTTTAGTCGGTTCTTTTAGATTAAAATGAGTCCAAATGGAAACGACTAAACCGATTAAACCTGCTACATACATTGGAAATAAAGGACTTACCTCTGCAAGCCCGCCTGCAAAAATTGGCCCAATAATCGTTCCTAGACCACCAGCCGAAGCAATAAGCGCCATTCCCTTTGCCCGTGAGCCTTCATCCGTGGTGTCAGCAATATAAGCTTGAGCAGCTGGTTGTATTGCACCTGCAAGAGATCCGTAAAACAATCTGGCCAGAACCAAAAATAAGAATAGCGGTAAGGCATTTATCAACCCTAAAAGACCAAACTGCAAAACAACTGCCAAACCGAAATATCCAAACCCAAAACCAATTAACCCAATAACAAGAACTTTCCTACGTCCTATGACATCGCTCTTTCTGCCCCAAAAAGGGGCTGCGAATAAAATACCGAGATTAGAAATAGAAATAACGGTACCAATTTGCCATGCAGGCATACCAATTGTCTGGCCAATGGGGGCAAAAATTATGTAGAGGAGAGATTGCCCAATACCATAAGCAATCAATCCTGCCAATAAGATAGTGCGATCTTTTTTACTACCGGCATTCACCAAAGCTTGTTTTTCAGTCATCGAGCCAAACGTGATCCCGGGTTATTTCATTCAAATTTGTAGTGCCTGCAAATTTCATTGTTCTTACAAACTCTTTCTGCAAAATAGATAAAGCTTTAACAACCCCTGCTTCCCCAAAGGCGCCAAGGCCCCAAAGATAGGGCCGACCAATACAAATAGCATCGGCACCGAGAGCAAGCGCCTTAAATACATCACTACCTCGCCTTATCCCTCCGTCTAAGAGAACAGGCATATGGCCTTTAATTTGCTCAACAACCTCAGGAAGAACATCTAAAGTTCCGCGTCCACTACCTTCCTGACGTCCGCCATGATTGGAAACAATAATTCCATCCATTCCATATTTTTTTGCCAATCGGGCATCCTCTGCAGTCACTATTCCTTTAAGTAGTAATTTCAACTTAGTGTTATCCCGAAACCAAGCAAGGTCATCCCAAGTCAATGTGGTATCTCCAATTCCTCGTTGGCCATTAAAATTCTCAAAGTTACCAATACGAACGCCTAAATTAGCTTTTTGTCTGGGGCCTGCCTTGAACCATCGAGTGGCCTCATGATTTCGATCGCCAGTGCCATCTATTGTGATGGCAATGGCGTTGCAACCAGCGATTGCTGCATCATTCATTACTTTTTTACTGAAATCTCGATTACGGGAAACATACAATTGGAACCAATAATCACCTCCAGTTTCTGCAATCTCTCCAACAGATGCGTTAGTCATCATTGAGCAGATCATCAAGTGTTTACGTTTTAAAGCGGCTCGAGCCGTTGCCAATTCGCCATCAGGATGAACTTGCTGCTGACTTCCAACTGGTGCAAGAATAATTGGTGATTTGTATTGCTTCCCAAATAAAGTCAAGGAGGTGTCAATTTTACTAATATCCACTAACCGACGTGGGCGGAGTTTAACTTTTCCATAAGCCTCTCTATTGGCTAATTTGGTTAGACCATCATCTGCGGAATCAACAACAAAATGATAAGCACCGCGATCCATTTTTATACTCGCAACCTTATTCAAATGCGCAATATTTAATACCTCTCTAAGGTCACTTGGTATAGCGAGCTCAGGTCTTGCCATCAAACTTGTTGCTGGAGAAACAATTAGTGGCGAAGCCATTAGAAATCGCAAAAATTCTCTTCGGGCTCTTTCTGGACTCATATTCATTACCCCCTCTTTCATGCAATCATGCGTCAAATTCACTAAAATCTAAAGTGAGATAATGACATCCAGCGAAAATATGTTGGATTTGTTAGTCTTGGTATCCGCTAATCAAAGAAATTAATCAACTTAAGACAATATAAAGATATGGATATAGACATCATTCTTGAATCAACCGTAAGCCCAAGTGAATTTAGTGAAGTTGCAGTTGCCGCTGAAAAACTAGGCATTCGTGCCATTTGGTCGTCCAATTACCATCAAAATTATGATGCATTTCTTACGCTTGCTCCAGCCGCCCAAAACACCTCAAAAATTCTCCTTGGTGCCCTAGCAATAAGTCCTTGGGAAATGCACCCTTTAAAAATGTCCAACGCACTTATGACCCTAAATGAAATTTCTAACGGTCGAGCAATTGTTGCCATTAGTGGAGGTGGAGGTGTGCTGGGCTCAATGGGCTGGAAAACCAACAAAAACGCTGAAATCTGGCCAATACGAAATAAAAAAACCGGGCAACGTTACCCTGAAAAAAAGGTACGCGGAGTTAGGGAATGTATTGAAGTCCTACAAATGAGCCGAAGTGGAGAAATGAACTATTCCTATGATGGTGAAATATTCCAGATTACTCGCCCATTTAAGATGGATTGGGCTAAATCAGAAACCGGTCCTTACATATATGGCTGCTGCAGTGGACCAATGATGATTCGTATGGGTTCAAAAATGGCCGATGGCATTCAAGTAAGTGACTTCACGACTGAAATGATGCCAGAGGCCATGAAAAACGTATCAGCTGGGCTAAAGATAAGAGAAACAGCAGCCAAAGATTTCCGAATTGGTAATTTTTGGGCATGGCATATTAAAGAGGATAAAGAGAATTCGATGTATGAAGCTCGACGGGAACTGATTTGGCGAGGAGCAATAGTCGCGCAATATCCTGACGAAATAAAGCCTCATGTAGAAGATGATGATGATGTAGCGCTCGTGATTAACAATCGAGACAGTTTTTTTAAAGCCTTCTGGTCGAGAACTGGTGTAATTGATAACGTACCGGATGAGTTGGTTAACAAATTAATCAGCGGCATGACATCTGCGGGTGATTTAAACTCCCTAGATGAAGAAATTGTCAGAATAAAAAAATTTGCATCATCCGGATTAACTGAATTATCTCTGCGATTATTTGACGACCCAATGGATGGGCTTAAAATAATCGGTAAACATTTATTGCCAAAACTGCATTAGAATTAAACAAATTAAGAAAAGGCTTTTTTAGGGGAAACTAATGGCCAAAACAAAACTTTATGATCTGCTCATTAAAAACATTGGTGTAGTCAGACCAAATGCATCAATAGTTGATAACGTAGATATTGCTATTAAAAACGGGAAGTTCGCTAAAATTGCCCCCGGGATAGCAAAGTCAGCATCAGAAAAATTATTTGATGGAAAAGGCCGACTTGCTTTTCCAGGATTGGTTGATCCTCACATGCACACTGGAATTTATGCTCCGCTTAATGAAGATGCAGTCACAGAAAGTCGTGCTGCTGCTCAAGGTGGTGTCACCTCAAGCCTAAACTATATGAGAACAGGGGGTTATTACTTAAATAAAGGAGGGCCCTATAAAGATTTTTTCCCAGAAGTGCTAAAACTCTCAAAAAATAATTTTCATGTTGACTACGTTTACCATTTAGCTCCAATGTCTTCTCAACATATTCGAGAAATTCCAATGCTGGTTGAAAAGCATGGAGTAACTTCCTTCAAAATATTTATGTTCTATGGCGGGCATGGACTCCATGGAGCATCATCGGATCAATCAGAGTTCCTAATGATTGGAAAAGATGAAAAGTATGATTACGCCCATTTCGAATTTGTAATGCGAGGAATTCAGAAAGCTAGGCAGAGGTTTCCTGAAAAGGCAGAAGAAATTTCTCTGAGCTTGCACTGTGAAACTGCAGAAATAATGGCTGCCTATACGAAGATGGTAGAAAAGAATAAAAAATTAAAAGGAGTATCTGCATATAGTGCTGCACGCCCTCCCCACTCAGAGGGGTTAGCAATTTTTATTGCATCTTATTTAGCAAATGAAACTGATTTACCTAATATTAATCTTTTACATTTAACATCTAGAAAAGCTGTAGTAGCTGCAATACAAATGGCAGAAGTATTTCCACATATAAACTTTCGTCGAGAGGTTACGATTGGTCATTTAATGTTGGATACAGACGCAAAAACAAAAGCACTTGCGAAAGTTAATCCTCCTATTCGACCAAGAGAAGATGTGGAATTTCTTTGGGAAGCTTTGCTTGCCGGTGAGCTTGACTGGGTATGCTCGGATCATGCATGTTGCAAACACGAGAAAAAAGTTGATAAAAGAAAACCTGGCGATATATGGCTGGCAAAATCAGGCTTTGGCGGCACTGAATATTTATTGGCAGCGCTTGCAACAGAGGGGAGAAAACGCGGTTTAAGCTGGAATGATATGGCCCGACTCACTAGCTTTAACCCTGCAAGACGTTTTGGTCTACAAAGTAAAGGGGACATAAAAGAGGGGTTAGATGCAGATTTAGCATTACTCGACATAAATGAAACTTGGACAGTTGACTCAAAGAACTCTGAATCATCTCAAGGCTATTCACCATTTGATGGAATCGAATTAACAGCCAAGGTGAAATCAACTTTTCTTCGGGGAGAACTAATTTTTGACAACAACAAAATAATTGGTAAAGCGAAAGGAAAATACCTCAAACGTCCATACTAGCTTCGAGCACAAAATCCGCTATTACTTTAACATCGTCCCTTTTTAATACAGGTAATGAATCTATGAGCTTGTAATCGCTGATAATCCCGACAATTGATTTATCATCTTTTGAAAACTTTAGATGTTCTACGCCATGCCTACGTATTTCTAATTTAGGATAATTTTTGTATTTATGTCCCTCAATAATAACTAGATCAATATTTCCTAATCTCGATAACAATTCCCTTAAAGATGGTTCTTGATCTTTTATTTCAGAAATATGTGCAAAACGACGTGAAGAAGATATGATCACTTCCTGAGCGCCTGCTAAACGATGCAAATAACTATCTTTACCAGGTTGGTCAATATCAAATTCATGGTGAGCGTGTTTAACAGTTGCTATTTTCAAACCTCGGTTACAAAATTCACGCACAAGCTCAATAACCAGTCTTGTTTTACCTGAATTTTTGTAGCCTATAATGCCAATAGCTTTCATATGAGTATTAGATGCTCTTTATCACGCTGCTCTAATAAATTTTTCAACAAAAATATTTTCTAGAGAGAAAAGATTATGGTCAACAATATAGAGCTATTCAACCTTATGAAAATCATTCATATGGTTGCTATAACAATTACTATTTTAGGTTTCATTCTGCGTGGAATATGGATGATAAAAGAATCGCCAATGTTAAAAAAAATGTTTGTGCGAATATTACCCCATGCAAATGACACAATCTTAGTTATAAGTGCCTTATGGACAGGCGCACTAATCAATCAATACCCATTTGTTAATAGCTGGTTAACTGCTAAAACCTTCGGGTTATTAGGCTACATCGTTTGCGCAACAATTGCTCTTAATTATGGGAAAACAAAGCGAATCCGTATTCAATTTTTCATTTCTGGATTAATGTTTCTAAGTTATACGATTTGGGTGGCATCTGAAAAGAACCCGCTACCATTTATTTAGTAACGGGTTCAAAAATAAATAATTTTAATTAAGGTTTAGCAACCCAAGCAGTGCACCAGCCCTTAGAAGCAACCAATTTACCCGGCATGATAGCGCAAGGTCTAAAATCATCGCCATCTTCTCCAAGTATCTGCAGGCAGTTAGCACAATCCTGGCCAGCTTTGTAAGTTGGAGCTTTAGATGCTGTTGCATCTTCAACATACTGTAAGCCGATTGCCAATGGATCACCTAAAGAGAGTTTTGGTAAATCTTGGGCTAAAGATTCATTGACTATAAATAGACTGGTTGCAGGAGCTGCAATAGCAAGACTATGCAAAAACCGGCGACGACTTATAAGGCTATCTTTCATTAATTTGCTTCCTTTCATTAGGTTTAAGAATTATCCAAAAGTTTTGAATTCTAAATCTTTATTAATCGTTAATTATATCAAGTTGATTAGTAAAATAATTTGTGGCCGCAAACTTTCCAAAAAAAGGTCTAAGTTACAAAAAGTTACAAGGTGTTACCAAAATGCTTAGGCATTTTGAAAAACTCTTATATATTATTGAATTAAGAATAATGACCTATGGAGCATAAATCTGAATCCAGCCATTAATATCTATCGAATAGCTCTATATTAGAGCTATCAATGGTTTTATTATGAGTTATGACTTAGCATAACCTCAAATCAATATATATCAGAATGATGCTTTATCTCAAGCAGAAGGTAAATTAAGAAATGAATGTTAAAACCCTATGTCTAGGGATGTTGTCAATTCGCGATGCCTGCGGTTATGACCTAAAAAAAATGTTTGAATCATCATTTAAGCATTTTTTTCCTGCGGGATATGGGTCAATTTATCCGGCATTAGCTGATTTAGCCGAACAGGGACTTGTTCAATTTGAAGAAATACCACAAGTTGGCAAACCTAATAGGAAAGTATACAAGATAACTGAAGATGGGGAAGCCGCATTTCTGGAAGTTTTAAATCGTTCAGATCCACAACACAAGGTTAAATCAGAGTTTCTAGCCTTTATGTACTTCTCAGATCGTATAGAAAATGATCGTTTGGCTTCTATTCTAGATCATAGAATAGAAGAATTACGCGATAGCATAAAGATTATTCAGCAAAGTAAAAAACAAGAAGGAATAGATACTCCAGGCTCTCTATTTGTTGCAGGTTTTGGTGCGTTTATTGCAGAAGCAGCAGCAAAGTATATTGAATCAAATCGCCATCTGTTAATTGGATCTGTTCATTCAGACTTACAAAAAATATTAAATAAAAATTAAGCCAACTAAATGAATATTAAAAAAACAATTTCTGAAAAACCCTGGATACTCGCTTTCTTTGTATTCTTTTTAGTTGTGTCATGGATGGTATCTGGCTTAAACAATGAAAGAAAATTAATTACAGATACTTCTCAGATTCAGTCTCAAGATACTAGTGTTGAAAAAATAAAAGTACAAGTAACAAAACTAGAAGCAAAGAAAATAACTCGCTTTGTTAACGTAAATGGAAGAACTAGTCCTTTTCGGACCACAACAGTAAGTGCTGAAGCAGAGGGAAAAATAATTAGCATTAATGCAAATCGTGGTGAAAAAGTTGATAAAGGAACATCATTAATCAGTCTTGATCTGCGTGATCGTCAAGCTCGGCTTGAACAGGCTAAAGCTAGCGTAAAAGAGCATAAAACTGCCTTCGAAGCACAAACCAAACTTAAGGTAGATGGCTATGTTTCAGATACTGATATCACGGAAACAATAGCAAAACTAGAATCCGCAAAAGCAGAATTAGTTAGGGCTGAGCTAGATCTAAAAAATCAATATATTCGTGCTCCTTTCGATGGCCTTTTAGAAGAAAGAGAAGTTGAAATTGGAGACTTTGTGCGCGCAGGTGATCCAGTTGCTACTTTTGTTGATATTAGCAAATTAAAAGTTTCAGGGACTTTAGCTGAAAAAGAAATTAAAGATATCACTGTTGGCGAAGATGCTTTAGCTAAACTTGTTACCGGACAAGAAGTTGGTGGTGTAATTTCTTACCTTTCACCTGTTGCTGATGAAGCCACACGAACCTTCTCGGTAGAGATCGAGATCTTAAATAAGGATGGCTCTTTACCTGCTGGAGTAACTGCAGAAATGCAACTTAAGGGCGGAGAAGCATTGGCGCATAAATTATCTCCTGCGATTTTGATTTTAGACTCTGATGGTAACTTAGGGGTCTACATTGTAGATGATTCCAAGCGAGCAATTTTTGTTCCAATACAAATAGAAAGATCTGAAACAAATGGTGTATGGGTGTCAGGCCTTCCAAATACTGCAGATGTAATTACATTAGGCCAAGGCTATATCAATAATGGTCAAACTATTGAACCTGACTACCAGAAAGTTGGATCTATGGAGAACACTTAATGCACTCTTTAATTGATCTCGCAACTCAAAGAACTCGAACTGCAATGATCGCGTTTATTGTGTTGATCGTAGGCGGAATTGTTTCATATATTTCAGCACCTAAAGAAAATGAGCCAGAAATAAATATTCCATTTATCTATGTTGAGGTAACTTTAGAAGGTGTATCTCCTGAAGATTCAGAACGCCTACTTGTTAGGCCCTTGGAGCAAGAATTACGAGACGTCCAAGATGTTAAAGAAATGGTTGCATCCGGAGGAGAAAACCGAGCAACCGTCACATTAGAATTTCAACCGGAAGCTGATGTTGATAAAGCACTAAATGATGTTCGTGAAAAAGTAGATCTCGCAAAAGCAAAATTGCCAGCAGCAGCTGAAGAGCCGCGAGTAACACAGGTAAAATTTTCTAGGTTTAATCCGATGTTAGTGATGATTCTTGGCGGAAACGCCCCTGAACGCACTTTAACTGCATTAAGTTTGGATTTACAAGAAAAAATTGAGGGAATAACTGGAGTATTAGAAGTCAATATCGCTGGTGCTAGAGAAGAACTATTGGAAGTTGTCATTGATCCTTTAGCAATTGAAAGCTATGGATTATCACCAAGCGATGTTCTGAATTTTGTGGATAGAAATAATCGTTTGGTTGCAGCAGGTGCTATGCAAGGCAAGCAGGGTCGATTTGCGATTAAA
Source organism: Pseudomonadota bacterium (assembly GCA_036155675.1). Lineage (GTDB taxonomy): Bacteria > Pseudomonadota > Gammaproteobacteria > Steroidobacterales. The sequence goes on along the minus strand of JAYZVL010000039.1, from coordinate 14,095 downwards.
GTTCCTGGAGTAATTGAATCTCCTGATGATATTTTAACTTTACCAGTTAAGGTTGATCAAGGTCGAGTGGTTAGATTTCAAGATATAGCTTCCGTTCGACGAACTTATAAGGACACTGAAGGATATGCTCGATTAAATGGTCAGACAGCAATCGCGATCGAAGTTGTGAATAGGTCTGAAAGTAACATGCTGAATACTATTGATGCAGTTAAGCAGATCGTACAAGAAGAATCTGCCTATTGGCCTCCTGGTGTAACGCTCACATACTCTCGTGATAAATCTTATTACATTAATAAAAGCATCAGCACTCTAGTAAATAATGTTGCTACAGCAATCGTCCTGGTTTTCATTGTGTTAATTGGAATACTTGGAATCCAGAACGCAATGCTCGTAGGTATAGCAATTCCAGGTTCTTTTTGCGCAGCCTTGTTTATGTTGGGAATTGCAAACATGACCATAAATATGGTGGTGCTCTTTGCAATGATTATGGCAGTAGGTATGTTAGTAGATGGTGCAATTGTAGTAACAGAATTAGCAGACCGAAAAATGGCCGAAGGTGAGCCTCGAGAAACCGCTTACACTGGTGCTGCAAAAAGAATGTCCTGGCCAATAATAGCTTCTACAGGCACAACATTGGTTGCATTCCTGCCATTGGTTTTCTGGCCAGGCTTTACAGGAAAATTTCTTCAGTTTATGCCAATTACGTTAATTTACGTTTTAACTGCATCTTTATTTATGGCGCTACTATTTGTTCCAACAATGGGTTCAATGTTTGGTAAGCCTGGTCTATTTAATGAAAAGATTCGTCAAGACCTTATAGCAGCTGAGCATGGTGACATGTCTACCATTAGTGGTTTTACAGGTTGGTATATTCGCAAACTTGATGCTCTATTGGATAAACCATGGAAAATCTTAGGTGCTTTAACTGCGACACTTTTAGGTATCTTTTCTAGCTACATTTTATTTGGTAACGGAATTATTATGTTCCCAGATATTGAACCAAATGCTGGTAGTGTTGATATTCGCGCTCGAGGTGATTTATCTGTAGATGAAAAAGACTTACTCGTTAAGCAGATAGAGGAACGTATAAGAGATGTTGATGGGGTTGATTATTTTTATGCAAAAAGCGGTACGGTAGCACGTGGCTCATCTCCAGATATTATCGGTTCAGTAAGGCTAAGCTTTAGAAATTGGCGATTGCGGCGTCCTGCAACTGAAATAACTAAGGAAATTGCAGATAGGACATCAGACCTTGGAGGTTTAATTATTGAGGCTCGCGCTCAAAGAGAAGGTTTACAGGAAGGTAAGCCAATAAATATCGAGCTCTCTTCTCCCTATCCTTTAGCCCTTTCCGAAGCCGCAAACAAGATTCGTGCCTCACTTGCAAGTATTCCAGGCGTAATTAATGCTGAAGACACTCGACCTCTCCCTGGAATTGAATGGCGCCTAAAAGTAGATCGTACTGAGGCAGCTCGATTTGGAGCCGATGTAAGCCTTGTAGGGAATATTATTCAGCTTACGACCACAGGTATTAAAGTTGGTGAATATCGGCCAGATGACTCAGACGAAGAGATTGATATAAGAGTTCGATACCCTAGGGATAAACGTAGCTTGGATCAGCTTCAGGATCTTAGAATTCCAACTGGGCGAGGTACCGTTCCAATTAGCACTTTCGTAAAAAGCGAACCTGGAGAAGCGGTTCGAACAATCATGAGGACTGATACAAAAAGAACACTCCTTGTTCAATCAGACCTTGAGCAAGGAATAATCATTAGCTCAGTGCTTGATCAATTACAGGCTAAATTACCCTCTTTAAATTTAGACCCCTCGGTTCAATTTCGTATAAAAGGTGGCGCTAGAGATGAAGCAGAAACTACGAATTTTCTTCTCAAAGCATTCGCTTTCGCTTTAGCGATGATGGCCATGATCCTTGTTACTCAGTTCAACAGTTTTTTTCAGGCTTTTCTTATTTTAACTGCTGTAATTTTTTCAACGGGTGGTGTTTTACTTGGGCTATTATTTACCAATCAACCATTCAGCTTGGTGAATTGCGGAATTGGTTCAATTGCCCTAGCCGGTATCGTAGTTAACAACAATATCGTCTTAATTGATACCTTCAACAGAGCAAGTAAAACTTTTACTAACTCTAAGGAGGCAATTATGCGAACTTGTGCTCAACGATTGAGGCCTGTGATGTTAACTACAATCACAACAGTTCTTGGTCTAATGCCGATGGCTCTAGGATTAAACATTGATCTTATCGCGCGAGATATTTTTGTTGGTGGACCCACCACTCAATGGTGGAGACAAATGGCAACGAGTATTAGCGGTGGATTAATCTTCGCGACTTTATTAACTTTATTACTCACGCCTTGCTTATTAATGATTCAAGCAAACATATCAGAAAAATTTCGGGAGCGGCGGGAAGTACGAAGGAATAGTGAAGATACTATTACAACTTCATAATTACTTATCTCTTATTTGTATAATTAAATATATTGTAGATTTCCCTTGTTTCCTGAGGCATTAGAAAGTTTTTTTCATAGCAATCAGGACTTACTCTGGCTGATTACTTTGTCATTGGATCTTGGTTTTACCATTCTAAGGTATAGGTTTTTTGGTCGGGAGGGATTATTGGGATGCATTATTCTTTCGATTCTTCTGGCAAATCTTCAAGGTCCTAAGTTAACGACTATTCTAGGTATGCAAACAAGCCTTGGTGTTATTTTTTATTCAAGTATTTTCTTTGCAACAGATTTACTTAGTGAAAAATACGGTCGAAGCGTTGCTAATCAAGCTGTGCGTATTGGGTTTTCAGTGAGCTGCATTCTGGTAATCATGCTTAGCATTGCTTTGCAATTTTTGCCAACTGATGAGCCAGAAACAGCAGAATTCTCGAGAACCATCCAAGAATCATTCTCAAATATTCTAAATTTTACGCCTCGCTTTGTTATTGGTTCATTGCTTGCTTATTTAATCAGTCAAAGTCTTGATGTATGGCTATTTCATTGGATCAAGAGAAAAACTCAGGGAAGATGGTTATGGTTAAGAAACAATGGCTCAACCATGATTTCTCAGGCAGCAGATACATTAATATATTCATTCGTCGTTTGGTGGGGAGTGGTTGAGCTATCCACTGCAATTCAATTGGGTGTAGTCAAGTATGTCTTTAAATTGGCCATCGCGGCATTTGACACACCCTTTATTTATTGGGCGATTAGTTGGGATAAAAAAACAGATCCCACGCCTAAGAATACATAGCAGCCTTTTCAATCTTTGCCCAAGAATCTCGAAGGCTGACGATTCGATTAAACACCAGATTCTTTATGGAACTATCTTTACTATCGGTCAAAAAATATCCCACGCGTTCAAACTGGTATGGATCTGCATTACAATCCTTTAAGGAAGACTCAAGTTTGCAATCTTTAAGTATTAATAATGATTCTGGATTAATTGCTGCAGAGAGACCTCCCTCAAAATCATTTTCAGGACGTGCCTGCATAAATAATCGATCATAGAGACGAACTTCTGCACTAATCGCGCTTATTGCGCTCACCCAATGGATTGTACCCTTAACCTTTCGGACAGTATTATTTGTCCCGCTCCTCGTTTCAGGGTCATAAGTACAAAGCAGTTCGATGATATTCCCTAAATTATCTTTAACAATTTTTTCACACTTAATGATATATCCATAACGTAACCTTACTTCTCCACCGGGGCGCAAACGGAAGAATTTCCTTGGCGGGTCCTCCATAAAATCATCTCGATCAATATAAAGCTCTCGACTAAATTCAACTTTTCGAGATCCTAATTCTGGGCGATTTGGGTGATTTTGTGCATCTTGCATCTCAATTTTACCTTCCGGCCAATTAGTTAATATAACTTTAAGAGGCTTTAATACGGCCATTCTTCGAGGCGCATTAGAATTAAGATTCTCACGCACAGAGTTTTCCAGTGAGCCCATTTGGATAATATTTTCTTTCTTAGTTAATCCAACTCTTTTGCAAAAGTCTCTTAATGCTGCAGCAGGATAACCTCGTCTGCGCATAGCCGATATACTAGGCATTCTTGGGTCATCCCAACCAGAAACATAATTTTCCTCAACTAAATAATTTAATTTACGCTTACTAGTAATAGTGTAAGCAATATTCAGTCTTGAGAACTCAATTTGACGTGGGCTGGAATCGTTATTGAAATGACTAATAATCCAATTATAAAGGGGCCTATGATCTTCAAATTCTAAAGTGCATAAAGAATGGGTAATCCCTTCGATTGCATCAGAAATTGGATGAGCAAAATCATACATAGGATAAATTTTCCAATCATCTCCTGTTCGATGATGTTTTGCATTCAGGATTCTATATAAAACTGGATCGCGCATATTAATATTAGGAGAAGACATATCAATTTTCGCACGTAAGACATACTTACCCTCTTCAAATTCGCCTTTTCGCATTCGATCGAGCAAATCAAGGTTTTCATTTATAGGGCGTGAGCGAAATGGGCTATTTTTTCCTGGTTCAGTTAAAGTGCCACGATACTTTCTAATCTCATCTGCGTTAAGCTCCTCAACATAAGCGTTATCATTTTTAATTAAAAGAAGAGCAAAATCATAAAATTTTTCGAAGTAATCAGATGCATAAGTAAGATGAATTCCCCAGTCAAAACCAAGCCAACGGATATCATCCATAATTGCATCTACGTAAGTCTGATTTTCAGTTTGAGGGTTAGTGTCATCAAAACGCAAATAACAAGGCCCGCCAAATTCTTGGGATAAACCAAAATTCAAGCAGATGGACTTAGCATGCCCAATATGAAGATAGCCATTCGGTTCAGGCGGAAAACGCGTGACTATCTTGGAGCCTTGCGGTGATTTTTCAAGATATTCACTAATAATATGGTGAATAAAATTTTGGCCAATACTATTTCGGTTTGAATTTTTTATTTCGTCAGTCATTATCTTGTTTTATTTTCCCCTTTAAATTATTTTTTGATTTCTATTAATTATCTGGGGTAAGAATTTCAATTTGAATAATTTTATTAAAATTAATAAATCTAAAATTATTTAAAAATTTATAGGGTTAAGTATTAATAAAAAATTATATCCCCTATTAATCTAGGCCCAACCCCCCTGGGTTCATTATCCCATCTGGGTCAACTACATTTTTTAGGGACTGAATCATATCTGCAGTTTCTTTTTTTCTTGTTTGTAGATAAGGATAATCTTTGCCAATCTGCATATGACAAGCGCCATTTTTTACACAAATAGCCTGTATTCTCTCTTTAATTTCTTTAACCAATTTACGCCCTTCTGGATTATCAGTATGGGTAGGAACAGAAGGTAGTAATTCAGAAGGATACATTCGTTTGTGATAAATAGATTGAGCATCTTCCCAAAGAAATGTTGGTTCATAAATAAAGCTATGTGTGCTAAAAAACATCAGCATTCTTGTTAATTGGACTCCAGCAGCTTTCATTCTATCGCGATACTCCGATAACATTGCCTCAAAATCAGCATGGTGCTGCTGTAGTTTAGAAAAAGGAATAATTCCATGAGTGGGTTTCCAAAGTTCGCCATTTGGACCAAGAATCGGTAAAAGCTGCATAAAGGGTTCCGCATTAAAATAAGCCGGGATGGAGTTTGCAACCTCCGCACCATATTGGAGTCCAATTTTTCGAACTTCAGCAATTTTTGCCTTTGCTTCAGCATTGGTAAGGCCCTCAGCGGAAAAATGAGCTGAATAAACTGCATTCTTTAAAAACCCACGACCTGCAAGCCCCATTTTAGCAATTTGGATAAGGCCATCAAAAGGGTTTCTCGCTGAGAAAAAAACAGATTTTGCAGCATCAAGTGAATTTGCTGATTCCATTCGAGTCAAAGCTGTTTTTTGTTGTCGGGGATCTAAGCCAAAATTCTGCGAAACTACCCCTAGTTTTGCAATCTCCATCATCGCTAATAAAGCACTATCACCATCAGGGAAACCAAAAGAACAAGCTGCAAATCCTTCGGGCCTCTTCATCAATCGCATACTTATCCGAGCCTTGATGCCCATTGCACCGGCATCGCCAACAAAAAGGCCAGTAAGATCAGGACCATAAAAACGGAAAAAAGGTGAGCTGTTTTTTCCTCCGGCACTTCCTGTAGACAATATATCGCCATTTGCTAAAACGATATCCATGCCCGTAAGTGATTCAGCAGAAACTCCATATAAACCTGAGCCATAATTCACTGCGTAGCTCGACATAGAGCCTCCTACAGTAGCTGCAAGTCCCGAAAATGGACCCCAAAAAGGTGTACGTAACCCTTTAGCCTTAAGTGCATTAAATAACTCAGCCCAAGTAACTCCTGCTTCCGCAGTAACATACATGTCTTCTTCATGAATATCGATTTTATTGAGGCCTGCCATATCAACACAAATTGTATTTTTCTTTATTGGCAAATAACCATCTGTGTAAGAAGCTCCTCCACCTCTCACCACTAGAGCACAATGTTTTTTGGCACAATATCTAACAATTTCCTGCAATTGATCTACTGTATGTGGTTTAACAACTGCAGCTGCAAGAACATCTGCTCTTCGATAAACATCAGTTGAATAGAAAACCAAAGACTCTTCATCGGAGTAAACATTTGGATCTCCAATAATATCTTTCAGCGCTCTTAAAATGTCAGTATGATTAACTTGCTCTAATTGATCGGACATCGGTTTTTAATCCCATTATTAATAAAAATAAGCCAAAAAATATCTAGCTCGATTTTGGATTTATTGCATTTAATATTTCATTCAGAAAAACATGTTATAAAGAAATTCAAGTAACTTTGGTAATCTAATCTAGAGAAATCTTCCTGCCGATAGATTTAGTTATCAAGGCAGACAAAACATGTCTGGATATAGCAATATATCGCCTCAAAGGAAGTAAAGGATTGCGTAAAATAGCTCGGCGAAAATATCTAAGTCCTTTAATCAACTCGCCCTCAGATATAAAAACTTCAGCTTGTTGAATATCAGCATTAGATTTTACATAGCGAGACGAGAAAAACCCAAGTGAGGTAATTTTTTTATCATGTTTCTCAAGAAGCATGCGACGAGATTCTGCAGAAATATTTGCAAGGCTTTTATCAAGCACCATATAGATATTAACCAGTGGCTCAGATAAAACTGCTATTTTATATTTGGATAATAACCTTATATAAAAATCTACATCCTGACTTCTAACAAGTGTAACGTCCATTAATCCTACAGTATCCAAGCAACTCCGTCGAAACATAAAAGTTGGAGTCCAGATAACAAACTTACCCATCAAAAGATCTCGCACTAAATCACCAGATTTTTGTGGTTTATAAACTCTCTGTCTTGTAATTCCACCCTTCTTATTCACATAAGACCCAGTGTAGGAACAGCTCCATTCATCATCGAGGCTCTCCATAAGAGCGACCTGTTTCTCCAGTTTAGTTGGCAACCAGGCATCATCACTGTCAAGAAAGGCGATGTATTTTCCTAAGGCTCTTTCCATTCCAGCATTACGTGCTGCGCCTGCTTTACGATTCTCCTTAAATCGAATGTAGTGAATGCGTTCATCATTTTTAAAAGATTCCATTAGCTTAGGGGTAACATCAGTAGAGGCATCATCCACTACAAAAATTTCAAAATCTTGTAACGTCTGGGATAGAACGCTATTCAAAGCATAATAAAGTGTACTAGCGCGATTGTAAGTAGGTATTACAACGCTGACTAATGGAATTTTTTTGTTGGTATTCACTTTATAAAATTTATTAATTAGTAAGTAATATTAATGTTTCTTGGGCTTCTTTATAACCCGTAAAATCTTTCTGCCCGAGATCAATTACCTTTTGCAATTCTTTCTTTGCTAAAGCAGTCTCACCATTAGCAAAATAGGCCATACCTAGATGATATCGAATAGCAGGTATTCGGGTTTCATACTCAACTGCATTTTTTAAAAAAAATAATGCCTCTTCAGTTTCACCTAAGCGATAATAGACCCAACCTAGGGTATCAATAAATGCCGGATTATCGCTATTTTCAAACTTTTTTACTAAGCTAAGGGCCCTTTGAAAACTTTCAGCATCATCACGATGATCTGCCAATAAAGCAGCTAAATTGTTTGCAACAAATGATAAATCATTATTAGCAATTAAAGTATTTTCATAAAGAGAAATTGCATCCTCGATTTGATTATTCTTTTCGAAAATACTGCCAAGTAATAAAGTAAGTTCTTGACTGCCAGGAATTGCAGCTAGTCCGCGCTCAAGTATCTCTACACTAGCTGCGCTAGAATCTCCAGCTAAGCTTGCTAAAGCAATATAAGCCCTGAGCCAGGTCTTATTTTTAATAAGTATAGATTCAAATAATAACTTAGCGGCTTCTCTATCACCTTGGGATGCCAAAAATTCGCCAAATAAATTCATGGCTAAAAAATTATTTGGATAAAGGGATGTGAAGTCAGATAAAAGAATTTTAGCTTCTTTTTGTCGATTATCTTGCACTAAAGCATTAACTAGGCCTTGAAATGGCTCCCATGCCAATGGAGAGAACTCAAGAGAAAGCTTAAAGGCATCAATTGCCTGGCTGTAATTATTTTCGGCAGCATATAAATTACCAAGTAAATAATATCCTGGAGCTTCACCGCTCTTGGTCTTGGATATCTGACTAGCTAAATTAAAAGCTTCTCGAATATTTTGTTTAGATTTAAAAAGCATTACCAGCATACTGGCTGCATTGATATCATTAGGGGAAATATTTAAACGATCTTTTAAAATGCGTTCTGCATCATTAGGATTTCCTTCTTCTATCAGTAACTTAGCTAATGATAATGGTGCAGAGGATTCTTCAGGATGATTTTCAATGACACGCCTATAGGCATCCTTCGCTAAAACAGTATCTTTAGCAAGTGCATGAGTCTGTGCAAGTAGAAGTTGAGCACGTTGGTTTTTTGGTTGTTGCCTAAGGACGCTTCTGAAATCAGAAACAGCATTTCTATACTCTTCCCTTTCACTTAGAACTGCGCCGCGAAGAATAAGGGCTTCAACATTCATTGCATCCTTTAGGATTATATCTTCTAGCATTTCCATACCATTTTTATAATCCTTCTTGGAGATTAATATTCCTGCCATCTTTGCTTGAGCATTTAATCCAATATCTTCGTTGCCTGCACCATCTGATATAATTTGATATTGATTATAAGCATCATCCTCTCTTCCTAATGATTGCAGGTATTCAGCTAGAACATTCCGTAATTCAAATAAACGTTGATTTTTTTTCAAAAATTCTCGTAAAGTTTTCAACGCTTCCTCGGTGCCACGAACTGAAGATAGAAATTGAATTAGCTTAAGTTTGGGCTCAAGCTCATCTGGGTTATTTTCAACTGTTTCTCTTAGCACCACTTCTGCGGAATCTTCTCTGCCCTGTCCTACTAAGAAATCTGATAATTGATAGCTAAAAAGGACTTCTTCAGGGTAATCATTAACTAAAGAATTATATTCGGCTTCAATCTCTTCAAATCTTTTCTGTTGAAATAGTAAACGTAATCGCAATAAACGAAGCTGTCGTGGATCTTCGCTAACTGAAATACCCTGAGTTAATAAATCAATTGCGCTATCAAGATCATCTTTGGCTGCAATACCTGCAAGCAATCCTAGAGCTTGAACATTTGATGGTTCAAGCAAGAGAGCTTCCTCAAGCATTGTTTTTGATTGTTTAAGGTTGCCTTCAACAATACTTAACCTAGCGCCAAAAACTTTCACAGAAGGTAATACTGGATTCAAATCAAGAAGTGCTGCATATTGCTCTTGAGCCTTTTCATTCGAACCAGCAAGTGAATAAAGGGTTCCTAATTTGACACGTGCAGCTATAAAATTTGGATCGCCATCAATCGCAGCTCTCAATCTTGAAGCCATTTGAGGAAAGTCTTTACTCGCTTCGGATATTGTCGCCAATAAAAAATTTGCTCGAGAATTTTTCGGGTCAATCTGCAATGCATTCTTAAGTTCTAAATCAGCCTTAACAAGATCTTTTTCTTCAAGTAAAACTTCTGCTGCTGCAATATAACTACTAACTTTTCCCTCTGGGCTTTGACATCCTAGCGAAATAAAAGCTCCTAAAATTATAAAAATCGATAAAAAAATCCTGGTCACTGGATAGCTCATTTTCTAATTAGTAAGCTGAAGAAAGCGATTGAGGCTAGCAACGCATCGCTGTGCGGTTTTACCATCCCAGAGATCTGGACATTTTCCTAATTGCCATTCGTCATTCAAGATACTTTCGACTCTTAAAATAAGCTCTTCCACTCTAACTAGTCGATTGGTTCCCTGAGTTATTGTGATTGGACGTTCTGTGCTAGATCTTAAGGTAAGGCAGGGTATTCCAAGATAGGTTGTTTCTTCCTGCAAACCACCAGAATCAGTGATAGTCATCTTTGCATTAGAAACCAAATTCATAAATTGAACATAGCTTAGAGGCTCAGTCAAAATAATTCTTGAATTTTTACTTAACTGATCAAGAAGATCGAGATCTAACAAACTCTTCCTAGTTCTTGGGTGAAGAGGAAAAACAAATCGAATTTTTTTTGAGACTTGGGTAAGTTGATCAACTAAAAGACTTAAACTATCAAATGAATCGACATTAGCAGGACGATGCAAAGTAACCACTGCATAATTAGAATCCAATAAACCTATTTTTTTTGAAGTGTTATCAGACTCTATTCTAGCTCGCATCAATTCAAATGAATCAAGCATAATATTCCCCACGCGTTCAATTCTAGCGTCAGGAATTCCCTCTTTACGAAGGTTTTGATCACCATCAACAGATGGGGTCCAAAGTAAATCTGCTATTGAATCTGTTACGATACGATTAATCTCTTCGGGCATCTTACGATCCCCACTCCTTAACCCGGCCTCTAGATGAATAATTGGAATATGAAGCTTAGCGCAAACTATTGCTACAGCAGCAGTTGAATTCACATCACCAACAACAATAGTGGCATCTGGAGAATCATTTAAAGCTGTTTCCTCATAACGCATCATCACTCTACCTGTCTGTTGAGCATGCGTCCCACTACCAACCTCAAGATGAAAATCTGGTGTCTTTAAACCCAATTCATCAAAAAAGGTTTGTGACATATTCGTATCATAATGTTGGCCTGTATGAATAAGCCTTGCTTCAAAGTCATCCTCTAAATGCAATGCATGCATTAAGGGTGCAACCTTCATGAAATTCGGTCGAGCCGCAGCAATCAGATGAATTTTAGCTTTTTTAGCCATAATTATTTTAGGAGTCTCTTGGTCTTGCCAATTTGCCTGGCAAGAAAAAATTCAATTGCGGGTCGATAGTTCGCATAAAATCTTTAACTCGATTTTCTGACTCAGAAATATCCACACCATTTGGAACTGCTGTAACAAGACGAACAAGTGCTCCATCAGTTCTATTCATAGTGATCGCATCCCAAAAAATAAACCACTTTACAAGATATTCATTTGTGATAATTCTGCCTCGCTGAGGAAACCAGTAATAAACGAGCTGCTTGGTGCCAGCCAATGAAATTATAGATCTATTAATCAGCATGGTCTGATTGAAAGGACCAATATTATCTATTTGATACTGATCAAATTCGTCTATATTCCATCCTCCTCCGGGTAAACAAGCCTTAGGGGAATGCGTTGAGGCCCCCTTTCGCTGTGAGTCGTAAAATGCAACATAAAGCTCTATTGGTATTTGATTATCTAATTTTGAATAAGAAGCAAGCAAATAATCATCTAATTTCAATTCATCTAAAACTGCTTTTTCTAATCCAATTTCAGATCCACGCCAATCATTAATTTTCAAAGGAAATGTGCTTAAAGGCTGCCGTAGAGGCACAAACTCTTCCCTAGATTGTAAATCATTCATTGATATACCAATAAAGACAAAAATACCAATCAGCAGCCAAGTAGCACGAGAAGGTACAATTCTTGGTACGAATGCTTTAAAACTCTTTAAAGGTGGAAAAGGAACATCAAAAACGTCAATAAATTTCTTTCTTCCAAAAAAAGCAAAGCACCACAATTCAAAAAACATTAGCCCCACACATGCCATGAAAATTACCCAACCTTCAAAATCATGTAAAAAACCACGCGCCATTGAAATACCATAAAATTCAACAAGTAAACCAATTACACCAATGCGAAAACTGTTCATTAGTACGGTAATAGGAATACTGGAGAAAAATATTAATGCTTTCTGCCAGGCTTTTGCTTTAAATAAAAAAGCGCATAAAAAACCAAAGCTCATCAAAGGAAACAGATAACGTAAACCACTACAAGCCTCAGCAACTTGAAGTTGAAACTGACCCAAATCTATTACGTTACCTTCTAGATAGACACTCACCCCTGCAAGCCTAAGAAAAGCAACTCCAAGTTGTGATGATAGAAGCTGTAATTCACTCGAAAGACCGTTATACAGAAACGATGGTAATGGGATCATAAAAAATAAATATGCAACTGGCGCCCAAAGTTTTCGGGCTGTAGGCCAACCATAGGCCATAATGACAAGCCCAATTAGAGATATTAAAAAAGCATATTGAGTAATAATGTAAACTGCACTTAACTCGCCAACGTACAACAAGGACAACCCAAGCAACAAAATTGGAAACCCGGAGCGAGAACCAGAAAATTTAATCTTTCTAATGGCGTCAGCTTTCAGCAAGGCTAAGTAAACTGCAACAAAAGGAATCAAATAACCATGATTGTATTCAGGGCTATTTTCCCACCATGACAGCATGACAGAGAGGCCTTCTCGGAAAATAAAAATTAAGCCCGCCAAAATGGTAGAGGCATAAATAATCCAAATCCAGTTTAATTTCAGCGAAGCATTAAATTCGCCAAACTGATTAGTCATATTGATAATTTCCGAGAATGACTTGGGGGGTTAATTATTTTTTTTAGCCCAATCAATCAAAGTAGTTTAAGGGTTTTAAGCACTTACCTGAAGTTTTTGTTAAAACAATCTAAGTATATATTAACAAAACAGTAACGTTTTACTGCGATATAACATAATTTAACTTTGGGCATCTTCATTTCTTCTAACCTTTTCAATTACATAGTGAATTTTTAAAGGCATTGTCCCAGAAACTGGAATGATTAAGACTGAATGCGTCAAATTTACTCCAAATTCTGGAGAAAAAGGTTGTTTTTTTTCTGTCGCTTCAAGCTCATCAGCAATAATAAGCCGTCCAAATTTTTGCCCTTCTCGACTCAAGTCCCAAAATCTTGATGTATTTTTACTTAGAGAAATAGAAGGATGAAAATGTATAAAACTTAAAGCGCTTGAATAGCCTCTACCCTCAATCACATCATAAAATTCCCAACATCCTTGAGTATCAATAATTACATCACGATGATGCTCTATCGAAGGAGATAATCTTTTGTAGCCAGAATGACTCCCTGAAAATTTTAAAATTCCATTTTCTGTTTTTCTGAAATGATGCAATTGCGCTCGGGCACGTCGTGCCACTCGAAATGTTCCCCATATTTCTGACTGCTCTTGATCGTTAACACTAACTGTATTGTGGGCAGAGGTGCCTCGAAAGTAGCTTCTGTAATCATCTTCATCATAACCACTTATGCCGGAATCAATGATGAGTGGTTTACCATCTAGGCAAAGAACATAACTTAATGTGTCGCAATGACCATGTCCCGGTTGATAATCGGGAGCGATGTCACCACAGTCTATAAGGAAACTGTCGGCATTATTCTTATAACCAAAATATCCACTGTAAGGTAATTCAATTAAGTCGAACCCAGATTTGAGTCGATCTGATTCTTGATAACCCAATACTCTTTCTGCATAGGAAAAAAGATCAAATGGTTCAATAGCCACACCATAAGCAGAATCGTTAAACAATGGAATTTTTTTATCGGCGCCGACAATAGAAACTAAAAATTCTATTGCTTGATTTGCGACTGATTTCAGACCCTTTAGAAATTTTTTCTCTTCTTGGCTATTGCTTCGCTCTAAAAGATTGCATACGTCCAATAAATCTTCTAAAGCAATACTGTGATACATAGGGCTGCGTTCATAGTGACCTCCATCTTTGAGAAACTGCT
>JAYZVL010000038.1:0-26999 GCA_036155675.1 Pseudomonadota bacterium | reverse complement strand
ACACTAATCAACACCAGGAACAGAATTTTGCATAGATAGATTTTCATTATTTCTTTTTTTATCTTTATCAGAATTTATTTCGTTATTCCTTATAGGCTTCTCTGGTGTTATTAGTAAAACTTCTCTAATTCGGTTTAGCTTTGCGATTGGTGTCGCGTCAATTTCTAAAAATGGCTGCCCGGTGATACTTTGTATTTTAACAATTTTGCCTACAGGGTAACCAGGGGGGAAAGTTCCCCCAAGTCCTGAACTAATCAATAAATCCCCTTCAATGACGTCAGCATTGATCGGCATGAATGGTAATGCGAGTCTATTAAGCTCGCCTGAGCCTACGGCGATAGTTCTTAATCGATTACGAGTAATTTCTACAGGTATTGCATGATCGGCATCTGTAATTAACATTGCCTCTGAACTAAATACTCTATCCCTTGTTATTTGCCCAACAATGCCATCGGCATCAATTAAAGCTTGACCAATGTATGCGTTATTTCTGCTCCCTTTATTAATAACAATCATATTGCGAAAGGGGTTCATATCAACCGAGACAATCTCAGCAATCAGAATATTTGCTTCAACTTTTTTTGTTGAATCCAGCAAAGCGCGTAATCGTTCATTTTCTGCCTCAAGTGAGGCCATTCTTTGCAGGCGAACATTTTGCAAGAGACCACGTCTTTGCAATTGATTATTTTCTTCTTTTAATCTAGATAGAGTTGCAAATCTATCGGATAAACTGCTTGAGATATCAAAGGGTGCGCTGACAATTTTTTGTATAGGTAGCAATGCCACCGCTAAGTTTTTACGCACTTCTGAAAGCAACTGGTTACGTTGATCCATAACCATTAATAAGATCGAAAAGATGCAAAGAAGCACAAGCCTCAATCCTGGGCTTGAGTTTCGAAATTTATCTGGTTGGCTTTTCGTGGTGGTTAGAGCCATGACATCGAAGATTCATAAAACAACAACTTCTCAATCATGGTCCACTAATCAAAAAACAGCAATATCTTTAGAGAATTTGTGAATCTGTTTGTAGGAATGGGTTATAAAATTTATTCTTAATTTTTAAGTTTATTCGCGAGTAAACCCATCAGGCCCTTGCTCATCAATGAGCTCTAAGACGCGGCCACCACCTCTCGCAACACAGGTAAGGGGGTCTTCAGCAACTACAACAGGTAGTCCAGTCTCTTCCATAAGTAATTTATCTAAACCTGAGAGCAAAGCACCTCCACCAGTTAGAACAATTCCTCGATCCGCAACATCTGAACCAAGCTCTGGCGGCGTTTGCTCGAGAGCGCCTTTTACAGCACCCACGATTCCTTGTAGCGGCTCCTGAAGTGCTTCTAGGATTTCATTGCTATTAAGCCTAAAGCTTCTTGGAACCCCTTCGGCTAAATTTCTACCACGAACAGAGATTTCTTTAACCTCATCCCCTGGATAAGCAGAACCAATTTCATGCTTGATGCGCTCAGCAGTTGCTTCGCCTATTAGCATTCCGTAATTACGCCTAACGTAATTAAGGATTGCTTCGTCAAATCTATCCCCTCCAATACGAACTGATGCAGCATAAACAATGCCACTAAGAGAGATCACTGCTACTTCGGAAGTTCCGCCACCGATATCTAGAACCATTGACCCACGCGCCTCATGTACAGGCATTCCTGCCCCAATTGCCGCAGCCATTGGCTCATCTACAAGAAACACTTTCCGCGCGCCTGCGCCTTCAGCTGATTCCTTTATTGCGCGTCTTTCAACTTGAGTAGATCCGTAGGGAACACATACAAGCACTCTGGGGCTTGGCCGGAAATATTGACTTCCATGAGCTTTGCGAATGAAGTGTTGTAGCATTTTTTCAGTAACTGTGAAGTCGGCAATCACTCCATCTTTGAGTGGACGAATCGCCGTAATATTTCCAGGGGTTCTCCCTAGCATGTTCTTTGCCGCACTACCGACAGCCGCTACAGTCTTTCTACCATTGCCTGATTCCTCGCGAATAGCTACAACCGAAGGTTCATCCAAGACAATACCGCTTCCTCGCAAATAAATTAAAGTATTTGCGGTACCTAGGTCGATAGATAAATCGTTAGAAAAATAACCTAGTAGGTTCTTAAGCATGATAATTTTTATTTATTAATTTTGTATTTATGAATTTAGTTTTCGCTACTCTAGCAATGAGGGGGATTTTGGGCAACCGCAGGTGTATTATTAAGTGCCATTAATTTCTCACTTATAGCTTTTTGAAGGCATATTAAGATGGCTCTATCCAAAAAAGATATCGATTACATTGCCCACTTGGCTCGTCTGGATATAAGCTCCGATGAAGCCCCCCTATACACTGAAAAACTTACCCGAATCCTTGAATTCATTGACGAATTAGGCAAGGTTGATACCAATGATTTGCTTCCCATGGCCCAGTCTCTGGATATTTCTCAAAGATTGCGCGCAGATGAGGCAAATGTTTCTGAGGACAGAGATCTCTATCAGAAGAATGCAGATGTTATATCTCAAGGACTTTATCTTGTTCCGCGGGTGATTGAATAAGTTATGACGCCGCTACGCCTGACAATTGCTGAAATGTCTAATTTATTAGCTGCTGGTGAGATTAGTAGCACTGAATTGGTTAAGGATTGCCTTTCTCGTATATCAGAAAAAGATGATTCTTTGAATAGTTTTATCACTGTTTTGAATGAGTCTGCATTAATTGCAGCAAAGAGCGCAGATAAACTGAGAAAATTAGATAAAGCAGGGCCCTTGACTGGCATCCCAATGGCACATAAAGATATTTTTTGCGCTAAAGGAACTATCACTTCATGCGCTTCCAAGATGTTGGCAAATTTTGAATCACCTTATGATGCTACGGTAGTTGAGAGGCTTTCAAATGCTGGCATGATATCGGTTGGTAAAACTAACATGGATGAATTTGCTATGGGCTCATCCAGTGAGACCAGTTTTTATGGCCCGGTCACTAATCCTTGGAATAAAAGTTTATCCCCTGGTGGTTCTTCCGGTGGATCTGCAGCAGCAGTTGCTGCAGGTTTGGTGCCAATGGCAACTGGAACTGATACTGGTGGATCAATCAGACAGCCCGCAGCTCTTTGCGGTATTACTGGATTTAAGCCAAGTTATGGAAGAATTTCTCGGTATGGAATTGTTGCATTTGCTTCAAGTCTAGATCAGGCCGGTGTTCTTGCGCTCAGCGCTGAAGATGTGGCTTTAGTTATGCAAGAAATTGCAGGTTTTGATCCTCGTGATTCTACTTCCGCTGATAAACCAGTCCCTAATTATCGCGCAAGCTTAGATCAATCTGTTAAAGGACGCAGGATTGGCGTTCCTAAAGAATATTTCAACGAAGGCCTTGACTCTGATTATGCCGATGTAATTAGAACTTCTTTGGATGTTTTTAGTCAGATGGGTGCTGAAATATGTGAAGTTAGTTTACCAAATCTTTCTTTCGCTGTTCCAACTTACTATGTTGTTTGTCCAGCTGAGGCGTCTTCAAATTTATCTAGATACGATGGTGTCCGCTTTGGTTATCGGGCTGAAAATCCTATTGATCTTGAAGATCTTTATAAACGAACTCGCAGTGAAGGTTTTGGTGATGAGGTAAAGCGTCGAATTATGACAGGCACCTATGTTTTATCAGCTGGATATTACGATGCCTATTATCTAAAGGCGCAAAAAGTTCGTCAGTTGATTGCTGAAGATCTGCGTCGATGTTTTGAGCAGGTTGATGTTTTGATAGGCCCGACAACTCCAACAACGGCCTTTGCAATTGGAGAAAAAATTGATGACCCAGTAAAAATGTACCTAAATGACATTTATACAGTTTCAGCAAATCTTGCTGGGTTACCCGCCATTTCTATTCCTTGCGGAATTGTTAACGGATTGCCAACTGGCTTACATCTTATCGGGCCACAATTTGAAGAAGCGCGTGTATTAAATTTTGCACATTGTTTTCAGACGGAAACAAATTGGCATAAATTTTTACCAGGCTCTGAGCGGAATTAATTATGGCATGGGAAACCGTTATCGGGCTTGAAATTCATGCCCAGCTTTCAACTAGAAGCAAAATCTTTAGTGGGGCTGAAACGGCATATGGTGCAGAGCCGAATACCCAAGCCTGCTTAGTAACTTTAGGTTATCCAGGCGTACTTCCAGTTCTTAATCGTGAAGCTGTTGTTATGGCAGTTCGGTTTGGCTTAGCTGTTGGTGCTTCTGTGGCAAAAAGATCTGTTTTTGCACGGAAAAATTATTTTTATCCCGACTTACCCAAAGGTTATCAGATTAGCCAGTTTGAATTACCTATTGTCAAAGGCGGACAAATTACTCTGCAATCCGAAAGTGGCCAAGAAAAAAATATCCGTATGACTAGGGCGCACCTAGAAGAAGATGCGGGCAAATCTTTACATGAAGATTTTGAAGGAATGACAGGAGTTGATTTAAACAGAGCAGGAACGCCCCTGCTGGAAATTGTTTCTGAACCAGATCTTAGCTCGGCAAAAGAAGCCGTGGCTTATATGCGAACAGTTCATCAGCTTGTGCGTTATCTAGATATTTGTGACGGAAATATGCAGGAAGGGTCATTTCGTTGTGATGCAAATATTTCTGTGAGGCCTATTGGGCAAAAGGAGCTTGGCACTCGAACAGAACTGAAAAATCTGAATTCCTTTCGTTTTGTAGAAAAAGCTATTAATTTTGAAGTAGATCGCCAAATAGATTTGCTTGAGAGCGGCGAGAAAATTATGCAGGAAACACGGCTTTATGATTCAGATGCTGATGAAACTCGGCCAATGCGAAGCAAAGAGGAAGCAAATGATTACAGATATTTTCCAGACCCAGACTTACTTCCTCTTTTACTCGATAAAGAATTTATTGATTCGGTTAGGTCTCAGATGCCTGAACTACCTAATCAAAAATTAGATCGATTTGCTATTGAATATCAATTGACTCGTGAGGAAATAGAAGTACTCACTGCAACTAAAGACACAGCTGATTTTTTTGAGTCCGTTGCAAAGATAACGAAAGATTACAAACTAACTTCGAATTGGATTATTGGGGATCTAAGCGCTGCTTTAAATCGCGATAATCTTGATATTAGAGATACTCGAGTGACAGCTGATTCACTTGCAGGGCTCCTCAAACGGATAGTAGATCAGACTATTTCAGGAAAAATTGCCAAGGATGTTTTTCAAACGATGTGGGACTCTGGTGATGAAGCTGACATTATAATAGAGTCAAAGGGGTTGAAACAGATAACTGATAGTAATGAACTTGAAACTTTAGTTGATAATATCATTGCAGATAATCCCGATCAGGTTGAAGAATTTCTTGCTGGTAAAGAGAAATTACTTGGTTATTTTGTAGGCCAAATTATGCAAGCCAGTCAGGGCAAAGCGAATCCAGCTCAAGTTAATAAATTGCTTAGAAATAAGCTTAAATCTTAAAATTTTAATTTAAAGAAACATAATAATTTCTGCGCACCTAGCCTGATTAATTTAACATAATCTTGAAAAATTTCCCTCCTATGCCTTTAAAACAAAGAGATTCTTAATAGTCTTTTAAGGGATTCTTTACAAATATAAAGAAATCTTTATATTTGTATAAATGAAATTAAAGGATTCCCTTAAAACCTTGAAAGCCGCAGCTGATTTAACCCGACTCAGGCTACTTGCCTTGCTTGCCGCCGGCGAAGCAACAGTGAGTGAATTGCAAGAAGTTTTGGTTCAAAGTCAGCCAAGAGTTTCACGTCATTTGCGCCTACTTTGCGAAAGCGACTTAGCTGAAAAATTTCGCGACGGACATTATGTCTATTATCGATTAAATCCCGATACAGCAACCCGAGGTTTTGTTGCAGTGGTTTTGAGTCAGCTAGATGCCGAGGATAAAACGCTTAAGAATGATCAGAAGAAGATGTCAGCCGCAAGACAAATTCGTTTTCAGCAAGCCTGGACTGATACGAAAGCTTTCGTAGCTGCAGGTCGAACATCTATCCCAGGGCTTTCTAATACTGATGATCTTGCTGCTGCATTATCAGATTTAACAGGAGATTTTGGAGAATTGCTTGATATTGGTGTTGGCACAGGAGCTGTCTTATGTCATCTAGCGCCACGATCAGCTCAGGCGACTGGCGTAGATATATCTCCTGCTCTTCGCGTGGTTGCTCGAACTCGCATTCGAGATGCCGCATTAAATAATTGCACTGTTCGACAAGGGGATATGCACAACTTACCCTTTGATGATATGAGTTTTGATACTGTTCTTTTGGATCAAGTTTTAAGTTTGACTGATAGGCCAAGAGTTGCAATAAGTGAAGCAGCGAGAGTATTAAAACCAAACGGTCGTGTTTTGGTTCTTGATCGAATTGCTCCAGTTAAGTCCAATCTTGAGCAAGATTATACTTTGGAAGGGCTTGCTGAAAATCAACTTGCCGTTATGTTTGCTGAGTCGGGTTTGCGGTTTGGTAAACGTCGCGATCTCACCGGAAGATTACCCGGTTTTGCTTTGCTCGAAGTTAACTCCACACTTGAAATGGGTTTACCTCAAATTAAGCCCTTTGCGGCATAAAATCTATATCAAGTTATTGATTTATGAACCAAAAAAAGAAAAAAAATTCTACGAAGCAGCAAGTTGAAGTCTCTTTTGAATTCTTTCCGCCAAAGTCTTCGGAGAGTGAAAAACGATTGTGGGAGACTGTGAAGCAACTTGCCCCACTGAAGCCAAGATTTGTATCCGTAACTTATGGCGCTGATGGCTCAACTCGAGATCGAACACATCGAATTGTTAGTCGAATTAATTCTGAAACAAAATTAACGGGAGCGCCACATCTGACTTGCGTTGATGCGTCTTCTGATCAAGTTAATTCTATTGCTAAGAATTATTGGAATGAAGGAGTAAGGCATATAGTTGCTTTAAGAGGAGATCCGCCGAGCGGCGCTGATTATTTTGAACCTCACCCTGAAGGTTATCATCACGCATCCGATCTAGTTAAGGGCCTTAAAAAATTAGCTGATTTTGAAATTTCAGTTGCTGCTTATCCTGAGACACATCCAGAAGCAAAGAGTCAAACCGATGATTTGGAAAACCTGAAACGAAAACTTAATGCAGGCGCAAATCGAGCAATTACTCAATTCTTTTTTGATTCCGATGTTTTTTTAAGGTTTAGGGATCTCGCTTTAAAAACAGGAATTATCGCTCCCATTGTGCCCGGAATTCTTCCTATCTCAAATTTTAGTTCAATGTTGAGATTCGCAAATGCTTGTGGGGCATCAGTTCCATTATGGCTCCATAAGCGCTTTGAGGGACTGGAAGATGACCAAGAGGCACAAAGTGAGATTTCCGCTAGTGTTGCTATTGATACCGTTGAGAAATTAAGAATGCATGGCGTAAAAGAATTTCATTTCTATACGCTAAATCGTGCTGAGCTAACTTATGCAATTTGTGATGGCTTGGGTGTTCGTCCAAATACCCCCAAATCAGTCTGATGAAAGATATTTCAAAACGACGCAAACAACTTTTAGCTTTGCTAGATGATCGTATAGCTATACTTGATGGTGCAATGGGCACCATGATTCAGTCTCATAACTTGACTGAAGCTGACTATCGAGGAGAGCATTTTCCTGAATGGCCATCCGAATTGCGTGGTAATCATGATCTCCTTACTCTTACTCGCCCTGATGTTATCGGCGATATTCATCGTGAATTCTTGCATGCGGGCGCAGATATCATTGAGTCCAATACCTTCAATTCCAATGCTGTTTCTTTGGCAGACTATGGTTTACAAGAATATGTAATTGAATTGAATACAGCTGCAGCTAAATTAGCTAGGCAAGTAGCCGATGAGGTAGAAGCTATTTCGGGCATTCCAAGATTTGTTGCAGGTGTGCTTGGCCCAACAAGTCGAACTGCTTCCTTATCCCCTGATGTAAACGATCCAGGTTTCAGGAATACTAATTTTGAAGAATTGAGATCAACTTATTTGGAAGCAACGCGGGCCCTTATATCTGGAGGGGCCGATCTTATTCTTATTGAGACTGTTTTTGACACACTCAATGCTAAAGCAGCGATATTTGCAGTTGAACAATTTCGATCTGAGTCAGGAGAAGATATTCCTCTGTTTATTTCAGGAACGATTACTGATGCATCTGGCCGTACACTTTCCGGCCAAACTACGGAAGCATTCTGGAATTCAATTGCGCATGCTAGACCTCTTGTTGTTGGATTAAATTGTGCTCTGGGCGCCGAGGATCTTCGTCCTTATGTTAAGGAGCTCGCTCAAATCGCAGGTACCTATATAAGCGTTCATCCAAACGCTGGTTTACCTAATGAGTTTGGTGGTTATGATGATACTCCCGAATATATGGCCAGAGTGCTTGGGGAATTCGCTGATGCCGGACTTATTAATGTTGTTGGGGGTTGCTGTGGAACAACTCCATTACATATTTCTGCAATAAAGGGAGCAGTTGAATTAATTAATTCTCGTTGCATCCCTGAGATTAAACCCGCATTGAGATTAAGTGGCTTAGAACCTTTTGAGATTCGTGAGGATTCTTTATTCGCTAATGTTGGCGAAAGAACTAATGTGACTGGCTCAGCCATTTTTCGACGTCTTATCACTTCAGAAGATTACAACAGTGCACTACAGGTTGCCCGTCAGCAGGTAGAAAATGGCGCCCAGATTATTGATATCAATATGGATGAAGGGATGCTTGATTCTGTTTCGGCGATGAAACGTTTCTTAAATTTGGTTGCTGCAGAGCCTGATATTTCTAGAGTGCCTATTATGGTTGATTCCTCTAAATGGGAAGTGATTGAGGCTGGATTAAGATGCATTCAAGGAAAGCCAATAGTTAACTCAATTAGTCTGAAGGAGGGAGAGGAATCTTTTCTTAACCAAGCGCGATTACTAAAAAATTATGGTGCGGCAGTTGTTGTAATGGCCTTCGATGAGTCTGGGCAGGCAGAAACCGAAGAAAGAAGATTTAATATTTGTGCTCGAGCTTATAAATTACTAACCGAGAAAATCGGTATGCCCTCTGAGGATATTATTTTTGATCCTAATATTTTTGCTGTAGCAACAGGTATCTTAGAACACAATAACTACGCTAAAGCATTTATAGAAGCAACTCGTTTGATAAAAAAAGATCTGCCATATGCGCTAGTAAGTGGTGGCGTGAGTAATGTTTCATTTTCCTTTCGCGGTAACAATCGAGTTCGAGAAGCTATGCATTCAGTGTTTCTTTACCACGCTATCCAAGCCGGAATGGACATGGGTATTGTGAACGCAGGTCAGCTTGCTGTTTATGATGATATTCCAAAAGATTTACGTAATGCCGTTGAAGACGTAATTCTGAATCGTGTTGATAATGCCACTGAAAATTTATTACTTATTGCTGGTAAGTATCAGGGTAATGAAGAATCAGTTGCTCAAGAGAAGGTCCAGGAATGGAGAGAATTAGATATTAAAGAGCGATTGAGTTATTCATTAGTTAAAGGAATCGATGAATTTATTTTAGCCGACACTGAAGAAGCGCGCATGAATGTTAATCGACCTCTCGATGTAATTGAAGGTCCTTTAATGGACGGAATGAATACAGTTGGGGACTTATTTGGCGCTGGTAAGATGTTTTTACCTCAAGTTGTTAAGTCCGCTCGAGTAATGAAAAAAGCCGTTGCCTATTTGGTGCCATTCATTGAAGCAGATAAGGATGGCGGGGCTACTAAAGCTGGAAAAATTATTACTGCAACCGTGAAAGGTGATGTTCACGATATTGGTAAGAATATTGTAGGCATTGTTTTGCAATGCAATAATTTCGAAGTCATTGATCTAGGCGTCATGGTGCCTTGCGAAAAGATTTTAGCTACCGCACATGAAGAGAACGCTGACATGATTGGATTGTCTGGTCTTATAACCCCTTCATTAGACGAGATGGTTTATGTAGCCAGAGAGATGACTAGGCAAAAGATGACTATACCTCTATTAATTGGAGGTGCTACAACATCTCCAGCACATACTTCCGTTAAGATTGATCCAGAATATGATCAAGGAGTTGTGTATGTGAAGGATGCTTCTAGAGCAGTGGGTGTTGCTCAGAAGTTAATTAATACTAGTAAAAGCACAGGGTATATTCGAGATCTTAAACTCGAAAATCAACAAAGGCGAGATCGGCATGCATCTCGTAGAAATAAAACCAATTATCTGAGCATTGAAAATGCTCGAAATAATTCAGCCAGAATTGACTGGAATAATTATCAGCCTGATTATCCATCGGACCTAGGAATCAATGTTTTACAGAACATTTCTTTACAAGAATTAATTAATCACATTGATTGGATGCCTTTTTTTAATGCTTGGGAATTCCACGGCAAGTTTCCTCAGATTTTAGATGATGAAATAGTTGGGGAAGCAGCAAAATCCCTATACCAAGATGCTCAGCAAATGCTGGATAAAATTTTAACCGAGAAATGGTTAACAGCCAGTGCTGTGATCGGTTTATTTCCTTCGAACAGCGATGGTGATGACATCATTGTTTATTCAGACGAGACACGCGTTAAAGAGATTGCGGTATTACATCATCTGCGACAACAACAAACTAAGCCCGATTCTAATCCCAATCGATGTCTTGCCGACTATATTGCGCCTATTGAAAGCGGTTTGAAGGATTATATTGGTGCTTTCGCAGTGACAGCAGGCATTGGAATGCAAGAGAAAGTATTTGCATTTGAATCGGCCAATGACGATTACAATGCAATTTTGTTGAAAGCTATTGCGGATCGTTTAGCAGAGGCTTGCGCAGAATTAATACATAGCCAGGTTCGAACTAAATTTTGGGGTTATTCACCTGAAGAATCTTTTACTAATAATCAATTAATTCAAGAGGCTTATCGCGGAATACGTCCAGCGCCAGGATATCCTGCTTGTCCGGATCATACCGAGAAAGAAATTTTATGGCAGTTGCTAGATGTAGAAAAAAACATTGGCATAAGTTTGACTGAATCATTTGCTATGTTGCCCACTGCTTCAGTGAGTGGTTTTTATTATTCTCATCCAGAAAGTGATTATTTTTCAGTTGGAAAAATACTGCGTGATCAAGTTAAAGATTATGCTGATAGGAAAGGTATTAGTTTAGTTGTTGCTGAGCGATGGCTTTCACCAATATTGGGTTATGACAATAGCGAAGTTTGATAGGCTATTGCTTAACGCAAATTGGGCAATCATCTTTTACAGGTATTCGGATTATTCGACTTTGCCCAGAAATTCCGTCATAAGTCCAAAGTTGACCATAAAGATCTGATCGAATATTGAGTATTAATTTTATTGCTTCAGTTGCCATCATGCAGCCAATAGTACCCGCTACTGGAGCAAGAATTCCTTGACCAGAGCAATCATTAAGATTTTCATCAGCTTCTTCGTATAAACAGCGAAAACAAGGACCAATTCCCAAGTCATGACGGAATACACTCAATTGGCCTTCAAAACGAATAGCAGCGCCACTTATAAGGGAAATTTTTTTTTGAGCGCATATTTCATTAATTGCCCATCGACTTGAAAAATTATCTGTACAGTCGAGAACAATATTTGATTGATCTAAATATTTTTCAATATTATTTTTTTTAAATTTCTTATTTATTGCTTCACAGTTAATTTTAGGATTTATTCTTCTTAAACGATCAGCAGCCACTTTAGCTTTCGCATGACCTACATCATCATCACGAAAAAGTATTTGCCTTGGCAAATTAGTTTCATCAACATCATCAAAGTCGAAGATACTCATATTGCCAATCCCAGAGCTGGCTAAATAGAGACTTGCTGGTGTGCCAAGCCCACCGAGACCTATAATTGATATATGTGCCGCCTTGAGTTTTTTTTGACCTTCCTTCCCTACTGCTGAGAGATTGAGATGGCGACTATATCTAATGTTAGTTGTATTCATAATGAGAAATTTTTAGTTTATTTGGCCTTCTGTTACCCGTGTATGACCATTTAAGTCATTAAAACTTTTTACATTATAAAATCCTTCTTCGGTAAGTATTCGAGCAACTTTTTCAGCTTGAGAAAATCCATGTTCAAGGATAAGCCAACCTTTGGATTTTAAATAATTAGGAGCTTTATGACAGATAATTCTAATTGCATTAAGTCCATCTTCTCCACTGTAAAGTGCTGTTTCAGGCTCGAATTTTGTTTCTTTATCAGTTAAATCTTTTTCATTAAGCGCTATGTATGGTGGATTAGAAACAATAACATCGAATCTTTTGTTTGTTGAGTTTAGAGGCTCAAACCAATTGCCATATTGAGTATTTATTCTGTCAGGGCATAAGCGAGCAAAGTTTCTTTCGGCAACCTTAAGGCTCAAATAATTGTTTTCAGTTGCAGTAATTGAACATTCTAAGCGTTCAGTTGCTATTGCTGCTGATATCGCCCCACTGCCTGTTCCAAGATCCAGAATTTCTAATTTTTTATCAATCGGGATCCGTTCCAGCGTTCTTTCTACTAAGATTTCGGTTTCTGGCCTAGGTATCAAGGTGTTTTGAGTAACGTCGATAGCTAAAGACCAGAATTCTTTTTTTCCAGTTAGGTAAGCTATAGGCAAACCTTGAGAGCGTTTTCTGATGTATTCTTGATATAGAGTTATTTTTTGTTTACCAATTTCCCGGTCAGGATTTGCATATAAAGTTGCGCGATCGACGCCTAAAGCAAGGCTTAACAACAATTCCGCATCTAACTTTGGCGAATCAACGTATTTTTCTAATTGAGCTTTCCCTGCAGCCAGTAAGGCTCCCAGACTATTTTGAAATGACGACATTAATATTTATTGCTTCAGTGCTTTTTTCATTGATGTAGTGATTCTATAGTAGTGTGTAACGTCTAATAAAACATTTTAGGTTTTTTGAGCAATTCTATGAGGCGAAAAAGTAAAAACCCTGAGACCCAGTGTATTCATGCTGGAGATACCGTTGATTATGCAACGGGTGCTGTTATGCCAGCTATTTTTACGAGCTCGACTTTTGAGAACCATGCCTTTGGCAAACCTAGAGAGTACGTTTATTCAAGAGGCTCGAATCCAACTAGAAATGCCTTGGAAAATTGTCTTGCAGAATTAGAATGCGGAACTAATGGTTTTGCCTACGCTTCCGGCATGGCAGCTATATCCGCAGTTTTGGATTTACTGCCATCAAATTCGCATATTATTGTTCCTAATGAAGTGTATGGAGGAACCTTTAGACTACTTGAGGATATTCGGGCTCATTCTGCTGGAATAGCCGTTTCATTCATTGATTTTACAGATCTCAATAAGATTGAGGATGCATTTAAGGATAATACAAGCTTGGTTTGGTTTGAGTCCCCGACCAATCCTTTTTTAAGTGTATTTGACATCAAAGCTATTTCGGATATTGCACATCATCATGATTCACTTGTTGCAGTAGATAATACTTTTGCAACGCCCCTTAATCAGCAGCCTTTAACTTTCGGATGCGATATTGTTATGCATTCAATGACGAAGTACATTGCAGGCCATTCAGATGTAATTGGAGGTATCAACATAGTTGGTGATAAGGAGCTCGCAGAAAGGCTTAATGCGATTAGCGCCGTTACGGGAGCAATAGCCGGGCCTTTTGACGCATACTTGGCTTTCCGTGGGATCAAAACACTAGCTTTAAGAATGGAGCGACATCAATCGAATGCTTTAGAGATTGCAAATTGGCTCCAGAACCAAAGCAAGGTTGCCAGAGTAATTTATCCTGGACTCAGAGATCATCCACAGCATGATTTGGCAAAAAAACAAATGAAGACTGGTTTTGGCGCAGTCATTGCATTCGAATTGGATGGCGATGAGAAAGATGTTGCTAAATTTATGAATAAACTTGAATTTTTTGCAATTGCTGAAGGGTTGGGCGGAGTAGAAAGCATTGTTGGTCATCCAAGAACAATGAGCCATTCTCGCGTTCCTGAGAATAGAAAGGATCAATTGGGCTTGACGAAGAATCTTGTGCGTCTTTCAATTGGTATTGAGCACGTTGAAGATTTGATTTTAGATTTGGAACAAGCATTTGCTTAATCTTTAGGCTTGAAAATAGCCCCTCTAAATTTTTTAGGTCCTAGCTCTTATGTTTATAAATTTAACCATTCAGGCAGCGTTAGATTTTTGCTTGCCAGAAATTCTCGATTAAAAAGACGTTCACGATATCTCAGCCCGGAATCACAAAGCAAAGTTACAATTACATGACCGGGGCCAAGTTGATTGGCTAATCTAATTGCACCAGCAACATTAACCCCAGTTGAACCACCACAACAAATTCCTTCCTTTTGAATTAAATCGAAGACCAAAGGGATCGATTCGCTATCTGGAATTTGAAAAGGAGCATCAACAATTGTATTAGCAAAATTTTCTGTTATTCGACTGGTGCCTATTCCTTCGCTTATAGAACCACCTTCGGCTTTTAGCTCACCTTTTGTAAAATAATTGAAAAGGGCTGATCCCGTTGGATCAGAAATACCAATCACTACTTTATCATTTCGTTTTTTTAGTGCGCGCGATATACCTGCAAGAGAACCTCCTGTTCCAACCGCACAGACGAATCCATCAATTTCACCATTCGTTTGATTCCAGATTTCTAAACCCGTTGTGGACTCATGAAACTCTCTATTTGCTGTATTGTCGAATTGATTAGCCCAAAGTGCACCATTTGGAAGCTTATTATTTAATGATTCAGCAACTCGTTTTGACTCATGTACGAAATGCCCTGGGTCTTTAAAGGGAACAGCTGGCACAAGTCTTACATCGGCACCATAGGCCCTAAGAGTATCTACTTTAGCTTGACTCTGATTATCAGGCATTACAATCACAGTAGGATAACCAAGTGAATTGCCAACAACACTGAGCCCAATACCAGTATTTCCCGCGGTGCCCTCTACAATTGTTCCGCCTGGTTTCAAAAGTCCTTTAGATTCAGCGTCTCGAACAATTCCCAATGCAGCACGATCTTTAACTGAACCCCCGGGGTTCATGAACTCTGCTTTACCAAGTATTTCACATCCAGTTTTTTGCGAAATATGATTCAATCTTATTAATGGCGTGTTTCCAATACGATCAGTAAGAGTGGCAAAATTATTATTATTCATTATTTTTTCTATCAAAATTTTTTATTATTTTTCAATTGATGCAAGTTGATCTGCCTGATATTCAGCAATCAGAGGATCTAAGATGGTTTTGAGTTCACCTTGAAGAACTTCATCGAGCTTATACAGAGTAAGATTAATACGATGATCAGTTACCCTTCCTTGAGGAAAATTATAAGTCCGAATGCGTTCAGATCTATCGCCCGATCCCACTAGAATCTTCCTTTGCGCTGCTTGCTGATTAATCTGTTTGGATTGTTCCTCATCCAATAATTTAGCCTGTAAAAGTGACATAGCCCGGGCACGATTTTTATGTTGTGAGCGCTCATCTTGACACTCGACCACAATACCAGTTAATAAATGAGTAATTCGGACAGCGGAATCAGTTTTATTAACATGTTGTCCACCAGCCCCCGAAGCGCGATAAGTATCTACCCGTAGATCAGTAGGATTAATTTCAATTTCTTCGACTGCTTCAACTTCTGGCAGTATAGCTACTGTGCAGGCTGAAGTATGAATTCGCCCCTGAGATTCTGTTTCCGGAACTCTTTGTACTCTGTGCGCTCCTGATTCAAATTTTAATCGGGAATAGACATTTTTTCCAACAACTCTACTAATAATTTCCTTAAACCCTCCATGTTCTCCTTCTCGTTCACTTAGGATCTCAAGTTTCCATTTTTGTTGTTCAGTAAAACGCTGATACATTCTGAATAAGTCTCCGGCGAATAAGGCAGCTTCATCCCCACCAGTACCTGCGCGTATTTCGAGGAAAACATTATTATTATCTCGCGGGTCAGTAGGAATAAGGTGTTTTCGTAATTCATTTTCTATATCTTGCGTTTCGCTTTGAATTTTAGAATATTCATCTTCCCCAAGTTTTCGGATTGCTTCATCTTCATCGTTACGCATTTCTGCTGCTGCTTTAAGATCATTTTGTATTCTTTCATAATCACCGAATAACTTAGCAACGGAATCTAGTTTCGAGTATTCCTGAGATAAAGTTTTGAATTGATTCTGATTGGACATGACGTCAGGGTCAGATAAGAGCCCAGCAATTTCTTCATGCCTGGAAACTAACTGCTCTAGTTTTTCAATTAGCGAAGATTTCATTTTTGGCTTATCTATTACTACTAGTTCTGTAAAATATTCTAAATTTTAAATTAATCTAATTAATGACGCGCTTTTTGTTCAGCTTGAGTATTATACGGTCTATTGAACAAAACGATGCGGCGGTTTAACCCATGAAACAACTTTGTTGGCTAATATTATTGGCTTTACCAGGTTGCTCAATTTTAGTCGATGATCCAATAAAAGCCTCGATTGATCACGGAGGTGCCAAATCATTTCTTCTTGACGAATGGGAGTTTCGTGGCAGGCTGTCGGCGAAAGATTTAGTTAAAGGCGATGGCAAGCAGGCTAATATACGTTGGTTACAACAATCTGATAACACAACGGTTATTTTGACTGGCCCGTTTGGCTCAGCTGCTCAGAAAATTTTTTGGGACAGCGAGCGAATACTTTTGACGGACAATGATTCTGAGCTCGAAATTGAATACTTTGGATCAGACGCAATTGAAGATTTTTTCCAAGATCAGTTAGGATGGACATTCCCAGTATCAAGTATACGTTTCTGGCTTAGCGGTTCCCTTGATCCAAATGAGCCTGGGCAGGAAATATTTAGCCAAGACGGACAATTATCAGAACTGAAGCAACAAGGGTGGAGGATCAGTTACGAGAGTTATTTTTTGAGTGGTGGAATTATGATGCCACGTCGATTAACTCTAGAAAGTGCTAGAGCAAGACTGCGCATTGTGATAAGTAAATGGTATATCTCCTCTTCCAGTGAATGACTTTTGTAAATGTTGTTTGACAGGCTAACTGCTGCTAAGCACAATAGCCGCGCTCACCAGCGCTTGAGGTTTTAAAATAGACAGAAGTAAGGGGTAGTTTTTTTTGGCGTCGTGGGTGGGGCGTAGCCAAGTGGTAAGGCATCGGGTTTTGATCCCGTGTACCGCAGGTTCGAATCCTGCCGCCCCAGCCATTTTTAGTTAAGACTTTTAAACGGTACTGAGAATATTGAATACGCAGGCTAATCAAGCTTTAGCAAATGTTTCTATTTTGAGTGGCAATGCCAATGAGGCATTGACCCAAGAGATAGCGAAACAGCTTGCTTTGCCAGTTGGAAAGGCTCAAGTAGGACGTTTTAGTGATGGCGAAATTAATGTAGAAATTCTAGAAAATATTCGTGGTCGCGATGTTTTTATTGTTCAATCGACTTGTCCGCCGGTTAACGATCACGTCATGGAATTGTTGGTTATGGCCGATGCTTGTCGACGGGCTTCCGCTGCTAGCATTACAGCTGTTATTCCATACTTTGGCTACGCACGCCAAGATCGCCGCTCCCGTGCCGCCCGAGTTCCAATTACCGCGCAACTAGTTGCAAGTATGATTGCTGCTTCGGGCATTAATAGGGTTTTGACCGTTGATCTTCATGCAGATCAAATTCAGGGGTTTTTCCACATACCAGTTGATAACGTTTATGCGTCCCCCGTTTTGCTTGGAGACGCTTGGAAGCAAGATCGAAGCAATACCATTGTACTTTCTCCTGATGTGGGGGGCGTAGTGCGAGCACGGGCGCTCGCTAAGCGTTTAGATGATGCTGATCTGGCAATTATTGACAAAAGGCGACCACGGGCTAATGAGCTTAAGATTATGAATATCATTGGCGACGTTAAAGGAAAAAGCTGTGTGATGATTGATGATATGGTTGATACCGCTGGGACTCTTTGTCAAGCAGCTGATTTTGTTAAGAATGAGGGAGCGACTCACGTTATTGCTTATATCACGCACCCTGTTCTTTCAGGCCCCGCTATTGAACGTATTAACAATTCTGCCTTAGATGAATTAGTTGTTACCGATACCATTCCTTTGGCCTCTGATGCTGCTAAATCTCCTAAGATTCGACAATTAAGTGTTGCAGGTTTATTAGCGGAAACAATGCGCCGGATCGCACAAAATGAATCCGTTAGCAGCCTTTACCTTGATTAAATTTTTGCCTTTTTGTCATTTTTTAATTTATCTGAAAATTAAAGCTTAAAAGGTTAGCCGATATTGGTTAATTCCTGCTATTATCGCGCACCCTGACTGTCGCTAGTCAGGTTCATCAATAAAGTGGTCGAAACATTGTTGATGTTATTTTATCTAGGAGAGCAATCATGACAAAGCAAATAGACTTGGTTGCGGAATTCCGGGAAGACTCAGGGAAAGGTTCGAGCCGCCGCCTGCGTCATGCTGGAAAAGTACCCGCAATTATTTATGGCGCCGGTAGAGAGCCACGCTCACTTACTTTTGATCACAATGCGTTATTGCGTGCAGTTGAGAACGAATCTTTTTTTTCCAGTGTGCTGAATGTTCAAGTTGGTGAAAATATTCGTAAGTCAATTTTAAAAGATATTCAGATTCACCCGGCTAGGCGGCAAATTCTGCACCTTGATCTTCAGCGCATTGTTGAGGATGAAAAGATTCGTATGACAATTTCGCTTCGTTTCCTCAATGAAGAAGTTGCTCCTGGAGTTAAAATAAGTGGCGGTATTGTTTCGCATATGCGCACAGATGTTGAGATCAGCTGTTTTCCTGCAGATTTGCCAGAGTATTTAGAGGTGGACGTTGGTCAGTTAGAACTTGATGAGTTGCTTCATCTTTCAGATGTTGTTTTGCCAGACGGGGTTGAATTGATGGATTTAATGGCAGATCCGCCCCGAGATGACGCTATCGCTTCTATTCACATGCCACGAGTTGAGGCCGAAGAGGAACCTGAAGCTGAAGGAGAAGAAGGCGAAGGTGAAGGCGAAGGTGAAGACGGTTCAAGCGAAGGCGAAGCCCCAGCTGATTCAGATGGTGCTTCAGAAAATTCCGATGATAATTCAGATGGATAGCTGATTGCAGGTTCAATTTTTGCGGACGCTAGCCCGGAGATATTTCAATGTCGATTGCAGCGATCATTGGTTTGGGGAACCCTGGGGAAAAGTATCGTTTTACGCGCCATAACGTTGGCTTTTGGTTAGCCGATTATTTGGCTAAAGAAGCTAATTCTAACTTTAAAGCGGAAAAGAAGATTCTAGGAGATGCCTCCCATTGCTCTATTGCGAATCAAAATATACGTTTGTTAAAGCCTCAAACGTATATGAATGATAGTGGCCAATCTCTTAGACGTATGATGGATTTTTTCAAGCTGCAACCAGAAAATTTATTGGTTGTCCATGATGAGCTTGATTTATCTCCAGGTATTAACCGGTTTAAATACAGTGGTGGCCATGGTGGACATAATGGATTGCGCGACATCATTAATCATTGTGGCCGGGATTTTTTACGCTTGCGAATTGGAATTGGGCACCCTGGGGATAAATCAAAAGTTACTGGTTATGTTTTACATGCTCCTAACACAGAAGAATTAGATCTCATAGAAGATTCATTTTTCGATACCTTCAAGGCACTCGAAATGCTTCTTAAGTATGACCTTGAAAAAGCAATGCATTTTCTACATACAGAAAAAAATGATAACCAAAAATAGCATTCCGGAAATCATCTAAATTCACAGTGAGTTTTTTGCTAATTTTGCTCCAGCTGTCAGTGCTCTAAGCTTCCCTAGCGCTATTTCGTAAGGTATTGGTGTCATTCCGCAATTGGTGCAAGGCAAAATTCTTTCTTTATCGACATATTGCATAGCATCTTTAATAGTGGCTGCTACTTCTTCTGGTGTTTCAATTCGATCTGGCGTTACAGCAACACAACCCACCATCAGTTCTTTGTCATTCAGGTGCTTCATCACTGAGAGTGGTACGTGTGAGCTTGCACACTCAAGTGAAACCTGATCAACCGAGCTTTTGTTAAGAGCAGGAAAAATTTGCTCGTATTGTTTCCATTCTTCACCTAAAGTCTCTTTCCAACGAATATTCTCTTCGATTCCATAGCCATAGCAAATGTGAACTGCTTTTTTACATTTCAAACCTTCTAATGCTCTATTGAGAGTATCAATACCCCATTCATTAACATCCTTCATAAAAACATTAAATGCTGGCTCATCAAACTGAATTACATCTGCACCGCAAGCCTCAAGTTCTCGGGCTTCTTGATTTAGTATCTCCGCAAACGCCATTGCCATTTTCTGCCGACTGCCATAATGATTATCTGCAATCGTGTCACAAATTGTCATTGGTCCTGGAAGGGTAATTTTTAGCTTTCGTTCGGTTAAGCCACGACAGTATTTAAAGTTTTCAACGAAGACGGACTCTGGTCGACTAACTTCTCCTGTAACTGTGGGAACTTCAAGATTGTAACGGTTGTCCCGAATACCCATAACCGTCTTCTTTTTTTGGTCAATGCCATCGATTTTTCTTAAGAAGCTATGAACGAAATGTCTTCGGAATACTTCTCCATCGGTCAGAATTTGAATATCGGCATCCTCTTGGTGCTTAAGCCATTCAGCTGCTGCACGCCTTTGTCCCTTGATTAACTCATCCCCGCTGAGTTTCCAACCGCCTTTAAGTTTTTCAGGCTCTGCTAGCCATTCAGGCCTAGGAAGGCTACCTGCAATCGTAGTATCGAACATTTATTATTTCCTTTTAGGTTTTAAGATGCCGAGCGAATCATAGCTAATTTGTAATCTTTAAGGGGCGTAATTTATGCCAAGCTCACCCCATTTTGAGCTACTATTGCGGCCCCAAAAACTCGGATAAATAAAACGATGGCAATTCAATGTGCAATTGTCGGATTGCCTAACGTAGGTAAGTCCACCCTATTTAATGCTCTTACTGCAGCAGGAATCGCCGCGGAAAATTATCCATTTTGCACAATTGATCCAAATGTTGGAGTTGTTACGGTTCCTGATCCAAGGTTGCAGAAGATCGCAGATATAGTTAATCCGCAGCAGATTATTCCAGCGACAGTTGAATTTGTTGACATAGCAGGTCTAGTTGCGGGGGCATCTCGTGGGGAAGGGCTAGGCAACAAATTTCTTGGAAATATTCGCGAGACTCATGCGATCGCCCATGTCGTAAGATGTTTTGAGGATAACGATATTGCCCATGTGGATGAAGGAATTGACCCATTGCGTGATATTGATGTTATTAATACAGAATTAATGCTGGCTGATCTTGAAACTACCGATAAGGCTTTGGATCGCGCTATGCGCGATG
Organism: Pseudomonadota bacterium; assembly: GCA_036155675.1. Classification (GTDB taxonomy): domain Bacteria; phylum Pseudomonadota; class Gammaproteobacteria; order Steroidobacterales. The sequence continues at coordinate 5,696 of JAYZVL010000038.1, read as the reverse complement.
CTAAAACCGGAGATAAATCTTCTATTGCATGGCGCAATCTATTACAGAGTTTGAGCGATCATTTGAATTCTTCTAAGCCAGCGCGAACATTATCTGCGACCCAAGAAGAAATGTTATCGCTTCGAGCTCTTAATCTACTGACAAAAAAACCGGTTATGTTTATAGCCAACGTTGATGAATCTGGTATTAAAGGCAATGTATTTGTTGATCAGTTGCGTGAATTGGCTGCAAATGAATCTGCTAATGTTGTGGTTATATGTGCCGCTATAGAGGCTGAAATTGCCGAACTTGATGAAATTGATAAACAGGCTTTCCTTGAAGATCTTGGCTTTGAGGAACCCGGGCTTAATCGTGTGATTCAAGCAGGCTATGAATTACTGGGGCTCAAGACTTATTTTACTGCAGGTGAAAAAGAAGTTAGGGCATGGACCTTTAAAGAAAATTCTACTGCGCCTCAAGCTGCTGGAGTTATTCATAGTGATTTTGAGAAGGGGTTTATTCGAGCTGAAGTTACTTCTTTTAATGAGTTCATTGATTATGGCGGTGAAGCTGGCGCAAAAGAAGCGGGACGATTTCGTCTGGAAGGTAAAGAATATATTGTTCAGGAAGGTGATGTTATGCACTTCCGTTTCAATGTCTAAATAGTTGCTCACATCATTCAGTTAAAATCTGCTATAAGTTTCTTAATAGATACGCAAAGTAAGAGGTTGCCGTGGAAGGATTACTCTTAAACTTATTAATATTTGGCATCGCATTTGCATTGATTGCGACGGTTGTATTTTCGAGCAGTGTCATTGTTAGTAATATATTGGCTGGCTTAATACTTAGAGCTCTCCCTAAGGTTCGATTGGGTGACCATATCGAATTAGAGAATTTTTTTGGCCAAGTAACAAAAATTGACCTACTTCACGTAGAGATTAGAACTGAAGATGGAGCTTTAAGCCATTTACCGAATTTCAGTCTGCTCACAAAGCCTATTTGTGTTTACCGTTCATCTGTAAATACCGTTAACCTGACCGTATGCCTAGGTTATGAGAAATCTCGAGCCGAAGTAGAGAGAATTTTGATTCATGCTGCAGAATCAGTTTCACTTGAATCACCCTTTGTTCAAATCTTAGAACTGGGGGATTCTTTAATTCGTTATCGCGTCTCAGGATCTACAAGCATTTCTAACGACTTGATATCAGTTAAGGATGCAATGCGGGCAGAAGTCCTAGATTCTTTGCAGAGATTAGATATTGGATCAAAATCACCGAATTCCATGGTGTCTAATAAAAGTAAGCCGCTCGTTCAGGAAAATGATTCATTCATTTCGCCTGAGGTTAATTCTGATCAAAATAAACTTACTGAAAAATTGGCAAAATTAAAAAATGAATACACTGATTTGAGCCAAGAGCTTATTCAGATTGAGCAGGCCCTTCAAGATGCTGGCCCCGGAGAAGGGCGACGACCAATATCGCTACAAAAGAAGTCCCTTGAGGCTAAGCTTGTGCGAATAGAAAAACAGATTACTGAACTTGAGGGTTCTCTTTAAATTCAATAGCTTTCTTAACTGATTGGTTGACAGCAGCAGTTCTTGTCGGGAAAATCTCGCCCTCATGAAACAAATCTTGGTGATGTAGCTCAGCTGGTTAGAGCACGGCACTCATAACGCCGGGGTCGGTGGTTCAAGTCCACCCTTCACCACCATCTATTTACTCAAGAGCAGAGAAAATAATGAATTCAAAGCGACAAAAACTTTATAAAATTTTTTGGATTAGCTTGCTTTCAATTATTTTAATTAGCGCCGCGATGGATATTTTTTGCAGAACGCCGGATGATTTTGAGGTCAAGGCTTTAAATTTATCACCAGAAACTGAAATGGGGGTCTTCTTATTTCATGGTGCACAAGATCAACTGAATCCTGAGTTAAATGCTATTGCAGAGAAATTTACTGAACTTCTGGATTTTAGGGATAACTTGGAAGTTGTAAATTATGACTGGTCTTTTGGTTCAAGCTTTAGATTGCGAGCCTCTACTAATGCCTTAAAAGTTGGAGAGGCATTGGGCAATGAATTAGCTGCGATGAAAAATTTAAAATACCTCCGGCTCATCGGTCACAGCGCCGGTGCCTATATTCCGGATGCGTTATGCAGAGCCTATAGAAATGGTGGGGGATCAGCCCATATTGAGATTACTTTTCTAGATGCTTTTGGTATGCGAGGTTTTGTAGACAGAGGTTATGGCGCTCGTAATCATGGAAGCTGTGCTGATTTCGCACTTAATATTGTGAACACCGATGACGCAGCTCCTACCACAAACAGTTTTTTAAATAACGCTTGGAATCTTGATGTAACTGGCCTTTTGCATCCCACTGGTTTTATTTTGAGGCAAGACCCCAGAACTGGAGAAATAGACCCAATGCTTAAATTAAATGCCGCCTTGGATGATGTGACGCGTAACTTAAATAATTCTGCTCATCAGCGGAATGGACACTACTGGCCGCCGTATTATTTCCTAGAAATTTTGGATCTTGATATGGCGAGTCCTGCTATGCGAAATCATGACGAGTTTCCTCGAGGTGAAACCATTATGGCTCCATCGTTACTCAGTGCTGATACCTCAATTACTATTCAATGAATGGATTTGTAGTTCCTGTCTTTCTAATTACTAAGACGTTGAGAAATATTTTTTCTGGTTTAAAAAACTACTGGTAATTTTTTTTAGATGCGCGATACTGGAGATCTTGTTTAGCGGATATCAAAGGAGGTGATCCAAATGTCTAGTGAGATATGTATTGAATCAATTCAACCGGGCAACGCAGGTCAATTTGCGGAGGTCACCTTCTGACCCTTTAGCCTGAGTCATTTTAGGTGACTCGAATGAGGTTGAAGTGATTTAATCTCACAGGGGCCGCTTTAGCGGCCCTTTTTTATTCCTAAAAACCCTTCTCTAAGACATTCTTTTTTCTAATTTGGTATCGATTTAGCAATGCACTATCGGAATATCTTGCCATTTTGTGGTGTATTGCGGCGAGGTAAAATTTTGTCGCATATACCATGGCTTATTTGTACCTTGCGCTCCAAGAAATACCGTACCTTTGCCTTCCCATTTGTTTAATTTATCAATTACGTTCATCAGTTTATCGGTTTTGGATGATTGTCCTGCGCAAAGCATGTCCAGTTGGCGATGTTTTCGATCAACCAGTTCAATCAAGCCGATGCCTGCCTTTAAAAACGCATGACCTGGACTGTAGAGTTCTTTTGCCGTTTGAATCGCAAGCGCAGTGATCAAACGTGTGTCATCGGTGGGGTACGGTAATTTCACCACACGATTGACTGCATGGAAATTTGCCTCAAACGGTGAGGTGTGGAAGAACACATGCAGCGTTAATGCCAGATGGTTTTGGGTCCTGAGTTTTTCTGCAGCCCTTGCTGCATATAAGGAAATTCCTTCTAATATTGGTCTAAGTGTTTTGGCTTTTTTGCCGAAACTGCGCGTGCAATAAATTTGTCTTTTGGCAGGCGGTAGATCATCCAGCGTTAAACAAGCTGAGCCATTCAGCTCTTCAATGGTGCGTTCAAGGCACACGCTGCTGCGTTGCCGGACAATTTTTGGATTGGCGCTTGCCAGATCCCAGGCGGATCTTATGTTGAGTCCTTCAAGTCGAGCAGCTGTTCTACTGGCCACTCCCCAAATAGCGGTTACCGGCACACGACGTAAATACCACTCCCATTTTCTTGGTGTGTCCAACACGCATACGCCTTCACAGGAGGGAATTTTCTTAGCCGCACGGTTTGCTAACTTTGCCAGTGTTTTGGTTGGTGCGACACCAACACCAACTGGGATACGCAAATGATCCCAAACCCGTTGCTTTATTTTTTTTGCATAGCTCACTTTTTCAAACGCCATTTTGTGAAAAGATAAAAACATCTCATCGATGCTGTAGACCTCGATGTCTGGACTGAACTCGTGCAGCGTTTTCATTACCCGGTTCGACAGGTCACCATAAAGCGGATAATTGGAGGAGAAGATCACCACGTTTTGTTGTCGCAAGCGCTGTTTAATTTTGAAAAATGTTACCAGGTCATCAACACCCAGTGCCTTTGCTTGCTTTGATCGTGCAACCACAAAACCATCGTTATTTGATAACACAACAACGGCTTTGTTACGTAAGTCAGGACGAAAAACTTGTTCGCAACTGGCGTAGAAATTGTTGCAATCAACCAGCGCGAACACGATGATCACGGATGGAGTGTGTGATTACCCCCTCAACTGAAAAATCGACACCTTCTTCAATCGGGATTGGAGGGTAATTGTCATTTGATGGCAGTAAACATCTGGCGTTAATGTCAAGAATTTTACAGGTTAGCTCACCGTTAATCGCAGCCAGAACAATATTGCCCTGCATCGGTTTGATTGCACGATCAACAATCAACAGATCACCATCAAATATCCCGACGTCTCGCATCGACTCCCCGGACACTCGACAAAAAAATGTTGCCGCCGGGTGCTTGATAAGGTGTTCATTCAGATCAAGTCCTTTATCCATGTAGTCGTCAGCCGGGCTGGGAAAGCCAGCTGGTATTTTTGCTGCATAACTTGGCGTCAGCAATGATTTTTGACCTGTGTGTTGGCCAAGGCGTTGGATGGTCATGGGTTTGTGTGAATTATTCTTAATACTGTATATATATACAGTATTATGTCTGTTGTTGTTTAGCAGCGCAAGTCCCAGCAAGGGCAATACAACGAGCTAACGTTTAACGATCAGTGCAGTTGTCGTCTGCGCATCCAGCCCAAAAGGCCTAAGGCTGAACCGAACAGCCAGACGGCAGCCGGAATGGGCACGGCAGTTACGGTGGCCGTGAGCACATCGGTGGTGCCACTGAGATCAACCTTGTAATCGAGTGCCCATTTCCAGTTGGCATTGATTTGCTCGTTGGTGATGGTGGCAAAACTACCTGCAATCACTTCGGCTTCTAAAATATTAAAACTGTCGCCCAATGTTAAACCGCTGTAATCGACATCAAATTCCAACGTGCCGTCTAAGGTCGCAGTGCCGCCGACCAACAACACGTCGTGTTCGGTGCCGGCAATTAGCCCTTCAATTTCGATTAATAACGTGGACGTGGCATCCTGGGAATAATCACCATTAACGGTGGTGGTCCCTGGTGAATTACCCGGACTTAAAGTTCCGCCGGTGCTGTTTAAGTTACCGTTAAACGTGTCAACATTTAAAGCGCCACCGGTAAAGTTAAAGGTGCCGTCACCGAGGATGATTTTATTCACGTCGAGCTCACCACCAAATACCGAAACTGTGCCGTTGGTTTCAAGCGTCATCAAACCGCTTATTACTACATCCGAACCGGTGCCCAGAGTTAAGGTGCCATTGCTTACCAGCACTGAAGGGCCGGCAAGCTGACCGCCGGTGGTGTCCAGTGAACCGCCTCCAGTGACATAGACGATTCCGCTGTTGGACATGCTGCCGCTGTTATTGAGCACCCCGTAGTTGTTAAAATTACCGGTGTTGTTGAGCGTGCCGGTGTTGGTGAGATTGCCGCTGTTGGAGATCGTGCCACCGCTATTGTTTTGCAGCAGGAAGTCGTTGTCGAAGGTGCCGGCGTTGTTGAGCGTGGCACCGTCTTCGTTAATAAAATCGCCGTCGTTGGTGAGGTTATTTTCGTTGTTGAAAGTGCCGTAGCTATCGATCTCATCGT
>JAYZVL010000037.1:0-28476 GCA_036155675.1 Pseudomonadota bacterium | reverse complement strand
CTGAGGCCTCCATCGTCTCAACCAACCGAGCAGCTCGGTTATAGCCAATTCTTAATCTTCTCTGAACACCAGAAATAGAAGCCTTTCGTGTTTCAGTCACAATTTTCACAGCCTGATCGTACAAAGCATCAGCTTCACCATCGGGATCTTCGGCTTTCGGTTCACCTGATATCCCGGGGATTCCTGCGGCGGGACCTTCAGTAACCTCATCAATATAATTTGGCGCACCGTTCGATTTTAAGGCAGCAGCAACTTTAAGAACCTCGCCGTCAGAAACAAATGCACCATGAACTCTTATAGGAGTTGGTGCTCCACTGGGCAAAAAAAGCATATCTCCATGGCCAAGAAGATTCTCAGCGCCAATTTGATCAAGTATGGTTCTTGAATCAACTTTAGCTGAAACCTGAAATGCTATCCGACATGGAATATTTGCTTTAATAAGACCTGTAATAACGTCAACAGAGGGTCTTTGCGTTGCAACAATCATATGAATACCCGAAGCGCGAGCTTTTTGAGCAAGTCGGGCGATTAACTCCTCAACCTTTTTACCTACTATCATCATCATGTCTGCAAGCTCATCTATGACCACAACAATGTTAGGCAAAGTTTTCAATGTTGGTAATTCGTCTGGAACTTCACTTGGATCGCTAACAATAAAGAGAGGGTCTTGCAAAGGCTTACCGGAGTCAATTGCTGCTTGCACTTTACGGTTATAACCTGTCAGATTTCGAACCTTCAGTGCAGCCATAAGCTGGTATCGCCTTTCCATTTCTGCCACACACCAACGCAAGGAATTAGCTGCCTCCTTCATATCCGTTACTACCGGACATAGAAGATGAGGAATTCCCTCATAAACAGAAAGCTCTAACATCTTTGGGTCAATCATAATTAAACGGACCTGCTCTGGCTTAGATTTATATAATAAACTCAAGACCATAGCATTGATTCCTACAGATTTACCTGAGCCTGTGGTGCCCGCAATCATCAAGTGCGGCATCCTAGCTAAATCTGCCACGACTGATTTACCGCTAATATCTTTTCCTAGGGCAAGCGTTAACGGGGATGGCAATTCTTCGTATGCCCTAGATCGCAAAATCTCTCCAAGTGTTACCATCTCTCGTGATTCATTGGGTATCTCTAGGCCGACCACAGATTTACCTGGGATCACCTCAACCACCCTAACGCTGACTGCTGATAAGGCTCGTGCAATATCTTTGGCGAGATTGCTTATTTGGCTAACTTTAATCCCAGGTGCAGGATTAAGCTCAAATCGAGTTACTACAGGACCTGGATGGACTTCGACAACTTCTACATCAACGCCAAAATCCCTTAGTTTAAGCTCAACTAATCTAGACATTCCTTCAAGCGCCTCTTTTGAATAGCTCAAGGGACGTTCTGGGGGTTCATCAAGAAGAGATAAGGTAGGCAAATTACCCTCTGCAGACTGGTCAAACATAGGTACTTGGCGTTCTTTTTCTGCTCTGGCGCTGACATCAGGTACCGCCACAGCAGGCTCTATCTTTGGTTTGGTTTTAGATGTCCTAAGCTTGTCAACACGTCTTTTATTATGGACAGATTCTTGCCTTTGTTTCTTTGCCTGCTGGGAGTAATACTGTTGTTGCAATCTAAAAAAACCATTCTTCAAGAAATCGATTAGCGATAAAACCTGTCGTCCAATAATATCCATCACAGTCAGCCAAGATATTCTGGTAAACAAAGATATTGAGGCAAGCCATAAAGCAAGCATCAAAAGTGTTGCTCCAAGAAGACCTAAACCACTTAAAAGACTTTGACCTATCAATTGACCGAGAATACCTCCGGCAGTCTCACGCATTTCTACATTAAAGAAATGAAGTGTTGATAAACCGCAGCTAGTAAATAACGCGAGCAGAAAACCAGCAAATCTTGAAAAATAAACCGTATGACTTATTGGCTCATTTTTTTCTCTCTGCGAGAAAAGGGCCCATCCAAACAACATGACTAACGTGGGAAAAAGATACGCGGGCATACCAAATAAATAAAAGGCTATATCTGAAAACCATGCGCCTAAAGCACCAATCTTATTGTTTAAAACATCAGAGCCTGTTCCTGTATGGCTAAATCCTGGGTCAGAAGGATCATAAGTTAGTAGAGCTATGAGCATAATTAATGCGAATGCGCCAAAAATCCAAAGCGCGGATTCTCTAAATGCTCTTCTTAAAGAGGAATCCATAACTGATTGTTTCCCTAATTGAGATGTTTTAGACACAATTATAAACCCCTGTACGCGTCATAAACCCTAAACAAACGAGAAAAGCCAAAAGATATGAAAAAAACAACGTAGCGTTCGCACCTAATGCTAATTCCATTTGGACTGACCATAAAACGTTAGCAAAACTTCAGGCTTTACATTCTTGATAACTGTTGAACAATGGTTATAAAAATATAAATACTTTGCTCATAAGCTGCATTAACCTAGAATACAAGTTTCAGAACAATGTGCAGTATTGAAAATTTTTGATATACACTTAATCAACAACTAAACCCGATCAACAACTTAACCCGTTACCCAATAACGGGGCTGGTAAATTATACATGAGTAAAGCTAGGCATTGCCGCCTTATAATACTAGGTTCTGGGCCAGCTGGTTATTCTGCAGCAATCTATGCTGCCCGAGCCAATCTTGATCCAATTCTGATATCTGGCAGTGAGCCGGGTGGTCAATTGATGACAACAACAGATGTAGATAACTGGCCCGGTGGAATTGAAGGCCTCCAAGGGCCCAGCCTAATGGAAGATATGAAAAATCATATTGAGCGACTCAAAGTGGAAATAATAAATGATCATATCTTCGAAACAGACCTCTCAAAAAAGCCTTTTAAATTGTCGGGAGATTCTGATAGATATTCATGTGATGCATTAATAATTTCGACTGGTGCAACTGCTAAATATTTAGGACTTAAGAGCGAAGATAAATATAAAGGAAAAGGTGTTTCTGCTTGCGCCACTTGTGACGGTTTTTTCTATCGAGGAAAAAGTGTTGCGGTAATTGGAGGAGGAAATACCGCAGTTGAAGAGGCTCTTTACTTATCTAACTTAGCTTCTAAAGTTACCCTTATTCATCGCCGTGATAAATTACGTGCAGAAAAAATTATGCAGGATAAACTTTTTTCGAAGACTGAAAACAATGGCAACGTAGAAATTATTTGGAATCACACCGTGGAAGAAATCATTGGTGATGATGATGGCGTAACAGGAATCCATTTAGCAAGTACTGATAATTCATCCAAGAAAAAAAAGATCGACATAAATGGAGCTTTTATAGCAATCGGTCATACCCCTAATACAAATATGTTTAATGATCAACTGCGTATGAATAATGGTTACATTGTCATCAATGCAGGCCTTGATGGGAATTCGACCTCGTCAAGCGTTCCGGGTGTATTTGCAGCAGGGGATGTTTCAGATCAAATCTATCGGCAAGCAATTACATCTGCAGGTGCCGGCTGCATGGCTGCTCTAGATGCTGAAAAATATCTAGACGACCTAAAAGAATCAAATTAAGAGCGCTATATAAAGCTAATGCAGGTAAAGCTTATTCATTCAATTGATGAAGTGTCCCCATCTCAATGGAATTCACTTAACTTTAATAACTACCCATTCCTAAAACATGAATTTTTAGCCGCACTTGAGCATTCAGGTTCAGCTTCAGTTCACACAGGATGGAAGCCTCAGCATTTGGTATGCATCAACTCTCAAGGTGAAATCATTGGCGGGATGCCTATGTATCTGAAAACAAATCCATACGGTGAGTTTGTATTTGATTTTTCTTGGGCAAATGCTTATCAGCAAGCTGGTCTTCCTTATTACCCAAAGTTTGTAACAGCAATTCCTTTTACGCCGGTAAATGGCCCGAGAATTCTTTGTGCAAATAAAAACGCATCAAAGATTAGGGAAATGATCATTCATAAAGCCTTCGACATCACTAAAAATAAAGGCTGCTCGTCCATGCATATTCTCTTCCCAAGCAATAATGAAATTCCATTTCTAAAGAACATGGGCATGCTGATTCGTAAAGACTGCCAATTTCATTGGATTAATAATAATTATATTAATTTTGATGATTTCCTAAAAACTTTCAGCGCTAGCAAACGGAAAAAAGTTCGTAGAGAACGACGGAAAATAAAAGAAAATAATATTCATTTTACAGTTAAGCATGGAAATGAACTATCAGATTATGATTGGGGTCGTATAATTCCTTTATACCGCCATACATTCTTAAGGTATGGCCGCGAACCCTACTTAGGTCAGAATTTTTTTCAAGAAATAGCAGATCAAATACCAAATAATCTAGTTGTTTTTACTGGCGAAACTGAGCAAAATGTTGTGTCGGTCGCAATTTGTTTTAGAAGTGATAATGCGCTTTACGGTCGTTACTGGGGTGCAACAGAATTTATTGATTCTCTTCATTTTGAAACATGCTACTACCAAGGCATTGATTATTGCATTGAGAATAAACTGGATCTTTATGAGCCAGGGACACAAGGTGAGCATAAGATTAGCCGTGGTTTTTCTCCCACTGAAACATGGTCTGCTCATTGGCTTCTACATAATGAATTCAGTTCAGCTATTGATCAATACCTCGATCGTGAAAGAAATTATATCGATGAATATATTGACGCAGCTGCGGAACATACTCCATATAAAAAAACAGAATAATTGATGCAAAGTCTTGAAGATCAAACACCTTAAACCAGAGGACCCGGTATATTTTTTCCCTAAAATAGAATCGAATGCATCAGAAAGCGATTACCCTGATGGTCTAATTGCTATAGGAGGTGACCTTGCTTCAGAAAGACTGCTCTATGCATATCGTCATGGCATTTTTCCATGGTACAGCGAAAATGAGCCGATTATGTGGTGGTCACCAAATCCTCGCGCAGTAATTTTGCCTAAAGAATTTCATATGTCTCGAAGTCTAGCGAAGAGACTTCGGAATGAATCATGGAGCTTTTCCCTCAATAAAGATTTTAGCAATGTAATATGTCAGTGCGCAAAAAATCGTCGAGATGAAGGTACTTGGATTACATCGGAGATGATCTCTGCCTATCAAAAACTTCATCATCTTGGTTATGCTCATTCTTTTGAGGCTTGGAAAAATGGAGTTCTTGCTGGCGGTATTTATGGGATTAGGCTTGGTGGAGTATTTTTTGGTGAATCTATGTTCAGCGCTGCTAAAGATGGGTCAAAAGTTGCTCTCAGTGCTCTTGTATACTCAAGTAAAAAAAATGGAATAAAAATGATTGACTGCCAAATTGAATCCGATCATTTGCAAAGCCTTGGAATGAGGGCATTGGACAGGGCGGATTTTCTAGCAAAGCTTAAAAAATATGTTACACATAAAAAGGTCATGCCCAACTGGCATTTTTCAACACAATCGGCAATCTTATTAACTCAACTTCGAGATAATAATTTGAATTTAGATCAATAAACTTGCTTGCCTATCAAATCTCACGCACAATGCGGCCAAATCGCGAATAAAATAACTGAAAATGGCAAAAGAAGAATCAATTGAGATGGATGGGGTTGTTGTGGAAACACTCCCAAATACACGCTTTAAAGTCGAGCTTGAAAATGGCCATATTGTCACGGCAGTGATTTCAGGAAAAATGCGTAAAAATTACATTCGTATTCTGACTGGTGATGAAGTGACGGTTGAACTAACTCCTTACGATCTATCCAAAGGTCGAATTATTTATAGGGCCCGATAAGAATTATTTTACCTTTATTTGCTTTTTACTGTAGTTGAGGTATCTGGCGTCTTTTCAGGCTTAAGCCCCTCCCCCTCTGATCTGTCTTTTCCCTCTGAATTGGAGGGCACCGCTGGTATAAGTTCTAATTCACCATTCTTATTAACTATTATGCAAACGTGACCACCGCCATCAGCTAATTCTCCAAAGAGCAACTGCTCTGCAAGCGGTCGTTTTATCTTTTCCTGAATTATTCGAGCCATTGGCCTTGCGCCCATTTTCGGATCATAGCCTTCCTTGGCTATAAAGCGACGCGCTTCGTCATTGAGCTCAAGAGTTACATTTTTGCCCTCAAGCTGAGTTTCGAGCTCAAGAATAAGTTTTTCCACTACTCGCAGTATTGATTCATAATCTAGAGGGCTAAACTGAATAACAGTATCGAGGCGATTACGAAATTCTGGAGTAAAGAGCTTTTCGATAGCTGTCACGCCATCACTAGTATGATCCTGCTCGCGAAAACCTATTGATGCTCGATCCATTTCTCTGGCTCCGGCATTTGTAGTCATAACGATAATCACATTACGAAAATCAGCCTTACGCCCATTATTATCAGTCAGTACCCCATGATCCATGACCTGAAGCAACAAATTAAAAACCTCTGGATGAGCTTTTTCAATTTCATCCAATAGTAAAACTGAATGCGGATTTCGGTTAACTGCTTCAGTAAGAAGACCGCCTTGGTCAAAACCTACATAGCCTGGAGGCGCCCCAATCAATCTTGAGACCGTATGTCTTTCCATATATTCAGACATATCAAAACGAATTAATTCAATTCCAAGGCAATAAGCTAACTGGCGAGTGACTTCAGTTTTACCAACACCAGTCGGGCCAGAAAATAAGAATGAACCCACAGGCTTATTAAGTTCTCGTAACCCAGAACGCGACATCTTAATTGAGGAAGCAAGGGCATTAATCGCTGAATTCTGGCCAAAAATAACCATCTTTAAATCACGATCAAGGTTTTTAAGTAAATCCCTATCGGAAGTAGAAACACTTTTCGATGGTATTCGAGCTATCTTGGAGACAACGTGTTCTATCTGTTTAACATCAACGTGATCTGGACGATCATCAGGACCAATGAGGCGTAAACTCGCACCTGCCTCATCTATAACATCAATAGCCTTATCCGGCAGGTAACGCTCATTTATATGACGGTCAGCTAATTCGGCTGCAGCAACTAAGGCATCATCAACGTAGGTAATCTGATGATGTTCTTCAAATTTCGATCGTAGACCACGAAGTATTGCGACAGTTTCCTCAATGCTAGGTTCATCAACATCGATTTTCTGGAAACGCCGAGCTAAGGCATGATCTTTTTCAAAAACATGTCTATATTCCCTGTAAGTTGTAGATCCAATACACCTTAAATCACCGTTAGATAATACGGGTTTTATAAGATTCGAAGCATCAAGCGCACCACCAGATGTTGCGCCAGCGCCAATAACGGTATGTATTTCATCGATAAATAAAATTGAATTTTTATCTTCAGCAAGTTCAGCAATAACGCCTTTAAAACGTTTTTCAAAATCCCCCCGATACTTAGTGCCGGCTAATAAAGCACCCATATCAAGTGAATGTATGGTGGCACCTCGGAGTACTTCAGGTACCTGATTATCAACAATCCTTTTGGCTAAGCCTTCAGCTAAAGCTGTTTTTCCTACTCCAGCTTCACCGGCATACAAAGGATTGTTTTTTTGACGTCGGCATAAAACCTGTATTGTTCTTTCAATCTCAGAATCGCGGCCAATTAGCGGGTCAATCCTTCCCGCCTTAGACTTCTCATTAAGATTGGTTGTAAATTGCTCTAGGGCACTTTTTGGATTTTCTGAATCAGAAAGATCGTTTTCAGAAACGGGATCGCCGTCATGATTAGTTTTAGAAACACCATGCGAAATAAAATTCACTACATCCAAACGTGAAATATTTTGCACCTCAAGTAAATATACAGCGTGACTTTGCTTTTCAGCAAAGATTGCCACAAGGACATTCACCCCCGTAACTTCCTTACCGCCGCTAGACTGAACATGATATACAGCACGCTGCAGAACTCTCTGAAACCCAAGAGTAGGCGCAACCTCCTCTTCGCTATCTCCTGCTACCAAAGGTGTAACTTCATTAATATGATCTTCAAGTTCATTTCTTAACTTTGATAGATCGGCATTACAACCCTTAAGCAGCTCTATAACAGAAGGAGTATCAGAGATTGCAAACAAAAGGTGCTCAACTGTCATGAATTGATGTCTTCGCGCTTTAGCTTGCTGAAAAGCCTCATTCAAACAGTATTCAAGCTCAGAATTAAGCATCAGATTCAAACCTCTTCAAGAGTTGAGAGCAAAGGATGTTGGTGATGCCTAGCATAACTTGAAACTTGAGCAACCTTTGTTTCAGCAATTTCATAAGTAAAGACTCCACAACGACCACGACCTTTAGTATGCACTTCAAGCATTATACGCGTTGCTTTTTGCCTATTCATGCCAAAAATCGATTCCAAGACATCAACAACAAATTCCATTGGAGTGTAATCATCATTCAATAAAATCACTTGGAATAATGGAGGTTTTTTAGTTTTAGGTTTAGACTCTTCAAGTGCAACACCATGTGTATCATCAGATTGAAAATCTTCCTTATTATCATCCTCACTCACAATTTCATACCTGTGTAACTAATTTATATAATTTAACCATTTAGCATCAAATAATTTTATAAATGAAGCCAAGGCGCCCAAGGCTAACCGACCCTTTAATTATAAAACTATATATTCGTTAAATTCAGACCATTGGAGGGGCTAATTGTTCAACTGACCAAAAAAAACCCTAAGCTAAGTGGCATATGTTGTTGCAATTATGGATTTTTTCCTGTTAGTAAAGGGAAGGAACCTTTATTATTAGATAAAGTGCTCCCCTCTGTAAGGAAAATTTTAACCGGTCTAAAAATGGATTTGGCAGATAAATTAAAATCGCTACGCTTGGAAACACCAGCTTTTTGGTCATTTATTGCTAAACAGCATGTTCCTTCTTGGTTAAATATTTTATTTATTATTGCAATAACATGGTATTTGGTAAAAATATTTTGGGTTTTCATTCCATCGGATAACATAATTCCGTCAAACTTAATAAAAGCAACTTTACCTAAGGAGATAATTAGATCGAATATTAATTATGATGATATTTCCTCTGCCCATCTTTTCGGTTTGCCTGGAGCAGAAAAAACGCAAGAAAGACCCATTGATGTTCCGGAAACTCAGCTAAGCCTTGAACTTAGAGGAACAATTACTGCAAACGATGATAGTATTTCACATGCAATCATTGCAGAAAAAAATGGTAAAGATAAATTATATTTTATAAATGATGCACTTCCTGGTGGAGCATCACTACACCAAGTATATGCTAATAGAGTTATTTTAAAACGTGGTGCTATTTTCGAAACATTACGCTTACCCAAGTTGAGTCAAGGTGTATCAAACTTAAGACAAACGAATAATCAAAACAAAACTAATAACTCAATACCGCAGTCATTACAAAATAATGTAGCCTCATTCACGGATGTTATTCGTCCTCAACCGTTTATGCCAAATGGTGAGCTTATGGGTTACCGTATTTACCCGGGAAGAGATAGGCGTAAATTTGCTACATTAGGCCTAAGGGCTGGCGATTTAGTTACTGAAATTAATGGCATGCCTCTAAATAATATGCAAGGTGATATGGAAACATTTCGTAATTTGACAACTGCCTCACAAATTGTATTAACCTTGGAACGAGGAAATATTTCAATGGTAGTTACTATTGATCCTGAGCAAATGTCTATTATGGGCCAGGGTCAAGTGAAATGATAAAAATTAAGTCACAGAAAAGAAACTACCTTGCGGTTCTATGCCTCTTGCTTTCTTCTTTTGCGTTTACTCTAAATAGCTGGGCCCAGGCAACAATTACCCCAAATTATAAAAACGCAGATATATTACAAATTATTGAAGCAGTAAGTGAAGTTACAGGAAAAAATTTCATTGTTGACCCAAGGGTAAAAGCTCAAGTTACTATGCTTTCTTCAACGCCAATGACATCGGAAGCATTTTACGAAGCATTTTTATCAATACTTCAGGTTTATGGCTTCGTTGCAGCGCCATCTGGAGATGTAATAAAGATTCTTCCAGATGCAAATGCTCGCCAACTTCCAGGTTTTGAGGCAGCTGGATCTGCTAATCCAAGATCGGATGATATTGTCACTCAGGTTGTTTCTATTAAGAGTGTTTCTGCTGCCCAACTAGTTCCTATTCTCCGTCCGTTAATACCTCAATATGGTCATTTAGCAGCACATCCAGCATCTAATATGCTAATTATTTCTGATAGAGCAGCTAATGTTGAAAGAATCATTTCTATTGTTCAGCGTATCGACCAGACCAGCGATGATGAAATAGAATTAATTCGTTTACTTCATGCATCTGCTGATGAAACAGTTCGTGTTGTTTCTTCTTTGCAGGAAACAGCTGTCTCAGAAACTGGGGCTGAAAGAACAACGATAGTTGCTGACCAACGCACTAACAGCATTCTGATCAGCGGAGACAAATCTTCTAGACTTCGCTTGAGAGCACTTATTACGCACCTTGATACGCCACTAGATAACGGAGGAGATACTAGGGTTCGGTATCTTAGATATTCAGATGCAGCTGATTTAGCCGCTAAACTGGAAACCCAATATTCGAATGGAGCTCCTAGCGAAACTGGTGTCGTTGGTATTGCAAATAATTCTGAAATATCAATTTGGTCTGATGAACAAACTAATGCCCTTGTAATCACTGCACCAGCGAAAACTATGCAATCAATTATGTCGATTATAGATAAAATCGATATACGTCGAGCTCAAGTAATGGTTGAAGCAATAATAGTTGAGGTTTCAGCAGATAAAGCGGAAGAATTAGGTGTAACTTGGGCTGTTTACAATGAGAATAAAGCTTTGTCGGCAACTCAATTTTCACCTCAGGGTTCCGGAATAGTTGGCGCAATAACATCTACTATAGGCTCTGCAAATGGAATAAATGCTGATGCTGCCGCTGGGGCAATATCACCTGGAATAAATATCGGTTTAGGGCGTATTTCTCAAACTGGAACTAGTTTCGCTACGTTAATTCAGGCATTAGAGGCCGATGCAGATACAAATATTGTTGCAACACCCACCCTTGTCACCATGGATAATGAAGAAGCCGAGATTAATGTCGGTCAAGAAGTGCCGTTTGTCACAGGAAGCTTCACAAACACTGGCGGAACCGTAGGTTCTGTAAACCCTTTTCAAACAATTCAACGTGAAAAGGTTGGCCTCAAACTTAAAATTACTCCTCAAATCAATGAAGGCGATGCTGTTCTTCTAGATATAGAACAGGAAATTTCTAGCGTTTTGCCGACCACTGATGCGGTTGATCTCGTAACCAGTAATCGAACTGTAACAACATCAGTAATAGTAAATGATATGGGAACCCTTGTTATTGGTGGCTTACTGCAAGATGATCTTCGAGAAACTGAGCAACGTGTGCCTATACTTGGCAGTATACCTTTAGTTGGCGCATTATTTAGGGCTAGCTCAACTGAGCTGAGGAAAACTAATTTAATGATTTTCATTAAGCCCACAATCTTAAGAGATAATATAGCAACCACATTCGCAACAAATGAAAAATACGAAGCTATACGAAATATGCAATTAGCAGAAGCAGAGAAAAACAGGAAGCTTCTTAGGGAATTGAAGGCTCCAATTATCGAACCATTTGATGATTCAATTAATAAACCAAGTAAAGCAATCGATCTTCGTAATTTAGAATCAAGTGAATAAATATATAGGCTAACATTCAGATGGATCAAACATTTGAAACGGATAAAGTTGATTTAAAAATTGATGCTTCTTTAGAAAATCAAGTTATCGAAAAAACACCTTCATTATCTTTTGGCTTTGCTCGAAAACATGGAATCATAATTTCTTCTGCGGAAAATACTGAAAATCATGTGCACGCATTTGTCCGCCGCGGTTCCGACCCATCCTGTATTTCAGAAGTAAGAAGAAATATTGACAGACGTATGAAATTCGAGCTGTTGTCAAAAAAACAGTTTGATGAGATGTTGAGGCAAACATATGAAAATGAGGGCCAAAGCGCTAAACAAATGGTCCAAGGTATTGATGACGATTCGGATTTATTACAGATAGCTCAAGAGTTACCAGAGCCCTCCGATCTTTTAGAAGCGGATGATGACGCACCAATTATTCGTCTAATAAACGCAATATTAACTTCTGCTATCAATGAGGGTGCTTCTGATATCCATGTAGAACCTTTTGAAAACAGAATGATTGTAAGGTTTCGTATTGACGGTGTAATGCAAGAAGTACTTCAGTCGCGAAGGGCTGTTGCGCCGCTAGTAGTTTCCAGAATCAAAGTGATGTCAAAACTTGATATTGCGGAAAAAAGATTACCCCAAGACGGTCGAATCTCATTAAGAATTGCAGGTCGAGCTGTTGATGTTCGTGTATCAACTATGCCAGCAAGTCATGGTGAACGAGTAGTTATGAGGTTATTAGACAAGCAATCGGGAAGAATAAGTCTTGAAGGGCTTGGAATGAATGCCGGCATGCAGAATTCAATTGATAATTTAATTAATCGGCCTAATGGAATTATTCTTGTCACCGGCCCTACAGGCTCAGGTAAAACAACTACTCTCTATGCTGCCTTAGAAAGAATTAATGATGACAGCCGAAATATAATGACCGTTGAAGACCCAATTGAGTATTATTTTGATGGAATTGGTCAAAGCCAGGTAAATAATAAAGTTGATATGACCTTTGCACGTGGACTTAGGGCTATTTTACGTCAAGATCCTGACGTTGTAATGGTGGGCGAAATTAGAGATTTAGAAACAGCTGAAATTGCCGTTCAGGCAAGCCTTACAGGGCATCTTGTGCTGTCTACATTACATACAAACACTGCTGTTGGTGCAGTAACGCGTTTAAGAGATATGGGAATTGAACCATTTCTTCTGGCATCCAGCCTCATTGGGGTTATATCGCAAAGGCTTGTCCGTGTGCTTGATTCAAATACTCGAAAGCCTTATGAAGCTCCTGGGCATGAATGCGAATTACTTAACCTAAACCCGGAAAATAAGACGATTTTATATCGTGCTAACGATTTGCAAAATGGTTTTAGCGGTCGAACTGGAATTTATGAAGTTGTTGAAATAGATAACAAGTTACGTCAGATGATTCATGATGGTGTTGGTGAATATGAATTAGAGTCGGAGGCTCGAAATAACAGTGATAGTATTCTACAGCATGGAATAGAAAAAGTGCTTAAGGGCGAAACTGCACTAGAAGAATTGATGCGCGTGACGCGATCTGAATAATGGGTGCATTTGAATATACAGCTGTCGATCAAAGCGGAAAACAACACCAAGGAATCATAGAAGGTGATACACCTCGTCATGTAAGGCAGCTGTTAAGAGAAAAAGATCTTTTGCCACTTACATTAACTGAAGCTGCAGCAAAAGAATCGATACGTCAGCGTTCCAGCTTGCTAACCCGAGGTTTGTCTTCTAAAGATCTTGCTGTGCTAACCCGCCAGCTATCGACACTTGTTCAGTCGGGAATGCCTTTAGAAGAGTCTCTATCTGCAGTTGCCCAACAAACTGAAAACACAAGGTTACAAAGTATCATTATGGGTGTTCGAGCTAAAGTCAGAGAGGGTTTTAGTTTCGCTGAAGGTCTTAGTGAATTTCCTAGCGCATTCCCAATGATTTACTGTGCAACTGTGGAAGCAGGTGAGCAATCTGGTCATCTTGATGCCGTACTTGAGAGGCTTGCAGACTTCACAGAAAAACGCCAAGAGCTTTTTCAGAAAGTTCGTAATGCCATGATCTACCCCGCCTTATTAGTTTCATTCTGCATAATGATTGTGACGTTAATGATGGCTTATGTTGTTCCAAAAGTAGTCGGTGTTTTCACCAGCACAGGTCAGGACTTACCTACACCAACTGCTTTGCTAATAGGTATGAGTAATTTTTTTCAATCTTACGGTTGGTTTATGCTTATTTGTTTTATTGGAGGTTTATTTACGTTAATTAGCTTATTGAAAAAACAAAATTTTAAAATTCGAATGGATTTAATACTCCTTAAGATCCCATTAATTCGTAAAATTATTCTCGGACTTAATACAGCTCGTTTCACAAGAACTTTCAGCATTATGACGGGTAGTGGTGTTCCTGTTCTAGATGGCTTAAAAATATCAGCTCAAGTAATTACCAATCTACCAATGCGTAATGCTGTTAATAATGCGAGTCTAAGAATTAGCGAAGGCGCACCAATTGGCTCATCACTTAATGTTAGTGGGTATTTTCCTCCCCTTTGTATACATCTAATTAATAGCGGTGAGGCAAGCGGTCAACTAGAAAAAATGCTTGATAAGGCGGCAGAACATCAAGAACGTGAAATGGATGGCCTTATCTCTACTCTACTTAATATATTAGAGCCTGCAATGATTATCCTCATGGGGATCATGGTTCTTGGTATTGTAGTAGCGCTTCTCCTGCCAATTTTCGAGATGAATAAACTTGTTTTATAAATTGATAACCATTTAAATTAAAAAATTAATGTTTAACGTTTAAGCCATTACGTAGTAAACCAACTACTACACCTTCAATCATTATATGATCCTCATCTAGATTTATCTCAATTGGTTCAAAATCATTATTCTCTGGAATTAACCACACGGTTTTGCCCTCCTGTCGATAACGTTTCACTGTAACCTCATCCTCAAGACGAGCAACAACAATTTGACTATTACGAACTTCCGGACTCCGATGAACTGCAACCAAATCGCCATCAAGTATGCCCACATTCTTCATGCTCATACCGACGACTCGTAATAAGTAGTGAGCTTCCGGATGAAACATCTTTGAGTCAATTCTTATATGATCCTCGATATGCTCTTCTGCAAGAATAGGGCTACCAGCTGCAACCCTACCAATTAAGGGTAAAGTTAATTGTTCTTTGATTGAATCTTTGAGCTGTATACCCCTAGAAGTTCCTGGGACTAAATCAATTGCACCCTTCCTTTGTAAAGCACGTAAGTGCTCTTCGGCAGCATTAGATGAATTAAAACCAAGTTCTTCTGCAATTTCAGCCCTTGTAGGCGGCATACCTGAATTCTCAATGAAGTTTTTGATAAAGTTTAGAACTTCAGTTTGTCGGTCTGTTAATTGTGACATTTTTCACCTGTATATATTATCAGTACTGTTATTGTATACAGTTTTCATTTAGTTTCAATAAATTTAATAATTAATTGAATTAAAAGGATATTTTAATATATTAAGTATAAAGAATTTAAACTAAACAAATAAAACAACTGTAGCTTTAAAATTAACAATCAAAGATCGTATGTAAATTTGATTCAATTTCCTTAATCAGCATTTGGTTGCTCTTTATTTATCTTTAGCTCATGATATGCACGATATTTTTCGAATAAAAAAAATGTTTCGCATTAATTATTTTTGAGGAAAGAAACACAATGACCAAAAAAGTTCAGGCTGTCATTAAGGGCGGCGTAATAGCATTGATATTGGCTTTAACTGCTAGCTGTGCAAGCTCATACCATTCAGAACTTGAAAGACAAATAGGTGTTCTAGAGCAAGAGGTTGCTGCCGCTAAGGCTGATGCAGCAAATGCTGCTGCTGCTGCAAGTAACAGTCAAGCGTGTTGTGATGCGACCAATGAGAAAATTGATCGCATGTTCCAAAACAGCCAGAGTAAGTAAGATAAAAAAACTCCCTGCGATTTGATTTTGTCGAGTCGTGGGGTTTTTCTTTCCAAGAAATCTAAAACTTATAAAGTTTTAATTCTCTCTCCAATCTGAAACGGCAAACCACTTGGGCTTGCCACTAAATCCTCAACTAAATCCCAATTAATTGAGAGCCCTTGATTGCCATCAGTTGCTTTAATTAAAGACTGCATTGCCAATGTCATTGGTGATATAGATTGTTTATCTTCCAGCATAGGATGCGCCTCTATATATAAACCCTCCGCTGACCAACCAAATTTAATTGGCTGATTAATGATTCTTACTGGTGTTTGTAACGCTGCCTTATTAAATAACCACTCAATATCTTCGGGAAATAAACGAATACATCCATGTGTAACTCGCATTCCAATTCCAGCTGGACGATTCGTGCCATGAATTAAATAACTTGGCAAACCTAAACGAAGAGCAAACTCACCTAAAGGATTGTCTGGTCCTGGCAAAACAACTGCTGGAAGAATATCACCTTCAGCAGCATGTTCAGCTCGAACTGAATCTGGGGGATACCAACTTGGTTTCTTTTTCTTTCCAGCGATAAAGGTTGATAATAAAGGGGTGCCCCAATTAACTTTCCCAATGCTTATTGGCCAAGATGCAACAAAGTCAATGCCGTCCTGCTTATAGTAATAATACAATCTGTATTCAGGAAGATTAATTACAATCCCGAGGCGATCAACCTGTGGCAAAATAAATTGCTTTGGTAAAACAATGGAAGAGCCTTCTCCAGGTAGCCAAGGATCAATATTTGGGTTTGCTAGAAGAAGCTCCTCAAAGCCGAGATTATGATTCCGGGCAATTTGAACAAATGTATCTTCGTATTTAGCAATAATTTCATCTTTATTGCCGATCAATTGCTCATTTAGATTTTCTATCTCAAATAATTCTGCATGGCCATAAGGAAACCAAAACAACCCGAACGCTAATAAAAAAAAAGAAAAAATATTCTTCATTCAATTATCACAAATCAATATTAAGAACTGAAATAAGTATGGCATAACTGATAAAAGTAATAACTATAACTGAGAGTAAATTTAACCAAAAACCAGCCATGCACATTTCCTTGATCTTTAACTTTCCACTGCCAAAGACAATTGCATTTGGAGGTGTTGCTACAGGCAACATGAATGCACAACTAGCAGCAAGCCCAGCAGGAATAATTAGCAAAAGAGGCGGGAGCTCTAATCCTGCAGCAACTGCAAGTAAAACTGGAATAAAAGTTGCGGTGGTAGCTAAATTGCTAGTCAATTCAGTTAAAAAAATAACTAAAGCCACGACAGCCATTGTCGTAAGCCAAAATGGCCAGCCACGAAATTTACTAGCCAAGCTGCCTAAAAAATAACTAAAGCCTGAGTCAGTTAATGCAGCTGCGAGAGCAAGACCTCCCCCTAATAGCAAAAGCAAACCCCAAGGTAATTTAGAAGCGGTGCGCCAATCCATAAGAAATTCAGCTCGTTTGAAATTACTTGGAATGATAAAAAGGGAAAAGGCAGCAAGCATGGCGATAACCGCATCAGTTAAGCCAGAAAAAGGCTTTAAGCCAAATATTTCTAATTCTACAATTAAAGGTCTTGTGACCCAAGAAAATGCAGTGGTAATAAAGACTAGCAATGTTAAAAATTCTGGCCTACCCATTGGCCCCATAGATGCCCTTGTTTCAGAAATTATCTCAGCAGCACCAGTTAAATTATTTCTCCCTAACGGGTAAATAAATCGAGTCAACCATAACCATGTTAAAGGAACTAGCAAAAGCACAATAGGAACTGCAAAACTCATCCATTCTAAAAAACTAATTTCGCGATCTAATTGCTCCCTAATAAATGAAACAACGAAGACATTAGGGGTAGTGCCAATAATTGTGCCCATACCACCAATAGATGATGCATATGCTATACCTAATAAAAGACATATAGAAAAATTTTTCGATACTTTAAATGATTTTGAGGAATCAGAATCTTTTAGCATATTAATAACGCTTAAACCCACAGGTAGCAGCATGATTGTAGTTGCAGTATTAGTAACCCACATACTTAATGCAGCTGAAACAAACATAAAACCGCCAACGATTAATCGTGGCTCTGATTTAACTGAAGAAAGCACTTTCAATGCTAAACGTTTATGAAGTGGCCACCTCTCAAGTGATAAAGCTAAAATAAAACCACCCAAGAATAAAAAAATAATTTCCTGCCCATAAGATGATGCCGTTTCGCGCATGGTTGCTATACCAGTCAAAGGAAATGCAACTAATGGAATTAAAGCAGTAGCATAAATTGATATTGCTTCCGTCATCCACCAAACCGCCATCCAAACAGCAACAGCTGCTACAGCTTGAGCTTCATAACTAAGGGGAACAATACTCCCGTCTGTGTCAATATAACTATTAGGTAAAATTGCATAGATAAGAATCGCTAAAATGGGACCAATAAAAAACCCCGCTATCCTAAATAAATCTAGCGAGTCATTATTATTTTTTGATTCTGATGTAGGGTCAGTAGACATACGGGGGAAAAGACTTTACTAAAAATTAAACGATTACAATTCAAAAGCGAACTAATGCTGAACCCCATGTCAGCCCGCCGCCAAAAGCTTCCAGCAAAAGCAAATCACCGCGTTTAATTTTACCCTCTCGTACCGCTATATCTAGAGCCATAGGTACCGATGCAGCAGAAGTATTTCCGTATTCCTGCAATGTAAGGATCACTTTTTCCATAGGAACGCCCAAACGCTTTGCTGTTGCCTGAATGATACGCATATTCGCCTGATGCGGTATTAACCAGTCCAGATCTGACCGCTGCATATTATTATGTGATAATGCTTTATCAGCAATTGACTCAAGGCTCTTTACGGCGACTTTAAAAACTTCATTCCCGGACATGCGAACATTAAAACCCTCTCTTAATGCATCACCTGGAAGCTGGACAGAAACGCCACTCTCCGCAGTTAATACATCCTTATAGCGTCCATCTGCTTGGAGATGTGTAGAAATAATACCAGCTTCGTCAGCGGGTCTTAAGACTACCGCTCCAGCACCATCACCAAACAAAACGCATGTTGACCTATCATTCCAATCAACAATTCTTGAGAGTGTTTCCGCTCCAATAACTAACGCACAATTGGATTCCCCGCACCGAATAAATTTATCGGCAACACTTAAAGCATATATAAATCCGCTGCAAGCTGCCTCAACACTAAAAGCTGGAGTGCCGTTAATTCCAAGTCGATCCTGCAATAAACAACCCACGTTTGGAAACACCAAATCTGGTGTCGTAGTTCCCACAATGAGAAAATCTACATCATCAGGTCCTACTCCTGCTGCCTCCATAGCAGCTAAAGCAGCATGCTCTGCAAGATCAGCTGTTGTTTCATTTTCTGCAGCAATATGGCGGCGTTCAATTCCAGTTCTTGACCTGATCCATTCGTCCGTTGTATCAACGATCTTTTCAAGGTCAGCATTCGTCAGCACTCTTTCTGGAGCATAATGACCTGTTCCTTCAATACGAGAGAACATTATTGCTCCATTTCAAGCAAAAATTGATGAATCTTCTTAGGCACACTTTTCTCAACCTCTACCATCGCTGTCTGAATAGCCCGTTCAAAAGCTAATTGATCTGCGCCACCATGGCTTTTAACGACAATGCCATTAAGTCCAACAAGAACAGCACCATTATAAACACGAGGATCAACTTGCTCGCTTAAAGAATTAAAAACTGGTGCGGCCAGAGCTCCCACTACTCTCGAATAGAAATTCGATCGAAAAGCATCTTTTAGGTAATTTATTAGTAAATTTGCAGTACCTTCCATTGTTTTTAAGGCAACATTACCAGAAAATCCATCTGCTACGATTACATCTGCCTTTTGTTTGGAAATGCTATCACCCTCTATAAAACCAATATAATTCAGTGAGCTATTGCTCAATAAATTAGCAGCCTCTCTTATTGTGTCGTTACCTTTAATATCTTCTTCACCGATATTCAGAAGCCCAACTCGGGGAGATGAAATATTTTCAACCTCGCTAGCAACTACAGACCCCATAATGGCAAATTGAAAAAGATTTTTAGCATTACAATCTGAATTAGCACCTAGATCTAACATATGAGCATGATCTTCAATTGTAGGAACAATGGCCATAATTGCTGGCCTATCTATACCTGGTAAAGTCTTAAGGACAAATCTTGCTGTCGCCATCAAAGCACCAGTGTTACCTGCGCTAACACAAGCATCGGCACGACCTTCCTTGACAAGGTTGACACATACCCGTAACGATGAATCCTTTTTCTTTCGCAATGCATCTCCGGGGATTTCATCCATACCCACGATTTCACTAGCATCAATTATTTCAAGCTTTGTATCGGTATGAAAATGCGACTGGATAGTCTCTCTTTTTCCAACGAGCAACAACTTTAAATTTGGATGTCGTGCAGAGAAAGCCAAAGCGGCTGGAACAACAACCGAAGGGCCAGCATCACCGCCCATAGCATCTAAGGCTATCGTAACGCGCTCAACCATAGTAGATTTATTAAGCTATTCCTGATCTTCAACAGGGACGTCGAAAATTTTCTTACCGCGATAAAACCCATCCGCGCCAACATTATGACGCAAGTGAGGCTCACCCGTAATCTCATCAGTTGAAACAGATGGTGATTTTAATTTGTCATGGGCGCGTCGCATACCCCTAGTGGAAGGGGTTCGTCTGCTTTTCTGTACTGCCATGATACTTACTCCAAAATATTCGGTCTCAAACATCATCGCCTTCTGGTGACTTTTTTAATAAATCAGCCAAATCAGCGAATGGTCGGTTTATATCTTCTTTAATTTTTTTAAAATTCTTATTTTTAATCTCTTTATTGCTTTTTATTTCGCAATCTATCTCATCATGCATTAACGCAAGCGGTAGAGCGCTCAGTAATTCATCCTCAACGATGCTTATTAATCTAATACCATTTTGGTCTGCAATAATACTATCGTAGGGATCAGATAACTGATCCACCATCAATTCATTCTCCACCACAATTAACCTAAGTGGCAATTTTTCCGACCAAAGCACTAAACCTAAACAACGTTGGCAAGTAAGCTGAAGGCGGGCTCTCAAAATGCCAAATATCTCTGGAAAACCTAAATCAGCACCAGAACTCTGTTTAAA
Source organism: Pseudomonadota bacterium (assembly GCA_036155675.1). Classification (GTDB taxonomy): domain Bacteria; phylum Pseudomonadota; class Gammaproteobacteria; order Steroidobacterales. The sequence goes on along the minus strand of JAYZVL010000037.1, from coordinate 7,733 downwards.
TGAGATTTCTAATTCAAGCAGCTGGTTAGTTTCATCTGCCTTGGGATGAATCAAATCTCGTAGTCGCGGCATATCAAATGCCGAAACCGATGTATTCAAGGATTCCTCTTTAGTGGCCAATTCGCGAAGATGCGAAATCCCGATATGATCGGTTAACATAACAGGAGTATGATATCACAATCATTTTAGTGTCCAATCGTTTTAAATCAATTCTAAGGCCTTTTCCTCATTAATGAATAAGTTATCCTTTAAATTAGTGCTTGCCTCCTCATCTCCTTACAGGCGTGAGCTTCTAAGCAGGGTGATAGAAAATTTTGAAGTGACCCCTGCTTCTATCGATGAAACGGCTCATCCTAATGAAAAACCATCTGATCTAGCCGTTAGATTAGCCTTTAATAAGGCTAATAAGATTGCAACTGTAAGCCCAAGAGATATTGTAATTGGTAGCGATCAGGTTGCTTCTGTAGATAATAAAATTCTTGGCAAACCAGGTAACGCAGCTAATGCTATCAAGCAGCTATCAGAATGTTCTGGCAAAGAAGTTTTTATCTACACGGCAATTAGTGTTTTACATAAAGCAAATCAATTTAGCGAGTATCATCTAGATATCACAACTGTAAGTTTTAGAGAACTCTCTCAGAATGAAATAGAGCGGTATGTTGAACTTGACGAACCATGGGATTGTGCGGGTGGATTTCGTTCTGAACTGCGTGGGGTCTTACTATTTGAATCAATTCAGAGCAACGACCCAAATGCTATCATTGGATTGCCTTTAATCTGGCTTGCAGGGAGTCTTAAAAGAGCTGGAGTCTTGCTACTTTAATTGCTTCAGGACAGATTTTAGCTCACGACTAAGGGGTATAGAGAAATCAAAGTGTTTTTCTTTCTCAGGATGTTGAATTTTTAGCTCAGCTGCATGTAAAAAAAGCCTCCTTAATCCAACAGGGCTTTTAAGATTAGGCGCATACCTTTCATCACTTACAATGGGATAATTAATTTCAGCGGCATGAACTCTTATCTGATGTGTTCGTCCAGTCTCAATAACAATATTCATGAGGCAATACTCTGAGAAATTTTGTTGTAAAAAAAAATGAGTCAGGGCAGATTTGCTTCCACTGCTATCACTGACTATGACAAAACGTTCACCATTCTTACGATGAGTAACTTTAAGTGGTAAATTAATAGTTTTATCGCCGTGCTCCCAACGGCCATGTAATAAAGCAATATATGATTTGTGGACTGTGCCCTCTCGGAACTGTTCGTGTAATTTCCTTAGTGCGCTCCTTTTTTTCACTATCAGCAAACAACCGCTAGTTTCACGATCTAAACGATGAGCAAGTTCTAAAAAACGATTTTCAGGTCTTGCGATTCTGAGCATTTCAATCACGCCCAGGTTGATACCACTTCCGCCATGAACTGCCATACCCGAGGGTTTATTAAAAAGTATTAAATAATCATCCTCATAAACAATCTGATTTATAATCAGGTCCCTTTGTGATGCAAATAATCTTTTTTGGCCTTTCTCGCTAGTATCAATATAAGGCGGGACTCTAATTTGATCACCTTCTAACAGTCGGTAGCTTGGTTTGGCTCTACCCTTATTAACGCGAACCTCGCCACTTCGAATCATTCGATAAATTCTTGACCTAGGAAGGCTCTTAAGCTCTCCAATAAGAAAATTATCAAGCCTACGATCAACCATATCCTCACTGACTTTAAGCAGCTGCACGGGTTTTTTTTTGTTAGAATTATTCATAGAAAAAATATCGAAAAAAATTAATTCAGAATCAATGTGTTGAACCAATTTCTTTGAAATGGTATATTAAACCTACTGACAATTAAAAGTCAGAGTTATCTGCCAAAAGGCAGTGCATTATTTTTTTTCGAACGCAAATGCGTTCGTATTCAATCTCGGTTTTAATAACCGTTAACTGGCCACCTGACTGGTGAGTTTAACCTTATTAACGTCTTAAAAAAAATTTAAGATTTAGGACTTTTTTTAAACAGCAAAAATCAATGAAATTAGTTCATCATAAAAATATAGAAGCTATGAATTTTTTTAATCGGCTTATGGGGTGTTTTAAACACTCATCTTACAAGATTTTTAAGACAAAACAGTCAGGAGCCCAATCATGAATTATTTAGGGGCTCACCTTGAAAAGAATGTTAATCAATGCAACTCAAGAAGAGGAGTTGCGAATCGCCATCGTTGATGGCCAAAAATTATACGACCTAGATATAGAGGCAGAATCAAGCCAGCAAAAAAAATCTAATATTTACAAAGGAAAAATTACTCGTTTAGAACCTAGTCTAGATGCAGCCTTTGTGGACTTTGGTTCTGAGCGTCATGGCTTTTTACCTCTCAAAGACATCTCTAGAGAGTATTTCTTAAACGACCCTACTCCAGGGTCTCGCATCAATATCAAGCATGTTCTTAAAGAGGGGCAGGATATTGTTGTTCAAGTCGATAAAGATGAGAGGGGTAGCAAAGGCGCTGCGCTAACAACTTTTATTAGTCTTGCAGGCAGATTTCTTGTCCTAATGCCTAACAATCCTCGAGGTGGAGGGATCTCTAGAAGAATTACCGGTCAAGAAAGAGATGATATTAGGAATGCTTTAAGAAATTTAGATTTACCTGAAAATATGAGCTGCATTGTTCGTACAGCTGGTATAGGAAGGTCGCAAGAAGAGCTTGACTGGGATCTTGATCATCTTAAAGGGGTTTGGTCAGCAATTAAAGAAACCGTAAGAAGTCAGCCCTCACCTTTCTTGATTTATCAAGATAGCAGTCCTGTTATTCGCGCGCTTAGAGATCATTTTAGTCAGGAAATAGGAGAAGTCACCATTGATGATGCCTCAACCTTTGATGAAGCAAGAAAGTTTATGGAGCATGCGATGCCGCACAATCTTCGTGTTTTAAAGAAATACGAAGACAATGTCCCATTATTCACTCGATTCCAAATTGAGAGCCAGATTGAATCTGCCTTTACTCATACTGTGCAATTGCCATCTGGAGGCGCATTAGTTATCGATCATACAGAAGCGCTAATTTCGATTGACATAAACTCAGCAAGAGCAACAAAGGGTCAAGATATTGAAGCCACTGCGCTAGAAACAAATTTAGAGGCTGCTGAAGAAATTGCTCGACAATGCAGAATTAGAGATTTAGGCGGCTTATTAGTTATCGATTTTATTGATATGGGCCCAATCAGAAATCATCGGGAAGTAGAAAATCGATTACATCAATCAGTTAAAACCGATCGCGCTCGAATCCAAATAGGGAAAATATCCCGTTTTGGCTTGCTTGAAATGTCCCGACAGAGATTAAAACGGTCATTAGGCGAATCAGCTCAACAAACCTGCCCTCGCTGCAGTGGCTCTGGCTCAATTCGAGGCGTCGAGTCCCTTGGTTTAGCAATTCTGAGATTGATTGGTGAAGAGTCAAGGAAAGAAAGAACAGCGAAAGTCATCGCTGAGCTGCCTGTTGATGTTGCAACATTTTTATTGAACGAAAAAAGAGAGTGGATTCAAAATATTGAAAAAAATACTGAGGCACAGTTAATACTGATCACTAATCCTGCCCTTGAAACTCCAAATTATACAATCAGAAGAGTTCGAGACGATCAAACTCTAATGCCTGAAAATACTGGATCAAGTTATGAGCTCAGCACTCCAACTGGAAAATCTCTTGAAGACGCTGTTGAAATGTCTAGTAAGCGCGTTATAGAAAATGCAGCTGTTTCTGCTGAACCACCTGCGACCCCAGCACCAAAACCAAAACCAAAAAAATCATCCGTTTTAACGGTTATTATTGATTTTTTAAAAAAATTATTGATAAAGTCAAAACCAAAACAAGCTTCTCGTGGTCGATCACAACGGAATCATCGTGGAAATCGCAATCGGAATAATCGCTCCTCAACACAAAATTCTCGCAATCGGAATCGGCGCAATAGGGGGAGCGCCCAAAAAAGAACTTCTCGGTCAAGCTCTGATAATAAAAACAAGCCTTCAAATCAAAAAAATGATAACAAGGAAGATGGCTCGAAGAATGATGAGAACTCTAGAAGCGGAAATACTCAAAACTCAAATCGAAAAAGACGCCGAAAACGTCGTCCATCTAAAAATCAAGAGATTGCTAATAAAAATATACCATCGGAATCAAATGTTAATGAAAACCAAGGTCCTGAAGAAGGTCTGGCTGCAAAAGAAGGAATTTCTGACACAGATAGAAAAAACAACCTAAAGCATTCTTCTGAAAGCTCAAGTGATTCAAAAAAAATCAAGAAAGGTCCAGCAGGTAATTCGAATACTGAAAATGACAGGTTGCTGCCTTGGGAAACTAATAAAGATACAAGCGACTCAAAAACCTATACTGTCTGGTCTAGTGATTCAGAAGATAAAAATTAAGCGAAATTATATTTAGGATATAGAGTAATACCTCAGCTGAATGCCTGTATATCTGTCTGGGACCTACCAAGTATTAATGAATGAATATCATAAGTGCCTTCGTAGGTATTTACTGCTTCGAGATTTAGCATATGCCTTATAACATGATATTCATCTGAAACACCATTTGCTCCATGCATGTCTCTGGATACACGAGAAATATTTAAAGCCTTACTGCAATTATTTCTTTTTAACAATGAAACTGCCTCAGGATGAAATGAACCTTCATCTATCATTCGACCTAAAGCAAGACAAGATTGAAGTCCAAGTGTTATTTCAGTTTGCATATCAGCTAATTTAGCTTGAACAAGCTGATTAGACGCCAAAGGTTTACCGAACTGCTTTCTTTGAACAACATAATCTCTTGCAGCAATCCAGCAAAACTCTGCTGCGCCTATCACACCCCAAGAGATACTGTATCGCGCACGGTTTAAGCAGCTGAATGGCGCGCCTAAACCAATTGCTTTAGGCAAAACTTGAGAATCAGAAACTTCTACATTATCCATACTAAAACCACCAGTCGAGGAAGCGCGCAAAGAAAACTTCCCGTTAAATTCAAGCGTTGAGAGCCCTGGCGAATCTTTTTCGAGTAAAAACCCTCTGATGACTTGGTCTTCATCTTTGGCCCAGACAACAAATAAATCGGCTATGGGTGCATTTGTTATCCACGACTTACTTCCATTAAGGATGTACCCGTCATCAGTTTTCCTTGCTTTGCTCAACATCCCACTTGGATCAGACCCGTGGTCTGGTTCTGTTAGCCCAAAGCAACCAATAAGCTTACCAGCGGCTAATTTTGGCAAATAATGTTGTTTTTGTTCCTCGCTTCCAAATGCATAAATTGGATACATAACCAAACTGCTTTGAACGCTTACAAAGGACCTGTAAGCGCTGTCAATTCTCTCAATTTCTCGAGCGATCAAGCCGTAGCTGACATAATTTAATCCTGCACACCCATACCCTGAGATGGTTGCTCCTAAATAACCCTGATTGCCGAGTTCCTCTGCAATTGCAATATCAAATTGATTGTCTCGAAAGGCTGATAAAATTCTAGGCTGAAGACTCTTGGCGCAGAATCGTTGGGCAGAATCACGAGCCAGTCTCTCTTCATCCTTAAGTTGCTTCTCTAATGACAAAGGATCTTGCCAGTTAAATTCATGCTGACTCATTAAATTTCCCTAGAATAAATAAACCTAATTGTTTATTGGTCGCCAATTCAGCAAAAGATCTCCATACTTTTTATCCATAATTTCAAAAGACTCTGGAGCACCATTTAAAAGTGTCGTTCTATTAAGAGCCGCAAAATTTTCCCTTCCGCCTTCCTCCGGCCACTGGATTGTGGCATCAATAGCAATCTTACTGCCTTTGCCTGGCGTCACAATACTTGGATCAACAGGTAATGCCGGCAAAGATTCATACACTTGATGATTATTCCAAGGTTGCCATCGGGAACCCACAGCAGCTAAGAGATCGTGTTGACTCATAACATCAACATCATGATCGACAACAATAACAATCTTGGAGAAATAATCTTCTTCAATTATCGCTTTTGCGATTGCTAGGCCTTGCCCTGGTTTCGTTTTCTTGATGCTCACATAAGTCGTGCCAACTGACCGGGTATCAGGAAACCAGTCAACAATTTCGGGCATTTTTTGCTTTAGCAAGTACAGAGGTCTTGCATGCCTTGCAGCCATAGGTGTTCCAGCACTTACACCTGTAAAGTTATTCATAATCCATGGGTCGCTTCTATGCGTTACGGCAGTCACTCTCATCCAAAAAACGTCTTCAAAGCGGGCGCCCTGATAACCAACCATTTCACCGTATGGGCCCTCTGGACGAAGGTCATCCAAAGGCACCTCGCCTTCAATAATCATTTCTGCATGAGCAGGAATCATTAAATCATTGGTTTCGCTTTTAACAACCTCAATTGCTCTTCCAGCTAAACCACCAGCCATAGAGAGTTCGTCAACAAGGCCGGAACCTCCGTAAGACATTTTACTTCCAGTTATTGACCAGACATAAGGATCGGGGGTAAGCGCAATTGATACTCGACCAATTTTCTCTCCTCGGTTACGAGCTGCGACTAAATGCCGGTAGCCAGTCTGGCCAACAGATGTCAGTAAACCAATTTCACGAGGCCCTCGTAAATGACATCGGTAAGTTCCAAAATTAACTCCGTATTTTGAATTTGGGTGACGTGTAAAAACACAACCTGTATTAATATATCGGCCAGCATCAGATGGGTTGCATTTAATAAAGGCAAATTTAGTTAAATCAATTTCATTTCCACGTAATATAACTTCTTTACAAGGTGCATTATTTTTTTCAATTACAACTGGTTCAATTGTTGGGTACTCGCCATTATTCTCTGCTATTAACTGCTCTAAATAATTTCGAGCTTGCCTATAGCTATTCATCGGATCAATAACAACAGGACCCTCATCGACAGGGGCAAGCCCAAAAACTAAACTTTCGCCCCACCCGTGACCACTCTCGTTAATTAATAAAGGACCTTTAACCCATTTACCATCGATTCGAACCTCTTCAAATAGAAAAGTTGGCGCTCCACGCATGCCGTACAAATCGCGCGCGCGGTACATAAGTGCAGTACCTTCATAAGTATCTTGATCAACTCGTGGAATTCTAATTACTAAATTATGAGCTTCCAGTGCTGTAACGTAATCACGCATAGATTTATATGGGGCACTGGGCGGAATTAATTTTTTACTATGCTGGTTTCGCCTTGATTCACTATTGCTGCATGAAGAAGTTAGCGTTGCCCCTCCCACTATAGATCCCAATAATTCTCGTCTTGTTAATTCATTCATATTTCACCAGCTATATCTCAGGATAGAAGAAATATTCGAAATGAATATTCATATTGGGCGACATTTAATCTCCGACGTGCAGGGCATTTTCCGCGGGTCTTTTCATCAATGCCCAAAGAGAGCATATAAATGCAACAAGCATCAATGAATTAGTTATTGGATATTCAAATGGGGCTTGCCATGCTTCTGGATATATACCAAAAAAAGCCCCCACCTCGACAAGAGACCAGATAATTACAGCAACAGGAATAGCGTATCGAAATGAATCAGGTGAACGCTTTCGGTGAAATAATTTCCAAGTCAAATAAATTGACCAAATCAGCATTAACAAATAAAAAGGATTGCCAAACCAGCCTCCAAAAAATAAAAATAAAAGATATATAGACCATTGCACAAAAATTGTCTCCATTGCGGTGATTCGAGCGATACTGCGCTTAATGCCTTTACTAGGCATCCCAG
>JAYZVL010000036.1:0-14619 GCA_036155675.1 Pseudomonadota bacterium | reverse complement strand
ATTGTTCTAGCTTCCAAATATAGCATGACGACAGATTCAAGCGATCCAAATGCATCAGGAAATCATCGTAAGAATATGGCTCAATCTATCGACAATAGCCTTAAAAGACTTAAAACCGATTACCTAGACCTTTATTGGGTTCATGGTTGGGATCAATCCACCCCGATCGATGAGGTGATGCGAGCCCTTGATGATCTTGTTCGAACAGGAAAAGTGCTGCACATAGGTGTGTCAAACTGCCCAGCTTGGTTAATCAGTCAAGCTAATACGATTGCTAAAGAAAGGAACATGACATCATTCACAGCCTTGCAATTGCATTACAATTTGACGGATCGAAGTATCGAAAATGATTTTTTTGACCTAGCTCAAGAATATGGAATGTCTATTACCGCTTGGAGCCCTCTTGCTGGTGGTTTGTTGTCAGGTAAATATAATTCCAATCCTGAAATCAAAGGAAGGCTTAATAATGTTAGTTACGGCCCGAGGCTTCTCGCTGAAGACCGTATCAAGTTAGCCCAAGAAGTTAAATCCATAGCTGATAGGATAGGATGCGAAACATCAGCTTTAGCGCTTGCATGGTTACTGCAAAGGCCCCAGGGCTCAGTAATACCAATTCTTGGCGCAAGGACATTGGACCAGCTCAAAGCCAATTTGACTTGTCTCGATCTAAACCTTAACGAAGCCGATGTTGAGAAGATGGATAAACTTAATCCTCCACCAGCTGTTTATCCGAGCTCATTATTTCGGTCAAGTTTTTTTAATCAACTCATGCATGGCGAATATGGCTTAATTGATAGTTGAGAGATTTGCTTAAAAAACTACCGATGTGGCTTTTGTTTTAAGGTAGGGGTCTAAACCCTCCTCACCAAACTCTCTGCCCCATCCTGACATTTTATTGCCCCCGAAAGGGATAGCAGGGTCAACAGCAGCATGACAGTTCACGCTGACTTGCCCAGAATCTATAAGGCTTGCCATTTTGAGCCCAATCGAAATATCTTTTGTCCAGACGCTGCCAGATAAGCCATATATAGTTTCGTTAGCTTCTCGTGCTACAGATTCAAGATCATTCCCCGAAAATGGTTGCGCATAAAGGACTGGTCCAAAAATTTCTTCCCTGGCAATTGCGATGCTTTGGTCAGAGTGGGTAAATATTGTGGGTTGAATGAAATAACCTTCACGATCGAGGGAATCACCACCGCATATAAGCTCAGCGCCAGATTCTTTTCCAGACTCTATGTAGCTCATAACCCGATCGTGTTGCTGCGATGAAATTAATGGTCCAATTAGGCTTGAAGGCTCCAGACCGTGACCAATTTTCATGGAGTTTGCTATTTCAGCAATTCCAGACGTTACTTGTTCAAATATCGACTCATGTGCAAATAATCTTGTCCCTGCCATACAATTTTGACCCTGAAGAAAGAACGCAGCACGTACTGCTCCAGAAATTACCGCGTCAAGGTCAGCATCAGGAAAAACAACTACAGGTGATTTTCCTCCTAATTCAAGGGTTACTTTTTTTAGATTACCTAAAGCGCTAGCAACTATTTTCTTGCCAACAGCAGTTGAGCCAGTAAAAGCCACCTTATCTACTTCAGGATGGCTTGCGAGTCTTGCTCCTGCGGTATGGCCATACCCAGGTACAACATTAACTACACCATCAGGGATGCCTGCTTCCTTAATGAGGTCGCACATTTTCAGCGCGGTGAGCGGCGTCATCTCTGAGGCTTTAATAACTAATGTGCAGCCAGTAGCTAGCGCAGGAGCAAGTTTTAAAACGAACATCGCTATTGGCGCATTCCAAGGGATAATTGCTGCAACGACACCAATGGGTTCTCTGCGAGTGTAAGTTAAGGATTCACCATTTGGGACGCCCATAGGAGAAACCGGAATGGTTTTACCATGAACCTTCGATGCCCAGCCTGCGTAATAACGAATAAATTCTGCGCCAAAGCCTGCAATAGTATATTTCGCAATTTCAAGAGGTTGGCCGTTATCAAGAACCTCAAGTTCAGCGAGCGTCTGAATGTTCTCATCAACAAGATCTGCTAGTTTGAGCATTCTTCGAGCGCGTTGGTGGGCAGGCAGTTTTGACCATTCCCCAGTAAATGCAAGTCTTGCTGCTGCAACGGCTGCATCAGCATCATCTTCATTAGCTAGCGTTATGCTGGAAATTTCTTTTTCTGTACCTGGGTCAATGATTGGTATCGTATCACCGTGTGCCGTTTCCCAGTTTCCGTTAATATAAATTTGATGTTTACGATCCAAAAACGCTTGAGTTTCCTTGCTAATCGCAATATTTTCGGCATCAGCACTCATAAATGTAGTTCCTTAAAGTTCTTATTAATTTAGCTTGGTTCGATAATAACAGGGGCTTGCTTATAAATTATTCGTGATCATAGCGTAATTACTTGCTGCCTACCTTCCTATTGGCTTCTAAAAGAGTAAATATTTGTAGCAAAATGTAACTTTGATAAATATCGAAAAATTTATAGAAATATAAAATATCAATTCGGTGTAATTATGAAGGGGTAAAATGAATCAAATCCACCTTATGGAGGTTTGAAAATAATTGAATCAGCAAATTAATATACAAGGAGCATCCTGGCTTGCTTATCGATGGCGAATCGCTTTTCTTCTTTGCTTAATAACCACAATAAACTATATCGATCGTCAGGCCTTAACGATCGCTGCTCCGCTTTTAATGGAAGAATTTTCAATCACTGCTGATGGTTATGGTCTCATAACAACAGGTTTTTTATTTGCTTATGGACTAGGGCAGCTTTTTTGTGGGCCGTTTATCGATCGATTTGGCACCAAAAAATCTTTTATTTTTGCTGTCATCGCATGGAGTCTTGCTGGCATGCTGCATGCCCTTGGAAGGGGTGTTGCCAGTTTTTTCGCTTTTAGGGTATTGCTCGGGCTGACTGAGGCAGCAAATTTTCCCGCTGCAACTAAAGCTATTGCAGAGTTTTTTCCTAGATCCGAACGAAGTTTAGCTGTTGGAATATTTACAATGGGCCCAGGTCTAGGCGCACTTATTTCACCACCATTAATTGCCCTTATTATTCTTAATCTGGGATGGCAAGCAGCATTTATTATCCCTGGTTTATTCGGATTTCTTTGGCTCGTTTTATGGAGGAAATGGTTTTACGATCCTCCCAGTCAGGATGCTTTGAAATCAATTCCCACTAATAAACGAACCGAATTGCTTGCATCTAAACGACCTTGGTATTGGTCTTTACAGCATCGTGAAGTTTGGGGGTTAATGATCAGTCGATTTATTTCAGATGGCGCATTTTATTTCTTTATTTTCTGGTTGCCTCTTTATCTTAGCCAAGAAAGAGGATTTGATCTTAAGGATATAGCTCTTTTTGCCTGGGTCCCGTTTTTAGCAATTGATATAGGCTCAATTACAGGAGGCTATCTTGGGAAAAAATTTATCGATATCGGTTTGTCTCTAGATCGCTCAAGAAAAATGGTTATTTGGATTGGAGCATTATTGGTTCTTGTGGCGATGCCCGCGGCATTTACTGAATCGACACCTATGGCGCTGGCCTTAATATCCATAGCTTTGTTTGCTATTCAGTTTAAAGCTTCAAGTATGTTTACTTTACCTGCTGATATGTTCCCCTCAAAGGATGTTGCTACGATATGGGGTCTTTATGGTGCTGTAGGTAGCTTTGGAGGCGCAACTTTTGGCTATATCGCTGGCTGGACAATTGAAAATTATTCTTGGACGCCTGTATTTATTATGGCGGCTTTTATGCACCTTTTATCAGCATTAGTAATTAATTTATTTATCCCCGAGATTAAGCAGTTAAATAAAAGAAATTTCTATGGAAAAAAAATATAACAATTTTTTTCAGCAATGTTTATACAAATTAAACTCGATCGAAAAATTTTTTAGCGTTATTGCTTTTTCTTTATTAGTTATGATTATCTTTAGTGATGTCCTTAGTCGTGAACTAACTGGAGCTGGCCTTTACTGGGCAACTCAAACTGGAGTTTGGGCGAATGTATTGATTGTTATGGCTGGTTTTGGCTTAGCATCATCAGATGGTGCTCACTTGCGCCCACGCTTTGCAGATTCATGGTTACCTGATAAGTGGTCATCATCTCTAGAAACTTTAGAGCATTCATTTATGAGCTTATTTTGTGCAGCAGCATTTTGGCTTGCTATTAATGTTGTTTTGGAAACAAGAAGACTTGGAGAGGTATCCATCGATTTATTTTTACCTATATGGCCAATACAGCTTTTTTTACCGATCGCACTTGCTATTGCAGCATTTCGACATGCGATATTTGCTTATATTCCATCTTTAAGGCCAAAAGTAAATAATTTAAACTCGCAACCAGACAGGAATGTATTTCAATGACTTTTGCATTTCCGCTTTTTTTAGCTTTAGCTTTGCTTTTAATGCGGCAAAATTTATTTGTGATTCTTGCTAGTGTCACAACCTATTGTTATCTGACATTAGCTTCTGAACCACTTCAAGGTATTGTTTTAGATTCATGGAGCGCTCTCAATAAAGAGATACTCCTCTCAATACCTCTCTATATACTTGCGGGTAACATTATGTCTCGCGGTGCGATTGCATCGAGGCTGATTCGTTTCATGCGTGCCATAACGGACCCTATACCTGGGGGGCTGGCTATAGCTGCTGTGCTCTCATGCGCAGTATTTTCTGCGGTTACTGGTTCAGGAACTGTTGCTCTTGTAGCTATTGGTGCGGTGATGTATCCAGCGCTGATTAAAAGTGGCTACAGTAAATCCTTTTCTATAGGTACATTATGTGCAGCGGGAACGCTTGGCGTGATTATTCCGCCTAGTATTCCGCTTATTCTCTATGGAGTTATGACCAGAACGAATATAGCTGAATTATTTATCGCTGGTATTGGGCCTGGTTTATTGCTTACTGGATTGATGGTTATTTATGCGATTTCATCTAATCTAAACCTCAGATTATCACCTTGGTCTGCAAAGGAAATTTTAGTTTCTTTTTTGGAGGGAATTTGGGCATTACTTATGCCTTTAATTATTCTCGGTGGAATTTATAGTGGTTGGTTCACCCCGACTGAATCAGCAGCAGTTGCAGTTATCTATGCATTTATTGTCGAAACTATAATTTATCGTGAATTAAAACTAACTGATTTAATGGATGTCATTGTAAAGACAAGCCGTTTGCTTGGTTCGTTGTTTCCAGTGCTTATTATTGCCTTTAGCTTAAATATGTTTCTGACCTACCAGCAGGTCCCTGAAGCGTTGGTTGACTGGATGGGCCAATTTATCTCGACCCCTAATGCTATGTTGCTGATAACAAATATCTTGCTAATTGTTATTGGCTGTTTAATGGATATTGGTTCAGCTATTCTCATTCTTGCTCCAATTTTACAACCAATAGCTGCTAGCCATAATATCGACGCAATTCATTTTGGGGTAATTATGGTTGTAAATCTTGAAATTGGATACCTGACACCTCCTTTAGGGCTCAATCTGATAGTTGCTATGGGCGTTTTTCGAGAACAATTTTGGGACATTTGCCGCGCTGTTATTCCTTTTGTTTCTTTAATGCTATTAGGGTTAGCGGTTATTACCTTTTATCCACCTCTGTCAGGATTGTTTCTTGAGCGATGAAAAGATAGCCTTTAGCTTATATCTAAGTCTCAGGTTAGAATTAAGGCTTATAAAAAAACTGAGCAATCTAAAGCTCGGCAAAAATTGATTATTAAGGTTATTCCAGGAGTAGATAATGACTGTTAAAGTTGGAGAAAAAATGCCTGTAGGCTCTTTTAGCATCATGAAGGATGAGGGCCCAGCTAATCTGAGTACAGATGAGCTATTCAATAATAAAAAAGTGGTTATATTTTCAGTGCCTGGTGCGTTCACTCCTACTTGCTCAAATCAACACCTTCCAGGTTATGTTGAGAAAGCAGCAGATTTAACTGCTGGTGGTGTTGATACTATTGCGTGTATGGCTGTAAATGATGTTTTTGTTATGGACGCATGGGGTAAAGATCGTGATGTTGGTGATAAAGTTCTTATGCTTGCTGATGGGAATGGTGATTACGCCAAGACGCTTGGTTTAGATTTAGATGCAAGTGGCTTTGGCATGGGTCAACGCGGCCAAAGATTTTCTATCATTGTTGATAATGGGATCATTACCCATCTAAATGTTGAAGAGCCGGGTGAATTCAATGTAAGCACCTGCGAGTATGCGATTGGGCAAATTAATAATTAAATTTTAATTTCTTTTTGATAGATTAACCTATATTTATAGTTAACAGGATTTGTAGGAGAGCGAACATGGATGAAGGTAGTTTTGGACACAATCTTGTAGTTCTGATACATGTCTTGTTGTTTGTTTACTGGCTGGGCGGCGACCTTGGTGTTTTTTACTCAAGTAAGTTTGTAGTAAGGCCTGACCTAAAACCTGAGTCGAGAGTTATAGCAGCAAAAATCATGCTGGACTTAGATTTGATACCTCGTATCTGTATGACTCTCATGATTACTGTGGGTGGTCTGCTAACAGAATACATCGGTATTGAGCATCCTCCATGGCAGATGGCAGGAATCATTTTACTTGGACCTGTATGGCTTTCTATGGTTTTATTTCTTCATTTTAGAGAAGGAACCGAAGCTGCAAAGACGGTCGCTAAATGGGATATGTGGATTCGTTGGGCGGTTGTTATTGCTATACCAATTTCTGTTACTTATTCGATATTAACTGATAGACTGGCAGGTAATATGTGGGTAGCGATAAAGTTAATTATTTTCGCGATACTAGTCCTTTCTGGAATTATGGTTAGAAAAAAAATCGGCGGTTTTTTCTCCACACTAATTAAACTTAAAAAGGGTGAACCAGTAACAGATGAAGACAACGATGCAATGATTAAAAGCTTAGGCGTTGTTAGACGCTATGTTTTTACAATTTGGGTTGGTGTATTTTTAGAAGGAATTATCGGTATCTTTAATCGCAGCGGCATTAACTACACCGCCATGCTTAGCTAGTTATCACAATTTTTGGGTAAGTTCTTCAATCACTTCAAATAGATCACCGATAAGGCCAATATCGGCGATCTCGAAAATCGGTGCCTCTGAATCTTTGTTGATTGCAACAATTGTTCCTGCATCCTTAATCCCTGTTAAATGTTGGATAGCGCCCGATATACCAAAAGCGACATAAAGATCCGGCGCAATGATTTTTCCTGTTTGTCCAACTTGCATATCATTTGGTACATAACCAGCGTCGACAGCTGCGCGAGAAGCACCAACACCAGCGCCCATTTTAGTTCCTAGTTTATAGAGAAGGTCAAAGTTAGCAGCACTACCTACACCACGACCTCCAGAAATAACTTTTTTTGCTGTTTGTAAATCAGGTCGCTCGCTGGCTTCCGAGTTCAGACTTATAAATCTTGTGTGGGCAGGTAGATCAATATTGATATTTAAATCTTGAATGTTCGCGTTTCCGCCTTTCGCAGCTTCCTTCCATGATGCAATGCGTACGGTTGCAACAACGATTAAACCCTCAGGCACTTCGACGGTCAAAATAGCGTTACCTGCATAGATAGGACGTTTGAATGAGCGTGGACTTTGAACTTCCATGATGTCACTTACCTGACCTACATTAAGTAAAGCAGCGACACGAGGCATTAAATCTTTACCAAAGGTTGTTGATGGTCCAAATACATAATCATAGTTTTTAGCTACTTCTAAGATTTGTGGTGCTAAAACTGCAGCTAATGGCTCAGCATTATGTTTTGCCTCAATTGTTAAGACACGATTGACCGATTCAATATTAGTTGCTGCAGTTGCTGCTCGAGAGCAGTCATCACTCATAATCAGAATATCAATTTCTGTTTCACCCAGTTCCATTGCACATGAAACACATTTTGATGTACTTGTATTAAGAACATTTTTATCTATTTCTGCAATGATGAGCACTTTAAACATAAGTTATTTCCGTTTAATAAAAAGGTTTACCCAACAAGGTCTTTATCTTTAAGCGCCTTAATCAAGTCATCAACATTATCCACCATGATTCCTTTTGAGCGGCTCTTTGGAGAGGACCAATTCTTTGGTATAATTTTAGGCGTTAAATCATTGCCAAAAGAATCAATATCAATTATTTCTAATGGTTTCTTTTTAGCTTTCATAATATCAGGCAGCTTTACATATCTTGGCTCATTAAGACGTAAATCTGTGGTGATAACTGCAGGTAAATCAATTTCAATTGATTGCAGACCAGCATCAATTTCCCTAGTTACCGTTACGCATTCACTCGATAGATCAACCTTGGAAGCAAAAGTTGCTTGTGGTCGATCCCAAAGAGCTGCCAACATCTGTCCCGTTTGATTTGAATCATCATCGATTGCTTGCTTGCCGAGAATTACTAACAGTGGTTGTTCTATTTTAATAACACTAAGAAAAATATTGGCTACAGCCAGAGAGTCCAAAACTTGATCAGCTTTTACTAAAATGGCTCGATCAGCGCCCATAGCCAATCCAGTTCGAATTTGCTGCTGGGTGTCTTCATTACCAATGGTGACTGTTATAACTTCATCAGCTTTTCCGGACTCCTTAATCCTTAAAGCTTCTTCAAGTGCGATTTCGTCAAAAGGATTAATGCTCATTTTTACACCGTCAGTGACTATACCGGTGTTATCTGGTTTTAATCGAACGCGAACGTTGTAATCAACAACTCGTTTTAGACAGACGAGTATTTTATTCATTTGATCTCCAGCAGGCTATAACCAAAATAGGGTTATCTGATTGAGCAGGAAAATTTCCTTTTATACAGTTAATGCTTTTTTTAGATGAGAATTTATTCTATTTTCTATCAACAGCACCTGCGGAACAACCTTTATAAGATCACTTCGTACAAATTAACCAAAAGAAGGATAGAATAGGGGAATTAAAGAACTTAGTTGAAATGAAAAATTTGTTTGAGCTATTTTAAATGATCCCCATTAATCATTTTGGAAAATTATTATGAATGACAGTATTTTGCAACGAGACCATTCCTCAATCCGTGGAGTAATTCGCTACACCAGCAAGAAAGAAGGGCGTAAAGGTCAGATTCGTGGACGCGAATATTTCATGACTAATACCTTTAATGATGACGCCAGAACAATCATTGTTCATAGCGAGATTGATGATAGGCCGAGTGTAATGCGCGATGCTACATATAGTCTTGATAAAAAATGGCGACCGATTGATTGCTCTGTGAGGCTTGTTGTTGATGATAAATTTATGGGATCTGGATGGTTTCGTATGGGTGATGGTTTCGTTGAATGTGAAACATACACAGCACTTGAGGGAAGAGTTTCTCAAAGAATGGAAACTAAAGGCTGGCCTAAAACTTTTCAGAATCATGCTATCGCCTGTGACGCTTGGCACATGCGATTATTTGATCGAACTAATCCAGGCGAGGTGCAAGCTTTGGATGAAATGATTTTATGTTCGCCTGATCATCGTGGCGCTACCGGGCCTATGCTTTTTAAAATTGGGATGCACGTTAAATATATTGGCGAAGAGAAAATCTCTGTGGAGGCAGGTAAATTTGATTCCTATCATTTCCAAATGGTATCAGCGCCAGGTTTACCTGAACCTCATCCTGATTACGATATTTGGTGCACTGCTGATGGTAATTACACATTCCTTCTAGGTGATATTGGTGGCTATATGCAAACTTATTATGAGCTTGTAGAGCTTACTGTTGATGGTGAATAGCTTAAAATAAGGAAGTTATTGATGACTAAAGCATCACCGGAGACGCAGTTTTATCGTTGGGTCATCCTTTTTTGTTCTTTTCTGGTTCTATTTGTTACCAATGGGATGACACTTGGCGGCATCGCTGTATTTGATCTCCAGATTTTAAATGCTTTACAGGAAAGCTCAGGCGATCAAGTTCCTCTTGCAGATCTTAAGTTTCGTGATTTTATTATGTTTGCCGTTGGCGGTTCTTTGGGTTTACTTGGTGGCTGGCTGGCCGATCGAGTCGGAGTTAAGCCTTTGTTCATTATTGGGCTCGCGCTTATGGCTTTTTGTAATTTTGCCTATAGTCAAGTTCAGTCTTTGATCGACATATATTGGATACACGCAGGTTATGGTGTTGTTTTGGTTCTAGCTGGCCTAATGCTTAACGTCTACCTGGTATCACGGTGGTTTGAAAAAAGACGTGGCTTAGCAATCGGAATATTGCTATCCGGTAGCAGCTTAGGTAATGCTTTTTTCCCGCAATTAAATACTTGGTTGCTTGCAACGTACTCTTGGCAGGATGCTTTTGTTTGGTTAGCGATGATTCCGGTCGCGCTTCTGCCTCTAGCTATATTCGTTTTAAGGTCAAGCCCAAAGAATTCTAACCAAAACAATTCTTTATTATCAAATGATGATGAATTAACTGGTTATACATTAACCGAAGCGCTTTTAAGCCGTAATTTTTGGATTATTGGTTCGATGGCATTTTGTACGTTCTATTCAATCATCGCTATGAGTGCCACAACATTTAACTTTCTTAGTGCTGAAAATTATTCGCCGCAAATATCCGCAACTGGAGTTACTGTATTATTCATAGGTGGTTTAGTCGGCAAACTTATTAGCGGCCAGCTTGCGGAATCTTTAGGCCGTAAAAGAATTTTGCTTTTTAGTTTAACGCTCATGCTTTCAGGTTCAATTGGTTTGGTCTTGGCTGTTTTTTTAAAGCATGAATTTTTTATTTGGGTTGGCTTAGTTGGCTTCGGTTTTGGTTGGGGCGGCATCTACACGCTGATTCAATTACTATCTGCTGATATCTTTGGCCTCAAGTCCTTAGGTAAGATTCTTGGGGCAGTTAACGTTTTAGATACATTAGGTGCTGCCTTAGGCCCATGGGTTACGGCGCTACTTTTAGATCGTACGGGTTCGTTTCTTGCTTCTTTTGTCTTGATTACAGTGCTTTTGATTATTGCAACGGTAGTATCAGCATTTCTTGACATCAGCAAAGCTGCGTATTTACAAAAAAATGCAACCAGTCATTAAAACCATATGAGATGCTATGAATTCGAAGATAAAAACCAGTTTAAACCTCCAGGATGTTAGCTATGAAATAAGAGGCAATCTTGCTCAGCTTGCCGATCAAATGGAACGAGAGGGCGCTGAAATCATATCGCTTAATATTGGGAACCCCGGTCACTTTGGTTTTCGTGCGCCTGAATCAATGCGTGCAGCAATTATCGAAAATTTGCAAGAAAGTGAGGCTTATTGTCATCAGAAAGGCATTTTTCCAGCTCGAGAAGCTGTTGTTATGCAGCAGCAGGAACGTGGAATTATGTCTGTTACTGCCGAAGAAGTATTTATTGGTAACGGCGTAAGCGAATTGATTGATTTAACACTAAGGGCATTGCTTAATCAGGGTGACGAGGTTTTGATCCCCAGCCCAGATTATCCTCTTTGGACTGCTGCTGTGACACTTAATGGCGGAAAGCCGCTCCATTATTCATGCCCATCGGATTTAGCTTTTGAACCGGATGTTAAAGCATTGGAATCTTTAATCACTGAAAGAACCAGGGCGATTGTTGTTATCAACCCAAATAATCCAACCGGTGCTGTATACAGCCGCCAAACTCTTGAAAAAATCGTTGCCTTGGCCGAGAAAAACCACTTGGTCATTTTAAGTGACGAGATTTATGACAATATGACATATGACGGGGCTGAATTTATTCCAATTTCTACTTTAGTTAACAATACTTTATGCGGGACATTTAGTGGTCTTTCTAAAATATATCGGGCTTGCGGTTTCAGGGTTGGTTGGGTTTCTTTTTCAGGGGATTTAAACGCAGCGGGTGACTATCTTCACAGCTTAGACCTCCTAGCCTCTCTTAGACTCTGCAGTAATGTGCCCGGGCAATGGGCAGTGCAAACTGCTTTAGGTGGTCATCAGAGCTTAAAAGAGCTGATTACTCCTGGCGGACGACTGTACGAATCCCGCCAAGTCGTTATTGATGCAGTGGGTCAGAGCGATTTCCTTGAGTTTGAAGCGCCGAAAGGATCGATGTATGCCTTTATTGGCGTTAATCGAGACAAGTTACCAGATTTTGATGACCATCAATTTGCATTGGATCTTTTGCAAAAACAGCATGTTTTAGTTGCGCCTGGGTCTAGCTTTAATGTGGACTACAACGATCGGTTTCGAATCACTTTCTTGCCAACAGCGGAAATTATGCATGACGTTTTTCAAAGGATGGAAAATGTTTTAGCTGAAATGGCTGAATAGCTGAATTGATCAATTTATGACTAAGAAAATAAACTGAATAAAGCATGTACGAGCAGCATTTTGCCGAAATCAAAAAAGGTGCGACGCTCGTAGCCGCAAATAAACGCCTTGCACGCAGTGTAAGTTTCGCGCTTAAGCAAAAGCTAAAAGTTAGTCAGGAAGTGTGGGAGTCCCCACAAATTCTGAGCTGGGACGCTTGGTTAAAAAGTCTCTGGCAAACCTCACAGCTTTTAGAAGGCCGCGCGAAACAATTTACATTATTGAGCGAGACCGAGGTCAAGCTTCTTTGGCAGCGCACTTTAAATAACCCTAAGGATAATGATTTAAGTAATTCCGATATGGCGGGCTTAGCAGCATCAGCTTGGAGAAAGATTTGCCAGTATAAGGTTGTTGACGCCAATGAATGGACCGATCAAGGTTTAACGGAAGATCAGCAAAGTTTTATACGTTGGCGAGACGCTTTTCGTAAAACTTGCAGCAATGAAAACTGGATTGATGATTCACAGCTACTAGAACTTTTAGTTGAAGATATTCGAGCAGGCCTTTTTAAAGACTTAAATATAGCGTTTGCGGGCTTTAATGCATGGACTCCGCTTCAGCTGGATTTAAAAGAGGCGCTTGGTAAGCAAGGTTGTACAGTCGCTGTAATCAATCCACCGCAACCAAAAGGATTGGCTCAGGCCTTTGAGTGCATCAATAAAGACGATGAATTAACTCAGGCTGCCTCATGGGCGTGGTCTGAATCACAAGCTAACCCCAATCTAAGTGTAGGCGTTGTGGTTCCTGATCTTAAAGCTAGAGCAAGTGAAGTTCGACGTAGGTTTATGGATGTCTTCAAGCCTGATTGGCGCTCAGGCGAAACGAGCAAACCGCCGGTGAATCTTTCCTACGGTGAGTCGTTATCGATTAAACCACGAGTTGCATCGGCAATTAATTTAATGCAATTGATTGAAGGTGAGCAGAGTTATGAAGTGTTCAGTCTTGCATTACGGACACCGTTTTTAATGGGCGGGCGAGATGAGGCAGGTGCGCGAGCGCAATTGGATTTAAAGTTAAGAAAGAAATTAGGTGCCGTTTTTAATGTCACTGATGCGCAGCGTTTCTCCTCAGATGAGACAAAAGTTTTCAGCGAAGTATTGGAGCAAATCAAACTTAAGCACACAGACCTTAAAAATCGAGATCTGAAATCATGGTCTGAGTGGATTTTCGATTTACTTAACAATGCAGGATGGCCAGGTAGCGATCCTCTCGATTCTGCTGCTTTTCAGGAACTGGAAAAATGGAAAAATCTACTAGAAGATTTTGCCTCCAGTGCCCAGATTTACGGAGAGGTTTCTTGGTCGACCGCTTTTAATTTACTTCAACAAATTGTTCAGCAGCAACTGCATCAACCGGAAGGCTCGTCGGAAGCTATACAAATTATGGATCTTGCTGAAAGCGCAGGACATGAATTTGATCGACTTTGGGTGATGGGTATGTCTTCGATTGAGTTTCCTGAGCCGATTAATTTGCATCCGTTTATACCTATCGTCTTACAAAAACGTTGCGGGATGCCGAAATGCTCTGCGATGGAGAATCTCGCAAGCGCCGAAGATGCCATCGAGCGCCTGAAATACTCTGCTAACGAGGTTATCTTCAGCTGGGCCGGAGAAATGGACGGCAAAAAATCGTTTGCCAGCCAGCTAATTCAGCATTCGTCCATCAGAGCCATTGATGAAAACCCAGCTGAAAAAGTAAAGATTTCTGCGCAGAAGCAATGTTCAAGCAGAGCACCTATTGAAATCATTAAGGAGGATAAGCCCAACACCTGGTCAAACGAGATGACGGTGCCAGGCGGTCATAAGGTATTTAATGCTCAACGTGAGTGCCCTTTGAGGGCTTTTCTGGAGTTTCGTCTTGGCGCACAGCAAATTGACATACCCGAGGTTGGCTTGAGTGCACTTGAACGAGGAAATTTTATCCATCAAATAATGGAGAGGTTTTATAAGGATCATTCAAGCAGTCAAAAGCTTATGGCTTTAAGTCAAGATGAAATTGTGCAGAAGCTTGAAGCTATTTGCCAAAAAGAAATGGAAAATGTGCCGGGCGTCAAGAAGGTTTCCTTTGAGCGTAAAAAGGTTCCCTTTAAGAATAAAGTGGTTGAGCTTGAGGTAAAGCGTATCTTGCCGATTTTATTGGAGTTCGTAAAAAATGATCAAAGCCGCGATGACTTTACAATCAAATATATCGAAACGGAGCAGATTATTTCTATAGGTAATATTCAGGTGAAAGTGCGTCCTGACAGGGTGGATGAAATTACCGACACAAAACAAATTGTGGTGATCGATTATAAAACCGGCAATCCAGATAATATTAAAAAAACAAAATG
>JAYZVL010000035.1:0-9718 GCA_036155675.1 Pseudomonadota bacterium | reverse complement strand
AGTTGCTTGTTATGGCATCGTTTCAGGAAGCACAGTGCGCGCGAAACATGCCGGAAGAGACTTGATGGCTGGATTAAAAAATCTTGTGGGCGGAGAGCTTAAGGGCTATACGGAATTGCTTAATGAGGCTCGGGATCAGGCGATGCAAAGATTACAGGAACAAGCAATGGAATTGGGTGCAAATGCAGTAGTTAACGTGCGTTTTTCTACCGCTTCTGTTGCCGCGGGAGCATCTGAAATTTATGTATATGGTACGGCTGTTTTAGTGGAGTAATGGGTAATGTTTGATATTTATTTTTTTCTGTTGCTTTTTCCGATTGGATTTTTTGTGGGACAATATTTGGAATGGCGACATTACCAATCGATTCAAAAACGTGAAGAAAAGTTCGTTAATCTAGTCGCAACCAGCAGTAAAGAGCCTATCGGTGAATTTTCTCGCATCAGGGATATAAGATTAGTCCAAGGAAGTGCTGTTATTTCTGTTGATTATTTCAAACGTATTTTGGCTGCGCTTAGGGGTTTTTTTGGCGGTAATGTTCGCTCTTATGAAACCTTGCTAGACCGAGCTCGGCGAGAGGCTATTTTGCGTTTGAAAGAGTCATCTTTTGGAGCCATTGAAATCGTTAACTTACGTATAGAAACCTCCTCTATCTATAAGGGTAAAGGTAACCAAATTGGATCGGTAGAGGTTTTTGCATATGCGACAGCGATATATATTTAAATAGAATGTGGCCATGGAATATCGTTCAGTACTGCCAAAAAAAAATCACAATGTTTCTCACGCTAACCCTATAAAAGAGTTTTTAACTCTTTTTTCAGCACTTGTTCTTTTAATTTTATTAGCTTATTGGAGTTTAGGTTTCTTTATTGATTTTGCAATTGAAAATATTTCCACTGAAACCGAATTAGAGATCATTGAAATATCTGGGGTTAGCAGAGAATTAATTAATCAGAATCCAGGCTTCAATGATTTAGCTAAAAGACTGAATGATTTACTTTCTGATCTTAATCAATGCGCAGGGATTAATTATTCTACTGAGCTATTTATTGACTCTTCAGCATCTATAAATGCATTAGCATTGCCTGGAGGGAAGATTATTGTTATGCAAGGCCTGCTGAATAATATTCAAAGTGAAAATGGGATGGCTTTTGTTTTAGCGCATGAACTTGCTCACTTTAAGCATCGCGATCATTTACGCAAGATGGGCAGGTCAGCGGTTTTGTTGGCTTTATCTATAGCTGCCACAGGCCCGAATTCAAAGCTTTCTCAGATTCTTACTCCGGTTAATATTCTGCAGTCCGCAAAGTTTTCCAAAGATCGTGAAACTGCCGCAGACTCCGCCGCATTAGATTTTCTATATTGCTATTATTCCCATGTTGGTGGCGCAAATGAATTATTTGAGTTCTTAGATAAAGACAGCAAAGATCGAAATTTTAAAATGCCGCACTATTTCTCTAGCCATCCAGAAGCAAAGAAAAGAATTGAGATGATGCAATCATTTAGATTGAAGCGTGGTTATCCAATCGGTCTGACAAAAAAATTAATTTTAGATTAAAAACTTAACTTTAATATTTTTCAGCTGTACAGAGTTTTGGCATAGCATAAATCAAACCCTATGCTACCTCCGCAGAGGAGACTATTCTATTGATTATGTCTGCAAACTGAAAATTAGAGTGCTAAAGTTCGGATCTATTTTTTTGGGAAATTGATACATGTCTGAACAACCAGTGTTTTGGCTTGGCGGAAAGCCTGGTCGATCTAATGCCTCTAGAGAGCCAAAAGCCGCCTCTTATGAGCCTGTAATTCGAGAGGCTTGTGAAAAATGTGATTACCAGGTTGATGAATATATTTCTGCTATGGGTAGTTTCGGCGGATGGCTTACTCATCTGAGTCACGACGGAGAAAAATACCGTTTGTTCTTTAATGGCAAGCAAAATCAGCTTGCATTTGAGAAATCACAAAAACATGGTGGTTGGGAATCACTTAGCTCTATCGATATTCCAGATGAGGGTGTTGCCGGTTTTGTAGTTGCAGTAAATAGATTACTTAAGGCCGATTAAGTTGAATGACTTAATAAAAGAGCTGCTCGTAGAGCTCGGCATTCCGGAAGATTATGGCCAAAATCCTAAGCTTCCAATTTACCCTGAATGTAAAGAGATAATTGAAGTTGGGCCAAATATTGTTGGCAAGATGCAGCGACTGGATTTACCCACAGCGGTTGCATGGAAGCAAATGATAGCTAATGCAACCAGCGATCGAATTGATCTGCTTTTAGTTTCTGGTTTTCGCAGTATTGAATATCAAGCAGAATTGATTCGAAAAAAGCTTAATCTTGGCAATCAAATTGAAGATATTCTGCATGTTAATGTAGCGCCTGGTTTCAGCCAACATCACACTGGGCGGGCGATTGATATTGCTACTCCAGGGTTCAAGCCATTACAAGAAGACTTCGAACAATCCGAAGCCTTTGCTTGGCTCACTGATAATGCATCGAAGTTTGGGTTTTCCATGACTTACCCACGTGATAATTCTCTTTTAATTGCTTATGAGCCATGGCATTGGTTCTACAGCAATTAATTAAAAGGCAAACTTATATGATTAGAAAAAATAATATAAATTCTGATGGTTGGCGCGAGGCAAGTCATGGGAAAAAATTTCATAGGTCTGCACTAAGCTTAGGTGACGTTAAAGATAATTCACTTCTTGGATGTACTGCCTACAGTGTCCAGCCAGGCAAACAAGCCTTCCCTAAGCACGGCCATTTGGTAAATGATGAAGCTATATATGTTATCTCAGGTAATGGAACTTTGAGTATCGGAGCAGAAGAAACATCTGTTGTTCCCGGAGACTATATTTGGCTGCCACGCGGATCTAAGAATGCTCATGTTTTAGTGAACAATGGAAACGATAATCTTGTCTATTTATGTATTTCTACAAATATATTGCCGGATGTTGTGCATTATCCCGATTCCCAAAAACTGGGCGTGATTGAAAGCAAAAATTCTTGGTCAGGGGACGAAAAGGATATCAGCGGGTTTTATAATCAACAAATTGTGGATTATTATGAGGGCGAAGACTGATTTTAATTTGCGGAAGCAAATTTACTTTAATTAGCATTCAATCCATACAGGTGCGTGATCGGAGGGGCGCTCTAGACTCCTTGGTTCTTTGTCGATGTTGCTTGATTTACAGTCCTTTGCCACGCTATTGCTGACCAGCAAAAGATCTATTCTCATTCCTAAATTACGCCTAAAACCTGCAGCTCGATAATCCCACCAGCTAAAACTTTCTTCCGGCTGAGCGAATAAACGAAAACTATCTTTTAGCCCAAGATTAACTATCTCATTAAAAGCATCACGTTCTGGGGATGAACAAAGAATTTTATTCTTCCAAGCTTCAGGATCATGTACATCATTATCATCTGGCGTAATATTAAAGTCGCCCATGACAATTAACCGCTCATATCTGACTAACTCTTCTTTAAGCCAACGAGTTAAAGCATCCAACCAGTTTAACTTATAATGGTATTTGTCAGAATCAACGCTCTGGCCATTAGGTACATATACGTTGATTATTCGTCGGTTTTTTATTGTGGCCGCGAGTAAACGTTTTTGAGCATCTTCGAAATTAGGAATATTGGATTGAGTTTCTGTAGCTTTTTCACGACTTATTAGCGCAACCCCGTTATAGGTTTTTTGCCCGTTGATTTCACAGCGGTAACCAACTTCTTTGAATGCGTCAATTGGAAATTTTTCATTTGGAACTTTAATTTCTTGTAAGCCTAAAACATCCGGTTTTTCTTTTTCAAGCCAGTCTAAAACTTGATTCTGTCTTACTCGAATGGAATTCACATTCCAGCTTGCGATTTTCACAGTGGGCCTCTTGTATTAATCATCTTGCATAATCCCACTTTGAGTTAATAATGCCTCTATGTTTGCCGGACGACCTCTAAATGCTTGATAAGCATCATTAAAATCTCTAGACCCTCCGATCTCAAGAATCTCTTTGCGAAATTTCTTAGCGAGCGCTTCATTGAATAGGTCTGATTTCTGGAATGCCATGAACGCGTCAGCTGCAAGAACTTCAGCCCATTTATAACTGTAATAACCTGCAGCATATGAGCCTCCAAATACATGCGAGAAGCTGTTTGCTAATCGGTTGTATTCAGGTGGCTTAATCACATTAATTTTATCTCTAACTTGCTTAAGGGTTTTCTGTATTTGCCCATCATCATTGGTTTTGTAATTTTTATGAATCTTCCAGTCAAAGAGCGCAAATTCCAATTGTCTTATCATGTTTATGCCTGCAAGGAATACCCGTGAATTATTTATTTGAGATAACATTTCCTCAGGTAAGGTTTCTCCTGTATCAATATGACTAGAGAGTTTCTTCAGAACTTTGGGGTCCCACGCAAAGTTTTCCATAAATTGACTTGGTAATTCAACAGCATCCCATGCGACTCTTGTTCCAGCAATAGACGGGTAATCAATAGTTGTTAAGAGGTGATGTAGCACGTGCCCACATTCATGAAATAAGGTCACAATTTCATCATGGTTTAAGAGCGCTGATTCGGAAATATTTGGTTCAGTGAAATTACAGACAAGATGTGCAACGGGCTTTTCTAATTTACCATCATGCTTTGAGAGCAATATACATTCATCCATCCAAGCCCCAGCCCTTTTATTTTCACGGGCAAAAAGATCTAGGAAAATTCCTCCAATTTCATCGTTATTAGAATCAAATGCACGATAAAACCTAACACTATTGTTCCAAGTTTCTACGTCTTTTTCTTCTTTAAATTGAATATCATAAAGTTTTGTTATTACACCAAAGAGACCATCTAGCACAGTATCTAAGGGGAAGAATGGACGTAGGACTTCATCAGCAATTAAGAATTTCTCTTGACGCATTTTTTCGCTGTAGTAATTGATATCCCAAGCAGCAAGGTCCAAACCTGACCATGTCTTCAATTGCTGATATTCCTTCTGGGCTACAGGCAAACTAATTTCTGCAAGATTATTTAAAAATTCTTCTACTTCAGTAACAGATTTTGCCATTCGTGTTTCTAATACATATTCTGCAAAGCTTTTGAAGCCGATTAGATTGGCAATTTGGTGGCGCAACTTAAGAATCTCATTCATGATGACGTGATTATTCAAATCGCTATTTTTGTCACTTTTATCTGAGCATCTAGTTACCCATGCGCGATAAAATTTTTCCCTGATAAGACGATTATCTGCATGAGTAATAATTCCAACATATGTTGGTTGATCAAGCTTAAATAGCCACCCATTTAGGCCTTCTCCTTTAGCATGATGAACTGCTTGCTGAAGAATCTCTTTTGGTATGCCTTTCAACTCCTCTAAGATTTGGGTGTGGTATGACCAAGCTGCCATGGCATCTAAAATATTTTGTTCGAAGCGAGCCTCTAGTTGTGTAAGCTTTGATATTGCTGACCTGTAATCTGATTTAATTTCTTCAGTTAAGTTAACTCCAGCCAACTTAAAGTCTCTTAAGCTAATTTCTACTAACTTTCCTTCAATTGAGGATTCGTGATCTAAGGTATCAGCTACCTTTTTATAGACAGAGAAGAGCTTTTCGTTTTGTGTGATTTCAGTAGAGTAATCAGATAATAATGGCAAACATCGATTGTATGCATCTCTTAAGTCCTTGTTACTTGCAACCATATTTAGGTGATTGATTGGTGCCCAAACTCGATGGAGTCGATCAATCATTTTTTCTATTTCTAGAATAGTATTAGAGAAATTGGGCTCAGATGTGTCATTTAGTAATGATTCTAATTTTGCACGATTTCGTGTAAGGGTCAGTTTTAATGCCGGTTCGACGTGTTCTGGGAGAATTTTATTGAAGCACGGTAGACCCGATACTTCTAGCAAAGGATTATTCATATTATTTCACGAAGCTTAAAAAGTGAGTCGAATGCTATCACAGACTTATAGCCTTGCTTTGACCACTGAGTTAGTCTGTTATGTTTTAGAAGTATCTCAATTTTGAAGGACTTTCCATGACTGAGGAATATGATCTGATTGCTGTTGGTGGCGGAAGCGGCGGCTTGGCTGCTGCCCAACGCGCAGCAGAATATGGCGCACGGGCTTTGATTGTTGAGCGCAACAGCAAATTAGGCGGTACCTGTGTCAATGTTGGTTGTGTGCCTAAAAAGGTTATGTGGCATGCGGCCGATTTAGCAGAATCATTTCGACAAGCTTCTAATTATGGTTTCACTATTGAGCAATCAATGCATGATTGGAAGGAACTAGTCAGAAAGCGAGATGCATATATTGCAAGGCTTAATGAAATGTATGATCGCAACCTTCTCAAAAGAAATGTTGATTGGATCAATGGTGAAGCAAAATTACTTTCAAGCAATTCAATGATGGTTAAAGGCCGAATATTCAGGGCTCCCCACATAATTTTGGCTACA
The DNA here is from genome assembly GCA_036155675.1 of Pseudomonadota bacterium. GTDB lineage: Bacteria > Pseudomonadota > Gammaproteobacteria > Steroidobacterales. Next base: position 3,275 of record JAYZVL010000035.1, on the reverse strand, counting down.
GGGGGCGCCCCTATTGTGCCAAATTTGCCGGGAGCAGATTTAGGCATAACATCGGATGAATTTTTTAAGCTAGCTGAACGACCCCAGAAGGTAGCTATAGTAGGTAGCGGCTATATTGCTGTTGAGCTTGGGGGAGTTCTTCGAAGTCTGGGTTCAGATGTTGATTTATTTGCTCGTTACGACAGTATTCTTCGTATTCACGATGAGATTTTGCAGGAAGGGGCTTTAGAGTCCTTAGCAGATCAAAACATCAATGTTCAATTTAAATCTATCCCCACTTCATTAGATCAGGATGGAGACACATTAAAGCTTGGTTTCGAGAGTGGGGCGATCTTTGGCGGATATGATGCTGTTTTATGGGCTATTGGACGTCAACCGATGAGCTCAGGGATTGGTTTGGGAGAGCTTGGTGTTGAGCTTGATGGTAATGGCTTTGTTGTAACTAATAAATTTCAAGAAACTAATATTCAGGGTATTTATGCAATCGGGGATTTAACTGGGCAGGCTGCTTTAACTCCAGTTGCGATTGCTGCTGGCAGAAGGTTGAGTGATCGTGTGTTTGGAGGTATGGAGAACAGATATCTGGATTATGAAAATATACCAAGTGTGATTTTTACCCATCCCCCTATCGGCACAGTAGGGCTAACAGAGGCTCAGGCTAGGGCTAATTTCGGAGAAGATGTAAAAGTTTATACATCAAGCTTTGTTTCACTTTATTACGGTGTATCTGACCACAAGCCAAAATCAAAGATGAAATTGGTAACCACAGGTAAAAATGAACGTGTTGTTGGTTGTCATGTGATTGGTATCGGCGCAGATGAAATGCTGCAAGGCTTTGCTGTTGCGTTAAAAATGGGAGCATGCAAAGCGGATTTTGATAATACAGTCGCAATTCATCCAACATCGGCAGAAGAACTCGTCACCATGCGTTAATCTTTATTTGAATTAACTTAATTTACTTAGAATATTTTTTGTGTTGGGCCTTACTCCATGCCAGAGCATGAAAGATTCTGCAGCTTGCTCAATCAGCATTCCTAGACCCGAGTAGGTATTTTTACAGCCTAAGTTTTTTGCCCAAGATATGAATGGTGTATCAGTTAAGGAGTAGGAAAGGTCGTAGCAAACTGCCCCAGGTCGAATTATTTCATTCGGGAAGGGCGCAGAATTCTCCTTGATCCCAACTGAAGTTGCATTGATGATGATATCGAAAGTTTTTTCTTTCAACTGCTCAAATTCATAAACTTTTAAATTGCCTTGTTTTTTGAAATCGATCATTATTTTTTCAGCTTTTGAGATTGTTCTATTTGCAATGGCCATTTCTTTTGGGCTTTCTTCAAATAATGGTGACAAGATACCGCGAGCTGCACCCCCAGCACCAAGTATTAATATTGTGCTTCCTTTTATTTTTACCCCTAAATTGTGTTTCAGATCTGTGATCAGACCTACTCCATCAGTGTTATCACCCATTAATTTTCCATTATCGGCCTTAGTGATTGTATTTACTGCGCCAGCGATTTTTGCGCGGGTTGATACCTGATCTAGATAAACTAAGACGTTTTGTTTGTGCGGTAGGGTGATATTTAATCCCCTCCCACCATGCTCCAAGAAAACTTTGATGCATTCTTCTAGCTTGTCCTTTTTTACATCTATCGCTTCGTATTCAATTTCCCCCCCAATTTGCTTGGCGAACAATTTATGAATTTGGGGCGATTTGCTATGAGCAACTGGATGTCCAATTACAGCATAGCGTTGAGCTTTAATCATGATCACCTGCTTTACTTTATGTAAGCAACTTAATTTTCAGATTCTAACCGATTCTTGAGTTTTCATATAATAATACTAACGTAAGATCATTCTTTAACTAAGGTAGAAAGTAAATATGACTAGATCGCCATCGCAAGATTGTTGCCCCTGGAGCGTTGGAATTAGCAAAATATATAGCGATTATCATGATCGTGAATGGGGCGTTCCTTTGCGAACTGATTCCGGGCAATTTGAATTTCTTATTCTTGAAAGCGCTCAGGCCGGGCTTAGCTGGGCGACAGTCTTGCATAAACGTTTAGGCTATAAGAAAGCTTTTGCCGATTTCAATGCAATGAAAGTCAGCAAGTTTACTAATGCTACTGTTGAAAGATTGTGCTGCAATCCTGCCATTATTCGTAACAGATTAAAAATCAATGCTGCTATAAGTAATGCCCGTGCTTTTCTCGAGGTGCAATCAGAGTTTGGTACTTTTTGTGATTATATTTGGGGGTTTGTTGACAACAGCCCCATTAAAAATAGTTTCATCGATCAGTCTGATGTTCCATCAACTTCAAAAATATCGGATGCGCTTAGTAAAGATATGAAGAATCGTGGTTTTAAATTTATAGGGAGTAAAATTATGTACGCGCATATGCAGGCGACGGGCATGGTAAATGACCATCTTGTAACTTGCTTTCGTTACAACGAATGCTCCCAAACGTAATAATAATCCTAATTTAATTTTTGACGATCACGTAGAACATGGTTATTTTTTGCAATCCGAATCTCGGAGGGCCCAAGACTATCCGTAAGTTCGCCTGTGACGATGAGATCCACCTTATCTTGGAGAAGCTTTCTTAGTGCATACTTGCTTTTTATAGGTTCTTCACCGCTTAGATTCGCACTAGTTGAGATTATTGCGCTTCCAACACTTTCACAAAGCGCTTTTACCACCGGATGCTTTGTAATTCTTACCGCAATCGTTGATCGCCCACCAGTTAAATAATCCGTAGCTTTTGGGGCGGCGCAGACTATCCAAGTTATAGGGCTGTTAGAAATTCTACAGAGGTTTTTTAATTCATTAGTAGTTGGCGAAATCCAGTTATTTAGCATAATTAAATCGGACGCTATTAGAATGAAGCCTTTGTTTTGATTACGCTGCTTTAGTTTTATAATTTTTTTGATTGCTATTTCATTATTAGGCAGACATCCAATGCCAAAAACACCTTCAGTTGGGTAGGCAATTATTCCCCCTGAAAGAAGAATTTTTTTAGCTTTCTGAATGTCCACTTCTTTTGTCATGTCCGTACGATCAAGATCATTGATTATTGAAATAAGGTTTGGTTAAACCTATAAATATTTAAGTAAATATAAAAAGATTATCAGGGAGCTTTTTTCTTCGTTTTTTTCTTCGTTTTTTTCTTCGTTTTTTTCTTCGTTTTTTTCTTCGTTTTTTTGTTTTTACCGCTTTTCTTCAGGGGTGCTTTTTCCTGCTCTTCCTTACACTATTCTATCGTTAGTGATTTAGGTTC
>JAYZVL010000034.1:0-86652 GCA_036155675.1 Pseudomonadota bacterium | reverse complement strand
ACCCCCATCTCGCCTTAATGCCGTTCCAAAATCTATCACAACAGGCTGGGAGTCATTGGTAACCAGAATATTATCTTTTCTTTTAAGATCTCCATGAGCGACCCCCAAAGCATGCATCTCTGAAATAATTTTGTGCAACTTTGTATAAAAACTTTCAGGTTGGTGGAGCTTGTCCTCAACGTCACGTAATACTTTGCCTTCAATAAATTCAAGTATTAGGAAATTATCGTCTAGCATGCCAAGTGAAATAGGTACTCCGGAAACTCCTGACAAAATTTCATAAACTAAAGCTTCACGACGAAGCATCATTCGATGAAACCATCCTGTAAGCCATTTATCATTAGCGCACTTTACCACCCAATATTGGTCATCATGGTGGAATAAATATACCGAACCCTGATAACCCGAGCTCAATAATGAAGTTTGTAAATTTTCCTTATTTTCCAACCAAGCACTTAATGGTGCTTGGATATCTTCTAGTCTAATCATTATTTGATCATATACGATCAATTAATGAACGATGGCAATTGACGCCACAACCACCACAAACAAAAAATAGAGTAAACAACAATAATCGGTTCCCAGTTTCCTATAAGACATCTATTTAAAGACCATTGCTCATTATCTAAAGCCTTAGAAAAAAACTTAGTTGGTAAAAGAGCAGGAGTATTTTCACTCCAATCAAGCCATGCTTCCCCAAAAATTCTTTCTAATTTTCTATCTTCGTAGGATATCGCTGGCGGATACCAAAACCACAGGAAAAATACACTAACAAGCCAAGGCCATAATTGACCATTAGCTAGACAAAATCCGGTTAGCATGAGTATATTTCCAGTATATAAAGGATGACGAACAAAAGAATAAGGGCCAGAGGTTGCAAGCTGCTTATTCTTAATCACAAAACCGGATGCATAAAGTCTAATCAATATACCAAATGTTGAAATCACGGCACCAAACCAGAACAATGCAGGTTTTGGAGTTGCAACCCAAGCAAAAACCCCCACAAGTAAAATCCCAATGGCCTGCCGAGAGAACTCGTGATAGCGAATCTCACGAATAAAATGCTTAATTCCTTTAACTTTTGGTAAATCTACTGTTCTGTTTCCCATGCTTGCATTCCAGATTTATAAGTTTGCAGTTTGAAGTTAAATTGATACTTATGAATCAGCCTTAACTCTTCGGTAAATGCTACAATCGCGGCCTTTCAGAAATTCATTGCTTTAGAAAATTTGGGCCTGTAGCTCAGTTGGTTAGAGCAGGGGACTCATAATCCCTTGGTCGGAGGTTCGAGTCCTCCCGGGCCCACCATCAATTTTTTAAATAGCTTTCAAAAATAACCGGCTATAAACACATGCCACCATCAATATGGATCGTCGTGCCTGTTACAAATGAGCTTCTATCAGAAATCAGATAAGCTGCAGCTTCTCCTGCATCATGCTCTGGCTCACCAAAACGACCAACATGATGCTTGGCTGCATTTTTCTCCTGAAATTCCGGCATGGCATCGTGAAGCTGTTTTGCTTTCTCAGTTTCGAAAACGCCAAATAACAATGTATTAATACGTATTCCTTGTCGAGAGTATTCTAACGCAGCTGCCTGCGTTAAACCTTCAACAGCTAACTTCGAGGCAATGTATGGTGCCATTCGCATACCTGTATCACGCGTGGCCCCGGAACTAATATTAATGATGGAATAGTTATCACCAGTATCTGCCCCCTGTGAGATAAACTGATTGATGGCATTTTTCATGCCGAGATAAGTACCAGTCACGTTAGTTCTCATCACTTGCTCGAAGCTCTCGAGGGATTCATCTGCGAGTAGTTGAAAATCACCTGGGAAAACAGCGTTATTAATAATTGCATCAAGATGGTCAAACTTATCAACCGCAAACTTCACAACCTTTTCATTATCTGCTTCACCGGTAATATCCATCTGCAAATAGGCAACATTATCTGCATCGCAGTTTGCCGATTTAATAAGACGATCAAGCGCCTCTTCTCCGGTATCACTATTGCGACTAGTAATAACCACCTTTGCACCATATTGCGCTAATCGGGTTGCCATACCAAAACCAATACCCATTGTGCCACCAGTAATAATTACCACTTTACCATCGAGTTCGTTTTTATTAGCCATACCTAATCCTTTTGATCCTTTTCGTTTAACCATTTTTACTTTTGGTTGTGAGTTATCTGAATTGCTACTTGGCGCACCGCCGCCATGTTTTGCCTGAAGTTCTTCCATCAATGCAACGGTTACGAAATTTGTACCGCTTTCTGTGGCTGCTTTCTCTGCATTTTTCACAATCATGGGTTGAATAAAGCTCGGCGCTTTGTCAACCATCGCTAAAGCTTCAGTTTCCCATTCCATTGTTGCATTTGATAGCGCATCGCGCGGCACAACTGGCTCCGACTCACCGAAGTTTTTAGAGCGTGTAGGTTCAATACTATCAATATCAATAAACGTAATATCTTTAACGGAAACTTCTTTTGACTCGCCAACAGGAATCCTTGGTAAAGCTTCATAAACCCAACCATCTGGATTAGCCTTACGATTGGGAGAAGGAATAATCCTCACAACATCATCAGGATCCTTCAAAGCAGTGCGATCGAGCTGCCAACCCTTATCCCTCATACGTTCCATCAGTCCCCAATAAGTGAGCATAATTTTGTCTTCATCGTGAGTATAAATAGCATTTGGATTGGGACCAGTCGGCGCAAGGAGAGGTCGCTGCGATTCTGCTAAAGCCTTGTCTTGATGGACATTTTGTAGATTGCGGCGAGTATGTTCGGTATTAAAATCTTCTTCCATACGATAGTTACGCAAGAATAAGTGGCGCATCATTGTACGGTGCTCGTCAATTGGAGTTGTGAATTCATAAAAAACATTAAATTCACCTGAGCCAATGCCACCTATTTCCACCTGTCCTCGCAATGTAAAGCCAGGTACAAAAAATTTCATTATTGACTCAACTTTGGCATCAGAATCACGTAATTCTGACCATACACCCTCACTAGCTGCCGGGGTAACTTTCATTTTTGACTGAAAGCCATGTTCATTTGATGTTACATGATGCTCAGGAGCCTGAATTGGGTTCTCGTTGCCCTTAAATAGAATTCCGTGCACCACTGGCAAATGAACATAATCCAAGTTAGTAAATTTGCTGGTATGGTAATCGGCTTCCCAAATTTCTTCGTTGAGAGTGGCACACCATTTATTATCGCCCCACTCTGGTATATCGAAAATGGGTGAAGCTTCATCGGGCTCATCTCCCAAACAAACCCAGATTAAATCGTATTTCTCGATTGTGGCATATGCGTCAATCTTCATACCTGGGGCAACCACTTCCACCTCATGATCACGACGAGACGGAATAAGAGTGCAATCTCCGTGGCCATTAAATCGGTAACCATGAAAAGGGCAAGCGATAGTGTCGTCTTTATAAAGACAACCGTCAGCGAGACTAGATCCTCGATGAGGGCAAACATTGCTTATGCATCTTGGGGAGCCATCCATCTCACGGAACAACACGAAGTCGGCACCGAGCATTCGGACCTTGATAGGCTCGTTAGTCAGATCTTTGCTAAAAGATGCAACGTACCAAACATTCGTAAACAAACTAAATTCCTTTAGGCTAAGATTTTTTTAATGCCCACAGAGCGGTATTAATTTTATCGGAACCTTCTCTTCGTTTTCTATCATAAGATTATGGAGGTATGATATAAAATCTTACACTTAAATCGCATCCGAATAAATTATCATTTCCTTTCTTTAGATAAAATTAATGTATATAAATTTCTGGTACCCAATCTGTCAAAGCCATGAACTTTCATCGAAAGAACCCCTTCAGTCCAAACTATTGGGTCTTTCTTTCGTTGCGTTTCGAGACAGCAAGAATAAGCCTCATGTGCTTGCAGATACTTGCGTTCACCGAGGCGGAGCTTTAAGCAAGGGTAAAATTATTGACGATTGCGTTGCCTGCCCTTATCACGGCTGGCGCTTTGATGGAGACGGCAAATGCGCTCTTGTGCCCTCTCTTGAAGAAGGAGTAAAACCTGCGGCTCGGGCCAAAGTTGATAGTTATCCTACCGAGGAACGCTATGGCATAGTATTTGCCTTCCTTGGAGATTTACCTGAAGAAGAACGTCCGCCGATTTATACAATTGAAGAATACGAAGATCCAGCATGGCGAGAACACGAAATGGTGATTCTTGAAATAGACTGCTTCTACGAGCGGTCGATGGAAAATGGCGTCGATCCAGTTCATAACGAATTCGTTCATCCAGCTCAGGGTAGCCCTCAAGCTATTCCTGGAACCGTTGAATTGCATACACAAGACTGGGGTTCAGGAGTCACAGGAAGATACACCGAAGTCGGCATAAAACGAACAGATAAAGATGGAATGAAAAGCGATTTCGATGTATTGAATGCGGGTACATGGACACATGGGCCCAATACTCTAATTACCTGGATAACCTTCAAGGAAACAGCCACTCTACACCAATATTTCTTTGAAGCACCTATCAATGGAGATCAAACAAAAATCTATTTTGTGAACATGCGTAATTTCCGTACTGAAGAGAAATACGATAAAAGCATTCGTGATGCAAATATCCATGTCACACATGAGGATATTGCTATTCTAGAAAATCTTTATCCGGTCAGAACTCCTGAAGTAAGAACAAAAGAAATACTTACTCCAGGCGATCAAGCAATTGTGCGTTATCGCGATCATCTCGACGATTGGAAATCTAGAGGATGGCGGTTGGATTGGAAAACTATGCAGGAAAATCAAGGTGATATTGCTTATGCAATTCCAAGCCCAGCAAGGCGCACCTCAGGTAATTGGGTTTTGGATTCAGTTCCATTGCTTCCAGCTAAAAAGTAGAAACTAGTAAATCTAAAAACGCTGGTTAGGATTAAAATTAAATAGATTTGACTTTTATTACTCCAATGGCGAGTAATAACCATGAAGTTATAAACATAAATCCCCCGACTGGGACAATGTTTGATATTTCTTCTATTAGGCCCACTGCGTTAGCGTAAATCAAAAAACTGAAAATCAAGATTCCAAGAATCATTAATATGCCCGCAGCACGAATTACCCAAGAAACTTTTAAAAAATTCGCTAGGAACCCAATCAAGATTAAACCAAGTGAATGGTATATCTGCATTTCAACTGCCCAAGACCATGAGATTCGGTCTCTGGGAGCAAGAATCTGATCAGGCCCATGAAAACCAAAAGCGCTGAGGATAATAGCTGTAGAGAAGAAGAAACAGCCAATAACAATAAAAATCTTACTTTCTATCAACATAAATTTAATCGATGGATTAGTTGGTTGCTCTAAAATCTTTTAAGTATTTGTAAAGCCCTAAAGTTATAAAAATTAAAGTTAAGACAAAGAGAAAGTTCATTACCTTAGGTTTAAAAGACTTTAATACGCTAGCCACATCAGCAATACCTCGAAATTCTTCGGGGTAATAATAGATAAGTAATAAAAAACCTGTATTCTCAGCCCAATCAACCAACATATAAAGAAAAGGAAATAATAAAATTCCAAAACTAATTAATTTATCAAAAAATTTATTAGGCGCTTTACTGAAGATCCAAGCCCAAAACATAGAAAAAAATATCGCTACTAAAGCAGGGTAAATATAATCAACAATCGCAAAACCAAGATAAAGACGTCTTGACTGATCTGTATAAAAAGGAAGGTCCTGATATATCTGTTCAGCATTAATATCAAAATTTAGATCAAAAGGACTAAGGCCGCTTGTTGCTTCTTGAAAGGCTGGCGTAATAATGAACGCCATAAACATCAAGCTTGAAACAGCTAAAATGAAAGTAAGTAGTGTTTTAAGACCAGTTGGGTTCTGAAAAGGTATTCTTTGTAAAAATTTAAGCATTAATTACAAAATCATTCTGCTAGAACTAGTCGCGCAATAACTCCTGACTCAGAAGCAAGGTAAAGTAAACCATCTGGGGCTTCTACAACATCTCGCAAACGCTCACCCCATGAAGCAAGTAAACGTTCCTCACTAATGACTGTATTCTTACCCAATACCAAACGATGCAAATGACCCCTCAGAGTGCTGCTAAAAAGATTGCCCTTCCAACCAGGATATTTATCGCCATTGTAAAAAGTAATTCCTGTAGGAGCTATTCCTGGCAAGAAATATTTAAACGGTTGCTGCATGCCTTCACGTTCTGTTCCTTCTTTTTTCTGTCCGCCCCATATATTTTCACCCCAGGTAATTACTGGCCACCCATAGTTAATAGCTGGTTGGATAATATTGATCTCGTCTCCACCTGTAGGGCCATGTTCTTGCTCAAATAGAACCCCATCATCAGGATTAATCGTAAGGCCCTGAGGGTTGCGATGACCAATAGACCAAATTTCAGGAAGTATATTTTTTTTCCCCACATATGGATTGCTATCAGGAATAGCCCCATCCTCAAGCAACCGAATCAATTTGCCACCGTGACTAGAAAAATCTTGAGCATTATTTGGTACATGCCGATCTCCAATCGTCATGTACAAAAATCGCTCCTTATCCATAACCACTCGTGAGCCCCAATGAGCATGATCGTCACTAGGATTATTCGCAATAAAAAGATCCACTAATTCAACCAACTTCTCGCCGTCATACTTTGCACGAGCCAATGCTATAACGCTAGCGCTACCCAATGGCTTTACATAGGTAAAATACAACAACTGATTATTGGTAAAATCCCGATCAACCTCGATATCAAATAAACCTCCGCTATCATGTTGCAAAACAATTGGTCCACCTGGAATAGGTTTAACTTCTCCGCTTTTAAGTGAAAGCAGTTTTACCTGGCCGCTTCGTTCCGAGAAAATCATGGTGTTTGAATCAAGAAAATCCATTGCCCAAATTGCTTCACCGGTTCGGATAATTTCCTCAATGCCTAAATTCATTCCCTCAGATTGAAAATTAATTCCTGAAGCATCACCGCCAGTTGGAACACTGGCACCAGATACTGCATCTATCGATGGATCTGAATTAGATGATTCATTTGACATCTGGTCAGTTTCAGATTGAGAACATCCAAACAATATGAAGTAAGAAAAAGTAACTAAGAAGATTTTTTTCATCGGTGGGGGCTCCAAATCATTGTCTTGCTTTAGACAAGACTATCAGTTTAAGGGTTAATATTTCTATCGAATATCTAAGGAAAATAAGAAATATTTAACTAATGTGTATATATCTAAAGACCCAGGAACCTTTAAAATAAAGGCCTCTGTATGTTCTCTTGACTCTAGACTATAGTCTAAGGTTTAAAATACGATCATGAATAAACGAGTTGACGAAAAACTAACAATTGGTCGCATTGCGAGTCAGGCTGGCGTTGGCGTTGATACGATCCGTTTTTACGAACAGCGTGGTTTATTACCAACGCCTAATCGTACCGCATCTGGTTATCGGATCTATAGCCCGAATACGGTGAATAGATTAAATTTTATTCGTCGCGCAAAAGCGCTGGGCTTTAGTCTTGAAGAAATCTCGACATTGCTCGAACTTCAAAACACAGGTGGGAAAAAAATAGATGTGAAGAATATCGCTAAAAGAAAACTAGAACAAATTAATATAAAAATAAATGACTTAAAAAGTATGCGCGATGTATTACAAATATTAGATCAGGAATGCTCAGGGGATGGGGATATTTCTGCTTGTCCGATTATCGAGGCATTATCGCAAGATATGGGAAGAAATTAATGAATAATTCGTCTAAAGCTGTTAATCATTTACAAACATCGATCACTGGAATGACATGTGGAGCCTGTGCAACTCGTCTTGAAAAAGCTCTTTCACGTGCAGCTGGAATTAATACGGCCACCGTTAACTTTGCCACCGAACAAGCAGACATTGGCTTTGATCCAAAAAATACTGATGTTAAAAATATTTCAACCGTTATTGCAAAAGCCGGTTTTGGGATAAAAGAATCAGATTTTCACTTTGAGATTAATGGAATGACCTGCGGCGCCTGTGCGTCTCGTATTGAAAAAGTTCTTACCAAGATGCCTGGGGTTTTAAATGCTTCCGTTAACTTTGCGCTCGAAAATGCAGAAGTAATTACAGTAAACAATACAGTTTCAAGAGAACAAATTGAGAATACTTTAAGTAATGCTGGGTTTTCAGCTGAGTTTCGAGATGATGCTATCGATCAAGATGAACTTCATCGCCAGAAAGAGGCGGCAGCGCTCAAAAAAGAACTTTTTACTCTGGGCATATCTGCGATTCTAACTGCTCCGCTCGTAGCTCAAATGGTCGCAATGTCATCAGGATTAAATATTCATTTACCACCTTATATTGAATTCATCCTTGCAACCCCGGTGCAGTTAGTTATTGGAGCACGCTTCTATAAATCTGCTGCAAAAGCTTTAAAGGCAAAATCTGGCAATATGGATGTTCTTGTCGCTTTAGGTACAACGACAGCATACCTTTATAGCGTTTACCTTATGTTTTCTCTGGGTCAAAATGCAACAGGCCAGCTCTACTTCGAAGCTTCGGCTGTGAGTATAACGCTTGTATTATTGGGTAAATTTATGGAATCACGTGCGAAGCGTGGGACAACTGCAGCGATAAGACAACTCATGGATCTTCGCCCAAAAACAGCATCCGTACTTCGTAACAAAGAAGAAGTTGAATTGCCCATTGAACAATTAAAGTTAAACGATATTGTGATTGTTCGGCCCGGAGAGAAATTGCCTGTTGACGGAAATATTATTGAAGGGCAAACAGAAGTCAACGAAGCATTAATCACGGGCGAAAGTTTGCCAATAAATAAAAAAATTGGCGATAAAGTTACCGGAGGCGCTATTAATGGCACCGGAATGATTAAGGTATCTGCATCTGCAATAGGAGTAAATTCCACTCTTTCTAAAATTATTAAACTTGTTGAGAATGCACAAGCCGGAAAAGCACCTATTCAAAGACTGGTAGATCGAATTAGCGAGATATTCGTTCCGGTTATTGTAGTAATTGCTATATGTACTTTTTTAAGTTGGTATTTTCTTAATGACGATCTTGAATCTGCATTGATTGCAGCTGTGTCGGTCTTGGTAATAGCTTGCCCCTGCGCACTTGGACTGGCGACTCCAACCGCAATAATGACAGGTACTGGTGCTGCGGCAAGATTTGGTATTCTAATTAAAGACGTTGAGGCTCTTGAGCAAGCGCACGCAATTAACGCTATCGTTTTCGATAAAACTGGAACATTAACAACCGGAAATCCAGCAGTTGTTGACATTCATGCAATTACAATAGAACAGAATGATTTACTGAGAACCATTGCATCTCTGCAGCAAGGGAGTGAGCACCCGCTTGCAAAAGCAGTGATTAATCATGTTGAGGACATCAAAGAAATCGAATTATTGCCGATAGAAAATTTCAGAAGTCATACAGGTTTTGGCGTAGAGGCCACAATAGATGCCCAAAGAGTGATTTCGGGAAATGCTGAATTTATGCATCAAAACGGCATCGAAACCCAAAATCAAATTGAACTCGCTTATGACTGGGAAAGCAAAGGTAAAACAGTAATATGGATCGCTCGTGATAAGGATTTACTTGGCATTCTAGCCATTGCTGATCCATTGCGCCCCGAATCTACTGCTGCTATAGCCCAACTTAAGCGACTTGGGGTCCGCACTCTGCTGCTATCAGGCGATGCAATCAGAGCCGTTGAAGAAATTGGCAAACAAGTTGGAATAGATGAGTCAAAAGGAGGTGTGAAGCCAAAAGACAAATCTGATCAGGTGCAAGCTCTTCGATCAGAGGGCTATCGCGTGGGTATGATTGGTGACGGCATTAACGATGCCCCAGCCCTTGCCTCTGCCGATGTCGGCATAGCGATGGGCTCAGGAACAGATGTTGCTATGGAAACCGCTAGTATTACATTAATGCGATCTAACCCTGAATTGGTTCCAGCGGCTATTTCGGTAAGCCGAGCAACTTGGAGAAAGATTCGACAAAATCTTTTCTGGGCATTTATTTATAACGTTATTGGTATTCCATTTGCTGCAGCAGGACTACTTAGTCCAAGTATCGCTGGTGCGGCTATGGCCTGCAGTAGCATTAGTGTGGTTTCAAATTCGTTACTGCTTAGACGTTGGAAACCAAAAACAATTATCTAATAATCTGGGAGAATCAAAAATGGCAAATATTAATTTGAATGTTGAGGGTATGTCTTGTGGAGGTTGTGAAAAGAGCATACGTAATGCTTTGCTTGAACACGATGGGATATCAGGAGTTAATGCAGACCATAAAAATGGAGTAGTTGAAATCGAATTTGATGAAACTAAAATTCAACAAAATGGATTGAAACAAGCGATTGAAGATGCTGGATTTGACGTTGCTGCATAATTAAGGAGAAGAAGAAAATGAAAAGGGTCTCTCGTAATATTATCAAAAACGAACATGATGGCGATCAACTGGAGCAACCGAATCGCCGTGACATGCTTGGTTTGCTTATGGCGCTCAGCGGTTTAGGTGGATTTATATCTCAAGCAGAAGCGGGCGGGCATCTAAAAAAAGGAAAACGCGAGGCCATTCCAAGTTCTGCGTCATTGGAAGTTTTTTCTGCGATAGACGAACTGCTTAAAACCACTCGGTCTATTTGGAATAGCCAACAATTTGATCGACTGAAAGAAGTTTGGGACGCCAATGACCCTGAGCCATGGTACGTCCCTGAAGAAATCGAGATCCCTTTTTATTCATGGCCTGAGTTAGAAAATTACTGGAACCCAGGTGAGCCGGGGAGTAAGGTTTTAAAAGGTTTTCGATGGGATTACTCAAACCTCCGAGTAAAAGAACTTGCACCAGATTTAGCAATTGCAATCTTTGATCATTTCTACGAAATACAAGTATCCTTTGGGCCACAGCAGGATCCAATTGCTGGCCAGGACAAAGTATTAACGCTCTTCAGAAAAACCAAAGATGGTTGGCGACATATTCTCTATGCTCAGTGTCCGCAATCCCCTGAAAATTATCTCCGCATGTTACGTAAATCCTTTGTGAAGCCAGATTTTGAGAAATACAGGGATAATTTATCTGAAAACAATTAACTTTAGCCTGGGATTAAAAAATGATCTGTTTCGTTGTAACTTATACCAATGCCGAAGGCGCTAATTTTAATTTTGACTATTACCTCAATACTCATTTACCTATGGCTGATGATCTTTTAAGTAAATATGGATTGTTAAAAACAGAAGTAGGAAAGGGAATAAAGAATTCACGTGGTGAGTTGCCAGCATATACATGCATAACACAACTGCATTTTTCCAATATTGATCAAATGACAATGGGTTTTAGCTCTCATGGGGCCCAACTAAAAGCTGATATTAAAAATTACACTAATATTGATCCTGTATTTACACTGATTGAAAAAATAAGCTGAGTTGAAAAAAACTTATGTATAAATTAATAAGGTCTTGTTCAAGATTATTGATAAAAATCCAATCAGGTTTTTGCATTTCAGCAGTAATATTTCTGATCACATTTTTTGATGACCAAGGAATTGCTCAAAGTCAAGGTTTTGATCCCAGCAAAATTGACTGGGAAAAACTCAGCAAAATTCCCATGCGGGATGGGTTCATTAAACAATTTAATAATAACTGTGCGGCTTGTCACGGCGAAGATCTGTCTGGATCACCTATGGGTACAGCATTAGTGGGAAAAAAATTACTGCACGGCAGTAGCGTTAAAGCAATAGCAGAAAATATAGCTGATGGTTTCCCAGCAACTGGAATGCCTGCTTGGTCGGAAGTAATGTCTGAAAATGAGATATGGAATCTTGCTTTGTATGTGGCTGAACAGAGACAAGGAACAACTATTCTCGATAAAAGAGATAATATTCCATTAGAAATTCCAACAGAAATCTTGAAGTCGGAAAGACATAATTTTCGCATTGAAGAAATCGCAAGCGGCTTAGATACTATGCCATTCTCAATCGAGCCATTACCGAATGGAGATATTTTACTCTCTGAAAGAATGCGGGGTTTAAGAATCATTTCGCCTAATGGCGAAAAATCAGACTACATAGTTGGTGCACCAAATACTTACGATGACTCAAATATTTTTCTGGGTCAAGTGCAAGGACTGGGCTGGATGTTGGATATAAAAAAACATCCAGATTACGTTAAAAATGGCTGGATTTATATTCATTACACTGATCGATGCAAAGGCTGTAATGATCTTAGTATTAAAGCGAATGCCCCAGTCTCAATGAACAGGGTTGTTCGAGGGCGAATAAAAGAAGGCAAATGGATTGATGAGGAACTGATCTGGTCTGCAGATTTAAAAACCTATTCAAATACTTCGGACCTTGCAGCTGGGGGACGACTTTCCTTTGACGATAAAAATAATTTGTATATTAGTGTGGGGATGAAAGATGCTCTTGACTTTATGGGTATACAAGATCTAGACCTACCTCATGGCAAAATACACCGAGTTAGAGATGACGGTACTATCCCTGAAGATAATCCCTTCGTTAAGGACGCAAAAGCATTAAAATCTATTTGGACATATGGTCACCGAAGCACTCAGGGGCTTGAATTTAATGGTATTACGGGTGAGCTTTGGAGTACAGAAATGGGCCCACGAGGTGGAGATGAATTAAACCTTCTTGCCTCAGGTGCTAATTATGGTTGGCCAGTTTTCACATCCGGTGTTAACTATGATGGGAGACCAGTAAATGTTGCTAAAAAATTAGGGTTAGAGCTTCCAGCAAAAGAGGCTAAGTTTCCAATTATCGAATGGACGCCTTCAGTCGCAATTTCAAGTTTTATAATTTATGAAGCAGAAGAATTTCCTGAATGGAATGGAAATATTATCGTGGGAACATTGAGGGCAACGGATCTACTGCGCCTCGAGATTGAAGGTAAAAGAGTAAAACATCAAGAAAACCTTTTGACAGATCTTGCCCGATTCCGTGACATAGAGATTGGTCCTGATGGAAAACTATATGTACTTCTTGAACATAAAACTGGCGGCCGAATAATCCGCATTAAGCCAGCGACTTAAAAAAATTTGGTAGATAATTTGTGCGTATTTTTGATCAGCTTCGCGAACTTTTTAGCGAAACACGTGACGGTCTAAAGTTAAAGCTAGCTTCATTCTTGGCTCGAGCACTATTGCTAGTTGCAGTTCTACCAAATATGCTTCCTGGGGAGCTTGCTAATTATATGTTTGCCGCTACAGTTGGATTAATTGGCGGCCGAGCGATTTTACTTGGGGTTGACTTAGAATTACCGCTTTCAATTTCAGGGCTAATTGAAAAAGCACGCAAATTCTCTCTGGGCATACTTCTCTGTTGGTTGCTAATATTAATTGCATTCATAGTGTTTTTAATTCGCAAAGATATCAATTCCGCGATTCTTTTATTGGTTCTCACCATTGCTTCAAATCAATTTTTAGCAGGAACAGTTCGAACGTTATCACCGAGTAGTTTTGAACGATTAATCAATATTCCAATGCTAATTTTTGCCGGGGCAGCCCTAATATTACAATCTAAGACTGCAACTGAGTTGCTTATCTTAAGGGCATTGGCAGGATGTGTTGTTCAGTTGATAGTAGCATTTCAACAACAAATTTTAGCAGCGCCATCAACCAATAATTTTAAAATATTGATCAGTGAAATTATCAAGTCTCTTCAATCAAGCTGGAGCAAACTTTTAGGCAGCCTTTCTTTGCGCGGGGCATTGAGGGGTTTTATTCTGTGGCCTAGGTCATTCGAATCGTCCAATCTATCTGACACCATTGCTTTTGCTGTCGCTATTGGTGATGCGATTTATCAACTTGGTATGGTATTCGCTAATCGACGCTATTCTATTATGGCTAAGCAGCCTAATATCAAAATTGAAGACTTAATATCAAACCTACAGACAGGTTTAGCGCTTAATCTGATTATGGTAATTTTGGGAATTACGTCAGTTTATGCTCTAGACCAAGGTTCTTTATTGCCAAATTATTCGAATATCAGTGTCATCAATCAATCCATCTTGTTCTATTCAATTATGTGCCTTTTCAGTCTGATGCAATTTGTTTCTTGGGTTTCATATATTAACAACTGGGTAACAATTTTCCCTCAATTATTCCTACTTATCGCCATAGGAATTATCTGTGCGCTATCGCCACTAAAAATCTGGTTTGGCTTAGCATCTATTGTTGCGTTCGCAGTAACTTTTTGTCTCTTCACTTTAACTATGAGGAAAATAAAATCCTAATTTCTAAATAATATTGACATTAATTTATTATTTAATTTAAAAATTTAAGATCCTTTTCTAAGTAACGTTGCCCCCACATAAGAACGGGGCGAAAATTGTTATCTGGTCCACCTGATTCCGGGTTAACGTATTCCCACACTACCGTATTATTAACTGTGACTTCGAGCAGACGAGCTCGATCAGATTCGGTAATTAGAGTATTACCGTTTGGGAGTCGTTGTTGAGAGGATCGAAGCCCACTAAAGAAAGGATCTACTGCTTTGCCATGATATTCCCAAACCAATTCGCTGGTTAAAGGATTAAACTCTTGAACACGCGAAAAACCACCTGAAAGCATCCTTCCTCGATTATCAAAAATTAACATGTTTCCATTAGGCAAAAAATCTGGATCATGTTGCCCTATCCAACTCCCTCGACGCGCCCAACGAACCTTTTTAGATTCCGGATCTATAAGCGCAATAATCGCCGGCTGACGCATGGATACCAGGATATCCCCAGTTTTTGCATAAGGATGATTATCGGCAAGATCGGGTGAAACGACATCAATGGCATTGGCATGTAGATAATCACCATTTGAACTTCGAGGGATGTTTAATAAGAAAGACGCATAAGGTGAATCAACAAAACTATCTAAAATACCGATATCCAGAATTTGGTTGCCGAGATTATCTAAAACAACCACACGATCGTCGAGGTATGGAGGTTTAATTCTTGCCAAACCAGTATAAGCCTCTTTAATAAGCTCATGAGTTAATAAATAAATATTTCCATTATCATCAATATCTATATCGTGATGTGCTTTACCAGAATATTGCCAAATCAAATTTGAATCTTTATCAAGCTTTACAACACCCATGCCCCAAGGGGTTATCCCCTCAGCAATATATAATGCAATAATTTCACCATTTGGTAATAGAGATGCTTTTCTCCAGGCAATAAATTCATTATCGGGCCTAAAATCAAGGTGCTGTGGATTCGGCCAAGCCTCATAAAAAGGCAATTCCCATTGATGAATAACCTTTCCGGTCATATCAATTAATTTCGCGCCTTGAAAATTACCAGAAGTATAAAGTGTGTAACCTGTTTGCGAATGATCAGGATTGAATCTACCAATTCCTGAAAAATTATGAGATTTCGGATGCCAAAGATTTGTAGAGAAAGGATCCTTATATGAGGTCTGCTGAATAAATAAAGCTTCAGCGCCTCGAAATGCATCATGAAATAGTCTTCCAGGAAATGAATCAAAAAAACTTGAAGCTGACCCCGCAAGAAAAATAAGAAAAGCTGCTGCCAATGCAGCTAAAGTATTAATAGTCTTGTTCATTAGACCGAAAACAGGTTCTCTCTATGATTGAAAGAATGAAATAATACCTAATAGACTCATCAAATAGACAAAATTTTGCAAATTCAGCAGATTATCTCAGCCGTAAACTGTAAAATCCCCCGTCCAAAAAGAATTTGCGGGAAATTAGAAGCAATTCAGAATCAAAAAATCTTAATTAAGAGATTTCAATCCCTATTAAGTTTGTGCACTTTAAACCAAGGAATAACATGACGGATTCTCAGTCAAAAATTATATACACCCAAACTGACGAAGCACCAGCACTTGCAACTTATTCGTTTTTACCGATTATAAAAAAATTTGCATCTGCCTGTGGAATCAAAGTAGAACTTTTTGATATATCGCTCGCTGGAAGAATAATTGCGAATTTTCCGGAGAATATCCCAGAAGACCAAAAACAACCAGATTTTTTGTCTAAGCTTGGCGAACTTGTAAAAAGACCTGAAGCTAATATCATTAAATTACCTAATATCAGCGCGTCTATCCCGCAACTAAAAGCAGCAATAAATGAATTGCAATCTCAGGGATTTAAAATCCCCGATTATCCTGAAGAACCAAAAAATGATTCTGAAAAAGAAATTAAAAATAGATACGGGAAAGTGCTGGGAAGTGCAGTTAATCCTATTCTAAGAGAAGGTAATTCAGATAGGCGGGTTGCTGATGCTGTTAAACAGTTTGCCAAAGACAATCCTCACTCCATGAGTGATTGGAGCAAAGACTCGAAATCTCATGTAGCTCATATGGATGATGGAGATTTTTATAGCAGTGAGAAATCCGCAGTCATTAAGTCTGCGGGCAATTTACGTATAGAATTCGTTGACTCTAATGGTATGAAGAGCGTTCTTAAGGAGAAAGTTCCGGTTACAGAAAAAGAAATTATTGATGCGGCAGTCATGGATTGCAACAAACTGCGAAAATTTTTTTTGGATGTAACTGAAAAAGCAAAAGAAGAAGAATTACTTTTATCTCTGCATTTAAAAGCCACAATGATGAAAGTTTCAGACCCAATTATGTTTGGTCATGCTGTTGAAATATATTATCAAGATTTATTTAAAAAATACGATTCCATATTTAATAAAATTGGAATTGACTCAAGAAATGGGCTTGGTGATGTTGAAAGTAAAATTCAAAAATTACCAGAAAAAGAGCGTAAAGAAATTGAAGCTGATCTTAAGGCTATTTATAAAACTCGCCCTGCCCTAGCAATGGTTGATTCAGATAAAGGAATAACAAATTTACACGTTCCCAGTGATGTCATAATCGATGCATCAATGCCAGCAAGCTTAAGAGCGGGTGGGAGAATGTGGGGGCCTGATGGCAATTTACACGATACAAAAGCAGTGATTCCTGATCGTTCTTACGCGGGTATTTATCAACAAGTATTTAGTTTTTGTCAGGCTAATGGCGCATTTGACGTTAAAACAATGGGTAATGTCAGTAACGTCGGTCTTATGGCTCAAAAAGCTCAGGAATATGGATCACATGATAAAACCTTTGAAATAAAAACTAAAGGGGCTGTCCAAGTCGTCAATAAAAACGGTGAAACTCTTCTCAAGCATACTGTTAAGAAAGGCGATATTTGGCGGATGTGTCAAACCAAAGATCTACCAATCATCGATTGGGTAAAACTAGCGGTTAATAGAGCTAGGAGTACTGGGAATCCAGCAATTTTTTGGCTGGATCCCAATCGAGCCCACGATGCCAATTTAATCAAGAAGGTAAATCAATACCTAAAAAAACATGAAACAACTGATTTGGATATTCAAATTCTCCCACCTGTTGATGCTATATCCATTACATTAGAAAGAGTTAAAAACGGTCAGGATACAATCTCTGTTACCGGTAATGTTTTAAGAGATTATTTAACTGATTTATTCCCAATACTTGAATTAGGTACTAGCGCGAAAATGTTATCCATAGTTCCACTTCTTGCCGGTGGGGGATTATATGAAACAGGGGCTGGCGGATCTGCACCAAAACATGTTCAACAATTTGAGCAAGAAGGCCACTTGCGTTGGGATTCGCTTGGAGAGTTTTTAGCTCTAGCTGTCTCTATAGAAGAACTGGCGGAAAAAACTAATAATGAAAAAGCAAAAATTCTAGGACAAGCCCTTAACAAGGCAAACAGTAAATTTTTAATTAAAAATAAATCACCATCAAGGAAAGTTAGGGAATTAGATAATCGTGGAAGTCATTTTTATTTGGCGCTCTATTGGGCAGAAGCCTTAGCAGAGCAAAAAAATAATATTGATTTAAAAAATCAATTCACACCGCTAGCAAAACAACTTAAAGAGAATGAGAAAAAAATTATTACGGAAATAAATGATTCCCAAGGTTCGCCCATAGATCTAGGTGGTTACTATCGACCAAATGAAAAAATCACTGCAAAAGCTATGAGGCCAAGCAAAACTCTAAACCAAGCATTAAATGGATTATATGTCGCGGCTGCAAGCCCAGATGAAAAAAATTAGATATATATTATTGATTATAAATTAATTATTTAATAATTTAGGATTTCATTATCCATCTAAAAACTTGAGATTACTATGGATCTAATTTAATTTAATTCTCGTAAATATCTATAGAGATATACAAACTTATACCCACAAAAAATTTAATTTTAATTAAATTTAAAGTAAAATCGATTAAGTTATTAAATTTAGTAACAAATACGAATTGAAGAAATTCATTGGTGAAAAATTTTGAGTTTAAGAGTTAATTATTTTTCCAATTTTTGCTTTTCTGCGCTATTAATTAGCTTTTCATTTTTTTCTGCTAATTTATTTAGCCATACTCAAGAAGCTCAATTTACTGGCGACCAGGTTTTAGATCCAAGTCTTCCGTGGTGGGAGGCAGGTGATTCTTATGCTTATTCTGTTTCAATCGATGGTGACACGGCGGCCGTCGGCGCTTCGCGTGAGGAAGGACAAAATGTTGGTTATGTCTATATCTACGTTCGTGACAGTGGCGGTAATTGGACTCAGCAAGCTAAAATTTCCAATCCGGGTGCGGCAGCTAATTTTGGCCGAAAAATTGCCTTGCATAATGACACGTTATTGGTAGCGGCCATTGCTGCCGGAGATTACCAAGGTACTGGGTCGGCGCACATCTTTGTGCGAGATGGATCTGGCAATTGGACTTTGGAAGCCAATCTAGCAGGCGACAGCAACAACTTAGATGGTTTCGGCTTCTCTGGCGACTTGTATGAGAACACCGCAGTGGTTGGTGCCTGGCATGACGACGATCAAGGGCCTAACTCAGGAGCGGTGCACGTTTTTGTTCGCGATGGCACAACCTGGACTCGAGAAGCGAAACTGTATTCCTCTGATATGGATATTAACGACCATTTTGGTCGTGCATTAACGCTTGAAGGCGACACACTAGCTGTAAATTCAATGATGGACTTAAACCCAGCGGGTCTATACGCAGGAAACGCTTATGTATTTGTTCGTCAAGATGGTGCTTGGGTTGAGCAAGCAAAACTTGAAGCCAGCGACGGCAATGGCGCCGACAACATGGGCTTATCACTGGATATCAATGGCGACTACCTTGTTGCTGGTGCATTTGGAGATGATGCAGTAGGTGGTAATAACCGTGGCTCAGCATACGTTTTTAGACGTAATAACTGCACTTGGGTTGAAGATGCAAAACTGGAACCGAATAAAGTAAACGACAATATGAATTTCGGACAAGCTATTGCGATTCAAGGCGATGTCATCATAGTAGGTGCCCCGGGAGACGATGATCTTGGAGATCGCGCGGGAGCAGCCTATATTTTCTCCCGTGACTCAGGTTCTTGGATTCAGGATTCCAAAATCTTACCTTCCATCTCATCAAGTATTTACGGGGACGATGGAATTGTTCGTGTCAATTTTGGTGCAGCCATCGATCTTTCTGACGATAAATCCGTTATTGGTGCCTTGAACTATATTTTAGGCGATGTGTACATGCACGATCTAGATACCGATAACGTTGCTTATTCAGTGCAAGATAAAATCTGCTTCGACGGATGTCACCCTTGAGGCTTAATAAATTAAATTTGCTCTAAACTGTAACTAATTTTCTAAGGAAAGTCCCTTAGGTTTTGCAGCAACTACATCATCATAGAGGCGTTCCTGATTTTGAAGATCATCATCACTAATGTATGCCATATAATTCCAATCTTCTGCTGAGAATACTTCTTGGGCCATGTCATTGGTTCCGGGATGATGACCCATATTATTAATGATAAAATCACTGTAACCTTTGCCAGCAACTTCAAACTCCTCTAGAGCAAGTTCGTTTTTCTGTTTTAAACTATCACGCGCAGTCATTAATTCCTTTAAGTGAAGCTGATTACCTTCCAGTCGAGCATCCAATTCTTTCATTGCCTGTTGATTTTTAGGCTGACTCAAATCAGCTTTCTTGTTAAGAAGATCTCCCATACGGATATCTTGCTCATGGAGCCGATCCATAGCAGCTTCGAAATAATCTCCAATTGCAATGTAGAACGTTACGTAATCCTTATCTCCCCTCGATTTCAATTCAACTGCTGCAGTCATCATTTGTCGAACTTCTCTCAATCGTCGGCGTTCACCCGCAATACGTTCATATAACTCAGCCATAAATTTACCTCGATTTCTTTCCTTAAAAATTTAAAAAAATTAGCCTAGAGCCTAAAATAATTTAATTATCAGCCTTTATCCTCTTTAAATAGGTCTTCAGCTAAAAAATTACTTGGAGGAATCTCTGACTCTAACTGATCTGAATCGTAAAAAAGGGAATTAGCCTCAATTTTTGCTAGTTGCTCAACTTTGGCGATATTCTGATCAAATGCGCCATTAGCTGCTTTAAAATAATCACAAAAATTAGCTGATTGCTTCTCTCGAACTTCTTCCGCATCATCTTCTCGACATGATAAAGTAACAGAAGGATCAAAATTCTGGCACATCTTACACACGTGAAGATGCACCTTGCATTCTGGACATTCATCCATTCTAGATAAGGGGAGGCTCAGCTGATCCAATCCTAACCCACATCTCCAACAAACGAGCCCTGACATAATTAATCCTTAAAACTATTATATCGAATAAAAAACTGTACAATTTATGCGTTATTTAGTTGCTAAAATAAATTAATATGCTATCAACAATTTATCTAATTATTAAATTGAAGAAATTCTACACAAACTTTTGTTTAATGTTTGTCCAAAAAAACCATCTAAAGGGCAATATCCAAATAAGCCATTGGTTTAATATTTTAAACCAATACAATAAAAATTAAATTTAAAGATTAAGGAATATTCCCTATGCCTCCAGGCCATCCTGAGCTAGAAGAAAGACCTAAAGGTAAATCCTTAGGGCCTTTAAAAGCTGTTTGGCCTCTAATCCGACCATATAAAGGCACACTTTATCTTGCATTAACAGTACTGATAGCTGCTTCTGCAGTAACTGCAAGCCTGCCTATTGCAGCCCGATATCTAATTGATAATGGTATCACTACTGGAAATTCCGAACTTATTGATTATTACTTTCGTATCGTTATCTTTGTAATTTTTGGTATCAGTATTCTTTCAGCTGCGCGTTTATACCTCATCACATGGCTTGGAGAAAGAGTGGTTGCAGATTTACGTAGTAAAGTTTACGCGCACGTTATTCGTCAAGATCCTGCTTTCTTCGAAGTAACGCAAATTGGTGAAATTCTATCGCGATTGACAACCGACACAACATTGGTTCAGTCAATCTCAGGTGTTGGTATTTCGATTGCCTTAAGATCAAGCATTATGTTGGTTATTTCAATATTAGGAGTTCTGTACACCAGCCCAAAACTTACCATGATTATCTTGCTGCTCCTTCCAGCTGTAATCATTCCAATTATTATTATAGCTCGCAAAGTTCGAAAATTATCTAGGGCTGCTCAAGATAAAGTCGCGGATTCAAGCGGCATGGCAAATGAAACTCTTAATGCTATTCAAATAGTTCAAGCATTTACGCTTGAACCATTGCAAAGTCAAAAATTTAGTGAGACCGCTGAAGCTGCATTCTTAGCTGCTGTAAGCAGAATTCGGGCTCGATTTGTAATGTCATTTGGAAGTATGTTTTTACTTCTAGGAACCATTGCCCTAGTACTCTGGCTTGGCATTCGTGAAGTACTTGACGGATCAATGCAAGCAGGAGAGCTTGCACAATTTGTAATTTTCACGGTTTTACTAGCAAGTTCTGGAGCAATGCTTAGTGATATGTGGGGTGAAGTGCAACGTGCTGCAGGAGCAATGGAACGTCTCATTGAATTATTAGCTGCCAAGCCAATGATTCAGATACCAGATGTTCCAGTTCCCTTGAGCTCAAAAAGAGAAGGTGCCATTGAATTTAATCATGTTAGTTTTAGCTACCCATCTCGACCACTTCAATTAGCTATAGAGGACTTTACACTTAATATAGAACCGGGTGAAACTATAGCTTTTGTAGGGCCTTCAGGTGCAGGCAAGAGCACTTGCTTCCAGCTATTGCTTAGGTTTTATGACCCCAGTATCGGTAGTCTTCGAATTGATCAAGTAGATATTCAGCAAGCTGATCCAGAAGAAGTTCGTTCTCTTGTAGGATTTGTCCCTCAAGAAACAGTAATTTTTGGCGCAAGCGCAATGGAGAACATTCGATATGGTAGGCCAGATGCAACTGATAAGGAGGTAATAAACGCAGCAAAAGCCGCAGCTGCAGATGAATTTATTCAGGAATTACCAGAAAACTATGCGACTTTTCTTGGTGAAAAAGGCACACGCTTATCGGGCGGTCAACGTCAACGTATAGCTATTGCCAGAGCCATATTAAAAAACCCTCCAGTGCTTTTGCTAGATGAAGCAACAAGCGCTTTAGATGCTGAAAGCGAACGTTTAGTTCAAGAAGCTCTTGAAAATCTAATGCAAAATAGGACGACAATAATTATTGCTCATCGATTAGCGACTGTTTTAAAAGCGAAACGAATTGTTGTAATGGACAAAGGAAAAATTCAGGCAATAGGCAGTCATAGCGAATTAGTCCTTACTAATCCACTATATGCCCGTCTCGCAAAGTTGCAATTCCGAAATGCTGAAGCTGATATCAAAGCAAATGATATTCCTACTACCACTGCAATAGGAAGTTAAAAAATTTTACTTATATTTCTATAAACTCTCAATGTTTCCTTAAGTTACGTTTTGCTACAAATAGTTATCTTTTAGAAAAGAATAATTAGGAATAATTAATTATTCTCAAATCACTTTTTTTAATTAATTTTTTCCTAGAGTACTATTATGAGCAAAATTAATCCAAGTAAAAATCTTGGATGGTATGAAGAAATAATTATTGAAATAACTGCTTGCTTTATTCCGATAGTAAACTTAGTTTCAATGGCTTATTAAAAAAACTAGCTTACTTTTGCTAACTTTAACAATAAAGGCAGAAAAGTAAGATTGGCAATCAATGCAATAAGCATCGCTAACCCTGTGAGCAAACCGAATAGAATACTTGGAATAAAATTTGATAACGCCAAAATTGAGAATCCGATAAATGTTATCAAGGATGTATAAAACATTGCGCGCCCAGTACTAGAGTGACTATTTTTCATTGCTTTGATGTGATTACTCTCTTTGGACAGTTCTTGTCGATAACGGTGCACATAGTGAATAGAATTATCAACTCCAATACCAATACATATAGCTGCAATCGTTATTGTCATAATATCCAAAGGTATCCCCACTAAACCCATTCCACCAAGAATCATACCTACTGAAAAAACACTTGGTAAAACTGCTGAAAATGCAATTCGAATGGATCTAAATAGAACGGCAAACATAATCATAATGGCAGTAAAAACCACACCCATGGTTAGAATCTGAGAACGATATAGACTTTGGAGTACGTTATTATAAAGCAACATCATGCCTGTCAAATGAACACGATCCGGCTCAAAGCCCATCTCATTAGTCAAATGATTTCTAATTTTCCCCAGAAGCTCTTCGCGCCTAAGCTCTTTATTAGTTTCTAGAATTCGAGTCGAAAATCTTACTTTATTTCCATCAGCTGACAAATAAGGATCAAAAAGAGCCTGTTTAATATCTAACGGCAAACGATTATAAAGAACCGAGAGAAAAAATGTTCCAGGAGTTTTATCTTGATTTAAAATTTCAAGTGCTTCCATGGTAGTTGCCATAGATAAAACCTTGCCAGTTTCAGGTAATTGATCAAGATAATCATGCACTTCTCGGACTTTATCGAGCCTAAAATTATTGTACCAATAGCTCGTGGCGCCAAGATCATTAAACGAACCTTCAGCAAGAATAAATTCATTATTTAATTCTTCGCCAAAATCATCGTTAAATTCATCATCAAAATCATCTTCTGCAAAACTATCATCTTGGTTAATTGTGAAACTTTGCTGACTTATAAATTTCCTATCTGCATCTAGCACAATATCGAGTGGCATTGTGCCCCCCAGTTCTTGGTCTATCTTCAACATACCCTGATAGATTTCAGTATTTTCCTTAAAATAATCAATAAAACGATTTTCAACTTTTAAACGTGTAACCCCTATCATGCTAATAACAGTAAGAAGAACCCCGCTAATAGCTATGACAAAGGAATGCTTCTGAACAAAGGTTGCAAAAAAGCCAGTGATTGATTGTGTGGCGTCATCTTCTTGCTGAGGCTCACCCGCACTTAAGAGCATCAGCATTGCTGGGAAAACAATAAACGCGGTAACTAAAACAACAAACATACCTATAACCATCATCCAGCCAAAATCAATCACGGGCCGTATTCCGCTGACCAAGAGTGAAGCAAAACCAACCATGGTCGTTATTGCAGTAAAGATACAGGGTAGAGATTTATATCGCATGGTGTGCATAACGAGCCAACGCTGTGACTGATCTTTATTTTCTAAATGAAGTTCCCGATAACGCTGAATTAAATGAACTGTAATTGATAAACTAAAGATTAATAATAAGGCGACAAAATTCGATGAAACGACGGTTACTCGCCATTGTAAATGGCCTAATAAACCCGCCATCAATAAAACGGACACTGCGCAACAAGTCAAAGGAATAACAACCCATCGAATTCGACGAAAAATTATGCTCAACATTAAAATCAAAAAGATTAAAATAGCAGATCCAAAGACAGCAATATCATTTCGGATATATTCAATCATGTCGCTAACAATCATAGCAACGCCGCCAAGGTGGATTTCTGCTTCGCCTTCATACGAAAGTAGGATGCTTCGAATAGATGTGATGTCTTTCTGCTGACGATCCAACAATTGAGCGCGTAAAACTTTAATTTTTTTTGTGTATTCCTGCTCTAGATTTTTTTCAATATCTGTTTGATCATCGTTAAGATTTTTCTTTCGTATCTCGTTACGCTGATCTTCTAAATCCAATATTTCCTGATTGCGCTTTAATTTCAAAAGAATAGCAGTAGTATCACCATCTAGACTCATGAGTAAATTCTTATAGATTGGGCTTTCAAGGAGTTCTAATTTAGCCAGTTCTATATCTATATTCTGATCACTTAAGGTTGGAATATGATCTTGCAATTGTGCTAAATTTATCCTAGGACTATCAATCAAGGGAACATCAAAGATAGAGATAACCTGATCAACATTAGGGAGCAGGAGTAATTCGTCCCTTAGTTGCTTTAAATCATTTAAAGCAGAAGTTTTAAACAAATCTTTACGCGCGGTATAGGTAATTACGAGAAAATCATCTGAGCCAAAACGATCGATAGTCTCAACGTAATATTGTAGGTCCAGATCGTCTTCTAATAAAAGCGAATCGGAAGAAGCATCAAGCTCAAATTGAGGAATAAACCATGCAAAAATAAAAACGATGGTGATACAAAAACCAAGGGTAAGGCGCGCATTATCTAGCACGCAATTAAAGTAGCCTTGCTTCAATGCTTTATACATTCTTAACCAACTTAATATTCTTAAACCCAGGATCCAAAGGTTAGATTTAGCATCTTTAAAGCGCTAGTTTCAAGATTGCTTTTATATAAAACCAAAAAAGATTTTATAATTAACTCGATGGCATCTTGTAACCAAATTTTTTCTCAAAATCTGTCGCAATACTTACTGGATCAAAGCTATGATTTTGTGTACCAAGACTGGCAATTTTCAATGCTCCCAACAAAGTCGCAAGATTGCCTGTATCCTTCCAGTTCCAGTGATTTAATAAACCGTAAAGTAATCCTGCACGATAAGCATCGCCACAACCCGTCGGGTCGCGCAAATCATTTGTAGCTATAGCAGGAATATCAAGCTGATCTGAACCGGAAAAAATCGTTGAGCCTTCAGCACCCTTGGTAACAATCAGCGCTTTAACTTGGTTACTAATTTCCTTTTCTGACCATCCGGTTCTTTCCTGAAGCATTTCACTCTCATACTCATTCACTGCTATCCAGGTTGCCTTCTTGATGAAATCCTTTAGCTCAGAACCTTCAAACATAGGCAAACCTTGGCCAGGGTCAAATAAAAATGGAATATTCGCTTTAGCAAATTGGTCAGCGTGTTTAAGCATTCCCTTTCGCCCGTCAGGAGAGACCATACCTAAAGTGATTTCGATGTTTTCAGGAATGGCAAATTTGTGGGAATGATCCATAGCCCCTGGATGGAATGCCGTAATCTGATTATCGTCCAAGTCAGTTGTTATATATGCTTGAGCGGTTAAAGTGTCGGAAATCTCATTAATATAACGAGTATCAATCTGATTTTCGCTCAACCAAACTCTATAAGAACCAAAGTCCTCACCAACTGTTGCCATAGCATAGCCGTTGCCCCCTAACTGTTTTAAGTTATAGGCAATATTCCCAGCGCAACCACCAAATTCACGCCTTAGTTCTGGTACCAAAAAAGCAACATTTAGAATATGAATCTGATCGGGAAGTATTTGCTCCTTAAACCTACCAGAAAAAACCATAATGTTGTCATAGGCCATAGACCCACAAATTAATGCGGCCATTGATTAATTTCCTCAATATAAATCAGCAATCTAAACTTTTCCTTTCTCTGGTTGCCAAATTAAATCTGGATGTTTAGCAGCCCTAACATCATCTAAACGTCTAACTGGCATATTAATCGGCGCATCTTTAATGACCCTAGGATCTTCATATGCTTGATCACGAATATCTATCAGCGCTGAAACAAAACCATCAAGGGAGCGTCGAGACTCTGACTCAGTTGGCTCAATTAGTAAACACTCCGGCACAAGTAATGGAAAATACGTTGTAGGGGCGTGAAACCCTTTATCAAGCAATGCCTTTGCAACATCCATTGCTGTAACTCCTGTCTCACGAGTTAACTGCTTCAAAGACACAACGAATTCATGACTAGCACGACGATCGCTAAAGGTAATATCAAATCCTGCTTCAAGCAAACGTGCCATTAGATAATTAGCATTTAGGACCGCGAAATCGGATACTCGCTCCATGCCTTTCTGACCAAGCATTCGCATGTAGACATAAGCACGCAGCAAAACGCCTGAATTACCCATAAATGCGGATAATCTTCCAATCGATTCTGGCAAATCTGATTCAGTTACCCATTGAAATTGATTGTTTCTATGGGTAACAAAAGGAACCGGTAGGAATGGTTTAAGTTTATTGTTCACACCTACAGCTCCTGAGCCTGGCCCGCCGCCGCCATGAGGAGTTGAAAATGTTTTATGTAGATTCATGTGCACAACGTCAAATCCCATTTCACCAGGTAGCGCTTTACCCAAAATAGCATTTAAATTAGCTCCGTCGTAATAAAGCAAACCTCCTGCTTGGTGCACGATATCAGCAATTATTGAAATCTGACGTTCAAATAAGCCTAGAGTGGATGGATTGGTCAACATAATACCAGCAGTTTTTGGTCCTGCAGATTCAATAAGTTTTTCAATGTCAAGATCGCCATCAGAGCGAGTTGGAATTTCCACAACATCGCATCCGCACATTGTTGCGGTGGCTGGATTAGTTCCATGAGCAGCATCGGGAACAATAATTTCAGTTCGCTCTAAATCTCCTTGAGACTCATGATAAGCGCGAATCATTGCAACGCCAGCGAACTCACCTTGTGCACCTGCCATCGGTGTAAGTGATACAGCTTCCATACCTGTGACTGATTGCAACATTTCCTGAAGTTCAAACATAGTCTGAAGATAACCCTGACCATGCTCTTCGGGACCAAGAGGATGTCGAGATAAAAATTCGGGGAGCATTGCAAGTCGATTACAGATTCTGGGGTTGTACTTCATCGTGCAAGAGCCCAGCGGATAAAACTCAGTGTCGATGGAAAAATTTCGTTGTGATAATCGAGTGTAATGTCTTACAACCTCTAATTCAGATGCGCTAGGTAATAAAGGCTGATCCTCTCTTAATAAATCCTCAGGCAATTCTGTCAATGGTTTGGTTACGACAAAATTATCCCTGCTCGTGGACTGATAATCGAAAATTAATGGTTCAGTCATGAGGCCCCCAAAATTTCTCTTAGCGCATCGGCATACATACGAATATCTGCATCTGATCTATTTTCAGTTGCACATATCAACAAAGGATTCTCTAACTCCGGATAACTTTCTGACAAATCGAAGCCTCCCAGAATCCCTCTTAAGGCCAATTGCTCAAGTACTGATGAAACAGGCTGTTTGAAACTGATAACTGCCTCATGAAATATGGCTGAAGGAAATGTTCTTTCCACACCAGGAATAGCAGTTAATGCTTCAAGAAGCTTATAAGTATTGGCATTGCAAGTACTCGCAATTTTAGAAATTCCTGAGGCGCCCATTAAAGACATATAGATAGTTGCCGCAGTTGCCATTAGTCCTTGGTTAGTACAAATGTTCGAAGTCGCTCTCGAGCGCCTAATATGTTGTTCGCGCGCTTGCAGCGTTAAAGTAAAACCTGGTTTCCCGTCAATGTCGATTGTTCGTCCAACAATTCGTCCCGGCATTTGCCTAACAATGGTTTTTTTACAGGTAAGAAAACCAATATAGGGACCCCCCGAAGACACAGGAATGCCCAAAGGCTGCCCTTCACCACAAGCTATATCAGCGCCCTTATCTCCCCATTGTCCCGGTGGTCGAAGAACAGCTAAAGACATAGGGTTTGTTACGGCAATCACTAAGGCATCTTGAGCGTGCGCCCAATCAGTCAGATTATCTACTGCCTCTAAAGTGCCAAAAAAACTTGGCTGCTGAATACAAAGGGCTGCGAAATCACCATTTTTAAAATTAGTGAGCACATTTTGATCCGTAAGGCCATTGAGCATTGGCAACTCAATTAGCTCGATCGCCTGACCTTTAAGTAAAACCTCGGCAACCTTTCGATACAAAGGATGCATTACATAAGGGACAAGAATTTTTTTAGAAGTGCATTTTCGATTTGCTCGGACTGCCATCAAGCAAGCTTCTGCAAATGCGGTGGCGCCATCGTATAAGGAGGCATTGGAAACTTCTAAGCCAGTCAAACTCGCAAGCATTGATTGAAATTCATAAATAACCTGAAGCGTTCCTTGACTTGCTTCTGCTTGATAAGGGGTATATGCACTATAAAACTCACCCCGAGTTGCAATATCCCAGACAACTGCAGGCACATAATGATCGTAAGCCCCTCCGCCAATAAAACATATTGGTTCACCATCCTGTCGCGCACGCTGCCGCATAAGATCAGAAATTTCTGACTCGGTAAGAGCATTACCTATGTTTGTTAAACCATCAATTCGCAATTCTGACGGGATCTCATCAAACAAGCTCTTAACGTTTTCGACTCCGATCGTCGCAAGCATTTTTTTTATATCATTTTCTGTATGTGGAACAAATGGCACAATTAGCCTCTTCTGATTTTCTAAAATTAATCTTCTAATTCTGAAAGCAATTGTTTGTAGGAATCTGCATTCATAAGTTCTTCTAAATCAATACTATTTTGAGGTTTCAGTTTGAATACCCAACCATCGTAATATGCATTCTGATTAATTAACTCAGGGGTATCTTGCAATGCCTCATTAATGCTGACAACCTCTCCTGCAATTGGGCAATAGATATCGCTTGCCGCCTTTACTGATTCAACTACGGCGCATGCATCATTGGCCAAAAATGAATCTCCAATTGCTGGTAATTCCACAAATACAAGCTCTCCTAAAGCTTCCTGAGCATGGTCTGTAATTCCAATTGTCACATCCCCATCTTCTTCTAGCTTTATCCACTCATGGTCAGTGGTGTAATAAAAGGTATTAGGAATCTCGCTCATTTATTCTCTCCGTGCAATATCAAATTTCTTCAGTTAAAAATTTTTCCTGCTTAAAAAAGCTGTCTCAGTTATAGAAGCAGGTATCAATTTAGATCTTATTTCTACTTTGCAATCCACATCTTCACAAATTGGAATTCTTGCGAAAGCAATTGACCTTTGTAAGCTTGGGGAAAATCCGCCGCTAGTTATTAGACCATCACCTTTCGAAGTTATTACCCTCTGGCCAGAACGCATAATTCCTCGCTGATCTAAAAATAAGCCAACAAATCTACTTTGAACCCCATCAATCTTTTTTCTCTCCAGTGCTTGTCGGCCATTAAATTCTCTAGATATTGGGTCCCAACAAACTGTCCATGTAAGTCCACATTCCAATGGTGAAAAATCTTCGGACATATCTTGGCCATAGAGATTTAGCCCTGCTTCTAAACGAAGAGTGTCTCTTGCTCCCAAACCGCATGGCTGAATATCTATTTTAAGCAATCCACTCCATAGGGCCTCGGCTTGGTCGGATGGTAGAATGATTTCTAAGCCATCTTCACCGGTATAACCTGTCCTAGAAATAAAAAATTCATTTACATGCAAACAGCCGAACTTTGGAAGTTGCAGTGCGGCCTGCTGGATTTCTAAAGGCAATAAAGCTGTTGCCTGTTTTATAGCCTGCGGTCCTTGTAAAGCAAGGATACAAAGATCTTGGGGCTCAGAAATCTCTACCTTAAAATCGATTGCTCGTTCCTGTATCCAATTTAAATCTGCCTCCCGGCGCGAAGCATTAAGTACAGCGCGATAACTCTTATCTCCAATATGATAAACAATCAGATCATCAATAACTCCGCCATCATCATTAAGCATACAGCTGTAGAGACCTTTGCCAGGTATTTCCAATCGATCAATATTATTGGCCAATAAGATAGCTAAAAATTCTCGGCTATCGTCACCTGAGAAATCAACCACTGACATATGAGATACATCAAATACACCTGCTCTAGATCGAACTGCCTTATGTTCATCTATTTGAGAACCGTAATGCAGTGGCATATCCCACCCACCAAAATCAACAAAGCGAGCGCCTGCCAATTTATGACACTCATACAGTCCGGTCTTCTTACCCAAAGTAATTCACCAGTAACCTTATAAAAAAAGAAACGACTAAAAAATTATTGTCGCCCCTCTGTCCGGTTACCTGAGAGATCGGGTGATGCAGAAAGCTCACCGTACCCCTTCGGTGGGCTCCAAATTGGGAGCCACTCTCCAGAGTCAATCCAGATCCGCCATCCTTTTGCCTGAGCGTTTCCGAGCGAGTTGCGCCTTCGGCGGCGGGTTACATTGTCTTAGCAATGATATAAAGCCCGCACTCTCACGCGAATCTAAAAGATTGAACTACCATAATAACCAAAACAATGGTGACTGCAAAACCAATTTAATGGGTTTTTTTCCAAACTACTTCGAAATAGGTGGCTGAGAGAACTGACCCATTGCATATCGAGCCAGTAAATTTTTGATGGGGGTCGCCTTGTCAAGAATATTAAGTCCAATTCCGCCCAGAAATGCCGAATCAGCATTGGTGAAAATACTATTTAGCCCCATTAAGACTTTCTGAGTAATAATATTATTACTTTTGCGAGCGCGCTCATACCTTCGTAATACTAAATAATCGCCTGGGTCGGCCTCGTTAAGTTGCAAATGTGTCTTTAGATTTTCTGCTAGCGAAGCTGCATCTAAAATACCTAAATTCAATCCCTGACCTGCTAAAGGATGGACTTGATGCGCAGCATCGCCAATAAGTGCAAAACGTCTGCCGGTATAACTTTTTAAGTTGGCACTTGCTAGGGAAAAACTCATTCGTTTAGATACACATCTTAATTCACCTAATAACTTACCCATGGAATCTTCCAGCTGACTGGAAAACTTCTTGATGTCAACAGCCAATAATTCTTCCGCGGTTTTTTTTTCACAGGTCCAAACCATTGAGCAATGGCCATTTGCAAGAGGCAGAAAAGCAACAGGCCCTGAAGGTAGAAAATTTTGGTGAGCGGTATAATTATGCGGATGCTCCGATTCAATCTCAGCAACAATTGCAGTCTGATTATGATTAATTCTATTTATTTCAAGGCCAATCGACTGGCGAACCCAGGAATGAATTCCATCTGCACCAATAATTAAGCGCGATTTTATATTGGTTCCACTCGCAAATTTTATTTCCCAATACCCATCAATCTTTTCTAAATGATTTGGGGGATAGCTAGTAATAAATTCAACTTTTTTCAACGCTGCAAGATTTGACCAGGCTGCTTCTCGCAGTGCAAAATTGCTAACAATATGTCCAAGTTCTTTAACCCCGAGTTCTGAAGACGAAAATTTAATTTCTCGAGTATCTTTATCTTGAATGCCTTTCTGATAAACGTGCATGTTTAAATAAGGGCAGTAATCATCTTTCTGTAACAAACCCCAAATATTAGCCCGGCTTAAGATATTTTTTGCAGCGGGCCCAACAGCAGAAACTCTCAATTGATCATTAATTCCAGAGTGTTTCTTTGGTGGATTAGCTTCAATCAGAGCTATTCGAGGTATAAACGTAGAATTATCATTATCCTGAGTTAATAAGTTCGCCAGAGTTAAGCCAACAACCCCGCCGCCGACTATTGCAATATCAAAATGATCATTTAATGCGCGATTAATCAAAGTGATAAGCCTCTTGTCAAGCGAGTTGAACGTCCGCTGAGGCCCATGGTGTGATGAGCTAGTATTTTTTTTGCGCCTGGAAAAATATCGAAGCTTGCAAGCGCCAGTCCGCGAATATTAGCCGATAAACTATCTACTGGACGAAAACCACGTATAAGTCCATCAGTAAACTGAACAACCCTTCCTTGATCACTCTCTCGCCATTCAGAATAAGACTGAAGTAAATCTAAGCCACCAATATCAAAATTTCTTCTATCAAGATTCATGCCATCTGCAATCAATTCAGCAAGACATGCGATATCCCTTAACCCAAGATTAAATCCCTGTGCTGCAACAGGATGCAATGTATTAGAAGCATTACCTACCAAAACTGCACGTTCTGCGAATAAATTTTTAGCCACTAAAAGACTTAATGGATAGCCTATTCTTCTCCCAATTTTTCTAAACTTTCCCAAACGATAACCAAATGAATTCTGTAGCATTTTTAAAAAATCATCATCATCTAACTCAAGTATTGAATTAGCATTGGTTGCACTAATAGCCATAACTAAACTGTATCTACCATCAGGCCCGGGGAGTATCGCGAGCGGCCCATCTGGGGTAAAACGCTCATAAGCTGTATTAGCGCTTCTATGAGGATCAATACCTAAATTTGCAACAACTGCAACCTGATTGTAATCAAATTCTTTAGTAGTTATGTTCAGCTGTTGACGTAATTTAGAGCGAGAACCATCTGCCGCAACTAGAAGAGACGTAGTGGCTGAAAAATTAGAATTATTACTCGTAATATCAACTTTTCGAAGATTGCTACCCATTAGGGTTGAAGATACCTTTGCTGGGCAAATTAATTCTACGTTAGGCTTATCCTGAAGATGTTGCCAAATAGCAAAACCAAGATCTCTACTTTTAATTACAAAGCCAAGCTCAGGTACTCCTTGCTCATAATGGTCTATAAGCGCTGTGCCAAATCGACCTTGCTCTGAAATATGAATCTTTCTAATTGGCCAAATGCTTTTCGTTAAATTAAGGCTATCCCATATACCCAGAGCATGAAGAATTTTACAACTGCCATGCGATAAAGCGATAGTGCGATTATCAAAGCTTGATTGCTCAAATTCACTTGGAGAAATTGGTTCAATCACTGCGGTCCTGAGAGAAGAACCAGAAAGAGCTAATGCGAGACTCCCGCCTACCA
Organism: Pseudomonadota bacterium; assembly: GCA_036155675.1. GTDB lineage: Bacteria > Pseudomonadota > Gammaproteobacteria > Steroidobacterales. Next base: position 52,956 of record JAYZVL010000034.1, on the reverse strand, counting down.
AGCCGCCGCCAGCAATGATAATATCAAAATCACTTGTTTCATTCTTATCTAACGGCATTAGATACTAAGTGAACCTATTAATGATTCAAGTTCATCCGGATTCGTAACCAATCCTGCTGTTAAAACATCATGGCCTTGTTTTGTTACTAAAACATCATCTTCTATACGAATACCTATATTTCTAAATCTAGCAGGTGCTTTACTTTTTGACCTAACATAGATACCTGGCTCTACTGTAAGAATCATACCTGGCTCCAAAAGGCGCCATTGATCAGAAACTTTATAATCTCCAACATCATGAACATCCATTCCAAGCCAATGACCAGTTCGATGCATAAAAAATTCTCGATAGGCCTCGGACTTTATAACAGATTGTAATTTTCCTTTAAGTAAGCCAAGATTTAATAAGCCTTTACTGATAACTCGAAGTGCTGCATCGTGCGGATCATTCCAGTGATTTCCAGGTTGAACTTTCTCTATGGCTGCATCATGAGCTTCAAGTACAATTTCATATAGCTCTCGTTGAGGAATGCTAAATTTTCCATTGATTGGCCAAGTTCTTGTAACATCTGAAGCATAATAGTTATATTCACAACCTACATCAGCAAGAACCAAATCTCCATCAACCAATAGTTGATTGTTATCAACATAATGAAGAATGCATGCATTACTCCCTCCCCCAACAATAGGTTGATAAGAACAATCAACTCCGTGTTTCCGAAATTCATAGATATATTCTGCCTCGAGCTCATATTCATGCATCCCAGGCTTGCATCTCTGAATAGCTCTTTCATGAGCTTTTATGGCAATTTTTGCAGATTTCCGCATAGCGCTAATTTCTGATCGACTTTTGTAAAGCCTAAGGTCATGGAGAATATGATCTAATGCAATAATCTCATCAGGGGCATGAACTCCTCCTCGCGAACGTTGGCGAATATCGGCAACCCAATTAATCAAACGTTTATCAAATTCTGGGTGCACTCCCATCGTATAATAGATACGTTCGCATTGTTGAATCAGGTCTGGTAATTGATCGTCAATTAAATCTATAGAGAATGCCTGATCAGCGCCATAATCGCGTTTTGCCGCAAGTGGCGATACTCGCTTACCATCCCAAATCTCTTTTTCGAAATCTGCAGGTTGACAGAAAATTAAACATTCTCCTGCAGCGCGCCCTGGAATTAGAACAGTAACTGATTCGGATTCAGCTAGACCAGTAAGATAATAAAAATCACTGTCCTGCCGATAAGCATAACCGACATCTCGGTTTCTTAATCTTGTGGGAGCAGAAGGCAAAATCGCTATACCCCCTTTCCCCATCATTCTCATTAAATCACGACGACGTCTCTTAAATTCCTTAGGGTTCATTGAGTAGTCCCAAAATTATTCCGAAAATTTTTAGTCTCATCATAAACGAGCTGCACTGATATACGAACATATTCGACAATCTCAGCATACGCGTCTTCTGTGACTTCTTCTTCATCAGCGCCAACGACCGCAAGAGTAATTTCACTAAAATCTTCTAGAATTTCGCGCATCACACCCAAATCAAACAATTTTTTTGATAAATTAGAATTAGCCTTACTTCCAAGAGCTATACCGTCTATAAAACCCTGGCACCATTCTGCTAAAGCAGTGGTTCGCTCGTCTAAAGAGCAGTCATCAGAAGGGAGTAATAGATTAAAATCAAGATCGCCTTTTTCAAGTTTAAGTAAATTTTCAGCGGAAAATTCATGCAACTTTTTTTCTTGATCTAGGGCTAAAGTATCATTTTTATCAACTATTCCAATAAGTTCTGTTGCCCAGTATTTAATCGATTTAGCACCGCCAAGACAAACCCAACCGCAGCAAGAACCATGCACTTCGGGTAAAGCCAGGGTTATATTTGCTATGTTCAACACCTCTCTTAAAGGATGAGATTCAGCCGGTAAATGATTGTTCATATAATTAAGTTATTAGGGTAAATAATACATATAAAGAACTTATTTTAAATGGCTTAACTAAATTATGAAAATGAAATGTTGACCATAAGACCTAACTAACACTATATTCTCATCAATGTCAGATTTAAATGAAAATGATTTTGTTCAGGAACTAGCCCGCTTAGAAAATCGGCTGGATGAACTAGTAATTACTTGTAGCCAACTTAAAGATGAAAACCGATCTTTAAAGGATCGACAAGATTCCTTAATTGCTGATAGAGCAACGCTACTTCAAAAAAATGAACAAGTGCGCGCAAGAGTTGAAGCTATGATTGGAAGGCTTAAGGCAATGGAGCAAAATTAATGACTGAGATGTTTGCACATGTCAATGTAAAGATTCTGGATAAAGAATATGAAGTCTCATGCCCTGCAGACGAAAAAGCCGATCTTCTAGACTCTGCAGAACTTTTACATTCTAAAATGTCTGACATTCGTGAAAGTGGAAAAGTTACTGGTATAGATAGAATTGCAGTTATGGCTGCTCTTAATCTAGCAAATGAGCTCATAAAAATTCGCAATTCCGGTGAGTCTACAGAAACAGATGCTACCCTTCGTATCCAAGCAATGAGGGAAAGAGTTGAGACAGTTCTTCAAACTGGAAAGCAGCTCGAAATTTAGACATTGAATCGCTTGAAAATCTGCTTCCAGTTTCCAAAACATAAATTGATAGAAGCTTGTTATTTGAAATAGGAAAGTTTTCCAGCCAATATTAAGTTTAGCTTCTCCTGCGGTGCTCGATGCACTTCTGGAGTACCTCGGCCCTAAATTTCAGATTGGGGTCGCTGCCTGCAAGTAGCTGTGAGCAAGTCCGCACTAGCGGAAAGCCTGGGCTAACTGCGGTTGACCCCACCTTCCGCTCTGGTTCGAGAGCAATGAGGCGTAACGACATACGCGGGAGAAGCGCCAAAAATAAATTATGATTTCATATAAGTAATTAATTTATAAAATGACTGCAAACTACCGTGAAAAATTACGATCTTCAATAAAAGCTGAGCGAAGTAATCTTTCTAGAGAAAATTCTCGTGCTTTATCAAATCAAATTACAAAAAAACTTTGGCGTTCTGGAATCATTAATAACGTTACAAATCTTGGTATCTATCTTGCTATAGGTGGTGAAGTTAACTGCTCAAATATAATTACAGAAGCAAATTTGCGCAAAATCTCAATTTTTGTGCCTGTGTTGTGGTCCCAAAAACTTATGTTTGCCCCCTTAAATAAAGATACGAAATTTGTTTTAAATAGGTATGGAATCTCAGAACCCTCATTACCTAATTGCAAAAAAAAGCAAGCGAAGAGTCTAGATGCTGTGATTGTTCCGACATTAGGCTTTGACAAACATACAAATCGAATTGGAATGGGTGGCGGATATTATGATCGGAGCTTTTCATTTCGCAAAAGACGAAAAATTTGGAAAAAACCATTGCTAATCGGTTTGGCATATAGCTTTCAGCAATTGAAGCACATACCTATAGAGGATTGGGACGTGCCTCTAGACATTGTAGTAACAGAACAAGAAATACTCGAAAATTGTTAATTATTCAAAGCATTTCTGATTTTGATTACCTTAAAACAGAAATTTTAATTTTAAGTTTAATTTTAAGTTTTATTAGAAACTACTTTAACTTAGTTTGAGAGAGAAAAAATGCTAAAAATGTCAAAGTATGAGTTTCTAAAAAAAATTTCTAATTTGGTGGAATTTTCTCTCTTGTTGTATATACTCAATTGCGGTTAACCCGACATGGAGATTGCTATGGCAGCTCGAAAGAAAAAGTCCGCAAAAAAGCGGAAAACAAAACGTAAGACAAAAAAGAAGGTAGCGAAGAAAAAAACTAAGCGTAAAGTAGCTAAGAAGAAAGCTAAGCGCAAAGTTAAGAAAAAGGCTAAGAAAAAGGCTAAGAAAAAGGCTAAGAAGAAGGCTAAGCGTAAAGCTAAGAAAAAGGCTAAGCGTAAAGTTAAGAAAAAGGCTAAGAAAAAGGCTAAGCGTAAAGCTAAGAAGAAGGCTAAGCGTAAAGCTAAGAAAAAGGCTAAGCGTAAAGCTAAGAAGAAGGCTAAGCGTAAGTCTAAGAAGAAGGGTAGAAAGTAAAACTAAGGCAGAAATAAATACTTTTTCTGCCTTAAGGCAACATCCTTCTCAATATGCCCGCTTCGTGCGGGCATATTTATTTCTACCAATTCAATTTTTATAAGGCTTTAGTCTATAACTTAATGTAATTATCATTATAGAAATTATGGATCAATCTGAAAAGAAAAAACTAGCTGCTAGAGCTGCTATAGATCAAATCGAGTCAGGTATAAAACTTGGTGTTGGCAGTGGATCTACGGTTAATTATTTTATCGATCTGCTTCCGGAAGTTAAAAACAAAATAGATAACGTTGTTTCAAGCTCTGAAGCAACAAGTGAGCGTCTCAAAAAAAATGGTTTTGAAATCTCAGAATTGTCTGAAGTAGGAGATCTTGACTTATATATAGATGGGGCAGATGAAGTAAATCAAAATTTACAACTTATTAAAGGTGGTGGAGGTGCACTAACTAGAGAAAAAATTTTAGCGGCGGCATCTTATAAATTTGTATGCATTATTGATGATTCGAAATTAGTAGATACTTTAGGCAAATTCCCGCTTCCGGTGGAAGTTATTCCAATGGCTAGGTCTTATGTATCACGTCAATTTATTAAAATTGGAGGAAAACCAATTTTACGAGAAGGATTTATTACTGATAATGGAAATCAAATTATTGATATCCAAAGCCTAATGATTACCAATCCAGAAATTATGGAAGATAGACTCAGTCGCATTCCAGGAGTAGTAACTGTAGGAATATTTGCATATCGCGGCGCAGATATTATTCTTTCCTCTGGAAAAACTGGCTTAAAAATTATAAATAAATGAAGTAATTGCAATTTAATAGAAAGAATTTTTATCTTGATATGGCTGGGGGACCAGGATTCGAACCTGGGTTGGCGGAGTCAGAGTCCGCAGTCCTACCGCTAGACGATCCCCCAAAAAAAAGGCTACCTTGGCAATAGATAGCAAAGAAGTAAAATTATCTTTTGGAGAATTGAGTTGCTCTTCGGGCCTTGCGAAGCCCCACTTTTTTTCGCTCCACCTGTCTAGCATCTCGAGTTACATACCCAGCGCGTCTAAGTGTTCCTCTTAAATCCTGATCAAACTCCATCAGCGCCCGCGACACCCCATGTCTTATAGCGCCAGCCTGCCCAGTAGTGCCTCCACCACGAACTGTGACAGAGATATCAAATTTTTCTTCTAGGTTTGCCACTTCAAGTGGCTGCCTTACGATCATTCGTGCCGTTTTACGGCCGAAAAACTCATCTAAGGGTCTTGAATTAACAGTAATATTTCCTGTGCCTAAGCGCAAATAAACGCGTGCTGTAGAGGATTTTCTGCGCCCAGTTCCATAATAGGTTTCTATACTCATTAATTTCTCAAAAGATTATCGTTAAGGTCTATAGATCAAGTTGTTGGGGTTGCTGAGCGTGATGAATATGCTCAGAATCTGCAAATATTTTCAATTTTCTCAACATCGCTCGACCCAATCTGTTTTTAGGTAGCATTCCTTTAACAGCCAACATTAAAGCCTGCTCAGGCTTAGTTTCGAGAAGCTTAGCAAGGCTTGTGGATTTCAAATTACCAATATAACCAGTATGCCGATGATAAATCTTATTATTTAGCTTATTACCGGTGACACGAATCTTAGCTGCATTAATCACCACAATATTATCGCCAGCATCCAAATGTGGGGAAAAAATTGGCTTATGTTTTCCTCTTAAACGAAAAGCAAGCTCACTTGCCAATCTGCCAAGAGTCTTATTGGTTGCATCTACAACAAACCAACCACGTTGAATATCTTTAGATTTGAGAGAAAAAGTCTTCATTTTTTCCTAAATAGCAAACTAAGCCTTAAATTAACAAAAATCGCTCTAAATTGAATAGATTAACGAGCAAGCGAGAGGCGCGACATTCTAGCTGAGCCTAAGATCCATTTCAATTGAATATGGGTTTTTGTGTATTAGAATAAACAATTGAATTTAAAATGAGAAAAAATATACTAATTTAAAGTATATTCATACTTTAGCCATTATCCTGATAACGTTTATTCTAAAGGATTACGAGACTTCTAAGTGACAAATCAAAACTTCAACATGGTTGATAAGTTAATCAGCGAATTTGATCACGCTTTAAGAGTAATCAATGGAAAAGTTACAACTAATACTCCTTCCCCTGAAAAAAAAATTGGTGTCGATAAACTAATTTTAAGTGATAAAAGCAAAAGTGCCAAACTAATGCGAGTTAATCATAGTGGTGAAATATCAGCACAAGCGCTATATCGAGGTCAGGCTTTCTTTGCAAGAACCAGGGAACAACGTAATCAACTTTTGGCAGCAGCCGATGACGAAAATAACCACCTAGCTTGGTGTAAAGAAAGAGTTAATCAATTAGACGGGAATACAAGCATATTTACTCCAATTTGGTATGGGGGTTCTTTCATTCTTGGCATCACTGCAGGATTGGCAGGTGATAAAGTAAGCTTAGGTTTTATTGCTGAAACGGAGAGGCAAGTTGCAAAACATCTTGCCAATCATCTAGATAAACTACCGAAGAGCGATCAAAAAAGCTATGAGATTCTAAAAAAAATGCGAACAGACGAGATTCGCCATGGTTCTGAAGCTGAAAAAAAAGGAACTATTGATCCGCCAAAATATATAAAAAATTTAATGGCTAAAATGGCTAAAATTATGACAACTGTTTCATATCACCTTTAAAGTAAAAAATATTAGACATTGGTTGCAAAGAATTTCATAACTTCTCTAGCTCTCATTTTTTGAGAGCTCTCTGCGCATTTCAGCTATCGCCGAATTGTAATCCTTACTTCCAAAAATTGAAGATCCTGCAACAAACATATCAGCACCAGCTATAGCAATCTCTCGAATGTTCTCAACCTTCACCCCTCCATCAATCTCCAACCTTATTGAAGGTTTGGAATCGTCGATCCTACGTCTAGCCTTACTTAATTTCTCAAGACTAGAAGGGATAAAAGACTGCCCGCCAAAACCCGGATTCACAGACATGATAAGAACAAGATCCAGATCTTCGAGGCAGTGGTCTAACCAATCTAAAGGCGTCGCTGGATTAAAAACCAAGCCTGGCTTACAACCTGCCTCACGAATAAGGTTAATAGTTCTATGAACATGATTAGTGGCTTCAGGATGAAAACTAATGAATGTTGCACCAGCAGAAGCAAAATCCCCAATAATTCTATCAACAGGGCTAACCATTAAATGCACATCGATTGGCGCCAATACTCCATAATTTCTTAAAGCATCACATACTAATGGCCCGATAGTTAGATTGGGAACATAATGATTATCCATAACATCAAAATGAATAATATCTGCCCCGGCCTCTAAAACTTTATCAACCTCTTCTCCTAACCTAGCAAAGTCTGCGGACAAGATAGAAGGGGCAATAAGATATTTTTGTTGCTCTAACATTTATTCTCTCGCAGTATTTCAATTGAACCTAAATAAGAATGATTTCCGATTTAAACCAATCGTTCAAGTTAGTAAATAATTAAATTTTATTAATCTAGCGTATATTTCTCTGATCGCGAAGTAATTCGTAAGCAGTACGGATTTCTCGAGTCCTCTCCTTAGCAACATCCATCATTGCATCTGGTAAACCCTTAGCAACAAGTTTGTCAGGATGATTTCGGTTAATCAAACGGCGGTAAGCTGTTTTTATCTCAGAATCACTGGATGTTTCTTTTAAGCCGAGGACTTTATAGGCCTGTATTATGCTCTCCCTAGATATATTTTTTGATTCTTGGGAAAAGCCCTTCCTCCCTATTAATCTAGCCTCTAGGCGGGCTATTTCGATCCGTCCAAATCCCAAATCCCTAGCAATTCGCCATATCAAGTCCCGCTCAACTGAATCAAGATTACCTTTAGCTAAAGGCATCTCGATAAGAATTGCCATAAAAGTTCTAAGTAATTCTGGCTCCTCCTGACAAACAACTCTAAGCTGCTTTATCTGAGAATAAATTGGAAAGCTAGGGCTCTTACCCCGAGTAAATAATTCAATGGCTCGTTTCTTATCCTCGGGCGTCAGATTCCATTGCTGCATAATTGTCTGGGCAACTTGAATTTCCTCTTCAGATACTCTTCCATCTACTTTTGCTAAATGACCCATTGAGAGAAATAAACTTTCAAAGAAAATCTTTTTGCGTTTAGATGTAAATCCTCCACTGAAGCGAATATTTGGTTGTGAGCTTGCCCCCGAATTCAGAACACGATCAAATTGATGACCAAAAAAAAGCCCAAAGGCCATACCTATCGGATTACCAGTAATAAGTAGCCCAAAAAAAGCCCCACCAATTTTCCCAACCCAACTTGATTTTGACATAATAATTTAAGTTAATAGAAATTATAGGCAGACTGAAGAAGTTAGTATGGCTAGAATAGCCTTTTTATCGAATGCATCACATAACTTATGGAATCAAAAAACATGGAAAACGCTCTTTACGAAACAAAATTAAAGAATCTAGAACGAATAAGCCAGGGAAAAGTAAGGGATATTTATAAAATTGATAACCAAAATCTATTGATTATTACCTCAGATCGTCTATCTACATTTGATGTTGTGCTTCCAGATCCTATACCTGGAAAGGGAGCGGTTCTAACACAACTATCAAATTTTTGGTTTGAGCGGACCAAAGATATCATTCCAAATCATTTAACTGAGAAATCATTAACAGAATTACCCCTTGATAATGAAGAGCTTGAATCCATTAAAGACCGCGCAATTATAGTCAAACACCTTAACCCCTTACCTGTTGAAGCAGTTGTTAGGGGTTATTTAATAGGTTCTGGCTGGAAAGACTATCAAAGCTCAGGAAAGGTTTGCGGTATTCTTTTACCTGAAGGGCTTGAACAAGCTGCCCAACTTCCTGAACCAATCTTTACGCCTGCAACAAAAGCTGCGGTTGGCGATCATGATGAGAATATAGATTTCGCAACAATGTCAGATCTAATAGGCACTGAATTAGCCCAACAAGTTAAAGAGCTTTCAATTCAAATCTATTTACGCGGGGTTGAATATGCTCGAACAAAGGAAATTATTATTGCGGATACAAAATTTGAATTTGGTTTAGATGATGATGGGAAATTATATTTAATTGACGAGGTGCTTACGCCTGATTCATCACGATTCTGGCCTGCAAACGAATATCAAACAGGCATCAGCCCTCCAAGTTTTGATAAACAATTCGTCCGAGATTATCTGGAGACAGTGGATTGGAACAAAACTGCCCCTGGACCAAAACTTCCTAATCAAGTCATTGATAATACAGCTAAAAAATACAGGCAGGCGCTTGATCAACTAATAAGTTAAAAATTGATTCTTGAAGTTGGCAATTACTGGAGCTAATTACCAGCAACTGTCATCTTGTCTATCAATACAGAACCAGTTCGAATGCCGCCTCGATGATCCAGGTCATTAGCAATAGAAATAATATCCAAATACATTTCACGCAAATTACCAGCTAATGTCACTTCATTTACTGGGCGAATAATTTCCCCATTTTCTATCCAAAATCCAGTAGCACCGCGAGAGTAATCGCCATTAACAATGTTGACTCCCTGGCCCATCAACTCGGTAACCAAAAACCCTGTGTTCATTCGCTGAAGTAAATCTTTATAACTATCTCCAGTATGATTTACAATCAGATTATGAATGCCTCCAGCATTTCCAGTCGACTCCATACCGAGTTTCCTTGCATAATAACTTCCCAAAAAATAACCTTTTAGCACACCTTGATTTATTAGCTCGCGATCTTCAGTTGCAACTCCCTCATTATCGAAAGGAGCACTAGAAATTCCTTTAGGTAAATGCGGGAGCTCATCTATTTTTATATTTTTGGGAAATATCTGCTTATCAAGTTGATCTAGTAGAAAACTAGCCTTTCGATATAATGCTCCACCACTTAATGCATTCACAGCATGGCCAAATAGTCCTCGAGCAAGATAAGCAGGATAAATAACAGGGCTAATCCGCGTGGTTAATTTGCTTGCGCCAAGACGTCGAATAGTCTTTTCTGCAGCGCCTTTACCAATTTTATCGGCCGTATCAAGATCAGCAGGGTCTCTTGCAACTGTATATTCATAATCTCGCTGCATCTCACCTCCTGCCCCCGCCAAAACAGCGCAAGTGAGACTATGCTGGCTTTCAGGATAGCCCGCTAAAAAACCGTGGCTATTTCCATAAAAACTAATACCTTCATAAGAATTAACAGATGCTCCTTCAGAATTATTTATGCGTTTATCAAAGCCCAAAGCGGATGCTTCACATACACTAGCTAACTCTATGGCTTCCTGAGGGTTTAAACCCCAAGGATGGTAAAGGTCTAAATCTAGGCATTCTCTAGCCATTCGATCAGAATCAGCCAAACCAGAAAATTCATCTTCAGCGCCATATTTTGCCAATGAACATGCCTTCATTATTGTTTCTTCAACAGAATTTTGATTTAGATCACTACTGCTTGCGCTTCCCTTTCTTTGACCAAAATAGACAGTTACAGACATGCTTTGGTCCCGATGGAATTCGATAGTCTCAACGTCCTGCTTACGAACAGTTAATGATAATCCAGTTCCATTGCTAATCGAGACCTCTGAGTCGCTAGCGCCTTGTTTCTCAGCAAAATAGAGTACACTAGCGACTAACCCAGATAAGTTATTTTCTTGCTGCTGAATATCCGCATCTGACACTTAAAAAAACCTTTTTCTAAAAAAACTTGAATCTAATTCTATACGATGTTTCCATCTGCTATAACGTATATGTAAAATAAACTTATGAATAATAAAAATATGAATATAGAAGTCGGAATCATTATGGGCTCGAAATCGGACTGGGAAGTGATGTCCAACGTTTCTAAGACCCTAGATAAATTTGATATAACAAGCGAAAGTCGTGTTATATCTGCCCACAGAGCGCCTAACTTGTTAACCGAATATTGTGAATCTGCTCGTGACAGAGGAATAAAAATCATTATTGCAGGCGCAGGTTTAGCAGCAGCGCTTCCAGGTTGTGTTGCAGCCCATACACCTTTGCCAGTGCTCGGCGTTCCAATGGAGTCGGCAGCACTCCGAGGAATGGATGCATTGCTTTCAATTGTTCAAATGCCCCCAGGAATCCCTGTAGGAACCCTTGCCATAGGCAAACCTGGTGCAATCAACTCGGCACTTCTGGCGGCAGGAATACTTGCTCTTAGTGACGATAATGTTCGCGCTAAACTTGATAAGTATCGCGCTGAGCAAACAGATACAATTAAAAATATGGCCGCTCTTAAATAATAATTAGTTATTGTTAAAAAAATTAACAATCAATATTCAATTTCTTGATCAAGCGGCTTTCGATTATTTCTAAAATCGCGGCGTTTTAGAAAAATAACCAAACCTAACACTAAAGAAAAAAAACCTAATATTAAACAAATAATTGGCCAATACCAAAAATCTAGGTATAAAGAAGCAGCAAGACTAATCAGACCTGAGATTAGATAAAAAAAAGGTAAGCTCTCGTAAATCTGTTTAGACAACCAAAGGCGCATATAATAAAGCTCAAATAAAGTGAGATAATTTAAAAGTCGAATCTAAAACTCTTCAATCAAGGTTTCAACCAGCTGTACCTCCAACAGTAAGCTTATCAATACGAAGAGTTGGCTGACCAACTCCAACAGGAACAGATTGACCATCCTTTCCGCAAACTCCGATACCTGGGTCAAGCCCTAGATCATTACCAACCATTGAAACTTCGCTAAGTACTGAAGGCCCATCACCAATGAGTGTTGCATCCTTAATCGGTTTTTCTATTTTTCCATTTTTTATTAAATAGGCCTCACTGGTAGAAAACACAAATTTCCCTGAAGTGATATCAACTTGACCACCCGAAAAGTTTTTAGCGTAGATTCCATTTTTAACTGAGGCGATTATCTCTGAGGCTTCATGAGGTCCATCCAGCATGTATGTGTTAGTCATACGAGGCATTGGCAAATGTGCAAAAGATTCTCGTCTTCCGTTACCGGTAGGTTTCATACCCATTAAATGTGCATTTTGCTTGTCGTGCATATAGCCAACTAAACGCCCCCTATCAATAAGTACTGTCTTATTAGTAGTAGTTCCCTCATCATCAATACTCAGAGAGCCACGTCTACCTATAAGTGTTCCATCATCAACCACGGTACAATATTTAGAAGCAACCATTTCCCCTATTCTTCCAGTAAAAGCTGAAGTGCCTTTTCGGTTAAAGTCTCCTTCCAAACCATGCCCAATAGCTTCATGTAAAAGAACTCCAGGCCATCCCGGTCCAAGAACAACCGTCATTTCGCCTGCAGGAGCAGATATTGCTTCAAGATTAATCAATGCTTGATTTGTGGCTTCCTGCCCATATTGAATAGCGCGTTTACCATCTAAAAAATATTCCAGGCCACAGCGGGAGCCACCTCCGCTAAAACCTTGCTCTCGACGTTTTTGCTTCTCAACTATAACGCTAACGTTTAAACGTACTAATGGCCTAACATCTGCAGCAATAACTCCATCACTTGAGCAAACTAAAACAAATTCATGAGTTGCGGACAAAACAGCATTAACTTGCTGTACACGCGGATCAGTCGCGCGAGTCGCTCGATCAACTAGTTGCAATAAATCAACTTTTTCTGAGTCTGAAATACTAACTATCGGATCAATTGATGGGTATAAATTTAATCCATTCAAGGTCTTCCAAGCCTGGATTTCTCCTTTATTTCCTCTTTTAGCAATAGCACTAGCGGCATCAGCTGCAGCAAGTAAAGCTGGCTGAAGAAGCTCATCAGAATATGCAAAGCCAGTTTTTTCTCCTGCAATCGCTCTCACACCTACGCCTTGATCAATACTATGGCTACCTTCTTTAACAACACCATCTTCTAGCGACCAAGATTCATTTCGAATGCTCTGAAAGTAGATATCTGCCGTATCAACATTTCCTCTTAATAAACGACCCAATGCCATATCCAAATGACTCTCATCAATCCCAGTTGGCTCTAACAAACGTTGGCGCGCTATCTGAATTAGATGATTGTGGTCTGAATCATTTAAAGTATTCATATATAAGTTTCATTTTTTTCTGAGCCAGAGACTAAATTGATTATCTAATATTTGGCGCCAACGATCCTGAATTTTCAAATAATTCTTCTAGAACAGTAATTTCTTCAATAGAGAAATTGGGTAACTCTTTTTCACAATCTGCAAAAGAAGCAGTATCAATCTGCATTCGAAGCTTCTTAGTTAAAAGTGGATTGTTCCAAGAACCTTCAATCGAATAGTAAGTTTCGCCAATATTACTTAGCGGTTTTTTAAATAATTGTGAAATTAATAATGTAGCAACGCCAGCTGCAGGTCCACCCAAAACAGCTGCTGGCAAAGGAAGCATATTAGAAACATGCGGTCGAACAACAGCTAATTGATCATAATCTTGAGTAAGCAGTCCAGTGCGGCCGACCATTGCAATATCTGCGATTTCACTAATCAAGCCCATATTACATGTCCAAGCATTTCCAAAATCGAGCCGAAAATCGCCACTCAAAGAATTAAATTCCATTCCGTCGTTAAGTATATCCTTGAAATCAAGGGCTAGTCTTCTTGGCAAATAACCCAAGCTAAACAAACCAATCAATCGACCGCTGCCAGTTGAAAGATTGTTAATTCGGCCATTCCTAATATCAAAATTTAACTTGCCTGTTGAGTCATATATTAGTTGAGAGCTTGGCCCACCTTCCCATAACAAACTCAAATCTATCTTAGCTGATTCTCCACTAACTCCCGATTCTTGGCCAAGTTGCTGTAGAGTAGAAGCAACATCTTGGCTCTCAAGATTCATAATAAATCGACTGCGCTGAGCACTATCAATAACTAACCAATCAGCAGATATATCAGTGTTAAAGCTTGTTGAATTTGTTTTTATTAGATTTGACTTTAGGCCGTCAGGGACCCTGCCAATTTCGGCAACCAGTGATCCGAAGCGATATTTATTGATAGCGAAGTCCTGAACCTTTGCTGAAATCGCTGGTAATGTTCGAGGGTCGATTGAGGCTTCTTCCGATCCTAATTTGGTTTCTTTAACTGCATTTTCAATCAATAACAATCGATCCATATCAAGACTAATAGCAGTCTGTTCATTAAAATCTAAGGGTATACGAATATTTCCTTCTAGCCAGGGTCCCCTAATATCAATATCCCATTCATTAGTTGCAAATCGGATCTGAGCATCAATATCAATAAACCTAAAGCCAAAAACAAATAATTCATTTATCTGAAAATCAGCAAATCTAATCGAATCTATCCATTGTAATTTTGTCGATCCGATATCAGAAATATTTGGATCTTCTGTTTGGGCTTTTGATTTTAAATCTTGCGAACTTAAAGAGACCCAATCATCAACACTAAAAGTATCAATATAGCCTGAAACCACTAGTCCAGGTTCAATAGGTAAATTTTTAGGTATATTTCCGCGATTAATAATTCCTCTATAAATGCTCCAACCTTGATTATTAGATCGTAATTCCATCAACCAATTTAATCCTCGTGCTAGGGAACCATTGAGCTCAATAATTCCTTTCTCTTGAAATTGCAGATTCAAATTAAGAGATTCGATAACTAGAGACTGCTTACTTAGAGGAAATGGAAGCTTGCTAATCAAACCAACCAAATCTGAATCAATGCTGAGATTGAAATTTTCTTTGGTTGAAGAGTTAAGCAAAGCAGATGCTTTAAATAGAGAGGTGCCTGAAAAATACTGGCCCACAGGTATCGAAAAGATTTCGGCAATATTATTGATATCAAACTCCCCCAAGACTTCAGCCATATGAGCATTGCGATATTTTGAATCAACCAAGGGGGTAACAGACAAAGTTACTGGGGTTGATAAAAATTCTGCGGAAGCTTTTACTAGGGAAATGGTGGAATTTTTTAGATTAGCTCTCCCATTCAAATTAGTAAATCCAGAACTAAAGCCCTCGATATTCAGATTGGCTTCGCGAGTATCAAAATAACCATCCAATGACCAATTCTTAATATTGCGGATAGGTAAATTTATTGAAAGCTCTCCGATAGCGGGGCCAGAAATTTTAATACCATCAAGAACATTACCAAAGATTTTACTTACAGGCGACAGGGTAAGAAAATTTAATACTTTAGGTAAATCTGTGCTTACAGGTGCCTCCAAATTAATAATGCCTTGGCGCAAATCCAAAATCTTTGCATTTATATCCTTAAATTTAATACCAGCAATACTAAAATTATTTTTTGTAGAGTAAAGGGAAGGACCATTGAAAATGAGTTGACCGCTTGCATTTTCTACTTCTGGCCAATCCTTTGCATAGCGTAGATTCAGATCATCGAAATCAATCTTAATCAAGAATTCACCTTCATTATTTCGATAAGGGAAAGTTTTCAGAGGGCCCCTCAACTTAAAGTTTGCATCAGATACCGATCCATCCTGAATAGAATAATCTAGCCACTTGATAACTCGCTCAGGAATCTTCTTAGGTAAATAACGTTCTATTTCGATCAAACTTCTCAATGAGATATTTGCACGTAAATCAATGATAGGATTGAAGAAATTAGGTTTAGTTGTTAATTCAATGGAGGCTTTCCCTTGCCCTTCTTCCATTTCGAATTCAAGGTTATTAGTTTGAAATTTATAACCTTCAGAATTTAAAGTCCAGGTTATGAGCCCTAAAACACTCTTTAAAGGAAATGAACTATGAAAAAGATCATTTACAGCGATTACAGCATCTTTAGTTGCAAGTTCTACGCTCCCTCCTCTATCAGTTATATTAAAGGGACCACTGAGACCACGTAAATCAATATCTTGATCTTTAGAAATATAGCTAAGACTTTCAAATTTTCCATCGGCTAAGTAAGTATCCAAGGTTCCTTCGGAAAAATTAACCTTTAAATCTAAATCACGAATATCACCATTAAAATCACCTGGAACAATAAATTTTTCAATTCGATCATCATTGATAGCCCTTAAGAAAATTGACAAATAATTTGTTCGTACAAAATCCGCGCTTCCAATTAATTCCTCTTTACCCTCAACTAAGGAATAATCTAAAAGAATATTACTTACAGGAGATCGGTCGCCAGATCGAGCCAAAAACAAGTCTTTCGAAGTTAATTTCCAACCATTCTCAGTAATATTCCAAGTAATTTCACCTTCAAGAGAATCAATAAGAGCTGGTTCACGATTTTCTTGGCTCAACTTAACATCTGAAAGATCAAGCTCAGCAATTAACTCAACTAGATTTACGCCAAGAAAACTAAATTCTGCTGTTAAAGAACCATTACCATTAAGAATTGGCAACTCTTGTATTTGAAAAATTTCCAGCCAAGAACCAAAAAATAAATTCTCTGATGAAAGCCACAAACTCCAAGAAGAATCATTATTAAACGGACCCTCTCTAAGGGCTAAATCTAGAGGAATTTTTCCTTTAAATTCAATAGTTTCTCTAATTGATCTCTCAACTCCAATCAACGCTTCAAAATCTAAAAGCCCATCATTAATTTCAGCAATCGATTTCTCTAAAACCCCATAAAGTGCCGGCCGATTGGCATAGCTATCAATAAAACTAAAGTCTAAATTTTCAATATGTATATGAAAGTTAGTTGAAAATTTTGGATCAAATAATTTATCATCAAAGAAGTAATCTCCCAGCGGTCGCCCTTGAATAAAAATGGTTTCATTTTCTTTTATTTCAATATTTATAGAGGAGCCATTAATGAAAACTCGATTTGGAGATAATAGACCGCTGAAAATAAGATTAATAAAATCAAAATTAATATTGATTTCTTCGAAATTTAGGTACCCATATTCATTTGGTAATTTGGCTTCAACAGCCTTTAGTCTTAATTCTGGCCCATAAATCGACACCCCAAAATTCAAAGATTCATAATTAATCTCAAACCCTGATGTTTCAAGAACGACTCGTCGAATATCACTAGAATATTCATCAATATTCGGTAAAAAGAATTTTAATGCACTAACTATAAAGATAATGCTGGCAAATAAACCTAAAAATAATTTCAAAGAAGGCTTTGAAAATATGTGCGACTTAAGGTTTATCATCTAAATTAGAGCCACGCTAAATACTTCCTTGGAAAGGATATTCCGAAACTGAAAACAAAGTCGAATACTAATTATAAACTTCATCTATATTTCCGTATATTTATTTCAATCTCTATGATAAGGATGGCTATCTATAATTTTCAAAGCCCTATAAATTTGTTCAGATAATAACAACCGAACCAACATATGCGGGAAAGTTAATGATGATAAGGACCAAATTTTATCAGCTCGATCCTTACATATATCTGACAAACCATCAGGCCCACCAATCATTAAAGTCAAATTGGTTCGATTACCTAGCGCTATCTCCATTTGAGCAGCTAAATCTTTTGAATTCCAGTGCTCGCCATTCTCATCGAGGGCTAAAACATAAGAATCACTTGGAATAGCTTTAATTAACCTTTTGCCTTCTTCCTCAAGGCAAAATTCTATTGATTTAGATCGAGATCGATGCTGAGGCTTTAGCTCAATAAATTTGAGTTTGATATAGTTTGGTAATCGTTGCTTATAGTGATTAATACCTTCATTCAACCAATTTGGAGGCCTTGAACCAATTGATAAAACATTAATATGCATAATTATTAATATGCTTAGAGTTCAAACGTATAAATTAGTATTTCTATTAGATCCAACTGACCATAGATCTTCCAACTTGTATAATTCCCTTACTGAAGGCTGCATAATATGGATAACTACATCCGTTAGATCTATTAGAACCCATTCGCCATTTTCTTTTCCCTCAATACCAATTGGTATCTCTCCAGCTTGCTTTGCGGTTTGCATTAAATTTTCTGATACAGACTGGACATGCCTTTTTGATGTACCACTAGCAATAACTAGATAATCTGCTATCGACGTAAGATTCTGAACATCTAATGTATAAATATCTCTAGCTTTGAGGTCCTTCAAAACCACCTGAGTGAACTTTAATAGTTCTTTAGCTCCCATAAAAATACTCTCCACTAACACTTTATTAATTATTCATTGGATAACATTTAGTTTCTTTAATAAACCGAATTACAGGCTCCGGCAAAAGATAATTAATTGTTTTTCCTGAAAGCAATAATTGTCTTATCAAGCTAGATGAAATATCCAGCTCTTTTATTTCACAAAGAAATATTTTACCAAATAAATTTTGATGCAATTCATAGATATCCTTAACTTCTCTTTTGAGTAGTAGTTCACGAAGAAGCCCATCATTTGGTAACTCAAATCCTGGGCGATTTGCAACAACAATATTTGCGAACCCAAGGAGGCTTTCCCAACGATGCCACTGAGGCAGGTTAAGAAAGCTATCCAATCCAACAATCAAGGAAATACTACGAAACTTATTAGAAGCCCGAAGTTCTTCAAGGGTTAAAGCAGTCCAAGAAGGTCCATCTCGCTTTATTTCACGTGAATCAACCTTAAACATTGGTCTATTCTCTATTGCAATCTCTATCATCTCTAGACGCTGCAAACTTGATGCAAAATGTTTATTACGGTGAACAGGATTTCCAGAAGGTATAAACCTTATTTCACTAAGCTTTAACTTTTCAAAAATCTGCATTGCACAATTTAAATGGCCAAAGTGAATAGGATCAAATGAACCCCCAAAGACTCCTATTGGCTCAACATTGGAAATCATAAATTATATCCGTCTAATAATTTGCTTTTCGGGCTAACTAATAAGAGAAGCAATTCCAATAATGAATCCCAAGGTTTCCCTTCGTGAGCACCTTTAATAACTCTATCAGTCAAAGTAGACCTTAATGATAATAGTCGAATACTTGACTCATCGTGATTTTTTAGTGCGCATCTAAACATTGACTTGCGAGAATCCCAGATACGCAAATTCTGCATTGCCAAATCTAATTTTTCGCCTTGATCAATTAGAGACCAAAGAGAAATTAAAGTATTTATTTCTCGAATTAATGCCCACAAAACTAGAGGCGCTGGAGTTCCTTCCCTTTTCAGGCCATAGAAAACTCTAATAGCTCGAGGAGAATCCTGATTAATAGCAGCATCTGCAAGTTGAAAAATATCAAATCGCGCCCCATCTGCTACAGCTCTTAAAATAATTTCTTCTGTTAGAGTCTTATTATGCTCCAACAAAGCTAATTTCTTAATCTCTTGATCAGCTGCAAGTAAGTTACCTTCAACTAATGTTGCAAGCGCATCAATTGCAGAAGTTTCAAATTTCAGTCCGTTTTTTTTCATTCTATGCGAAAGCCATCCTGACAAACGCTCGGGTGAAATAGAGTAAACCGATACCCAACAGCCTTGTTTTTCAATTTTTTGCGCCCACTTGGCTTTGCTAGCTCGCCTATCTAGTTTTGGTGCACTTATGATTAATAAGGTATCAGGGGGTGGGTTATCAAGGTGATTGATGATTGCTTTGCTGCCATCACGTCCTGGCGAACCAGATATAAGATCCAATTCAATAATTCTACGGGCAGAAAATAAAGATAAATTATTTAGGCTTTGTCGTAATTCGTCCCAATTAAATTTTGCATCAACAGTATGAGTTTCTCGCTCATCAAAGCCTTGCGAACGTGCAAAAGAGCGAATCTTATCTTTAACCTCGCCAACTAATAAGTTTTCGTCACCTGTAATAAAGTAAACTGAGGCCAATTCTTTATTTAACTGGCTGTTGATATTATCAACCGATACTTTCACGCGCAGTAATGCTCTTATATATTATGTTGTTATTTCTCAAATATTTATTAATCAAATGGCAGAATCCTGATGCAAAGACCAATTAATACATTCATCAGCTAATAGTACAGGGATACCATCTCGAATTGGATAAACTATCTCTCCATCTAAAGTTACAAGCCCCTCTAATAATGGGCTATTAACAATTTCATTGGATTGATTACGAATCTGACCTTTCTCAATAACCAAATTAAGCTTCCTTAATTCATCAGCAGGCAGAAGCTTTAAAGGTCTGCGAGTTATTGGGCAACAAAGTATATCTAAAATTGAATTTTCCATTATTTCTTAATCTTAATAAATGATAATTTTTTCTAGTAATTACTTTTATTTTAACTAACTTAGGGCTCTTCGTAAGGAAAATTTGGTTAACTTTCTTTAATATTCTTTTCCATATTATTCCAATATTGAAAGCGCTCGGGAACCGGGTCATAACCATCTTTTCCTAAAGGTTGACAACGTAAGATTCTTCTAAAGGCCAACCAAGAGCCACGCCAGAAACCAAATCTATCAAGAGCTTGATCAGCATATTCCGAGCAAGTAGGCTGAAAACGGCAAGTCGGCGAAAAAAAGGGGGATAAATAGCTTTGATAAATTTTTATTAGTCTACGCATGCTGAAGCATATCCCTTGATAGCATTAACCATAGCCATTAAACCATTGCTTCTTGTGGGGCTCAAATGCTCATGTAAATCGATAGCCATAATAAAATCTGGATCTGTTTCGAGAATTTCTTGAGGGGTACGACTAGAATACACTCTCATAAGAATAGCAATCAATCCAGAGACAATAGCTGAATCACTTATAGCATGAAAATTTAAACGTCCCTCCTGAAAATCCGCAACTATCCAAACCTGAGATTGACAACCATGCAGTCGATTCTCTTCAGACTTAAGCTCATCAGGAAGATCTGTTAATTTTCTTCCCAAATCAATCAAATATTGGTATTTATCTAGCCAGTTATCAAAAACCTCAAATTCATCTATGAGGTCATTCTGAGCTTCAAGAATTTCACTCAAAGGCATTACTCCAAGTTAATCATTTTGAAACCGCCATCGAACACCATTAGGCCCATCTTCAATGATAACGCCATGTTCTTCTAATTCATCGCGAATGCGGTCAGCTAAAACGAAATCTTGCTGGTCTCTGGCAATATTACGTTTGTCAATTAACAATTGCACTTCTTCAGATAAATTAGGATTGACTTGGTTTTCAATCCAATGAGTGGGGTCACTAGAAAGAAGCCCTATTAATTCTGCACTAGATCGTAAAATTCTAGCCAATTTGACCTTTTCATCAACATCATTATGGCGATTAATTGCTCTTGCAATATCAAATAATGCAGCCAATGCTCTTGGTGTGTTTAGGTCATCATTAAGGGCATTAACAACTTCATCATTGGGTTCACAATCCCGCCAATTATCTTCCCAACCGCTTACGCCACTTAAAGCATTATAAAGGCGATCTAGTTTTTTTCGCGCCTGTATAAGCACATTCTCATTCCAATCCAAAGGGTGACGATAGTGTGCGCTCAATAAAGCAACTCTTACTACCTCACCTGGAGCCTCTTTAAGCAAATCATTAACTAAAACAACATTACCAACTGACTTAGACATTTTTGAATAATCAATATTCACAAAACCGTTATGCAGCCAATATTTACTGAATTCAACTCCATCATGGGCGCAAACACTCTGAGCTATTTCATTTTCATGGTGAGGGAAGATGAGGTCATTTCCTCCGCCATGAATATCGATAGTTTGACCAAGATGTTTATACGCCATGGCCGAACACTCGATATGCCAACCTGGTCGCCCACGACCCCAAGGACTATCCCAACCAGGCTGGCTCCCTGAAGATGGCTTCCACAGAACAAAATCACCAGGCTCTTCTTTATAACCTGCTACTTCAACCCTAGCACCATCGAGCAAATTCTCTATTTCTCGCCCTGAAAGTTTTCCGTAATCTTGAAAAGAATTTACTCTAAACAATACATGCCCTTCAGACTGATATGCATGGCCCTTATTAATGAGAAGCAAAATCATATCAATCATATCTTGAACATGATGTGTAGCATATGGCTCTATATCAGGAGGTAAAACTCCCAGTGCTTCCATATCAAGATGATAATGCGCTGTATGCCTAGCTGCTACAGTAGAAATATCTTCATCTAATTCAGCAGCTGCATTATTTATCTTGTCATCAATATCAGTAATATTTCGAACGTAGGTTACTTTGTAGTGTTCGCGGAGCAACCGAACCATTACATCGAATATAACTGCGGGACGCGCATTACCAATATGTGGCCGATTGTATACAGTAGGACCACAAACATAGACTAGCGCTCTCCCAGGACTCAAAGGTACAAATTCTTCTTTCCTGCGCGTCAGTGAGTTGTATAAGATAAGGCTCATAGGTTCACGATATAAGTAATTGACAAGTTATAATAACATTTTGCCCAAACCCCTTTAGTGCTTAATAATGTCTCAAAGGAGAAAATATTGGACTCAGAAAAAATATTTGCAGCTCGGAAAACTATTGAGCAGGTTGAAGAAGGTATAGAACTCGCTCCAAAATTCGATGAGAACGGATTAATTCCAGCAGTTACTACGGATTTTGAATCCGGTGAGTTACTTATGCATGGTTTCATGAATAGTCAAGCCTTGACCCTAAGTATTAAAAGTGGCGAAGCTCACTATTTCAGCCGAAGCAGGAGTTCCATTTGGCACAAAGGTGAAACAAGTGGTTTAGTCCAAAAAATTCTTGAGCTTAGAATTGATGATGATCAAGATTGTGTATGGTTAAGAGTCGAAGTTTCTGGTGGTGCAAGCTGTCATGTTGGATATCGATCATGCTTTTATCGAAAATTACCAAATATCGAGGAAATTAATAATAATGAGCCAATTCAATTAAAATTTACTGAAATGGAAAAAATTTTCGATCCTGATGAGGTGTACGGTAATTTAGAAAATCCTACAAAACTCTAACGTAAGTTTAGATTAGGTCTATACCTCTTAGGTTTTATTCTTGCATGAAGTTTTCGCGTTTGGGGTAATCTTGCCCAGCTATAAAGAAATTCAATTGAACCAATAGTCAAAATTGCATAAGCTCCAAGCTCAATAAACTCTTCAACAGCAACTTTAACCACACGAACATAATTTTCACCCATTATTTCCTGCCACAACAAATTGTGGCCCATAAGTTGGGCGAAAGGAACTAGCAAGATAAAACCGCTCATAATGATTGCTAGCCCTGTGGATGGCCATGATCTTCGCAAACCTTGCTCAAACCTATGCCAATGGCGCCCCAAATAAACAAAAGTAATAGCGAATAAAAGAGCACACACAACCTGCCAAAGATTATCAACAACATAAAAATCTAGAAAAAAATCCATTTCCCGAACAAAACAAACTAAAAATAGAACACAGAAACTAAGGGCCATTGGACGTCTCAATCTATCTCTTGAGGCAATCCATCCAAATAGGCTGATACAAATTAACAATAATATATTTTGTAAAATTTCTACCGGCGAGAATTCACTAGTAGTTACCCCCAAATCAATTATTAGCCTCTCGAATTGCAGCCCCGCAGGCAACTGTTCCGCAATCAACATCATAGAAACAGAACCAAAAGCAATCATGAAGGCATAAATAGAATAGCGACCTAAAACCTTAAACATAATGATGAAAAAAACTAATTACCCAACCTGGATAGTTCCTGATTAATAAGCCTAACTAACTCAGCAGCTACAGACTCTCGAATTCTCATTTCCTCACGGGCCTTACCTAGAATACGAGTCTCGTCATAAGCGTAATCTTGACTAAAAGATAATGTACGCGAGGGCAAAATAACTTTACCATCAACCAAAACAGAATAAGTAACAGAATAATAAACATCATACTCAGTTGGAACATTCCTAGATGAAATAGTAAGTACCTGTTGCCCAGTAATATCTTTTTCAATCCTAATAACAGCTGTTGAATCGATCGGCGATGAAACAATAATTATTCCACCTCTTTCTAATTTACTATAAAGCTGACGATAAAAAACTGAGTACCGATCTGGCGCTTCTATATATGTACGCCCTAATAATTTTGGGTAATTTTCTACAGCTTGCAATCGAAAACCGCATGCGGTAAGCATGAAAAAATAAAAGATTAAAATAAAATTTAATATTTTCAATTTATATAACAAAGTTAACTAATTTATCTTCGACAAATATTGTTTTCTTTATTTTTTTTCCATTTATAAATTTCTTTACTTTCCCATCAGATGCAGCAGTAGATTCAATTAATTCGCGGTTTGCACCAGCTGGAAAAATAATTTTGGCACGTAACTTACCATTAACCTGGATAACTATTGTAACTGATTCTGCAGTGGTCACATTCGAATCTGAGGTAGGCCAATTTTCTTCTATTACCGCATTAGTATTACCCAATAAAAACCATAGTTGGTGGCAAATATGTGGAACGATAGGTGATAATAGAAGAACTGCATTTTCAAGGGCCTCTTGAACTAATTCTCTATCAATGGAATCTTTAGTTTTGTAACGACTAGTATAATTGACTAACTCCATTACTGCAGCAATTGCCGTATTAAAAGTATAACGTCGGCCAATATCATCGCTAACTTTTTCAATTGTTTTATGAATTTGACGACGAAACTCTTTCTGTCTATTACCAAGGTTCTCTTCAGATAAGTTAATACCTCTTACCTGCCCCTCAGATATATGAGTTATAACTCGATCCCATAAACGATTAAGAAAACGAAATGAACCCTTAACACCTTCATCGGACCACTCTAAAGATTGCTCCGGGGGAGAAGCAAACATGATAAATAATCTTACAGTATCAGCACCGTATTGCTGAATTAACTCCTCGGGATCAACGGTATTACCTAATGACTTAGACATTTTACCGCCATCCTTCAAAACCATACCCTGAGTTAGTAATTTTTTAAATGGCTCATCAGAGACAACTAAGCCATTATCTCTAAGTAGCTTATGAAAGAAACGAGCATATAAAAGGTGCAAAATGGCATGCTCAACACCCCCAATATATAAATCTACAGGCAACCAATAGCTAGCTCTATTATCTAGCATTGCTGTATGAGAATCTGGGCAACAAAATCTAGCGTAATACCAGGAAGACTCCATAAAAGTATCAAAAGTATCCGTTTCCCGTTTTAGTCTTTCACCAGTTTCTGAATCAGATATTTCTAAAAAATCAGAAATATGATTTAAAGGAGATCCAGAACCATCTAACTCAACATTCTCAGGTAATTGAACAGGTAAATCTTCATCTTTAACTGCTTTGATTTCTCCATCATGTGTTTCAATGATTGGTATAGGGGTCCCCCAATATCTTTGCCGAGAAATCAACCAATCCCGTAAACGATAATTTATTTTACGAATTGCCTTGCCTTCCAGTTCAAGATCTTCTGCAATTTGATCAAATGCAGAAGAAAAATCTAATCCATTATATTTGCCAGAATTAATAAGAATACCCTTACTAATAAAAGCTTCGGAATCTAAATCACATATTTGACTCTCATCAAATGGAACAATTACCTGATTGATTGGCAAACCATATTTGTTCGCAAACTCAAAATCACGTTGATCGTGCGCTGGAACGGCCATGATGGCACCCGTGCCATAACCAGCTAAAACAAAATTTGCAACCCAGATTGGAACTTCATTACCAGTTATCGGGTGAATTGCATTAATCCCTAACGACATACCTTCTTTTTCTATCGTTTCAATAATTGCCTCTGATACAGAATTTTTCTTAGACTCTTCAATAAAAAACTCAAGCTTCGAATTATTCTCTGCTGCTGCTTTCGCAAGCGGATGTTCAGCAGAAACAGCCATGTAACTAACGCCTAATAAAGTATCTGGACGAGTGGTATAAACAGTTAAAACTTGAGGAGAATCTTTGACTGAAAAATTAATCTCTAGGCCCTCAGATTTTCCTATCCAATTTTTCTGCATAGTCTTAACTGATTCAGGCCAATCTAAATCATCTAATTTTTCAAGTAATTCTGGCGCATAATCAGTAATACGCAAAAACCATTGGGGGATTTCCCTTCTCTCAACTTCTGCGCCAGATCGCCAACCTTTTCCATCAATCACTTGTTCGTTTGCAAGCACAGTCTGATCAACTGGGTCCCAGTTAACAACAGCCAACTTTTTATAGGCAATGCCCTGCTTAAACAAACGTGTAAAAAACCATTGTTCCCAGTGGTAATAATCTTTATCACAAGTTGCAAGCTCGCGGTCCCAATCATAAGCAAAACCAAGTCGTTGAAGTTGTGATCTCATATAAGCAATATTTTCCCTGGTCCATTCTGATGGAGCTAAACCATGTTTTATCGCCGCACCCTCTGCAGGTAGGCCAAATGCATCCCAGCCCATTGGCTGCATTACATTTTTACCTTTCATTCTCTGGTAGCGAGAAACTACATCGCCTATTGTATAATTTCTAACATGCCCCATATGTAAACGACCACTAGGGTATGGAAACATACAGAGACAATAAAATTTTTCTCTATCTGATGTCTCTAAAGCTTTGAAGCTCTGATTTTTGGTCCACCAAGATTGGGCCTCAGCTTCTATTAGATTTGGTTTATAACTTAATTCGTCCAATGCAAAAAACTCCAAGTCATTAATTAAGTTGGTCTAGAATACACTACGCAAGTCAACAGCCATATAACGAAATATATTTAAAAGAATTAGAACGCGACATCAGGAAAATTTTTCCTTTTTAAAAGTCCGCTAATAAAAATAAATATTAAGCATAAAGAAACAACAAACTTATTCCCCCAAATAATATATGGGGTCGAGCCCCCTCTTGGCTCAACGTTGCCACTCAATACACCAGGTGCAAATTGATTTATTTGTCTAACAATCTTACCTTTCGGAT
This sequence comes from Pseudomonadota bacterium, assembly GCA_036155675.1. Taxonomy (GTDB): domain Bacteria; phylum Pseudomonadota; class Gammaproteobacteria; order Steroidobacterales. The sequence continues at coordinate 26,191 of JAYZVL010000034.1, read as the reverse complement.
TTATAATAGCTGTAATCCCTGTATTTGTTGCCCTTAATAAGTATCTACCCGTTTCCAGTGATCGCATCTGCCCCATCTGCAAATGCTGATGCGGAGCAAAAGAATCTCCGAACCATGCATCGTTGCTAACATTCACAAGTAACTCTGCTGAAGGAAGAAAAGGTAATTGTTCACTACCAAAAGCAATCTCATAGCAAATCATTGCTGCAATAGGCACATCTTTAACAAATAATAAGGACTGATCATCCTGCCCTTCTGCAAGGTCTTGGTAAGGTAAATTCATAAGACGCAACCAGCTTCTTAAAAATCTAGGAACAGGAAAAAATTCTCCGAATGGAACTAAGTGGCGTTTATTATAAAATCCCTCTTTATCTCCTATGGACCACAAGGAATTTAAATACTGGCCCCTTGAAATATCAAAATCTAGGATACCTGTTAATAACTGAGTATTATTTTTAATCATTTCTTCGCGCATGGTATCTAGGAAGTCTTTAACCTCAAAAGGTAATGCTGGAATAGCCACTTCAGGCCAAATAATCAGATCATGATTTTTGTTTTGAAGAGTCAAAGCTGCATAATTTTTTAATGTTGATTCTAAATTCTCCGGGAGCCATTTCTTTTCCTGAGAAATAGCTCCCTGAACTAAAGCAACCCGTAAAAACTCTCCAGTTGAATATGTCCAAACTCTCTGTCCGGATAGCCAAAGAAAAGTTATTAATAAAACAACAAGGGAAACACTAAATATTCGGATCTTTAAGTTAAACTTTATAAAAGTAATAATTAGTCCTGCAGTAAAGCACACTAACCATGTAACACCATAAACTCCTGTAATTGGTGCAATATTTCCAAAAAAGCTTTCGGGCTGGCTATATCCGATACTTAACCAAGGAAAACCAGTTAGCACCCAACCTCTTAACCACTCAAACAAAGTCCAAACAGAAGGTGCAACAATTAAGAAACGGAGCAAAGTATTAGATACACTAAGTTTAACAATAAGCCAACCAGAAAAAGCAATATAACCTGACATAAACGCAATTAGACAGAACATTAAAAAAAGCGCTAAGGGAGGCCAAACTCCTCCAAAAATATTCAGACTTATATATAACCACCAGGTCCCAGCGCCAAATAAACCAAAACCAAAATAAAAACCTAGAAATGAGGCTTGTCTTGGTGAAGCACCTTCCCAAAGAGACCACAAAACAGCAATTAGAAACGGGGCAAGCCAACTAAATCCGAATGGGGCAAAACAGAAAACCATTGAAACACCAGCAAAAAAAGCTGACCAATGACGGAAAGAGGAAATACCTTGAAAAAAAGTACTTCCGAGTAATTTCACTCTAATTGTTCCAAACTTTCTTCGCGCGTTACTACAAGACGATGAATTCTTCTTCTATCAGCATGTTCAACCTTAAATCGAAAACCATCTTGTAATAAGCTTTCGCCTCGTCTAGGTAAACGACCAAAACCTCTCATTAGCAACCCGCCTAAAGTGTCATAATTCTCATCAGAAAGGCTTGATGAAAAATATTCATTAAATGTATCAATTCGAGTAAGCGCTAATATACTCCAATGAGACTCATGGGCCTGAATCTGTTCAACTTCTTCAGGGTCATGTTCATCATCAATCTCTCCAACAATCTCCTCAAGCACATCCTCAATTGTTAAGAGTCCGGATATACCACCGTACTCATCTACAACTATAGCCATATGATTTCGACTACTGCGAAATTCCTGCAGTAAAGCGTCAAGGCGCTTACTTTCAGGTATAAATGTTGCTTGACGTAAGAAACCATCAATAATTAATTTTTGATTAGGGTTTTCAATTATTGATTTAAGAACATCTTTAGCCAGTAAAATACCGACTACCTCATCACGATCTTCGCCTATTACAGGATAACGTGAATGTCCTCGCTCTATAATTCTTTGCAACATTTCTTCTGCGGGTGATTCCCGCTCTAAAACAACCATTTGAGATCGAGGTATCATTACTTCACGGACTTGCATCTGAGCCACCTGAAGCACCCCTTTCAACATTCTTAGCTCCTGATTTTCAAGAAAGGAATTCCAACGTTTATCATGCAGAAGGTCAATCAGGTCTTGCCTGCTAGATGGCTCGACTTTTAAAAGTCGGCGGATTCGGGCAATAATACCTAACACAGGCTCATTGGTTTTATAAAAATCATTCATACTTTTTAACTTTAAATTATAATCAGGGTGTTCATAAATAGGGATCAAGGAAACCCAATTCTTCCATTACTAGCTTTTCTAATAATTCCATTTTTCCTGCAGATTTTTTAGTGTCATGATCGAAGCCTATTAAGTGTAAGGTTCCGTGAATAACCATGTGAGCTAAATGAGCCTTACAATCTTTACCTTGATCAATTGATTCTCTATTTATAATTGGCATACATATAGCTAAATCTCCTAATTCAGTTGAAGAATTGTTAAAAGGAAAAACAAAATCACCAACTGGGAAAGCTAGAACATTTGTAGCTGAAGCAACAGAACGAAAAAGATTATTTAACTCTTGGCTCTCATCTTCATCAATAATTTTAATATTAACTGAAACATTATTCTCAAAGTAAAATTCGCTAGCAAATATTGCGGACGTCACCCAAGTTTCAATATCTTCTTTAAAATCTAGCTCGAAATTATCAACTGCAATTTCAAGACTGCACTCTAAAGATTTTGCATGAGTTGACTGAATAATCAATTATCCGCTGCCTTGGAACTTTTGAATTTTAATTTTCCGTATTCACTTTTGTAATAGGCCTCAATTACTTTCTGTACGAGAGGATGCCTAACTGCATCAACAGACTCAAAATAGCTAAAGCCTATTTCTTCTACATCTCCTAGAACCTGAATAACATCCTTAAGTCCTGAATATTGATTATTAGGCAAATCAACCTGGGTAATATCACCAGTAACCACAGCTTTCGAGCCAAACCCTATCCTAGTAAGGAACATTTTCATCTGTTCTGGAGTAGTGTTCTGTGCTTCATCAAGAATGACATAACTTTCTTTAAGTGAACGTCCACGCATATAGGCCAAAGGAGCAATTTCAATAATATTTCTTTCAATAAGGCGAGAAACTTCCTCCAATCCAATCATTTCATATAGAGCGTCATATATAGGTCGTAAATATGGATCCACTTTTTGTGACATATCGCCAGGTAGAAACCCCAATCTTTCTCCTGCCTCTACGGCTGGTCGAACCAAAACTATACGACTAACCAATTCTTTATAAAGCGACTCAATCGCACAAGCAACAGCAAGATATGTTTTACCAGTTCCTGCAGGGCCTATACCAAAACATAAATCTTTGCCCCGCAAATTTCTTACATAGGATTTCTGGTTAGCACCTCGAGGTCTAATTCTAATCCTCTTAGTAAGAATGCTAAGATCAATTTTATCAATATTTTGATCTCCTAGAAATTTCTTTTCCATACGTGATTCCTGTAAAAATATATGAACATTCTCGGGGTTAAGAGATTCCTCTTTTGCAAGCTTATAAAGGCCATTTAAAATTTGCTCGCAAATTTTAGATGACTCTTTTGAGCCAACAATACGAAATAGGTTACCTCGATTGCTTATTTTTACATCCAGCCCATCCTCTATTTGTCGCAAATGTTCATCTAACCTGCCACAAAGATTAGCCAATAGTAAGTTATTGTCAGGCTCCAGATGAAATTCCCTGATGTAAGATAAATTATTCAAAAATACTCAATATTTCAATGATTTTAAATTATGCGGCCGACCTGAATTTTAATCTTCCCCGTAAAGAATTAGGTAAAGCTTCAGTAATCACAACATCGGTCATTTGACCTATTAAGTTGTAATCTCCCTGAAAATTAACCCAGCGATTGTTTTCTGTTTTTCCTGATACTTCATTTGGGTTTTTTATTGAAGGCCGCTCAACTAAAACTTTTTGCACGGAGCCAACCATAGAATTACTAATCTCTTTGGCTTGAGAATTAATAAGTTCTTGAAGCTGAATTAGTCTTTTATGCTTTATTTCTTTTTTAACATCATCCGGATATCCTGAAGCAGGAGTTCCTGGTCTAGGGCTATAGATAAAGCTAAACGACTGATCAAAACCCACCTCTTCGACTATATCCATAGTTGAGAGAAAATCTGAATGAGTCTCACCAGGGAATCCTATTATTATATCGGTCGATAAGCTAATACCAGGTCTCGCTTCACGTAATTTTCTTATCTTCTGTTTATATTCAATTGCGGTATAACCACGCTTCATGAGGGAAAGAATTCGGTCAGAACCACTTTGAATTGGCAAATGTAAATAATTAGCAAGCTTAGGTAATTCTGCATAGGCTTTTATAAGCCTATCGCCAAACTCCAGAGGATGAGATGTTGTAAATCTAATTCTCTGAACGTTTTCAACGGCTGACACATAGTGCAATAAAGTTGCTAAATCAACCAACTTTCCATCATGTGTAAGGCCTCGATAACCATTTACATTTTGCCCGAGAAGATTAACTTCACGAACACCTCCATCAGTCAATCTGAAAATCTCCAACATAACATCATCAAGAGGCCTGCTAATCTCTTGACCGCGAGTATAGGGAACGACACAAAAACTGCAGAACTTACTACAACCTTCCATAATAGAAACAAAAGCTGAAGGTCCCTTTTGGGAAGGTTCTGGCAAATTATCAAATTTTTCAATTGCTGGAAAACTAATATCCACAACAGAAGTATTTGTTTGGCGGACACGATCAAGCAAAGATGGCAAACGATGCAAAGTCTGGGGGCCAAAAACTAAATCGACAAATGGCGCACGACGGATAATTTCTGAGCCTTCCTGGCTAGCAACACAGCCTCCAACTCCAATGATCAATGCAGGGCGACTTTCCTTCCATTTTCGCCAACGGCCCAATTGTGAAAAAACCTTTTCTTGAGCTTTTTCACGCACAGAGCAAGTGTTAAGCAGAAGAACATCTGCTTCTGAAGCCTCATCAGTCATCTCCAGGCCATGACTCTCAAGAAGCACATCCACCATCTTATTGGTGTCGTACTCATTCATCTGGCAACCGAAGGTTTTTATATACAACTTTCCGGGCATAGGAAGGAAACGGTGTTCCCCGTGCCTCTTTTTAAATATTAGTAATTAAACAGATTATCTTATGAAGCCCATACTTTCCAGTTTAACTAGAATTCTTTGTGCTGCAAGGTCTGGGGACAATTCTTCAGTCTTGATTTCGACTTCCGCATTCTCAGGTATTTCATAGGGATCACTAATCCCAGTGAATTCTTTGATTATTCCGGCACGAGCTTTGGCATATAGGCCTTTTCGATCACGCTCCTCGCAAGTTTCAAGACTCGTAGCAACATAAACCTCAATAAAGCCGCCATTATTTAAAACCATTTCTCTCACTTTCCGGCGGGTTGAAGTATATGGAGCAATGGGGGCACAAATGGCAATTCCACCGTTTTTTGTGATCTCACTTGCAACATAGCCAATTCTAGTGATATTCAAATCTCTATGTTCCTTTGAGAATCCAAGTTCACTCGATAAATGCTTTCGCACTTGATCGCCATCAAGCAAGGTAACTTTCCTGCCGCCTGTCTCAAGTAATTTAACTAGTAAAGCATTCGCAATTGTAGATTTGCCTGAGCCTGATAAACCTGTAAAAAAAACAGTAAAGCCCTGTTTATGTCTAGGGGGATAAGACTTTCTAAGCTCTTCTACGACCTTCGGATAAGAAAACCAATCTGGAATATTTAAACCATCTCGTAGGCGGCGGCGAAACTCAGTCCCAGAAATATTCAAAACCTTATCATCTTTGGTCGTATCATCAATAGGAATATATTGAGCTTTATTTTCCACATAAACCATCATCTTAAAAGGTATCATTGATATACCAATTTCTTCTTCATGCTCTTTGAATAAATCTTGAGCATCATATGGTCCATAAAAGGGTTCACCTTCGGAGTCATTTCCGGGGCCGGCATGATCACGGCCTATAATTAAATGTGTGCAACCATAATTCTTTCTAATTATCCCATGCCAAATTGCTTCACGAGGGCCTGCCATTCGCATTGCGAGATTCAATAAACTAAGTGTCGTAGTTTGCTCAGGGTATTGCTCAAGAACATGCTCATAGCAACGAACCCTTGTGAAATGATCAACATCACCAGGCTTAGTTAATCCTACTACTGGTTGAATTAACAAATTTGCCTCTGCCTCCTTTGCAGCAAGAAAGGTCAGTTCTTGATGGGCTCTATGCAATGGGTTTCGAGTCTGGAATGCAACAACCTTTCTCCAGCCTAGCTTTTTAAATCGGGCTCTAATCTCTGAAGGCGAATTGCGTAACATTTGAAAGTCATAATGTCTGGGTTCTTCCACTCCTTGTAATTTTCCACCAATATAAACTGAGCCTGCAATATTCATTAAATAATGAACTGCTGGATGAGCCTCATCCTTTGTTCCAAAAGCTTCCAGAGATTCTTTTAATTTATCTGGTGTCCAAATATCAGAAACTTCAAGTATCGCAATCAAAACTCCTTCGGAATCACGTAAAGCAACTTTTTCACATAAATCTAATTCGGCAGAAAATTCTTCAGATACGTCAAGAGTAATAGGCATTGGCCAAAGGACACCGCTGGGCAATCGAAGGTTATCTATTACACCGTCATACTCAACTTGGGTTAAGAATCCTTCAAGCGGAGAAAAAGCGCCATTCAGAATTAGCTCTAAATCACATAATTGTCGATCTGTTAAATCCCAAGATTTATATTCTTTTGCATCAACCTTAGCTTGCTTAGCGGCTTCGCTATCTAAGTAAAGTTGTTTAAGTTCGCCGCCATGCGGCTCTTTAAAGGCACCCATTAAATTTCCTAACCAAATTTTTATTTTTTCGCAGCAGTAAAGTAAATCAATCGAATAAAAACCTTATGCTGCTCTTAAAGATGAATATGTGTACGCTAGCTAAATCCTCTCTTTAAGGAAAAAAATACCTCCTTTAAAAGAAAATTACTTTGATTTAACCAGCATCCGGAAGCGCGCTAAAGTATCACAAGATATAGAAACTACTGATACTTAATGGTTATATATTGATGCAAGACGCTTATTTATTATTAATAGCAAAAGGGCGCTATGTGTCCATAGGTAAGGAATCTAGGAATTACCCCAAACAGGCATTTATTTATTAAAATGGGATATCATCTTCGAATTCTTGCGCTTCTGACTGCTGAGGCACGGAACTTGCTGATTTTGGAGCCGCGGGAGCACTAGACATATTGGAACCCCCTCGGCTGCCTAACATTTGCATTTCTCTTGCCTCAATCTCAGTGGTATAGCGATCATTACCGTTTTTATCCTGCCATTTTCGTGTCTTGAGTTTCCCTTCTATGTAAACTTGAGAACCTTTTCGTAAATATTCGCCAGCAACCTCTGCTAAACGCCGGAACATAACGATATTATGCCACTCGGTCCTTTCGACCTTCTCACCAGATTGCTTATCGTTCCAAGAATCGCTAGTAGCTAAACTGAAATTACACACACAATCACCACTAGGCATAAATTTTGTTTCAGGGTCCTTCCCCAAATTACCCACCAAAATAACTTTATTAACGCCACGTGATGCCATTATATTGCTCCTAAAATTTTAGCCTAACGAACTCTTTTTATTGATCTTATTATCTTCTCATATTCCAGTCTAACAAGCTTATTGTATGCCTTAAAGAAATAAAAAAACACTCTTAATTGATAAATCATTTAATCCTAAATTATGGACTAAATGCCCAGAAAAAGATTAAAAGCATAAAGAAGTTAAGCCTTTAACAAGCTATAGTTATTGGCTTGCTTTAAAAAAACGATCATTATGAAAAAAATTAGTATCAGGGGCGCTCGCACCCATAATCTTAAAAACATAGATCTGGACTTACCCCGTGATAAATTGATCGTGATGACAGGATTATCTGGCTCAGGAAAATCTTCTCTCGCTTTCGATACTATTTATGCTGAAGGGCAACGGAGATATGTTGAATCATTGTCTGCTTATGCCAGACAATTTCTCTCAATGATGGAGAAACCCGATGTTGACCATATTGAAGGTTTATCGCCAGCTATAGCAATAGAACAAAAATCTACATCACATAATCCTCGATCAACGGTAGGAACAGTAACGGAAATTAACGATTATCTTCGATTACTTTATGCAAGAACTGGAAAGCCTCGATGCCCTGACCATGGGAATGACCTAGAGGCTCAAACGATTAGTCAAATGGTAGATCAAGTTCTTAATCTTCCAAATGACACTCGCCTGATGCTTCTTGCTCCAGTAGTACAAGAAAGAAAAGGTGAACACATCCAATTGATGACGGGTTTACAAGCACAAGGTTTCGTAAGAGCAAGAATCAATGGTGAAATCTTTGAGTTAGATGATCCTCCCAAGCTTGATTTACGACGAAAGCACACAATCGATGTTGTGATTGACCGTTTTAAAGTAAAAAAGGATTTGCAGTTAAGGCTTAGTGAATCCTTCGAAACTGCTCTTAAAATTAACCAGGGTGTTGCTTCAGTAGCCTGGATTGATGACCCAAGCAAAAAGGAATTAATATTCTCTAATAAATTTGCGTGTCCGGAATGTGGTTATTCTCTTGCAGAACTGGAACCACGCCTATTTTCCTTCAATAACCCAATCGGCGCATGTGCGGAATGTGATGGTCTTGGAGTAAAACAATTTTTCGACCCTGAACGTGTAATTCATAATGGTTCTATAAGTCTTGCAGGAGGGGCTATTCGAGGGTGGAATCGACGAAACTCTTTTTATTCCCAAATGCTTCTTAGTTTAGCGGATCACTTTAGGTTTGATATTGAAACCCCTTATAAAGATCTTGATAGAAACATAAAGAAAATTCTACTTTACGGTTGCGATGAGGATATTCAATTTATTTATCGTACAAATAGTGGGAAGAAATATTTAAGAACACACCCTTTTGAAGGAGTTATTCCAAATCTTAATCGGCGTTATAAGGAAACGGAATCCGGAAGAGTGCGAGAAGAATTAAGTAAATACTTAAGCATTCGAGAATGTCCTGAATGTAATGGTAGTCGGCTAAATATATCCGCGAGGAATGTCTTTATTAATAATCTCGGAATAGCAAACATTAGTGAAAAATCTGTAGCAAATGCTCTCAGTTTTTTTGATGGTTTAGATCTGAGTGGCTCTAGAGGTAAGATCGCATCAAAAATTGTAAAGGAAATTGCTAATCGCCTAAGATTCCTTTCGGATGTAGGCCTTGAGTACCTTAGTTTAGATAGAAGTGCAGAAACTCTATCAGGCGGAGAAGCTCAACGCATTAGGCTTGCAAGTCAGATTGGATCAGGTCTAGTAGGCGTGATGTATATTCTAGATGAACCATCAATAGGGCTGCATCAAAGAGACAATGCAAGACTTCTATCAACACTTAATAGGTTGCGAGATCTAGGTAACACTGTTGTTGTAGTTGAACACGATCAAGAAGCAATTGAAGCAGCTGATTATATTGTTGACTTGGGTCCTGGAGCTGGTGTGCATGGTGGACATATTGTCGCTATAGGAAACAATGTGGATATTATGAACACAAAAGATTCATTAACAGGTCAATACTTAGCTGGCAACCTTAGAATTAAAATACCCTTATCTCGCTTGCCAAATAATAATAAGAAAAAACAGATAAAGATCTTTGGAGCCTCTGGGAATAATCTAAAAAAAATCAATGTAAATATCCCCATTGGTTTAATGAGCTGCATAACGGGCGTCTCTGGTTCCGGTAAATCAACACTAATAAATGACACTCTTTATATGACTGCTGCAGAAAAAATTAATAAAGCTAATAAAAAAGCTGCTCCTTGCAAATCTATTGAAGGACTTGAACATTTAGACCGAATTATTGATATCAGTCAATCCCCAATTGGAAGAACACCTAGATCAAACCCAGCCACCTACACAGGAATTTTCACGCATATAAGAGAATTGTTTTCGGGCACTCAAGAAGCTAGATCTAGAGGTTACAAGACAGGGCGATTTAGTTTTAATGTTAAAGGAGGCAGATGTGAAGCTTGTGAAGGGGATGGTGTTATTCGCGTAGAGATGCATTTTCTTCCTGATGTATATGTCACTTGCGATGTATGTAAAGGCAAACGTTACAATAGAGAAACACAAGAAATAAAATACAAAGGTTATAGCATCTCCGAAGTTCTTGACATGACAGTTGATGACGCATTTCAGGTCTTTCAAAATATATCCTCTGTCTCTCGTAAATTAGAGACACTCCAAGATGTTGGCCTAAGTTATATTCGTCTAGGTCAAAGCGCCACAACACTTTCTGGGGGGGAGGCCCAAAGAATAAAACTTGCAAAAGAACTGTCAAAACGCTCTACAGGAAGCACCCTATATATTTTAGATGAGCCAACAACTGGTTTGCATTTCCATGATATTGCCCAGTTATTAAATGTTCTAAAACGATTAAGAGATCAGGGTAATACAGTGATAATAATTGAACATAATCTTGATGTAATTAAAACCGCTGACTGGGTTATTGATTTGGGCCCTGAAGGCGGCGATGGTGGCGGAGAAATACTTGCCTGTGGGACCCCGGAAGAAATAGCAGAGAAATATAATTCTTATACTGGTAAGTACCTTAAGCCACTGCTCCAAACAATATCCTAGGCAAACTCTCTTATTCTATAGCCTGCAAACCAATAGCTTTACGAACTTTTATCATCATTTCAGATGATTTATTTTGAGCTTTTAAAGCACCTTGTTTTAATATTGATTCAATATATGCGGAATCCATAATCAATCGATTGTATTCTTGTCGTGGTTTTTCCAAATAAAAATCAAGATATTCAAATAGTATCTGCTTTGCGTCTCCCCAACCCAATCCCTCAAGTAGCTTTTCTTTAAAATTAGTAGCTTCCTCAGGAGATGAAAAAGCCTGAAAAATTTCAAATATTACACTTTCGTTTGGATCTTTTGGTTGACCAGGCTGAAGTGAGTTCGTTTTGATTTTCATAATCAACTTACGCAACTTATCCGAGTCTACAAATAGCGGAATACTATTGTTGTAAGTCTTACTCATCTTTCTTCCATCGAGACCAGTGAGAACAGCTGTCTTATTATCAAAAACTGCCTCAGGAATGACAAAGGTTTCGCCATAAAGATGGTTAAAACGCTGAGCTATGTCACGCGCCATTTCAACATGTTGAATTTGATCTTTACCAACTGGGACTTGATGCGCATTAAAAATCAATATGTCAGCTGCCATTAAAATTGGATAGGTAAAAAGCGCCATCGTGACTCCCTTATCGGGATCTCGAGAATGGTTAATCTTATTTTCCTGAACAAAAGCCTTGTATGCATGTGAACGATTCATTAATCCCTTAGAAGTCACACTACTTAACATCCAAGATAAAGCTGGAATATCCGGTATATCAGATTGACGATAAAACATTGATTTATCAGGATCTAAACCCATCGCCAACCAAGTTGCAGCAATCGCCAAAGTAGACTCACGCAACAAATTGGGGTCGCGATTTTTAACAAGGGCATGTAAATCTGCAAGAAAATAACAAGCATTCACATTCTCATTACGACTTTCAGATAATGCTGGACGAATCGCGCCAACATAGTTACCTAAATGCGGAATGCCAGTTGTTGTAATTCCGGTTAATACGGTTTTTTTGTTCATATATTAATCATCGCTGAAATGGGCTATTCAGGGAAGCCATCATCGAAATTCTATCTATGAATCAAGGCTATCTGTTAAATTCAATATGAAAGAATCTATCAATTGGTCTGGTTCTGCGCAATCATCACGATATAATTAGAAACTATGAGAAATAGGTGGATCGCAAATTTAATTTTGGTTTTGCTATCTATTGGATTCTTTTCTAAATCATTTGCTGAATCTTATCTAAACTTTGAAAGTCATCAATTTAGACCTCTTGCCATCTCCCCTTCCGGGGAACGTTTATATGTAACAAACACTCCAGATTCGCGTTTAGAAATTTTTGATATAACTGGGAAGCATCCTGTGCTTATCAACAATTTATTTGTTGGCCTTGAGCCAACTGCTGTTGCAGCTAAAGATAATAATGAAATCTGGGTTGTAAATCATCTTTCTGACTCAATCAGCATTGTCGATGTAAGTACAAATATTCCTCGAATTAAGCAAACACTTCTTGTTGGTGACGAGCCTCGTGATATTGTTTTTGCTGGTAAAAATGATCGTCGTGCATTTATAACAACTGCACATCGTGGACAAAATAGTCCATATCAATCAAAACAAAACCCTGGAGAGCTTACAACACCTGGAGTTGGCCGAACGGATGTTTGGGTTTTTAATGCAAATAATCCAGGTCATTCCTTAGGTGGGGACCCAATCAAAATATTATCTTTATTTGGTGATAGTCCTGGACCACTCGCGGTATCAACAGATGGAAAAAAAGTTTACGTAGGGGTATTTAAATCTGGAAACCAAACAACAATTGTGGGTAGAGTATTGATATGCGATGGTGGGATTAAGGCAGAACCATGTGAAATTTTTAAGGATGAGGTAATTTCTCCTGGTGGCTTACCTCCTCCAAATGAAAATTTTGAAGGTAAGCCCATGCCAGCTGCTGGTTTAATCGTCAAATGGGATGGTCAAGGCTGGAAAGATGAATTAAATCGTGATTGGTCTAACGTTATTCGATTCAATTTACCTGATTATGATGTATTTGAAATCGATGCAGATGCTTCTATCCCTTACCAACTGAATGCTTATTCTAGTATTGGCACAATACTCTATGGAATGGCAGTTAATCCAAAGAATAAAAAATTATACGTAGCAAATACTGATGCTAAGAATGAAATACGTTTTGAGGGCCCAAGGGATTCCAAAAGTAAAATAAGCTCGGTTATGGGGCATCTGCATGAGTCACGCATAACTATTGTCAATCCATCAAATAATCAAATAACTTCAAAACATTTAAACAGGCATATAGATTATTTACAGACTAAGGCATCGAATGAAACTCTTGAACAATCATTATCAATGCCAGTAAGTCTACAATTCTCTAATGATGGAAAAAAATTATATTTAGCCGCAAAAGGCTCAGATAAAATTGCAATACTTGATACTCAGAGACTGGAAAATAATCAATTTCAACCATCTAAAAATGATCATATTGAAATACCTGGTGGAGGACCTGCTGGAATTTTACTTGATAATAATCGCAACAAGCTCTACGTCTTAAATAGATTTGATAATTCACTTGCAGTAGTTGACACAATAGAAAAAAGAGTTGTACATAGACAAAGCCTATTTAATCCTGAGCCAGATATCATTAGTCAGGGGCGACCTTTTTTTTATAATGCGAACCTAACTTCCAGCAACGGCGAATCTTCCTGTGCAAGCTGCCATGTTGCTGGCGATAAAGATGAAATTGCGTGGGATTTGGGTGATCCCAATGAATCTATTATTAGAAATCCTAACCAGGTAGTCGGTCCTTTAAGGGGAACGAATCAATATCACCCCATGAAAGGCCCAATGCTAACGCAAACAATTCGAGGCATTAATGGCCATGGGCCTTTACATTGGCGTGGCGACAGAACTGCGGGTAATGATCCGGGTGGAAGCTCTTTAGATACTGAAAAAGCCCTAGAAAAATTTAACAGCAGTTTTGTATCACTTTTAGGAAGAGCTGAGGAGCTAGAAGATCATGAAATGCAAAAACTAATAAATTTTTCCTTAAGAATCATGCCACCACCTAATCCAATTCGTGCTCTAGATAATTCATTAAACTCGATTCAACAAGCCGGTAAAAATTTATTTACAAAATACCCGAGTGTTATGGGTAGAGTAACGTGCGCCTACTGCCACCCAGTTAGTCCAAAAAATAACATATATGGAACGATTGGTATAACAACAAATGTAATCGGTGGTAGGGCTTTTAAAATACCAAGCCATCGAAATACTTATGAGCGTGTCGGTATGTTCGGTCGCGCTGCGACCAAATCAATTCCAAACAATGGCGATAATATGGGCCAACAAATCAGGGGCTATGGATTCACACATGATGGTGGCGCTGACACAGTGATAAGATTCTCTAGCTATCCAGTATTTCAGTTTAGTGACCCAAAATTACAACGTAAGCAAATTGAACAATATCTTTTCGCATTTGAATCAAACCTTAAGCCAATAGTGGGGCAACAAATAACATTAAACAAAAAAAATAAAAAATTAACTCTGAATCGAATATACCTTATGGTTAGCAGAGCTATTGCGGGAGATACAGAATTAATAGCTACTGGGATTATATCTGGAAAATCAGTAAGTTATTTGCTAGTTGATGGTGAAAATTTTCGCAGTGATCGCAAGAAGGAAAGCACTATAAGTTTTAGGGATCTACTTAATTTAGCATCTTCGACAACCAATACCCTAACCTTTACTGCTGTACCAATTGGATCAGGTTATCGGATGGCTCTAGACCAAAATGAAGATGGAATCTTAAATGGCGATTCAATGAAGTTTAAAAAATAAAAAATTATTAACAAATACAGAAATCTAAATTAAGTTTTCTTTATAAAAGTTAATTTTTATCAATCTCTTCCGTGCTCTGGTCGAGTAATTGGACGATGGCCATAGGTGCAGCATCACCCGCACGATAGCCGACCTTCAAGATACGTAAATATCCTCCAGGTCTTGATTTGAAGCGAGGTCCAAGCTCATTAAATAATTTACCTACAGAGTTCTTATCACGCAATCTACTAAAAGCTAAACGACGATTTGCAACATGATCAATTTTAGACAAAGTAATTAAAGGTTCTACTACACGCCGTAATTCTTTCGCTTTAGATAAAGTTGTTCGAATTGTTTCATGCTCAATCAATGATGCAGCCATGTTTTTATACATAGCTTTCCTATGACTACTCTTTCTACCGAGTGTTCGGCCTGATTTTTGGTGACGCATTTTTCTACTACTTTTATTTCAGTTGATATCAATAACAATAATTAAGCAGCTACTTCATCACTATCTTGAGAGATGCTTGGAGGTGGCCAATTCTCGACCTGGAGTCCAAGTGCTAAGCCATGACTTTCTAAAACTTCCTTAATCTCAGTTAATGATTTTTTACCCAGATTTGGTGTTCGAAGTAATTCAACTTCAGTCCTCTGAATTAGATCACCAATATAATTAATACTTTCGGCTTTTAGACAATTAGCTGAACGAACAGTAAGCTCAAGCTCATCAACAGGGCGAAGTAAAATTGGGTCAATATGAGATTCTGCTGCTGCAGCAACTTCATCCTGGCCTTGAAGATCAACAAAAATATCAAGTTGGTCCTTAAGAATTGCTCCAGCACGACGAATTGCCTCTTCAGCATCAATCGTCCCATTAGTTTCAAGATCTATGAGTAATTTATCTAAGTTAGTACGTTGCTCAACTCTTGCAGATTCAACTGTATAACTAACGCGCTTAACTGGCGCAAAAGAAGCATCTAACTGCAAATGCCCTATTCTTCCGGAATGCTCCTCAAGATTAACAATCTGAATTGCAGGACGGTAACCTCGGCCCCTCTCTACAGTTAAAGTCATTTTTAATTCACCTGTAGATGTTAAATTAGCAATAACTAATTCAGGATTAAGCACCTCTACATCATGATCAACACTAATATCTGCAGCTGTAATGGGTCCAGGACCAGATTTATTTAACACTAATTCTGCATGATCCCGAGAATGAAGATTAATAGCTAGTAACTTTAGATTAAGAAGAATTTCAACAACATCTTCCTGCACTCCCTCTATTGTAGTGTATTCATGCAAAACCCCATCTATATCTACACTAGTAACTGCACAGCCTGGCATACTTGAAAGCAATACTCTTCTCAAAGCATTACCTAAAGTATGGCCAAAACCACGTTCAAATGGCTCAATTACTACTCTTGCTTTATTATCACTTTCCGACAGAACTTTTACTGTTCGTGGTTTCAGGAATTCATTTACATTTGTCATTATTAGCAGCTCCTGCTATTACTTAGAATAAAGCTCGACAACGAGATTTTCGTTAATATCAGGGAGTACATCTTCGCGTTCAGGTAAAGATCGCAAAACACCTGATAATTTCTTAACATCAACCTCTACCCAATCTGGTCTTCCAACTTGGCTAGATATCTCTATCGCGCTTTGAATACGTAATTGTTTTTTTGCCTTTTCACTTACACTAACCGTATCACCAGCATTAACCTGATAAGACGGAATATTGACTTGCTTGCCATTAACTTCAATAGCTTTATGGCTTACGAGCTGCCTTGATTCTGCGCGAGTAGAACCATAGCCCATCCTATAGACTATATTGTCTAATCTGGCTTCAAGTGAACGAATCAAATTCTCACCCGTAGATCCTTTTCGCTGCGCAGCCTTCTTATAATAGTTGCGGAATTGTTTTTCTAAGACGCCATACATTCGCCGCAATTTTTGCTTCTCGCGCAACTGTAAACCATAGTCAGATAAACGACCACGCCTCGAACCAGCTGTACTCCCAGGCATAGTCTCTAATTTACATTTCGAATCAAGCGGTCTTATTCCACTTTTCAAAAACAAATCTGTCCCTTCTCTTCGGGAAAGTTTGCACTTAGGTCCTAAATATCTAGCCATTTAACTCTTCCTTAAACTCTACGCCGTTTAGGTGGACGACAACCATTATGCGGAATAGGAGTTACGTCTTCGATATTGGTAATTCGATAACCAGCGTTATTAAGCGCTTGCACTGCTGATGTTCGTCCTGGCCCAGGGCCTTGAACACGAACTTCTAAATTTTTTAAACCAAAATCAAGTGCAGCAACGCCAGCTTTCTCTGCTGCAACTTGAGCTGCAAAAGGAGTGCTTTTTCGAGAGCCTCGAAAACCACAACCGCCTGCAGTTGCCCAAGACAAAGCATTGCCCTGACGATCTGTAATAGTAATTATCGTATTGTTAAATGAAGCATGAATATGAGCAATCCCATCAATCACCTGCTTCTTAACTTTTTTACGAACTTTTTGTTCTGCCATAAAATTTTCCAAACTAATATATATTTCGTTAAATTACTTTCTAATTGGCCGTCGAGGACCCTTCCGCGTTCGAGCATTTGTGCGCGTTCGCTGACCGCGAAGTGGCAAACCACGACGATGCCTAATCCCTCGATAACAACCTAAATCCATTAATCGTTTAATGCTAATTGCATTTTCTCTTCGCAAATCGCCTTCAACTGAAAATCGAGCAATCTCAACACGAATCTTTTCAACCTCTGGTTCGCTCAAATCTTTTACTTTGACTGAGGGATCGATTCCAGCAGCTGCACAAATTAGCCCAGAACTGCTACGACCAATTCCAAAGATACTAGTAAGCGCAATAACTATATGCTTATTTGATGGTATATTGATGCCTGCAATACGGGCCATAATTATTTACCTTTCTAACCTTGCCGCTGTTTATGGCGGGGATTCGAACAAATTATACGCAGCACACCTTTCCTGCGAATTATTCTACAATTCCTACACATTTTCTTAACTGATGCTCTAACTTTCATAAATTTCTCCAACGAGGAAAGGACAGAATAGCTCCTAGCGAGCCTGGCCGCTTCGGCCATAACCACGTAAATTAGCCTTTTTTAGCAATCCATCATACTGGTGAGACATCATATGGGCTTGCAGCTGCGACATAAAATCCATTGTGACAACAACAATAATTAGTAAAGATGTGCCACCAAAATAAAAGGGGACGTTCGCATAAAGGATCATAAATTCAGGCAACAAGCATACAGCTGTAATATAAATTGCGCCCCAGAACGTTAATCTAGTTAATACTCCATCAATATATTCTGCCGTCTGATGCCCAGGTCTAATACCAGGTATAAATGCACCTGACTTCTTTAAATTGTCAGCTGTATCTCTTGAATTAAATACTAAGGCCGTATAAAAAAAACAGAAGAAAATAATCAAAGCGGCATAAGTAAAAATATATATTGGTTCCCCTGGGGACAATTTTGCAGAAATAGTCTGCAAAATCTCAAATCCAGATGAAGTACCAAACCAACTAGCGATAGTTGCAGGAAACAATATAAGGCTGCTAGCAAAAATCGGCGGGATTACCCCGGACATATTAATTTTAAAAGGAAGATGGCTTGTTTGTCCTGCCATCATTCGCCTTCCCTGTTGACGTTTAGCGTAATTAACAGAAATCCTTCTCTGGCCTCGCTCCATATAAACAACAAAGTAAGTAACCCCAAGCACCAAGATAATCAAAACTAAAGCTAAGGCGGGAGACATTTCTCCTGTATTCACTAGCTGCAAAGTTCCACCTACAGCAGAAGGAAGGCCAGCAATAATGCTAGAAAGAATAATCATTGAAATTCCATTACCAATACCGCGCTCGGTAATCTGCTCCCCAAGCCACATTAGGAAGATCGTTCCAGTTACAAGCGTTACAGCAGCAGTAAAAACAAAATTTGAGCCTGGATTAATTACAACTCCTTGATTCTGAAATGCAACTGAGGCACCGATAGCTTGGGCAGTAGCTAAAAATACAGTGCCATACCTAGTGTACGGAGTAATTTTTCGTCGGCCGGATTCTCCTTCTTTCTTAAGTTGAGCTATCTGCGGTACAACAACTCCAGCCATTTGCATAATAATAGACGCTGAAATGTATGGCATGATCCCTAGAGCAAAAATACTCAGTCGACTTAGAGCGCCTCCTGAAAACATATTAAACATACTAAGAATCGTTCCAGATTGCTCTTGGAAGAATTGCTCAAGTGCTGATGGATCTATACCAGGAACAGGGATAAAAGTCCCTATACGATATACAATCAGTGCCCCAGCTAAAAATAGCAAACGCGAGCGTAAATCGGAAAAACGTGTTGCTTCACCGAGAGCTGCTGCTGGATTAACTAATTTATCTTTTGCCATTTGATCTAATACCTGAAAAATTTATTTCTTCAAGCCTCAATAACTCCGCCAGCTTTTTCAATAGCATCACGAGCACCTTTGGTGACACTTAAACCTTTTAAAGTAACGGCTTTTTTAATTTCACCACTAGCAAAAACTTTTGCTCTTAATGCCCTCTTAGTAATAAGACCTAAACGTTTTAATGTTTGTAAATCTATTACTACACCATCAACTTTTCCCAACTCATCCAATCGAACTTCTGCATACGTTCTTTTCTTACGTGAGCGAAAACCTACCTTAGGCAAACGGCGCTGGATTGGCATTTGCCCCCCTTCAAAACCCACTTTATGAAATCCACCAGATCTTGATTTTTGACCCTTTTGTCCTCGACCGCAGGTCTTACCTTGACCAGCGGAATGGCCTCTTCCAATACGTTTTCCTTTCTTTCTGCTACCAACTGCAGGAGTTAAACTATTTAATTTCATTTTAAAGTTGCTCCACTTGAAGCAGATATGAAACTTTATTTATCATGCCCCTATTTTCAGGAGTATCTGAAACAACTACTGAATGATTAATTCGCCTTAAGCCAAGTCCGCGTAAACAAGCGATATGTCTTTTAAGTCTTCCGTGCTTACTTTTTATTAAAGTAACTTTTAATTGCTTATCCATTTAATTTTAATCCGTTATATCTGCAACAGATTTTCCGCGTTTAGCAGCAATTCGTTCTGGCGACTGAGCAGATCGCAACGCATTAATTGTGGCCCTAACCAAATTTATGGGATTGCGAGAACCATAACTTTTTGCAAGAACATTACGTACTCCAACAGCTTCAAATACTGCGCGCATAGCACCGCCAGCAATTACACCGGTACCCTCAGATGCTGGTTGCATATAAACCTTAGTTGCCCCATGCCGACCAACCATTTGATAAAATAAAGTATCATCATTTATAGAAACACGTTCTAATCGATTTCTTGCAGACTGCATTGCCTTTTGAATTGCAAGTGGCACTTCCCTTGCCTTTCCATAACCAAAACCAACACGACCTTTTCCATCACCTACAACAGTTAAAGCAGTAAACCCAAATTGGCGTCCTCCCTTAACAACTTTAGCTACTCTATTTACTGCAACTAGCTTCTCTATAAAATCATCAGCAGCACTCTGTATATCTTGTTTAGCCATTTTTCTATCCTAGAATACTCTCATATCAAAGCTTTAATCCGTTCTCACGTGCAGAATCAGCAAGTGCTTTCACTCTACCGTGATATCTAAATCCAGACCGGTCAAAGGCTACACGATCAATTCCTATCAATTTAGCATTCTCTGCGATGGATTTACCCACAGCCTGAGCTGCTTCAATATTTCCTGTTTTTTTAAGTGATTGACGAAGAACATCTTGAGTAGTTGACGCAGCAGTCAGAACAGTAGAGCTATCATCAGAAATAATCTGAGCATAGATATGCTTAGAAGTTCTATGCACTGATAAACGAGGTACACATAATTCTCGAATCTTTGCTCGTGTTTTTTTTGCTCTACGCATTCTGCCTTGTTTTTTATTCATAAAACCTAATACCAAACTATCTATCTTAAAAGCTAAACGAAAGTTATTTCTTCTTAGCTTCTTTGCGAATTATTCTCTCATCCGAATAACGAATACCTTTCCCTTTATAAGGTTCTGGAGGTCTGTAATTTCGGATTTCAGCAGCCACCTGACCAACCTTCTGTTTATCAATACCTTTAACAATAATCTCAGTCTGGCTCGGCGTATCAATATCAATACCCTCAGGCACTAAATAATTTACTGGGTGAGAGAAACCGAGAGTCAAATTAAGCTTTTTCCCTTGAGCCTTTGCCCTATAACCAACACCAACCAACTCAAGCTTTCGCTCAAAGCCTGCGGAAACTCCGATAACCATATTCTGTAATAAAGCTCTGGTAGTTCCAGCCATTGAGCTTGAAAACTTAGATTTACTCTTAGCAGCAATAATCGCGCTCTCATCAACAATTTTAAATTCAACCTCATTATTTAGAGGTATCTTAAGATTTCCCTTAGGGCCTTTAACTTCTATATCACCAGAAGAAAAATTCATTTCAACGTCATTTGGTAAAACAACGGGTTTGCTAGCTATTCTGGACATTGATCTATAAAACTCTTAATTGATTACTCCTAAATATCAGGAGACAATACAGAGAACCTCCCCGCCATATCCTTTAGCCCTAGCCTGTTTTTCAGTCATTACGCCTTTGGATGTCGAAATTATTGCAATTCCAAGACCACCCATTACCTCTGGTAAATTTCCTTTACCGCTGTAAACTCGAAGCCCGGGCTTACTAACTTTTTGAATTTTCTCAATCACAGGCTTTCCGTCAAAATATTTCAACAAAATAGTCAAAGTTGATTTATTCCCACTTTCATCTTTGACTTCGAAAGCACTAATATATCCTTCATCTTTAAGGACGGAAGCAATCGCTTGCTTAAGCCTTGAGGAAGGCATACTAATAGACTGAAGTTGGGCCTTCTGGCCATTTCTAATTCTAGTTAGCATATCTGCTATTGGGTCAGTCATACTCATACTATTTCCAAAATCCTTTCCAATTCCTTACCAGCTAGCTTTAGTAACACCAGGAATATTTCCTTCCATTGTCTGTTCGCGTAACTTATTACGGCTTAGGCCAAATTTTCTATAAAATCCGTTAGGTCTTCCAGAGATCGCGCAACGGTTCCTAAGTCTTGATGGGCTAGAATCTCTAGGTAATTTCTTAAGCTTATCCGAAGCCGCTTTTTTTTCTTCTTCA
Source organism: Pseudomonadota bacterium (assembly GCA_036155675.1). GTDB lineage: Bacteria > Pseudomonadota > Gammaproteobacteria > Steroidobacterales. The sequence goes on along the minus strand of JAYZVL010000034.1, from coordinate 4,481 downwards.
CTACTTTTTGGTGAGATTATTATCCTCTTTAATTCAGCACGTTTTGCGGCAAACCGCTTAACTAATTTCTGCCGTTTTGCATCGCGTGCAATCATTGATTTCTTTGCCATAGCCTTAAACCGTTCTAAAAATTTTTTCCAAAAATCATTTTTTAAATGGAAAATTAAAGGAATCTAAAAGCGCGCGACCTTGAGCATCATTGATAGCAGTTGTTGTTATAGCAATATCCATGCCGCGCACTCCCTCAACATTATCGTAATCAACTTCAGGAAAAACAATTTGTTCCTGCATGCCCATATTATAGTTGCCATAACCATCAAAAGATTTAGGATTTAGGCCACGAAAATCCCTAATTCTTGGAATAGCAATACTGATCAATCGATCCAGAAATTCATACATTCGCTCGCGCCTCAAGGTTACTTTGCAACCAATTGGATAACCATCGCGAATTTTAAAGGAGGCAACGGATTTTCGGGAAAGCGTAATACTGGCCTTCTGGCCACTGATAAGAGTTAAATCATCAACAGCTTTCTGGATAATTTTCTTATCATTCACAGATTCTCCTACGCCCATATTTAACGTAATCTTGCAAATCTTCGGCACTTGAAAAATATTTGAAACGCCAAGCTGATCTTTCAGCTTAAGAGCAATTTTTTCCTTATAAGAATCCTGTAATCTAGGCATCTTTATTTACCAAACTATTTTTAAAATTTCTAAACATCAATTACTTCATTATTCGATTTAAAAAATCGTACTTTTTTTCCATCTTCAAGAGTTCGAACGCCAACCCTATCCCCTTTCTCAGTTATGGGGTTATAAATCATTACATTAGAACGATCAATGGATCTTTCTTGCTCAAGAATACCTCCCGCAGCCCCTGAATTTGGGTTGGCCTTCTGATGTTTTTTTACAATATTAATTCCTTCAACAAGTAAGCGATCATCCTGAACAGAAAGGATGGTGCCACGACGACCCTTATCTCTTCCTGAAATTACAATAATCTCATCACCTTTTTTTATTCTTTCCATTCTTAATTCCTAATGGATCCTTATTAGCGCTAAAGTCTCACAAAACTTCGGGGGCTAACGATACAATCTTCATAAAATTTCCAGTGCGAAGTTCTCTTGTTACTGGACCAAAGATACGAGTTCCAATTGGTTCGAGCTTTGCATTAAGCAAAACTGCAGCGTTACCATCGAAGCGAATAAGCGAACCATCTGAGCGTCGAACACCCTTGCGAGTTCGAACAACAACAGCATTATATATTTCGCCTTTCTTTACTCGGCCACGTGGGATCGCGTCCTTAATGCTTACTTTTATTACATCACCAACTCCAGCATAACGTCGTTTGGATCCGCCAAGAACCTTAATGCACATTAATCGGCGTGCACCACTATTATCAGCCGCGTTTAAAATTGTTTGCATCTGAATCATTTGGGTTCCTAAAAGCCATTGGCTTTTCTAATCTATATTTCCTTGCTCAATAACTTCAACAAAACGCCAGGACTTAGTCTTGGATACAGGACGACATTCTTCAATTTTTACAATATCTCCTTGACGACAACTATTGTCTTCGTCATGCGCAATATATTTAGAAGTGCGTCGCATATATTTTCCATACAATGGGTGTTTTACTTTTCGTTCCACAGCGACTGAAACAGTTTTATCCATCTTGTCACTTATTACCTTGCCAGTAACCGTGTGACTCTTTTTCTGATGTTGTGATTTATCTATTTCGTCATTCATTTTTTTCTCAATCTATTTCTCTATCAATCCTTTGACATATTTAGAATTGTTTTAACTCTCGCTATATTCTTTCTAACCTTTCGATATTGATCAGGACGAGCCATTTGCCCGGTTGCTTGCTGCATGCGAAGATTAAATTGCTCTTTTCTTAAATCAAGCAATTCTTTTAGAAGCTCTTCTTTAGTTTTCTCTCTCAATTCACTAGCTTTCATCATATTTCCGATCTAGTAACAAATGCAGTGGAAACAGGAAGCTTAGCTGCAGCAAGAGTAAATGCTTCACGAGCAATATCTTCTGTCACACCTTCCATTTCATATAACATACGACCTGGCTGAATCTGCGCTACCCAATACTCAACACTTCCTTTACCTTTACCCTGCCGAACTTCTAAAGGTTTTTTAGTAATAGGCTTATCAGGAAAAATACGAATCCAAATTTTACCCCCGCGCTTTACATGTCGAGTCATAGCTCTTCGTGCTGCTTCAATCTGACGAGCTGTAATTCGACCTCGGCCTGTAGACTTAAGGCCATACTCTCCGAAAGAAACCTTATTAGAAGTCTGCGCTAAACCACGGTTACGACCTTTCATCTGCTTGCGAAATTTTGTTCTCTTTGGCTGAAGCATCTTTAAAATCTCAATTAGCGGCCTGATCAGTAGATGTATTTTCTTCATCTGCTTGCTTTCCTAGAACTTCCCCACGAAAGACCCAAACTTTTACTCCGATAATCCCATAAGTTGTCTTGGCTTCAGAAAACCCATAATCAATATCCGCTCTAAAGGTATGAAGTGGCACTCGCCCCTCTCTATACCACTCAGATCTAGCAATTTCTGCTCCATTCAAACGACCGCCAACTTTAACCTTGATGCCTTGAGCGCCCAAACGCATTGTATTGGTTACAGCTCTTTTCATAGCTCTTCGAAACATAACGCGCCTTTCTAGCTGTTGGGCAATACCCTCTGCGACGAGCTGCGCATCTAATTCAGGCTTACGAATTTCGGCAATGTTTACGCGAACATCTTGAATTGGAAGTTTAATCATCCCGCTGATTTCAGAACGAAGCTTTTCAATATCTTCTCCTTTTTTTCCAATCACAATACCAGGGCGAGCGGTATGAATTGTGATATTTGCCTTACCAGCTGGCCGATCAATCTGAATTCTACTAACAGAAGCTTCCTTAAGTTTATTTTTCAAAAATTCTCGAACTTGGAAGTCTGTATGAACATACTCTGGATAATCTTGACTATTGGCATACCACTTCGATGCCCAGTCCTTTGTGAAACCAAGACGAATACCAATCGGATGTACTTTTTGCCCCATAACTTTTCCTATTCGTCCGCAACTTCAACAATAATATGACTGTTGCGTTTAATTATTGTTGTGCCACGTCCTTTTGCACGTGCACGATATCGTCTCAAGCCAGGTCCATCATTAATCTCTATAACAGAAACTTTTAATTCATCAATATCAGCACCATAATTGTGTTCGGCGTTTGCAATAGCTGATTCCAAAACTTTCCTTAAAATTGCAGCGCCTTTTTTAGGTATGAAATTAAGTGTATTAAGAGCACTGCCAACTGGTTTACCTCTAACAACATCAGCTACTAGCCGACATTTTTGTGCGGAAATAGGAGCATATTTAAGTTTTGCAGATACGCGCATCAATATCGCTCCTATTTAGTTTTCCTATCACCCGAATGACCTCTAAATGTTCTGGTCACTGCAAATTCACCCAATTTATGCCCAACCATATTCTCAGAAATAAGAACTGGGATATGATCTCGTCCATTATGAACAGAGATTGTTAAACCAATCATTTCAGGGATTATCATTGAGCGCCGTGACCAACTTTTAATTGGTTTACGACTTTTGCTTGCAGCTGCTTCCTGAATTTTCTTTTCCAGGTGCAAATCAACAAATGGGCCTTTTTTTATCGAACGTGGCACTTATTTAAATCTCCACTAATTACCTAATTAAAACTATCAAAACTTATTTACGTCGCTTACGCCTACGAAGAATCATACTGTCAGTACGTTTATTACTTCGTGTCTTATAACCTTTAGTTGGTGTCCCCCAAGGAGACACAGGATGCCTACCTCCTGATGTACGGCCTTCGCCGCCTCCATGAGGGTGATCAATAGGGTTCATGGCAACACCGCGAACTGTTGGTCGGATACCACGCCAACGAACAGCGCCTGCTTTACCTAATTTACGTAAATTATGTTCGCTGTGGCCAACTTCTCCAACAGTTGCTCTGCAATCAATATGTATCTTACGAGTCTCACCTGAGCGCAATCTTACTGTCACGTAAGCTCCTTCTCTAGCAGCAAGCTGGGCTGAGCCTCCTGCTGCTCTAACCATTTGGGCGCCTTTGCCTGGTTTCATTTCAAGACAATGAATTAAAGTACCTACGGGAATATTTTTTAGTGGCAAAGAATTGCCTGGCTTAATAGGAGCTTCCTTTCCAGATAATAAAGAATCACCTACTTTAGCGCCTTTCGTTGCTAAAATGTAACGACGTTCGCCATCAGCATACAACAGCAAAGATAGATGAGCGCTTCGATTAGGATCGTATTCAATCTGTTCAATTCTTGCAGGAATACCATCTTTGTTACGTTTAAAATCGATTATTCGATAATGACGTTTATGCCCACCACCTTTGTGACGGGTAGTAATTCGGCCTGCATTATTGCGGCCACCAGATTTGGAGAGTTTAGAAGTTAGAGCAGAATTTGGG
>JAYZVL010000033.1:0-11466 GCA_036155675.1 Pseudomonadota bacterium | reverse complement strand
AACGAACCCTTATAAATCTTCATTCAGGATCTTACCGTCTAAATATTTGCATCCTTAATTAGTAGATATTTTTAGCTTAGCATTAGGCATAATAAACTAATGTCTATAAAACCATATCTTTACTCAGCACCAGCGGGATTGTTAAAAGACCGAGTAATACTAGTCACCGGAGCTGGTGATGGAATTGGTCAAGCAGCAGCAAGATGTTTCGCCGAACATGGCGCAACCATCATTTTGGCGGGGAAAACAAAATCTAAACTTGAGGCAGTTTATGACTCAATAGTAAGTGCTGATTTACCCACACCACAAATTGCGCTGATCGATTTTGCTAAAGCTGAAGCTGATGATTATTTAGAAATTGCGACTAGAGTTAGTGAGCAATTCAAACGACTGGATGGCTTACTTCATAACGCAAGCATTCTGGGTCAATTAAGCCCAATTGAACACCATGATGTAGCAACATGGTATGAAGTCATGCAGGTTAATTTAAATTCTTCATTTTTACTCACGCAGGTTTTAATACCGGCATTAAAGTCATCAAAGGAACCTAGCGTAATTTTTACAAGCAGTGGAGTCGGTAGAGCAGGACGAGCTTACTGGGGTGCTTACGCAGTAAGTAAATTTGCAACTGAAGGGCTATCGCAAGTACTCGCAGATGAATTAAACCAAGTTAAAGTCAACTGTATCAATCCGGGTGCAACAAGAACTGCGATGCGAAAAAGTGCATTTCCAGGCGAAGACCCCACTAAATTATTAGCGCCAAAAGACATCCTTGATGCTTATCTTTTCCTTATGGGATCAGATAGCAATGGTATTTCAGGCCAAAGTTTTGACTGTCAGCCCAAATGATTGAGCCGATAAGATAGAATTAGCAGCTAGAAAATAATATTAAAGCGTATCTAAAGAGGAATATTGTGAGCAATTTCAAAGAGCAAATGGAAAAAATTAAAATGCAGGATGGGTTCATAGCAGCTCTAGACCAAAGTGGGGGCAGTACGCCTAAAGCCCTTGGTCTTTTCGGCATTACAGAAGATAAATGGTCAAATGATGATGAAATGTTTTCAATTGTTCATGAGATGCGAACTCGGATTATGACCAGTCCTAGCTTTAATGGTGATCGGATTCTTGGAGCAATTTTGTTTGAAAACACAATGGATAGAGAAGTAGATAATCAACCTACTGCTGATTACCTTTGGAATGTTAAGAACGTAGCGCCTTTTCTAAAAGTTGATAAGGGCTTAGCGATCGAAAATGATGGTGTTCAAATTATGAACCCGATGCCAAAGCTTGATGAGCTACTTACTAAGGCAAAGTCAAAAAATATCTTTGGTACTAAAATGAGATCTGTAATAAAGCAAGATAACTCAAAAGGCATTAAAGCAATTACTCAGCAACAATTTGATGTGGGTAAAAAAATCATTGCATTTGGGCTTACTCCAATTATTGAACCTGAAGTGGATATAAACTGTCCAGAAAAAGCTTCAGCTGAAGCAGTCTTGAAAATTGAAATCATGGAACAGCTTGAGCGATTGAGTAATGATGAGCTTGTTATGCTTAAACTCACTTTGCCAGATGAAGCCAACCTTTATGAAGATTGCATCGACCACCCCAATGTTCTTCGAGTTGTAGCACTTTCAGGTGGCTATTCTAGAGAAGAAGCTAATAGAAGACTTACTCTAAACAAGAAAATGGTAGCAAGTTTCTCAAGGGCGCTATCTGAAGGTCTGTCTACGCATCAAAACGACACTGAGTTTAACAACACGTTGAATAATTCAATAAATAGTATTTTTGAAGCATCGAAAACCTAAAAATTAATTCTGAGAATTTTTAATTATTCTTTAAACACTCACGATGAAGTTTCTCGACCTGAGTTTTATCTAATTCTAAATATTCCCCAGGCTTTAATTTCCTTGGAAGTGTAATGCACCCATAACGAATTCGAATTAATCGATTAACTCTGCAGCCTACTGCTTCAAACAACCGCCTTACAATTCGATTCCGGCCTTCTCTGACAGTTACGCGATAGCTTTTATTAGCTGCTTTAAATTGCTCCAATTCAATCTTCTCAAATTTTCCTAAACCATCTTCAAGCCTAACGCCATTAATTAATTTAGTTAATTGCTCTTTACTGAGATCTCCAAGTGCTCTGACAACATATTCTCGCTCTAATTGACTCGATGGATGCATTAATAAATTAGCAAAACTACCATTAGTTGTCATAAGCAATAAACCAGTAGTTTTATAGTCTAATCTACCAACAGACACCCATCTTCCATGAATCAACTTAGGTAAAGATTGAAACACTGTACGTCTGCCCTTCTCATCAGAACGTGAGCAAATTTCATCAGCAGGCTTGTTATAGATTAATGTGCGATCTGGGATTTTAAAGTTTCTTTTTTTTAATAATTGACCATCAATCTCAATTTTTTCACTGCCATCAACTTTGAGACCCAACTCTGCAGGCACTCCATTAACCTTTATTTTACCCTCAGTAATTAACTTTTCGATCGCGCGACGAGAACCGAAGCCGAGGGAGGCGAGCCATTTCTGCAAACGCTCTGACATAACTTATAGTTAGAGTTTGAGTTTAACTAGTTTAGCTGCGAGCGCGTACTGAATCCAAAGAAGTAACTGTCGCAGGCTCTCTTTCTTCATCGTCAGGGCTTTTTAAGCCAACTAAAGGAGGAACTTGACCAGGTGCTAAATCATCTTCTTTAAGCGAATTTCCTTCACCCTTTAAAACAGTATTTTCAGATGGAATAGCTTCATTATCATCAGGAGAGGTTTCTTCGTTATTAGTGGGTAAAGAATCTTCATGTCCTTGCTCAAGCTCAAGCTGAACGCCGACAGGTTCAAGCGCTGCTAATTCAGCTAAAGGCGGTAAATCATCAAGTTTTTTCAAATCAAAATAATCGAGAAATTGCCTAGTGCTACCAAACATTGCTGGCCTTCCAGGAACATCTCGATGGCCTACAACTTTAATCCAATCTCGCTCAAGCAAAGTACGGATAATATTTGTAGTCACACTTACTCCACGAATATCTTCTATATCGCCACGAGTTACTGGTTGACGATAAGCGATAATTGCAAGCGTTTCCATTAAAGCTCTTGAGTAACGTGGCGGTCTTTCTTCCCAAAGTTTAGTTAGCAAATGAGCCATGCTTTCTCTTATCTGAATACGAAAGCCGCTGGCAACCTGCTTAAGTTCAACTCCACGATCTTCATAATCTGTTTGAAGTTCTGCAAGCGCTTCGCGCACCTCATTGCGTTCTGGCTGCTGATTATCTTCAAATAAGGCGCATAACTGATCAACGCTAAGCGGACCGCCACTTGCCAATAAAGCAGATTCAATAATAATTTTAAGCTGTTTCAATTCCATGACTATATAACTTCCCTGTTTATGGCGATTGATATCGCGAATGAAAATTAACTTTCGGCATTAACTTCATCTGAATCAATATCAAATGGCTTATCAATTACTGCTTTAACATTGCTAGCGGCGCGAACATGAATAGGCGAATAGGGCTCAGCTTGAACCAACTCAATCAAATATTCTTTTAACAACTCCAGCAAAGATAAAAATGTTACGGTAACACCCATACGGCCTTCCGCAGGATCAAATAAATCAGAGAATTCTGTAAACTCAGAACGGCGTAGACGTTCTAAAACTTCAGTCATACGCTGCCTAACAGAAAGAGCTTCTGCCTGAACATGATGATGCGCTAGCATCTCTGCGCGTGATAAAACATCTTTAAAAGCAATTAATAATTCCTTTAACTGAAGATCGGGTAACTGTTGAATAACTTTACGTTCAACAGGCTCGGCCATTGCAGGGAAAATGTCACGCTCCATGCGAGGTAAAAGAGAAATATTATCTGCGGCTTTTTTAAACCTCTCATACTGAAGAAGACGTCTTACGAGCTCAGCTCTGGGATCATTTTCTTCTTCTTCATCCTCAACCACCCTTGGCAATAACATTCGAGATTTAATTTCAGCAAGCATAGCCGCCATAAGTAAATACTCTCCGACGAGGTCAAGCTGAAGCTCTCTCATCAATTCTATGTATTCAACATATTGGCGAGTAATTTCAGCTATAGGTATATCAAGGATATCTAAATTTTGTCGGCGAATAAGATATAGGAGAAGGTCAAGAGGCCCTTCAAAGGCTTCTAAGAAAACCTCAAGCGCGTCAGGAGGAATATATAAATCCTGGGGTAATTCAGTTAAGGCTTCACCTTCAACAACAGCAAAAGGCATTTCAGCCTGGGCTGGATTAACACCAGTCGCATCATCAGCCAACATTGCTTCATGATCGTTGGATTGCGCCCCAACAATCTCAAGCGCTGGCTTTTTAGTCGCATCACCTTCGGTCATGCTATGGCTCTCAAATTCGCACTAACAACAAGATCAGATTCTGAAATAAAGCATACATAGGCTGAAGCAAAGCCCAAAGAAAACCTGACCACAACAATAACACCACTATTATAAGTCCGAATGGCTCAATACGATCCAGTATTTCTCCAATTGGCTCATTAACGATTCCACGTAATACCCTACCTCCATCAAGCGGAGGTATAGGAAGAAGGTTAAATACACCCAGTAAAATATTGATAAATATTCCTATTTCTGACATTGAGATTAGCCATTGCCCGATGTTACTAGAGCTTATACCAGCTAAAAAAACAATCTTAAAAATCATGGCCCATGCGGCTGCCATAAGAAAATTTGCCGCCGGTCCCGCAACAGCAACAAAAATCATGTCCCTACGTGGGTTATGCAGATTATGAAACCCAACAGGAACAGGTTTAGCCCAACCAAAAAGCATGCCGGAGAAAAGCCATAAACCAAGAGGTACCGCCACGGTTCCAATTGGATCAATATGCTTAATAGGATTTAAGCTTAATCTACCAAGCATTGCAGCAGTTCGGTCGCCACATCGACTAGCAGCCAAAGCATGCGCAGCCTCGTGCAAGGTTATGGCAAGTAAGACAGGAATTGCTCCAATGGAAATCCCATGAATCAATGCATTAATATTGAGTCCACTCATAAACGTATTATACAGCTCAAACCACATATTCGTTATGATCAGAGAAATTCTAACTTCAACCAACTAAAAATTTAGGTCGTACATGCAAGCATTTATAGATTTTCTACCTGTATTGGCTTTCGTCTTAGCCTATTGGATAACTGGCGAAATGAAGACAGCAATCATTGTGATCATGTTAGCAGTAGCAATCCAAATAATTATCACTTGGGCAAGCAAACGTGAAATCAATCGTATGTTAGGGCTCTCAGCATTATTGGTTTTTATTCTGGGGGGTATCAGTTTAGCTTTTGACAATCCAATTTTCTTTAAATGGAAACCTACCGGCCTTTACTGGTTATTTGCATTAGTTTTATTGGGCAGTCATTTTATTGGTAAAGAACCTCTGGTGAAGAAAATGCTGCAATCGATGTCGCCTGATCAAATTAATATGCCTATGAAATCATGGTATCAACTAAATTTAATGTGGGTAGTATTTTTCGCATTTGCAGGATTCGCAAATATTTATGTAGCCTATTCGTTTAATGAAGCAACTTGGGTAAACTTCAAATTATTTGGTTTGCTTGGGCTAACCTTAATTTTCTTAATAGGTCAGGCTATATGGATTAATAAAAAAGCTGAATCAATAAACGATAGCGACAATGGATAACTAAAAATGCTTTATGCAATCATAAGTAAAGATGTCAATGACAGCCTTGAAAAACGATCTTTAGCAAGGGCTGACCATATTGATCGACTCAATATGTTAGTTGACGAAGGAAGGCTAATTATCGCAGGCCCTCATCCGGCAATTGATGCTTACGAGCCAGGACCAGCAGGCTTCAGTGGAAGTTTAATTATTGCCGAATTCGCTACTCTTGAAGAGGCAGAAAAATGGGCTAACGATGATCCCTACGTATCAGCAAATGTTTATAAAGAAGTAACTGTCAAGCCGTTTAAACAGGTTTTACCTTGAGCGCAAAAGGACATATACGTGCTGCTAAAATTGAGCAGCTTCTTCGAGAAAGATTAACAATAAAAAATCTTGTTATTGAAGACCAAAGTCATTTACATGAGGGTCATGCGGGAGCAAAGGAAGGTAAAAGTCATTTCCACCTCTCTATCTCTGCAGAAGAATTCCTTGGAATGCCTATTATTCAAAAACATAAATTTGTATATGAGGCATTAGGCAATATGATGGAAACTGATATACACGCCTTAAGTATTGATGCTAAAGACGAATAAAAAATCAATGAAAAATCAACTAAAGCGCTGCGTAAACATTCAGGATCTACAAAAGCAAGCTCAGCGTGTATTGCCTTCTCCGGTGTTGGGTTACCTTGAAGGTGGGGCTGATGACGAATATTCTCTCAATCGAAATCTTTCAGCTTACAATAGTCACGAGCTTATACCTCGTTTCTTAAATGATGTCAGCCAGGTTAATACTCAAATAAATGTATTAGGAACCGATATTGACATACCTTTAATGATTGCCCCCACGGGTATGTCTCGACTGTTTCATGAGGAAGCCGAGTTTGCTGTTGCTAAAGCAGCTGAATCCGTTCGAACGATGTATACATTATCAACTGTAGCCACTGAGAGTATTGAGTCCATTGCTAATATAAGCAAAGGCCCGAAAATGTTTCAGCTGTATGTTTTTGGGGATATGGGCTTAAATAAAGAATTTATTCATAGGTGTAAATCAGCGGGTTATCAAGCACTCTGCCTAACTGTAGATGTGCCTACAGGAGGCAACCGCGAACGGGATATTCGAACTGGAATGGCTCTTCCGCCAAAATTTACTTTAGAAAGTAAATTAAGTTTATTGACTCATCCAAGTTGGTCAATAAACCGTTTGTTTGGCAAAGCTTTTGATCTTCCAAATGTAAGCCATCTATTTGATGGCGAAGATAAGGATCTATCAAAACGTATGAATTTTATCTTTAAACAGCTTTCCCCAACCGTAACCTGGAGCGATGCGGAAGCTATGATTACTGAATGGGATGGCCCATTCGCCATTAAAGGCATTATGAGCCCGAGTGATGCTCGTAAAGCTATTGATATAGGTGCAAGTGCAATCATGGTTTCTAATCACGGCGGACGTCAACTTGACACTGTGCCCGCAACTTTTGATTGTCTAACCGATATTGTTGATGCTGTGAATAATCGTGCAGAAGTTATTCTGGATGGCGGAATCCGTCGAGGCACAGACGTATTGAAAGCCTTAGCGCTTGGTGCTAAGGCTTGCATGATTGGAAGGCCCTACCTATATGGCCTATCGCTAGCCGGTCAAGCCGGTGTAGAACATGCACTTAATATATTTCGTAGTGAAATTGAACGTGATCTAGCTCTTATAGGCTGTTCAGATATTTGCGAGCTTGACCACACTTTTATTAAGCGTAGGTAATTCTCCTTGCCACTGAAAATATGCATTTATGGTACTGGTGCAATCGGCGGATTGATTGCTGCACGTCTAGCGAATACTCCAGCTGATGTTTCATGTGTTGCCCGTGAAGCTACACTCAATGCCATTCAAGATAGAGGCTTACGCTTGATCGAAGGCAATAAGGAAACTGTTGTTAATTTAAAGGTGACTGGAGATACTTCCACTTTAGGCACTCAAGATATAGTCATCGTAACTTTAAAAACTCACGCTATAAAAGAAAATATTACTCATATAGCTAAATTATTGAGTCCAGAATCAATCGTTTTAACTGCACAAAATGGTTTACCTTGGTGGTACTTCTATCAAGATAAATCATGTTTAAAAAAACAGCACCTTAAAAGCGTTGATCCAGATGGTGAAATTTGGAAAACACTTCGACCAGAGAGGGCTATCGGATCTGTTGTATACCCGGCAGCAAATGTTATTAAACCTGGCGTTGTGCAACATATTTCTGGTAAGCGTTTTAGCCTTGGCGAGCCAAACGGCATCATTAGTGATCGTCTTATAGCGCTATCAAATGTTTTCAAGGCTGCAGATTTCGATATTACTCTATCAAATGATATTCGTTCAGAAATATGGCTCAAACTTGCGGTGAATGCAGGCACTAATCCTTTGAGCCTGATTCATAAAGTGACAATTGGTGAATTACTCGATTCAAAAATATTAAGATCACAGCTTTACCAAGCCATTTCCGATAGTCAAAATGTTGCGAAGAAATTAGGAGTGAAGATAATTATGCAACCAGAGCAATTACTAAATGCTCTTGAGGTCGTACGTGGGCATAAGACCTCTATGCTGATAGATTTTGAGAATGGAAGAAAATTAGAATTGAATGGATTAATGCATTCAATTATTGAGATAGCTAAAGAACTCTCAGTTTCAATTCAAACGCTTGATAAATTAGGTAATGAAATTAATCTTAAATTATTACAATGAACACTACCCAACTTAACTTTAATATTATCTTCACTCCTAATACCGTAAAGCGTTTGTTACCCTTTGTTTATAGTCTTTTGGATTGGTCTGACTGCCAATATCAAATTGTATGCAATGGATGCTCTAAAGAAGAACAGCAGTTACTAAGGAATTTTTGTCTTAAAAATAGTCGACTTACATACATTGCTGCTTCTGAAAATGAAATCACTGAGCATGGCTTAGTTCTGGATTGGCTTCAAAGCCAAACAGAATCTGAATGGTTTTGTTTTCTTGATTCAGACATTATTGCAACCGGCCCTTATCTATCAGAGGCCATGGGCCATTTAAATCAATACGATGTTTTTACTTCAGGTCACCCGCTTTGGTATGCAGAGGAAGATATCGAGCTGCCACCTTCATTCAAACGCTGGCTAGGGTCATGCTTTAAAACGACTGATGGGAAAACTTTAGGGGGCACATATTTTGCTATCTATAATAATAAAAAACTGGGTCAGGTAATAAGTGAAACGGGAGTCGGATTTCGATTTCAACGCTGGGATGAAGTAACGAAGGAAAATCAAGACATACTTGAAAGCTTCGGTTTAAATAAGTTTGATTATGATACCGGTAAACTTTTAATGGCTTTAATGTTTGCTAAAGGCATAAATTTTTACTCTAAAGATCTAGAACATATTCACCATTTAGGTGGGTTTAGTTCATTAGGTACTGATGAACCAGCGGTTTATTACCGCGGTTGGCTCGATAAATTTGCATGTCTTTTCCTGAGTGGTCATCTGGCATGGGTCTTGCTGAAAATCGCTGACACTTGGTATGGGCTCACAAGGCCTGCAAAAGGAATGACATCTAGCCAATCCAAGCATTTATCAATCTCAGAGAGAAGAATATTGCAGAGCCGTGAGAGAAAGCGCCTCAATACTGCTCGCTATTTTGCTAAAGTGATACAAAATCTTGTGGATAATCAACCTCTACCTGTTATACCAGTGATGGGCTTCAAAAAAGCGGAAGATCGTATCTTGGAAGCTACTTCACATATAAGCAAGTTATATAAAAATTTAACCTAAGCTATTTTGCAGCAAATGCATCCACCTGTTAAACAACTAAGTTAACTTGCTATAGAAGCAGTAACTAGGAAGTCATTATCTTTTTTCATAATACCTCTAAAGCCTGAATTCAAAGAATAAGGAAAACATATGTCCTCTGCTGCGCCAGAAAACGTTGATCGTAAATTAGGGCCATTCCACCTAATGCCAGGAATAACCAAGTTTAACGGTGTAAGCTATTTTGTTACTGCGGCGCTCGCAATCCCAATGATTGCAGCTCTTAGCTTTCTTCAGCCACTTATGATGCGAGTGGTTGGAGTTGATAGAGCAATTCAGGGGACCTTAAGCGGTGACTTGGTTTTTTACCAAGAAATTATCGTACTGTTAATAACTCCCTTCATCGGTGCTTCCGCAGATAAAATAGGAAGAAGACCTTTAGTGATGTTTGGCGTTGCCATGCTAGGGCTTGGTTATTCGTTCTACCCGTTTGCCGATAGTATTTTCATGATGTATGCGTACCGAACTATTTTTGCCTTTGGTATTGCAATGGTGGCTACAAGCATAACAATTGTTAACGTTGATTATGTTCAAGATCGTAGTCGAGGAAAATGGGTAGCGCTTGCAAGCATGACGCAAGGAATAGCTGTCTTTACTGCTACTCAACTCTTAAGACTCATACCCATAGAGCTTGCAAAAGAAGGTTACGATGAAGCAGAAATCGCAAAAGCTCTGTTTTGGGGTTGCGCGATAATTTGTAGTGTTATTTTTCTCCTTGCAACATCTGGCTTAAGCCGCAGTAAACCGAAAGAAGCACGAGAGCGCGACTCGTTGATGACTCTTTTAAAAGCTGGTGTTCAGGCCGCTAAAGATAATCCCAGAATCGCTCTAGCCTACTCAACAGCCTTTGCTGCACGAGGTGATGTCCTTGTTGTTGGAACATTCGGATTTTTATGGACTCAGCAAGCAGCTGAAGATCTCGGTTATGGTGCGGTTGAAGGCTATAAGCAAGGCGGTTTTATATTAGGCGTAATCTTTGGTTCAGCTCTTCTCTGGTCACCGTTCATGGGCTACTTAATGGATAAATTAGATAGAGTTACTGGCGTCATTATTGGTTTTACTTTAGCCGCTACTGGTTACACATTATTTGGTTTAATTGATGATCCTTTTTCTTCCGCAATCATTATTCCAGCAATCATCTTAGGTATGGGCGAAAACAGCACAATAATTTCTGGTAATTCTTTGATGGGACAGACTGCGCCTCCCGCTATTCGCGGCGCAGTTCTTGGTGCATTTGCTCTTTGCGGAGCCGCTGGAATTTTGGTTGCCACCTCCATTGGCGGGAGATTATTTGATCTCGTTGGTCCAGGTGCTCCATTTGTTCAAATGGGTGTTATTAACGGTTTAGTTTTGCTCGCAGCTATTTTTGTTCGAATGCGAACTTCCGGTCCAAGATAATTTAATTTTATTCATTCTTTAAAACAAAATTTTCAACGAGGCTATGAATTGATTAAAGATCGTCGTTGGTTGGTCTTGCTGGGCCTATCTCTAACCTATGCGGTGACAAACGGTATTTTGGTGCACACCTTACCTTTGCTTTATCCGCAGCTCATTGATAGCTTTGGATGGTCGCAATCTGAAGTAACTTTACCAGCAACTATATTCCTTATAGCTAACGCTCTAACATCAATTCCTGCAGGCATGATGCTGGATAAATTCTCGCCAATTAAGATTATCGGCGTTGGTTTATTAGCAATAATTGGCGGTCTTTTTGCTTTCTCTCAAGTGCAGACACTTTGGCAGCTCGTTGCAGTTTATGCCCTAATGGCAGCTGGATTATCAGCATGCGGTCTTGTTTCAAATATGCTTGTTCTTAGCCGCTGGTTTGTTCATTTGCGCGGTCGGGCTACCGGCATACTACTAATGTCGTCTAGCGCTGGTGGAACAGTCTTTCCATTAATTTTAGGCAGCCTTATAGAAGGAGGAAATTGGCGCCTTGGCATGCAGGTAATGTCGATAATGAC
>JAYZVL010000032.1:0-28373 GCA_036155675.1 Pseudomonadota bacterium | reverse complement strand
AAACCTCGATACAGAAAATTCTGATTTAAATAAAAATTAATAATACATATATTATGTAAATATTCGATTTGAATCTATTTTAGATAAAGAATAATCATGTGCTTACCCTATTTAAATAACCAAGCAAAAACTCACTTTAAGAGCTAAAATGCTCGCAATCTGTTCTATCAAATTTAAATTATCACCATTAATTAACAACTAATAGGAAATGGCGGTTAATAAAAAAATCATATGAAATTTGAAATAAAAAAACCACGCCTTAAAGAGGACCCTGTTGGTGAGTCGATTATCTCTTTAATGATACCCATGTGTATCGGAATGATTGCTCTTGTTTCATACAGCTTGGTTGATACCTACTTTATTGGCAAAATTGGGACGATGGAACTAGCTGCAGTGGCTTTCACTTTCCCTGTTGCATTTATAGTTAATGCTATATCGATAGGGCTTAGTACAGGCGTTTCTTCAGTTGCATCTCGCTTATTTGGTTCAGGCGAAAGGGAAGAAATTCAAAGAATCACTACACATGCTGCAATCTTGGCAGTGCTCTGTGGCTTATTTGTACTAACGATTGGTTTAAGCACCATCAGGCCAGTTTTTACACTTCTAGGAGCTAATGAAGTTACTTTGCCACTGATCGAGCAATACATGAGCATCTATTATTTTGGTGGGGTGTTTTTAATTGTTCCAATGATTGGTAATTCAGTGCTACGTTCAAGTGGCGATGCAAAAACACCTTCGATGTTAATGACAGCTGGGGCTTTGGCGAATATCATTTTGGACCCAATCTTGATTTTTGGATTTGGCCCCATACCTGCTATGGGGCTTGAGGGAGCAGCCTATGCAACAGTATTAGCGAATTTCCTAGTTGGTGGAGCATCCTTCGCAATCATCTATTATCGAGAAAAACTATTCCGCTGGAACACTAAAGATCTAGAAAAAATCTGGGATTCTTGGAAAAGAATTTTCCACGTAGGATTGCCATCAATGGCGAGTAGTTTAGTCGCTCCATTTACAACTGCATTTATAACGTGGCAAATCAGTGCTTTTGGTCAAGAGTCTGTGGCTGGATTTGGAATTGCATCTCGAATTGAAGGTATATCTATGATGATAGTAATGGCACTGAGTGCTGCTATGACTCCATTTGTGGGCCAGAACTATGGTGCGAAACTATATGATCGAGTAGCAGAAGGAATGCGGTATAGCTATCGTTTATCAATGATATATGGTTTGTGTGTTGCGCTAGTCTTAACACTCAGTGCCCGATTAATTGCACATTTATTCACCAATAGTCCGGAAGCTATAGCAACATCTACAATGCATCTATCATTGGTTCCCTGGAGTTATGGTTTTTTAGGCATTTCTATGGTTTGTATAAGCGGCTTTAACGCTTCAGGCAAGCCAGGGCCTGCGATGATCATATCAATGAGCCGAACAATCCTTGTCTACGCTCCACTTGCGTTCTTAATGGCAATGCTGATGGGCTTACGAGGGATATTTCTTGCAGCTTTCATCGCTAATATTCTTGCAGGAACGATAGGCTTCATTTGGTTTCGTTCTGCTTTTAAAGAATACTCGCAATCTTCAAAGCAAGCCCTGAAAGCAGCCTAAAGCAAATGCATCGCGGTTCTACTGGTTTTCTTCGGCCAAAATTGATTGTCATGACACTTTTGCTTTTAAGTCAAACATCTACAGCTGAAGAAATTACGTTAACTCTTGTTTCAAGCTGGAATCAACAACAAAATTTCACAGCTCATTTTCTCGAATATGTAAAGCGAGTTAATGAGCGTGGCAAGGGGATCATTCAAATTGATTTCATGGGGGGGCCGGAAGTTATACCTCAGCGCCAACTGTTATATGCGCTAAGAAGGGGTGTGATTGATATGGCTTTTGGTGGATCTACTTATTATCGTGGGATATTGCCTGAAGGTGATGCAATGTTTGCTGCAACGATTACGCCCCAACAAGCACGAGAAAATGGGGGAATTGATGCATTACAACCTTACTGGCGGGAACGCATTAATGCTCATTTAGTTGGTTGGATGCAATCTGGTATTGGCCCAAATATATATTTAACTGATGCTCCAGTTTTCGACGATAACGGCTTACCGGATTTACGTGGTTTAAAAATCCGAACATCACCGACCAATGTTGAAATGCTAAAAAAACTTGGTGCTCGGACCGTACAAATTGCCGTCAAGGAAATTTACACTGCTTTTCAACGCGGTGCAGTTGATGGACTTGCCTGGCCAACGATTGGTTTTCCTGATCTTGGAATCAGCGAATTCGTTCACTATCGAATTGACCCAGATGTTTTACAACTAGCTGTTGCACTGCAAGTCAATCTTGACGTGTGGAATAACTTATCAAATAAAGCAAAAAATATTATTACAGATCAAGCAATAATATATGAGCAAGAGAGTCGCGATTTCTTTTTCGCAACTCGTGATAGTGAATTAGACAAACTTGCATCAGATGGTTTTAAGTCAATTGCTATGTCTGATAATACTGCTGCAAGCTACAGAAATTTTGCGCATACAGTGATTTGGGATCGGTTTGCAAAAAGATCCCCTGAGGCTGCTAAAAAACTAAAGCCTTATTTCTATCCTGAGGCAACTACGAACTAATGCAATTGTTATCGAAACTTTATTCTCAATTAATTGAGGGACTAGCAAAACTTGCTGGTTTAATACTTGCAGGAACCTGCCTTCTAATAGTTTGGGATGTCATGGCAAGAAATCTTGGGCTGCAACCGCCCTCTTCAACGGTAGCCTTAACTGAATACGCTTTGTTGTACTTCACAATGGCAGCTGCTCCATCTTTGGTTCGATCGCGTGGCCATATCGTAGTGGAGTTACTACATGGAAGGTTAAACAATAAAATTAGGGGAAAAACAGATAAATTTATCCTCATAATTTGTTTAATCGTTTCAACATTAGTTTGCTTTCTTGCCATTGTTTTGATGATTGAAGCTTTGCAACGTGGTGAAATTGAAATACGTTCATTAAATATCTCAAGAGCATTTCTTTTTTTAGCGTTAGCAATCGGTTTTGGTTTAATGGCTACAGAATTTCTACGGCTCATGATTAAAGGTGAAGCTGTCACCAACCCAAATCAACAACAAGAGCAAATCTAATGATCGCCACTGGAGTGCTAATTTTTCTCCTCGTCCTTTCATTCATGATCATTGGAGTTCCTGTGGCGTTTGCATTTCTTGGGGCAAACTTAATTGGTGCATTTATTCTAATGGGTGGAACTGATGGTTTATTGCAACTGGTTGATAATTCAACGAGCTTAATTACAACATTCACGCTTGTGGCAATACCCATGTTTGTACTAATGGGTGCTCTCTTATTTCATAGCGGTTTGGCTATTCGTGTTTTTAATACGCTTGATGCCTTACTTGGAATCGTCCCAGCGCGCCTTAGTTATTTAACGGTCGCTGGAGGAGCAACTTTCTCCACGCTCACTGGTTCAACTATGGCAAATACTGCGATGCTTGGCTCAATGATGGTGCCAGAAATGTCTCGGCGTGGTTATGCGCCTCATATGTCTATTGGTCCCATCATTGGTACAGGCGGATTAGCGATGTTGATACCGCCATCTTCCATGGGGGTTCTATTAGGAAGTATCGCAAGAATTGATATCGGTGGACTTTTATTAGCAGGCTTACTTCCGGGGCTTTTACTTGTCCTACTTTATTGCATAACTATTTGGTTGCAAGTTAAACGCGATCCAAATAGCGCACCAACATATGCAACTTCAAAAGTAACTTTTAAAAAGAAATTAAAAATGCTGCTGCTAAATATTTTGCCCTTGGGGATGGTTATTTTTTGCGTCGTAGGTTTTATTATCTTTGGGATAGCAACCCCATCTGAATCTGCTGCATTTGGAGCATTATCAGTTTTATTGCTTGCGGCTTGTTATCGCTCTTTAAGCATGGAGACTGTTCAAAAATCTCTTTCAAGCACGGTCGCAATTACGTCAATGGTTTTCTTGCTTGTAATCAGTTCATCAGTATTCGGACAATTGATGGCATTTGCTGGTACAAGTGAGCTGGTTGTCGATTGGGCAATTAAGACTGAAAGTGGCGACATAATGAAATTGTTTCTCATGTTTGCAACATTACTAGTATTGGGAATGTTCATGGATCAGATTTCTATATTACTGATTACCATCCCTATTTTTTTTCCTCTAGCGGCATCTCTTGGTTATGACCCAATTTGGTTTGGAATTATTGTTTTGCTAGCAATGGAAATGAGCTTAAGTACGCCTCCTTTTGGCTTGTTATTATTTCTTATGCAAGGAGTTGCGCCTAAAGGTACTACTCTTTCTCAAGTCTGCAAAGCGGCTATCCCATATCTTAGCTGCGATCTTTTGTTATTGGTTTTATTAATAATTTTTCCTGGGATCGCTTTGTTTTTACCGAACCTAATTTGAGCCTTGAAAGATAAAAAAAACTTAAAGTATTTTTAAGGAAACTCAATTCCGCTTACCAAAAAGATGCCTAATGGCATGCGCAATCTGACCAAAATATAGTTTTATACCTTTCCAACGAGCGCTTTTTGGATCAAGTGTTAGCCCCATCCGATAAACATGGGCTTGAACAAAGTCCCTTGTATTCATCTCCGGATCCTGCTGAATCGCTACACGCCATGGAAATATATTTTTAAAGCCAACAAGTGTTCGTTTCGCTTGTTGTATAGAGGTAAATAAGTGTCCGTAGTCATAACCTAAGCCATCGATTGTAGATGGCTCGAGTATTTTTAGGTATTCTTCCGCGAAATGCACCTGTTGAGGATCATTTAACATATCTTCCCATGAGTGGATTCTGTCAGTCACTGGTCTTTCATGTTGCTGCACTCCAACACGGTCAGTCATAAAACCCTTTGCCTCTGGAGTTTCCTGATAGGAAACCATATTGGGGGAAAACTCGATTTCTAGAAATTTACATAATTGTTCCGTGTATTTTTCTGGCTTCTCTACAAACTCTTCATAACGAATAACAATTGATCTTTCTTTAAGTAAGTCGGTCCCCTCGAGAATATTCTTGGGGCCATTTCTCAGCTCACTTATGAACTCTGAAATTGACCAAAGATCACCATCCAATTGAGTATTTATAATTGATGCAAGCACAGATAAGGGATTACGCAAAAGAAAAATAAATTTTGCCTCAGGAAAGATCCTAGCTAAATCTTTAATGATGTATATGTATCTTGGGGTTTTATCAAGAAATACTCTACCAGGTCTACGCTTGAGGACATTTTCATAGATCTCTTTGGCAAAAGCTCTAATCGCCGCGTCATAAACCTGAGAACCATCCGTATAGTTTTTTAGAAATTCTTCAGTGGCTATTCGAGCCCAGTCGCCACCATATTCGGCAGTGAGTCCATTCTTCCGACGACTATAAATAAGAGGTAATAATAACCAAGGTTCAGCAGACGTTTCGATTGCTTGGTTTCCAACCAACACTCGTTGAAGCATAGTTGAGCCGGATCTCGGCATAGAAATCAGGAAAATTAAATTGCTGCCAAGATATTTGGCATCCTTATTTAAACTTATCTCATGGCTTGGGAGCATAAATTACACTTGATGGAAAAATTTACACTTTTCCACGTAACTGATCGAGAATGGCTTCATTTTCAAGCGTTGAAGTATCTTGGGTAATCTTTTCATCGCGAGCAATTGCTCGTAATAAGCGCCTCATAATTTTTCCAGAGCGGGTCTTAGGTAAATTATCTGTAAAGCGAATATCGTCAGGTTTAGCAATAGGTCCGACTTCTTCTGCAACCCAATCTCGAAGTTCCTTAACTAGTTTAACTGCCTCATCTCCGACAGGTCGATCACCTTGGAAAACAACATACGCAAATATTGATTCGCCTTTTACTGGGTGTGGTCGACTTACTACTGCTGCCTCAACAACCCTTTGGTGAGAAACTAGGGCAGACTCAACTTCCATTGTTCCTAGACGATGTCCAGCTACATTTACAACATCATCGATACGACCCATAATCCAAAAAAAACCATCAGCATCTCGATGGGCGCTATCGCCAGCAACATAAAACCGATTAGAAAACTTTTCCCAATATGTCTCGATATAACGTTTATTATCTCCCCAAATAGTTCGCAACATCGATGGCCAAGGTTTGCGTATAACAAGATACCCTCCGATACCAGGGTCAATAACTTCATTGCCATTCTCGTCAACAATATCTGCAATCACTCCAGGCAGTGGGAGAGTGCAAGAGCCTGGTTTGGTATTAGTAACTCCCGGAATTGGCGTCATCATTATTCCGCCAGTCTCAGTTTGCCACCAAGTATCAACAATCGGACATTGCTCCTTCCCAATAACGCGGTGATACCATATCCAAGCCTCTGGATTAATAGGCTCTCCAACTGTGCCTAAAAGTCGCAATTTTGATAAATCATAAGAATTCGGAATTTCTTCTCCAAACTTCATTAACGCACGAATTGCTGTAGGTGCCGTATAGAAAACTGTTACACCTAATTCTGCACAAATTTTCCAAAATCGACCGGCATCTGGAATAACTGGGGCTCCTTCATACATAACTATTGTTGATCCAGCAGCAAGTGGACCATAAGCAACATAACTATGCCCAGTGATCCAGCCAACATCTGCAGTACACCAAAAAATATCATCGTCTTTTAAATCAAAAACCCACTTATTAGTAAGTTTTGCATGCAAAAGATAACCGCCGCTAGAATGCTGGATACCCTTAGGTTTTCCGGTTGAGCCAGACGTATATAAAAGAAATAATGGATGTTCAGAGCTCAATGAGACTGGTTCACAAACTTGCGACTGACCTAAAACTAAATCTGACCACCAAATATCTCGATCATCGGTCATCTGGATTTCATGATTTGTTCGCTTGAGCACAATTACGTTAGTAATTGATTCGCAGCCTGATAAAAGAGCCTTATCCGCTGCTTTCTTAAGTTCAATAATCTGGCCCCCGCGATAACCACCATCAGCGGTAATTAACATTTTGGCGCCCGCATCAATAATTCTATCCCTCAATGCATTCGCAGAAAAACCTCCAAAAACAACTGAATGCACCGCTCCAATTCGAGCGCAGGCCTGCATGGCAATAACCGCCTCTGGAACCATTGGCATATAAATAACTACCCTATCGCCTGTCTTAACACCTTTTGACTTCAATCCATTCGCAAACTCAGCGACTCTTAAAGTCAATTCATTGTAGGTATAAGTTAATCTATCTCCCTGCTCTCCTTCAAAAATAATGGCGGGTTTATCGCCATGCTGATTTAAATGAACATCGAGGCAATTTTTAGAAACATTTATTAATCCATCGCTAAACCATTTAAAGTTTGGCGCATCCTTATCATCAAGAATTTCTATAAATGGTTTATCCCATTGCAATTCTTCTCTTGCTAGCGAAGCCCAATATTCTTCGTAGTCTTCATCTGCCTTAATATAGAGTGCGTCTAGTTCATCGCGTTTCAATCGAGCTTTATTACTAAAGGATTCTGGGGGCTGGAAGCTTCTTTCCTCAACTAAAATAGATTCAATATTCTGATCATTCATTCATTCAATCTCATTATGGTTATATCTATTTATAAAAAAATATTATCCTACTAAGAAATAAATAGTAGCAGTTCAGAATTGCGAAGCAATCCTATCTAATTGACGCCTAAGAGTTGGGCCAAAATTTGCTTCATCATATAAAGAATTTAATGTATCAAAATCAGGTGAAACACGTTTCAAAGAAACTAAATCAAGCTGCATTGGAACATCACAAGCTATTTTTGTTAAACGTCGAGATAAATAAGCAATATCTCGATGTTTGCTCAATTTTGTGGCTAATTTAGCTGCGCCACGAATTGGCACTTCTGCAACTTCATTAAGTCTCTCATAGATTTTATCCATGCTCTCAAAGTGGGCTAAGAGAGCGCTGGCGGTCTTAGGTCCAATACCCGGCACTCCTGGGATGTTGTCAACACTGTCGCCAGCAAGAGCAAGATAGTCGACAACTTGTTCTGGACGAACACCAAAAGCACTCAATACATCCTTATAGTGCAATCGTTTTCCACCGGCATAATCCCACATAATGTCTCCGGTATTGAGTAACTGCAACAAATCCTTATCCTTGCTTAAAATTGTCGAATTTACCCCTTGTGTTCTCATAAACATTACCAATGTCCCAATTATGTCATCAGCCTCAAAACGCTCTTCCGCATAATCTGCAAGGCCTAAAGCTTTTGTGATATCCCGACAACGTGCAAATTGGTTTTTAAGTTCTTCGGGGGCGGGTTCTCGATTAGCTTTGTAATTAGGATAGATTTCATTCCTAAAACAGGTCGACAAACTCGTATCGAATGCAACGCCCACAAGTTCTGGGTTTGAATTTTCAAGAAAATCCCCTAAAAATCGAGTGAATCCATAAAGAGCATTTACAGGATTACCATCGGAATCCACCATATCCTCTGGCATAGAAAACCAAGCACGAAAAACAAAATAACTGGCATCAACTAAATAAAGCATATTTAAAGTGTAGTGAATTGATCGAAAATTATATCCTCAAGAAGTAAGTATTCATAATATTTGAAATTGAACTTTAAAAATTTGTCTTAAATAAAATAAAAATGTTTTGCTAAGATTTTCTTCCAATCGATTTACCAAAACTGCTCTTGAATCTTTCATGCAAAGGGCTCGAACGTGGAAAATGCGCAAGCAAAAATTTCATTTGATCTAACAAAACTTTTCGGCCTTTAAGATAAATATATTCAGCATAGGTTGGAATAAACGGGACAGCAATTAACTGCATTCCAGCCTGGTCTGGTGTAGATCCACCTTTAAAGTTATTACATCGACGACAAGCTGTGACTACATTGGACCAAATGTCGCATCCGCCCTGGCTTATAGGCGTTATGTGATCGCGGGTTAAATCTCTTGTTAAATATCGAACGCCGCAATACATACAAACATTTGAGTCACGACGAAATAGAGTTTTATTATTAAGCGGTGGAGTATAATTATTACGTTTTTGAGCATAGCCTGGCTGATGGCCGACGGTAGCAATTATTGAATTCACCTCAATAGCACTTCTTTCTCCACTCAATGCGTTATAACCACCATAAACCTTAAAGATAGGAGCGCCACAAACATAGGCAACTTGATCAGTATAATAAAGACGAACAGCATCTCGAAAATTTACCCATTCAAGCGGCATACCAGCCACATCGGTTCTCAAAAGCTGTTGGCTTAAATCCAGGTTATTTAGAGTGAAATCCATATAGAGGCCCGATAAGTCACCTTATAGTGCAGCTTCTATGAAAAAAATCAACGTTAAATGTTTATTGAGTGTTATCTAAGAGGGATTTCTGTGGCATGATTCCGCGGTTTATTCCCTTAAATGCGCTTAGGGATACAATTAATGAATCAAGTTAAACAAGTTAATTTGGAAAAGGTATGGGTCTAAAAATAGGATTACTGAAAGAATCAGCAGAGAACGAAACACGAGTAGCATTAGTTCCAGGGGTTTTAGAAAAATTTAGAGCTCTAGATGCTTCAATCAACATGCAGTCTGGAGCAGGCCATGGCGCCATAATTCCAGATTCACTTTATAAGGGCGCAAAAATTTTCCCTGATGCTTCAAATATACTCTCTGATTGTGATGTTTTATTAAAAGTACAACCACCTACTATTTCTGAAATAGAGGCGCTGAAACCTGGGGCAATTGTTATTGGGTTTATGCAAGCTTATAAACAGCAAAAATTAATTAGGGCCATGTCTCAACAAAATATTACTAGCTTTGCAGTGGAGTTCATTCCAAGGATTTCTCGAGCACAATCTATGGATGCGCTTTCATCTCAAGCAGCAGTTGCTGGATATAAGGCCGTTTTAATCGCTGCAAATGAACAAAACAAATTCGTACCTATGCTAACAACAGCAGCTGGAACAATTAGGCCATCAAAATATTTAGTTATTGGTGCTGGTGTTGCGGGTTTACAAGCAATAGCTACATCAAAACGCTTAGGAGCCATTATCGAAGCATTTGATGTTCGCGGTGCAACTCGCGAACAAGTTGAGTCCCTGGGTGCAAATTTTATTGACACTGGCATCTCAGCAGAAGGCGAAGGTGGATATGCTCGCGAATTAACAAACGAGGAAAAATTAGCTCAACAGGAAATTTTGGATAAACATATTATTGAGGCAAATGTTGTAATTACCACAGCAGCAGTTCCGGGAAAACCTGCACCACGTATTATCAGTCGGGCAACAGTTGAGGCCATGCAGGCAGGTTCGATTATCATAGATCTGGGCGCAGAAAGTGGGGGTAACTGCGAACTAACGGAAGCTGGTAAAACCATCTTACACAAAAACGTTAAAATTATTGGGCCAATAAATTTACCTGCTACATTGCCAAAAGATGCAAGCGACATGTATTCCAGAAACTTGTTGAACTTCATCCAGCCAGCCATCATAGATGGAGAAATCAATATAGATTGGGAAGATGAAGTTTTTTCAAGTGCAGTACTAACGCACGGTGGAAAAATTATACATAAGGAAACATTAGATACCATGCAATCAGGAGATCAAAAATGATTGAATTAAGTGCTTTTGCTGCTTTATATATTTTTATGCTTGCAGCATTTGCTGGTTATGAAGTTATAGCAAAAGTACCTGCAATTCTTCATACACCTTTGATGTCTGGCTCAAACTTTGTACATGGCATCGTTCTAGTCGGGGCAATGGTTGCGCTTGGCGGCGCAGAATCCAATCTTGGCAAGATTATTGGCTTTATCGCTGTAATTCTGGGGGCCGGGAATGCAGTTGGTGGTTATGTGGTCACTGAACGAATGTTAGAAATGTTTCAACGTAGCGATGACACCAAAACGGATGAAGGCTGATGCTTGAAAATCCCTTAAGCCTGAGCATACAAATTATTTATTACGCTGCTGCGTTTCTATTTATTATGGGTCTCAAGCGTATGAGCTCACCTGTAACTGCGGCAAGTGGAATCAAATGGGCTGGTTGCGGCATGCTGGTTGCTAGTTTAATAACTTTTATTTACCCAGACCTGCAAAACTTTATTTTAATCACATCTGCGATCTTCATAGGGGGAGTAATTGCTTGGTGGAGCGGCAAAAGAGTCGCGATGACTGATATGCCGCAAATGATAGCTTTATATAATGGCATGGGCGGGGGCTCTGCCGCCGCAATTTCAGCCGTAGAGCTAATTGGAGGCCAAAACCATTCAACAATTTTTTTAACTCTCGCAGTTCTTGGTGGTTTTATTGGCTCAATCTCATTCTCTGGAAGTTTAGTTGCGTTTGCTAAATTACAAGGAATTTTAAGGAAAGACTTTAGGTTTAAAGGTCAAAATTTTGCCAATATTACACTTTTAATAGCTATTGCAATTTATGGCTTCATAGTTTCCACCGGAGAAGGCAATAATGAGACTGTAGCAATTCTATATGGATTAGCGCTTCTACTTGGTATCACAATGACTCTACCAATCGGTGGAGCCGATATGCCGGTTGTTATTTCACTTTATAATGCTCTAACTGGACTAGCTGTTGCTTTTGAAGGTTTTGTATTAAGCAACGCAGCAATGATTATTGCCGGAACTGTTGTAGGATCTGCGGGAACATTACTCACTCAATTAATGGCGCAAGCTATGAATCGATCGCTTGCAAATGTTCTATTTTCGGGCTTTGGCGACTCTGATAACGCTACCGAACAAAAAGTTAGCGGTACTATGAAAGCTATCGATAGCAATGATGTTGGCGTGATGATGGCATTCTCACAGAAAGTTATTATCGTTCCAGGTTATGGAATGGCTGTAGCTCAAGCCCAGCATAAAGTCTGGGAATTGAGCCAGTTACTTATAAAAAAGGGTGTAGATGTTAAATTTGCGATTCACCCTGTTGCTGGAAGAATGCCGGGACATATGAACGTATTGCTAGCTGAAGCTGGGGTGCCCTACGATCGAATATATGATTCAGATGAAATAAATGCTGATTTTGAAAGCGCCGATGTTGCTCTAGTCATTGGAGCAAACGACGTGGTGAATCCTGTGGCAAGGACTGACTCATCAAGTCCAATTTTTGGCATGCCAATACTTGACGCCGATAAAGCCAAAAACTGTATTGTGGTCAAGAGGGGCCAGGGCGCTGGCTTCTCAGGTATCGAAAATGCATTGTTTTATCTGGATAACACTCGAATGCTATATGGCGATGGACAAAAAATGGCTTCTGAACTAATTCAATCAATAAAAGCACTTTGAATTTAAATAGCCTGATTATTTACTTAATTAAGGGTCTAATCAAAATTAAACATTTTCATTATGAAATATCATTTTGTTAAAATTTTGATTCATAAAGGATTATTTAAAATCTTCTAAATTTGATGAAATCTTATTCTCAATATTCAACTATTTCTTACCCACAAGGGTTAAAGTATGTTTCAGGGCTGAATCAATAGGAAAAAACTAGGGCAGTTATACACATTTCTAAAAAATCAAAAAAAATTTATGATTTACAGATGAATCCCACACTCAGATCTTAAAAAAATCTATTTAGTCTTTGAATTATAAGAATAAATAAGTAAAGGCTGTTTTTTACTCAATTTAAGAGCTTTTTTGCATCAATGCACTCTCTAGCCAATTCTGCTGATTTAATCCACAAAGTTATCCACATTTTATGTGGACAAAGTTTAAATAAGTCAAAAATTTATTCGGGATTAAAGGCATGAAGCAGTCAGATGCAAAAAAGAATGTCTCTCCTGAGATACTTAAAATCGCTATTAACGCCCCCCTGCCTAAACTTTTTGATTATCTTCCCCCAGAGAAAAATTCTTCTAAAATTTTCCCTGGGCAGCGGGTAAAGGCACCTTTTGGAACACAAGAGCAAATAGGGCTAATAATTCAGTTGGCAAAATCTAGTGATATTAATGTTAATAAATTAAAAAAAGTAATCGAAATTATAGATGATGAGCCAATTATTGATAAAAGGTTGATGCAATTACTTAATTGGGCAGCGGAATATTATCAACACCCCATAGGAAGAGTTATAGCATCAGCGCTGCCACAATATTTACGCAAAGGGGAAGCCGCTAGGTTAAAACCAATTTATGGTTGGCGCTTGACTAATTTAGGAATGGAAATTAACTCCGTATCACTTAAATCTAAAGCGCCTATTCAATCAGCGATAATAGATGAAATTAAAAATGCCCCCACTGAGAAAAAATTAAGAAAAATACATTCAAACTGGCGCAAAGTAATTGATAATTTAATTAGCAAGGGCTGGGTAGAAACATTTAAATTAGAAAGGAATAATTATTCATCAGAAAGGATACTCAACGATTCTCCATCTCTAGAATTAACCTCTGGTCAAGCTAAAGCACTTGCAGAAATATCTGAAGAAGGATATAGCACAAATCTTCTTGATGGTGTAACTGGTAGTGGAAAAACAGAAGTATATTTACGCTTGATTGAGAAACAAATTAAAGCCTGTCGACAAAGTCTAGTTCTTGTTCCAGAAATCGGCTTAACTCCGCAACTGCTTGATAGCTTTTCTGAGCGTATTGAAAGCAAAATCGTAGTAATACATTCCGGGCTTACCCAAACGGAACGTATGAATGCCTGGCTTTTATCTCAAAATGGGCAGGCATTGGTAATTATTGGCACCCGTTCAGGAATATTCACGCCAATGAAAAACCCTGGATTAATAATAGTTGATGAAGAACACGATGCATCCTTTAAACAGCAAGAGGGTTTTCGATACTCTGCTCGAGATTTAGCTGTTTATCGGGCAAAACAATATAACATCCCAGTGATACTTGGTTCAGCTACCCCCAGTCTGGAAACCATCCATAATGCGCTTCTAGGAAGATATAAACATTTAAGGCTGGAAGAGCGACCTGGCTTATCAAAACAACCGCAAATTCATTTAATTGATCTACGTATTGAGCCAGCAGAGGAAGGATTAAGTCACTCTTTCATAGAAGCACTAAAATCTCATCTTAAAGAAGGGGCCCAAGCACTAATTTATCTAAACAGACGTGGTTTTGCTCCAGTTTTAATGTGCCCAGATTGTGGCAAAGGATTAGAATGTAGCCGGTGCGACGCTCATCTTGTCCTCCATCAAAAGCGTGGGCTTTTATGCTGTCATCATTGTGGACAAGAACGACCTATCCAGGAAAATTGTTCTGATTGCGAACAAAAATTAATTACCATCGGAATAGGGACAGAAAGGATTGAGAAAGCTATTGAAAAATTGTTCCCAAACACTCCTATCCTTCGTATTGACCGCGATACAACTAGAAGGCGTGGTGAATTAGAGAAAAATCTCAGGAAGGTGCGTAATAAAGAAGTACAGATTTTACTGGGCACTCAAATGCTAACAAAAGGACATGATTTTCCAGAAGTTAGTTTCGTGGGTATTGTGGACTCAGATCAAGGTTTATTTGGAAATGACTTTAGGAGTAGTGAGCGTCTTGCTCAATCAATATTACAAGTGGCTGGAAGAGCTGGCAGAGGTAATAGGCCGGGCGAAGTTTGGATTCAAACTTATTATCCTGAACATCCATTACTCAAAATTCTTTTAGAAAATGGTTATGGTGTATTTGCAAAAAAAGTTCTTGATGAAAGATCGGTAACAGAGTGGCCTCCTTTTAGCCACTTAGTACTTTTGAGGGCAGAATGTACTAATCGAAATATTTTACAACGATTCCTTCAAGATGCTCGCCATGCAGCTGATAGGTTGAAACCTGTAGGGATAGATGCTCTTGGTCCTGCAGATGCGCCCATGGAAAAACGATCTGGTCGTTTTCGAGGCCAATTATTGATTCAAGCTAAGAATAGGGTGGAAATAAGAAGATTTCTCCCCCATTGGAATTATGCTATTAGCAAACTGCCTGACGCGAGAAAAACTCGATGGTCAATGGATGTAGATCCAATTGAGCTATTTTGAAATATGCACTTTAGCAACTAATTTATAGGATGATGATTGGAGTTCACATTCAATCAAAAAATCTCTGTTAATCGTAATTTACAGTTAGAATAACTCTGCTTTGAAAAAACATATTGAAAAAGTAATTGAGCAGGCCCTTAAAAAAGCGCTTGGGGATATGGAAAAGGTTAATATCGACCTAGCTTCATGCATTGAAAATACCCGTGATATTAAGTTTGGCCATTTCTCCAGCAATATTGCAATGCGATTGGCAAAAATTTTAAATAAGTCACCAATTGATTTAGCAAATAATATTAAAAATAACATCGCTTTATCGGATTCTATTTCTAAGATTTCCATTGCTGGTCCTGGATTTATTAATTTTACCTTAACTGATAAAGCGTTTCATAAAGAGCTTGAAAATATCCTAAAGCTCAAACAAGAATATGGAAAAAATAAAATAGGGAGGAATCGAAAGGTCCTTCTTGAATATGTATCCGCAAATCCAACTGGGCCATTGCATGTTGGGCATGGCCGACATGCCGCATATGGTGCCTGTGTTGCAAATTTACTCAAATCCATTGGGTATGAAGTTCATCAAGAATACTATGTTAACGATGCTGGTCGACAAATGGATATATTAGCTTTAAGCGTTTGGATGCGATGGATTGAAAAAGAAAATAAAGATTTTAGCTTCCCTGATGGCGCATATCGTGGTGATTATATTAATGAGATTGCCAACGATTTAGATGATATATCTAATCTATCAAAAAAAATACCTGATAATTTATTTAAAGAATTACCTCAGGATTCTGACAAACATCTAGATCAACTAATAGAAATGATGCGCGAATTTCTAGGTGATGAAAGAATGGAGGAAATAATAAAAAAAGCCCTTGACTCAATCCTAAAAGACATTCGTGAAGATATGTCTGAATTCAAAGTAAAGCCTGATAAATGGTTTTCAGAGAAAAGCCTTATTCAAAATGGGTCGATTGATAAAGCTCTTAATTTACTAGAAAAAAACAACATGGTTTATAAAAAGGATGGAGCCATCTGGTTTCGCTCTAAGAAACTTGGAGATGAAAAAGATAGAGTAGTAGTTCGAGAAAATGGAAGAAAAACTTATTTCGCTTCAGATATAGCTTATCACTTAAACAAACGAGATCGAGGATATCAAGATCTGATTAATATTCTGGGCGCTGACCATCATGGGTATATCGCTAGAATTAAAGCGGGATTGGAGGCCATGGGGCAACCGCCT
Organism: Pseudomonadota bacterium; assembly: GCA_036155675.1. Taxonomy (GTDB): domain Bacteria; phylum Pseudomonadota; class Gammaproteobacteria; order Steroidobacterales. Next base: position 12,175 of record JAYZVL010000032.1, on the reverse strand, counting down.
GAAAGTTTAACAATTAAACTAGTCCAATTTGTAGCTCTATTCAGACATGAAAAAAAGGTACAAATGTCAACGCGTTCAGGAGAATTTGTAACGCTGCGTCAATTAAGAAACGAAGTAGGCAATGATGCAGCAAGATTATTTTTTGTAATGCGATCAAATGAACAACATCTTGACTTTGATCTTGATCTTGCTAAATCAAAAACCAATGAAAACCCAATTCACTACTTGCAATATGCTCATGCGCGAGTTGTTAGCGTAATGCGTCAGCTAGCACTAAAAAATATGGTTTGGGATCTTAAAATTGCTAAAAGGAGCCTTGATTTATTAAAAACTAATCACGAGAAAGAATTGATGCTTACTTTAAGTCGCTTTCCTGACACTTTAACAATGGCAGCTAATCAGCATGCTCCTCAGAATATAGTGCACTACTTAAAGAAATTAGCCCAAGAGTTTCATGCTTATTACAATGCTGAAAAATTCATAGTCGAAGATGCAAACTTACGAAATGCGCGAATTATGTTAGTTCTTGCAACTCAACAAGTAATGCGTAATGGATTATCATTGCTCGATGTTTCAGCGCCAGAGAAAATGTAATTATGGGGCAACAAAAGTACCGCAAGGCAGGCAGAAAAAAAATAGATTTTCTAACAGGTTGGCCATATATGATTTATGGGCTATTCATTGGTCTAGGAATTGCTTACTTAATTCATATAAACAATAACAAAGACGGCGCTACTCAAGAAGTCACTGCGATTATTGAGCCTAATACTGAAGAAGTACTTGAAATTCAAGAAAAAATTAAATTCGAGGATAGCAAAAATATTACTTTCGACTTCTATGACATGTTGCCAAATTTAGATGTAGATATTTATGACAATACTACTTCTTCAAAACTTATGCCTGAATCGAAAGAAATAAATCTCTCTAAACCACAAGGAGATTCTTCAACTAATAGTTCAAGTATATATATTATACAAGCAGGTGCATTTTCGGTACTTGAAGTTGCGGAAAAACGCGGTGAAGAAATTATGAAGCTCGGGCTAATAACTGAAATTAAACGTGGAAGCTTTAATAATAAAACAGTCTACCGAGTTTACACTGCGCCTATAAAAAATTTAAAAGATTTAAATCGAGCAAGAACTATACTTACAGATTTAGAAATTGATTTCTTAATAAAGAAAATGAGTGAATAATATCCAAAAAGAATTTATATTCACCAAATTATAATAGTAAAGTAAAAATGGAAATTCAGCGCCCGCTATTTAATCAATACTCAAATTTAAGGCGCTCATTACCGATTTTAGAATTAGGTAATTTTCCAACGCCAATAGAAAAAATTAACCCTTCAGATTGTGGTATTAAATCAGCCGGGCTATGGATTAAACACGATGAGAAATGTGCTTCGATTTATGGTGGAAATAAAATTCGCAAACTTGAATTTTTACTTGGTGAAATAAAAACAAAAGGATATAGCTCAATAATAACTTTTGGCGGAATAGGCTCAAATCACGCATTAGCTACAGCTATATTTTGTAAAGAAATTAATCTTCCTTGCACAGTCATACTTTTCCCGGAAATTCCAACTGATTTAGTACGCAAGACTTTGTCTTATCATCTTCTTTTAGGATCAAATGTTCTCTATGCTAATAGCTTTTCTGAGGCTCGCACTCTTGCGGATCAACTTATAGCTAGTAAAAATGAAAAATATTATGAAATCCCTTTAGGAGGTTCCTCCTGGTTAGGTACTTGCGGGTTTGTCAATGCTGGATTTGAATTAGCAGCTCAAATTAAAGCGGGCCATATTCCTGAACCAGATAAGATTTATATAGCGTTAGGGACAGGAGGAAGCGCAATAGGGCTAGCAATTGCATTGGAAATCTCTCAGATTAAATCAAATATTTTAGCCATCCAGGTTACTCCTCCTAATCTACAAAAAGATTTTCATCTTAATAAGTTATTCCATAAAACATGCAAAAAACTTAATGCATTAGATAAAAATTTCCCATTACTACAAAACCCATTTGATAAAATTGATATTTCTTTAGCTCAATTAGGCAAAGGTTATGCTATACCCACAGAAGAAGCTAAAGAGGCTTCTGTATTTATGGATAAAAAACTTGGGCTGACAGGATCTCTAACTTATACAGCTAAGGTAATGGCAGCATTAATAGCTGACTCTAATAATAAAAAACTAAAACAAGAACAAATATTATTTTGGAATACATTCAATGCTCAAGCTTATCCGAATTTTCCAAAAAATAATGCTTGGGATACTTTGCCACAACCATTAAAAGAGCTGTTTGAAGATTAAAATATGCTTATAAGAATCATTACCTCTTTAATTTTTATTATATTAATTGCAACTTCAATTAACGCTGATAATTGGCCAACATATGGAAATATTGGAGGAACAAAATATAGCAAGTTAGATCAAATTAACCCAGAAAATGTTCATAGGCTTGAAGTTGCATGGCAGTACTCTACTGGGGAGTTAGAAAGGCGCAGCGATCTTGCAAATCAAACATCCAAGGTTCAGGTTAATCCTATTCTACTTCCTGAAAATGCTGGGGGATCATTAATCATTTGTACACCCTTTAGCAGGGTTATCGCCCTTGACCCAATTAATGGTAAAGAAAGATGGATATTTGAACCAAAGATGAGAATATCTGGCTATTCCAGTGAAATAGACCCGAAAGGCACGAGCACTCCAGCTTTTTCCAATTGTCGTGGTGTAGCATTTTGGCAAAATAATTCAAATGATACTGATTGTAAAAACAGAATATTTCTAGCAACAAATGATCTAAGGTTAATTGCCATCAATGCATTAAATGGGAGAACCTGTGGGGGATTTGGTCGAAATGGAACAATAAATCTTGAAAAAGAAATTTTAGATGGTAATCCGCCAGCAAAGATAGGAGAAGTAAAATTTCCTTCTCCACCTACAGTCGTCAACGACGTTATTGTTTTAGGTTCTTCTGTGCGTGATAACCATCGAGCTAATTCGCCTAATGGAAGCGTTAGAGCATTTGATGCAAAGAATGGTAAAGCTATCTGGAGCTTTGATCCAATTCCAAGAAATATCGATAACCCAGCATATTCAGAGTGGGAAAAATCTTCAGTAGAAATCACTGGGGGTGGAAATGTCTGGGGTTTGATGACAGCAGATCAAGAGCGTGATTTAATTTTTATGCCTACCTCGAGCCCCTCCCCAGATTTCTACGGAGGCACCCGCCCTGGAAATAATCTTTACGCAGATTCGATTGTTGCTATTAAAGCCAAAACTGGAGAAATTATCTGGCATTTTCAAACTATTCATCACAATGTTTGGGATTACGATAATGCAGCACAACCAACATTAGTAGATTTAGAGAAGAATGGAGAAGCATTCCCCGCAGTTGTACAAGCAACCAAAACCGGCATGATCTATATATTTCATCGGGAAACAGGAGAAACATTTTTTCCTATTGAGGAACGACCGGTCCCCACAAACGGAGTAATTGGAGATAAGCTCTCTTCAACACAACCCTTCCCATTAGCTCCACCGCCATTAGTTCCACAAATATTTAGCCCAAATAAAATATGGGGAATAACTGCTATGGATCGTGCAGCTTGTAGAAAGAAATATGCCGGTGCACGCTATGGTGATATTTTCACCCCCCCATCTGAAGAAGGCACAGTGTTAGTTCCGTCTACTGCTGGTGGTGTAAATTGGGGTGGGGGTGGAGTAGATACCCAAAAAAATATATTTGTAGTCAACGTTCTTAATATGGGTCATTTCGTTAAGTTAATTCCACGCAACAAGATCTCAGAGGAAGAAGAAGGCTCGCCCGAAAATACAATGAATCAAGTCACGCCTATACTAGGTACTCCTTATGCGCTCGAACAGGGGCCTTTCGTATCACCTAATTTTATCCCGTGCACTCCCCCTCCATGGGCTTTTTTGACTGGGGTTGACCTACAAAGAGGAAAAATATTGTGGAAAACCCCTCTTGGAGTAATGGATAAAATGATGCCATTAGCTTTGCCTTTGCGCTGGGGGATAACAACTTTTGGGGGTCCATTAATCACTAATAGTGGATTAACATTTATTGGAGGAACGGCAGATAGCCGCTTCCGCGCCTTTTTAACTGCTAATGGAAAAGAAATCTGGAGCGTGGAAATGCAAAGTGGATCATTCGCGTTACCAATGACCTACAAGAAAAATGGGAAGCAATATATCGTAATAGCTACTGGCCCTCATCCATTTATTTACCCAGTACCCAGTGATCATATAACTGCATTTGCTTTGCCATAAATCAAGTTAAAAAATAATTGACTAATCTTCATTATCAGTACGATGAAAACCTACGCCCAAAGCTCTCAACTTACGATATAAATGCGTTCGCTCCATACCAACTCGTTTTGCCATTTTCCCAACCTTCCCGTCAACAAGAGATAATTGCTGTTTAAGATAGGCTTTTTCAAATTGTTCTCGGGCTTCTCGCATCGGTAAATCAAGTAAACTCTTTTTTAACAAAGGCGCTTCAGTAAAAGCAAGCTCACCAAGTTGCTGTTCAACTTCTGCTAATGTTATTTCCTTTTCGGCGCCAGAAATTAACACTCTTCGCACAAAGCTTTCTAATTCACGTAAATTACCTGGCCAAAAATAGTTCCTCAGTCGATTTTGTGCAGCCATTGTAAAGCTTCGATATTGCAAAGAATCAGAAGAAGTAATTTTATCAATATAAAATCTGAGTAGCTCAGGCACATCAGAGAGATAATCTCGAAGAGATGGAACTTTAAGTTGCAAAACTGCAATCGAAGCTAGTAAATCAGCACGTATTTCATTATCGCCAGATTTTGTATTAACGCCAGCGATTACTCGAATATCAGCAGTTGCGGCCTTCGTATCACCAATTCTAATATAAGCATTATTCTGAATCAGATTAAGAATCAATGTTTGGGCTTTCGCCCCAAGTTCTTGAAAATCATTTATAAATAATGTTCCTCCAACTGCCTGACCAAAAAGTCCCTCTTCTAAACCTTTTGCTGTCTCGATGCCTACTAGGAAATCAGCTGCTCCGGCTTCAATCAATTCAGCTCCATTAACTTCAATAAAGGCATTTGCAAATCTATCGCTCTTAGAATGAATAAAGCGCGCAAATGTAGCCCGTCCGGAACCGGGTTCACCAGTAAGTAAAACAGGTTCATTATGCCTAGCAATAATTTCTGCTTCCTCACAAGTCTTTAAAATTATTTCACTTTTACCTTGAGGAAAATCAAAATTTTTAGCTTTACTCAAAGCTAATGAAGATAAATTAGTAACAACAGGCAATTCATCCAAAGTTGCTTCGACTGTCCGAAGTAATTGGCTTAATGCCAGAGGTTTTTCAATATAATCAACAGCACCTAATCGAGTGGCTTCAACAGCAGTTTCAATGTTTCCATGCCCTGACATAATGACAACCGGAGACATATTCTCATTAGATTCTGTCCACTGTTTTAGCAAAGTAATCCCATCAATATCAGGCATCCAAATATCTAAAAGAATTAGATCTGGTTTATTTTCTAAATACGATTTTTTAGCTTCGCTTCCATTAGCAGCCGTTCGAACTTGATATCCTTCATCAGAGAGTATCTCGTGAATTGTTGAACGAATAACTGCTTCATCGTCTACAACTAAAATAACCCGGTTTTTCATGCGGTCCTTTTAACTTCATTATCGTTTATAAAATTAGAGTTTATTGGTAATAAGATAGTAACCTGCGCTCCCTCACCATGCTTGCTGTCGAAACTAACTTCGCCCCCATGCTCTTCAATTAATTTCTTTACTATTGCAAGTCCTAACCCCGTACCTTTACTTTTTGTTGTGACGTATGGTTCAAAAACTTTCCCTTGATCAGTCTCTATAAATCCCGGCCCATTATCCTTGACGGCTATTTCAAGGCGAGAAATATCGTCTTCCCGAAAAATTTTTGTACTTAATCTGACTTCAGCATTATTAACTTTCTCAAGTGCTTCCAAAGCATTGCGAATTAGATTATGTAAAACTTGCCTAACTCGAACTGCGTCAATATTAATATGTGGAACGCTTTCATCTAAATCCAAAATTAATTTTGGCTGATTGCTATTTGCAGGATAGAGATCAGCAACCTGTTGGATTAATTGATTAATATCCATCTTTGTTAAATTGATTTGCGGAGCACGTGCATATTGACTAAAAGCATTGACCATATCTCTCATGGCCTCTACTTGCTGAACTATTGTAGAAGTTGCCCTATCCAACAACTGAGCATTCTCATCTTCTATGGTGTCAAGATATTTATGACGAATACGCTCTGCGGAAAGTTGGATTGGAGTAAGCGGGTTTTTAATCTCATGTGCTAGGCGTCGCGCTACTTCGCCCCAAGCAGCATCTCTCTGAGCCTGGAGTAATTCAGTAACATCATCAAATACAATAACTAAACCACTTCGACTTCTAAAGCTACTAGGCAGATCTGTACAAGCACAAACTAAATTTCGGACATTGCCGTCCACAATTAATTTAATTTGTTTACGCCATTCTGTTTCTCCAGCTTCGAGGTGCTCCTGACAAATTTCGACAAACTGTTTAAGCACTTCGTTATTCTCAGCGAGCCGTAGAATAGACTGGCCTTCTTGTTCACGAAATTCTTGATTTAATAACTGGCTTGCAGATTCGTTTGCAGTACGAATAGTTAGATTGCTCTCTAAAGAAATAACCCCGGTAGATAGTCTGGCAAGAATAACTGCTAAATTTGCACGTTCGTTTTCGACCTGTTGTTCACTTTGGCGTGCCGCAGATCTTTCGGTTCCCAAGCGCTCAATCATGTCATTAAATGAATCTACTAAAAAACCAATTTCATCTGGCCGACCAGCGGGTAATCGAGTATCGAAATCCCCTTTTGCAACAGCCTGGGTACCTGCAACTAAATTCTGTAAAGGTGCGGTCATCCTGCGGGAGAAAGCAAACCCTCCGGATACAGCTAATAATAGCGAAAACAATACAACCAGAGATAATGTAAGTATATAACTACTTTTTACAGGTTCTCGTAAGAAAGAGAGTTCACTATAGCGTGCGACTGTCTGTTGCACCGATGTTGCTAAAGGTGCTAAACGTTGTGAAAGAGGATAAACAGCCTGTAGCACGCGAATTTCACGTCCACTTCGTCCTGGCAACAAAGTGCCTGTTCGCACAAGGTAATTGCCATTAGAATCAAACTCGAGCCCGAGATAATAGCTATCACTCCTGAGCCTATATAGCATTTCATCTGATGGAAGCTTAGGCAATACTGCGGAATCACTCACCGAACTAGTTGCAATAATTCGAGTGCCTCCTGCAAAAGCACTCAACTCAGTCGCGCTCGAATCAACTCGTAACTGTGCTAGATATTGATACATATCATTATCAGGAACACTATAAAGAAGATCGTTAATCTTTCGTGTTTCCTCCATATTGTCGCGCATACGTAAATCTAATGCTGCACGGCTTAACTCAAGAGCGTCTCCAAGGCCTTGTTCTACTTGAATATCAAACCAAGTATCAATACCTCGACTTAAAAACTCTACCGAATAAAGATAAACAACAATCATAGGAGCTATAACTAATCCTGTTATTGCGCCTACCATTCTTGCTTTGAGTTTTGACCCTGGTTTATTTGTAATAAAATCTCGATAAAGGCTAACTAAATTTGCTCCAATTAAGAGCATAAGCATCACCGCGCCTAAAGTATTTACTACAAGAATAGTTTGATAGAGAGAACCAAAATCTGCACTGTTGCTAGTTACTTGACTTAGTAAAGCTAAGCCAGTTGCTGTCATTGCTAGAGCAGCCAGCAATATAATCGCGCTACTTCGTCTTGGTATTACCTTAATTTCCATTGATACCAGTCACTCTCAATTATGAAGCCACCGCGCCAAAAAGCTAACAACCGTATAGGCCCTGGCAATCGATCTTGATTCAAGACTGCTCGCAATCCACAATTATATTGCTGATCCTTTTTAACAATGCCTTCAGGGATTACTTGCCAATCTCTAATGCGGCCCATACTTCGCAAAGCGGAAGAAAGTGTCGCAAAATTCTGTGTCTCTCCTGTGATGGTATTACGAACTAAATAGCGTTGATTTAAAGTCATATATCTCAATTCAAAATCACGAATACTTGTTTTAACTTTCTCATCAGTCCAAAACATTCTTTGTCTTGTGATTTCAAACTGCATCTGAATTGACAGCATCATTCCACTTCTTAGTGCTTCAACTGCCTCACTGCTCAAATCAAGAGCAACCCTTCCATCAAGCAACCAAGTATTATTAATTTCTCTGAGTTCAGCTAAATTAACTTCAAAGAAACCATCCTCTGCGTAAGAAGGGGTTTGAAAAAAAATAAAGAATAAAGAAAAAGCAACAGCAAAAAAGAATTTACTGATTATTCTTTTGCAATTTATTTTTAAATCATTCATATAATTTAAATAAATTTCTATGTTAAGAAGATCTCCGCATTATTAAAGCATAATAGAATCCGTCAGTTGTCGCGACACCAGGTAATAATTGCACGCCAGGATCTGCGCTTAGAGCTATCTGAGAAATAGGTCTGTCCTTTAAAGACACTATACATGCATCAGAATGTTCGCCAAGAAATGAGTTTACAACAGCCTCATTTTCTCTTCGAAAAACAGAGCATGTTGAATAAAGGAGGAGGCCACTAGGATTTAATAATTGCCAGGCACTCTTGAGCATCCGCAATTGTTGATCTGCAAGGTAATCGATATCTTCATATCGCTTTAAATAACGTATATCTGGATGTCGTCTTATAACGCCAGATGATGAACAAGGCAAATCGAGTAATATTCGATCAAAAAATTCTCCATCCCACCAATCTTGTGGATTCATCAAATCACCATGTATAAGCGTTGCTGATAAATTTAGCCGCTGAATATTTTGATTAACTTTCTCAAGTCGATTAGCTGAAACATCAATTGATACAAGCTCTAGCAAATCTGGTGTAGTCTCGAGTATATGGCAGGTTTTGCCCCCTGGTGCAGCACAAGCATCAAGTACACGCATTCCAGGTTTTACATCAAGTAAATTTGCAGCGAATTGTGCTCCGGCATCTTGAACACTAACAGCTCCTAATTGAAAGCCAGGTAAATCCTCTGCTATTAGAGGTTTAGTCAAACAAACTGCATGATCAAGCCATTTAGGTAACGAAAATGTATTTACCTCTTCTGGCAGTTCATCTAACCATTTTTTTCTACTTGTAATTTTTTTATTAACTCGCAACCACATTGGTGGCTTTTCATTACCCCCGCTTGCAATTTTTTCCCAATGTTGTGGCCAATCTTTCTGGAAAATCCTCAACCACCAACTAGGGTGTTGCCAATAAGCTGATTCAACGCCCTGTAGCGCCTGCATTAATTTATTTCGTTCAGATAAAAATCTACGTAAAACCGCGTTTACTAATCCACATAAATGATCGGATCTAAGGTATTTAGTCGCTTCAACACTTGTGTTTAAAATTGCATGCTCTGGTTGACGGGTTTCAGTTAAAGCAAATAGAGAAATAGAAAGTAGAGCATTTATTATGCTGTCACGCTTACGAAGAGGTTTGTCGGTTAATTGGGTCAATAGCCATAAGTTGCGCTCATGGGTGCGTAATGCTCCATAAGTAAGGTCTTTGATCATTGAGCGATCCGGATGATCTTTAATATTAATATATACGAATGCTTTATCTAGATTGCCCTTTTCCTTCAAGACAAAATCAACGGCTCTTGCTGCAGCAACTCTTGCCGCCACTCCAGTAGTTTTAGTCATAAAAAATTTACCAATTTAACCAAGTCTATAACCGATTAAATCATGGGCATTATTAAATTGGAGTGCTGATAATCGCTTGCGGCCTGGAAGTTGGACTTCAATTAGAGAAATAACACCTTCACCTGTTGCAACTAAAATACCTTTTGAAGATTGGACTAATACTTCACCGGGCAATAGGCTATTTGTTGTTTGATCGCTTTCAATAACTGTAGCAGCCCAACACCGCAATATTTTCCCTTCGAAAAGGGTATAGGCTACGGGCCATGGATTATAAGCTAGAATTTGATGATGAATCTCAATTGCAGATTGGGACCAATTGATTAAACCATCGCGTTTATTGATTTTTCCAGCATAAGTAGCATGCTCTGAAAGTTGGGGAATTGGCTCGAGAGAACTACTAATTAAATCCTGAATATTTTCCATAAGTAATTGAGAGGCTAATTTAGCTAATCGATTCTGCAGCTCTCCTCCTGTTTCTTCCGGGAGAATAGAAAGCTTAACTTTGCTTAAAAGTGGACCAGTGTCTAAGCCAGCATCCATCTGCATTAAACTCACACCAGAATAGCTGTCGCCATTTAAAATTGCTGCCTGAATCGGGGAAGCACCTCGCCAACGAGGCAGAATAGATGCGTGCAAATTAACACAACCCAAACGAGGTAAAGCCAGAATGCCTTCTGAGACCATTAATCCATAAGCTGCAACTATCATCAAGTCAGCATTAAGTGATGCAAGCGATTTTTGAAGTTTTTTATCATCAAGATTAACTGGATGAAAGACTGAAAGCCCTCTCTTGTCTGCAAAATCTTTCACTGGATTAGGTTTTAGGATTCTTCCTCGGCCAGCTCGTCGATCGGGCTGAGTTAAAACCGCAACAATTTTATAACTTTGACTTAATAAAGATTTCAGTGCTGGGACAGCAAAATCTGATGAGCCAGCAAAAATAATTCGGCAATTTTTATTAGGCTTATGCATCATAATATTTTCGAGCCAAGAATATCTTAAATGATAAGTCCTTATGAAAACTCAGAATCACTAGATCTTTTTCTGTTTTTAACAATTCTCTTCCTCAGTCTTTGACGTTTTAACTGTGAAAGGTAATCAACAAAAAGCTTGCCGTTAAGATGGTCTATTTCATGCTGAATACATACAGCAAGCAAACCTTCGGCTGAAGATTCAATCGTCCTACCATTCCGGTCCAAGGCTCCAACAAGAATATTTTCAGCTCGATCAACAGGCTCATAGATATCGGGCACTGATAAACAGCCCTCATCTGAAGTGATTGATCCATTTACCTGCAATAACTCGGGATTTATAAAGCATAGCGGATCATTCTTTTCTTCAGATATATCTATAACTATAACCCGCTTGTGAACATTAACCTGGGTTGCTGCAAGGCCAATACCATTAGAGGCATACATTGTCTCTAACATATCCTCAATAAGTTCGCGAATAGCATCGCCAACCCGGTCTACCGTGCTTGCAATATTGCGTAATCGTGGATCTGGGTACTCTAGAATTTCTCGTATTGCCATTTTCTTCGCATTACTCTATATAAATCAGTCTTTAAATACATTTCGTTTAGACTATTTCAAAACTAAGTATAAGTTAAAGATAGCGCTCAATTAAAAATTAATCTTAACTTAAGTATTGACAAAAATAATTAGGTCTATATAAAGCTACGTATTGGGTATTAGCAAGCGGGTGAATTCTTTATTTTTGGCTGAAAAGTTCAAATCGATCAACTTGAGACTTAATTACATGAATGAAACTGTATTAGATGTGCTTATGTATTTGTTCGAAAACTTTTCCGGCCAGGAATATGACCACGCGCCCGATCAGGTGTTAATGCGAAATGAATTGTTACGTGCGGGTTTTGGAGAGTTAGAGGTTGATCGAGCGCTTGCATGGCTTGAAGATCTCGCTGAATCTGAAACAAAATCCTTTTTCAATGAGCCTTCAAATCAATCAACTAGAATTTTTAGTGGCTATGAATTAGCCCGACTCGACTCAGAATGCCTTGGCTATCTAGTCTATCTAGAACAAATAGGAATTCTGACAGCCTCTCAACGTGAAGTGGTTCTAGATCGCTTAATGGCTCTTGACTCGATAGATATTGATGTAGAGCAGGTTAAGTGGGTGGTATTAATGGTCTTATTCAGCCAACCGGAAGAAGAAGCGGCTTTCTCAAATACCGAAGATTTAATCTTCGATGAAGAGATTGGCGCCCTTCACTAATCTGTAATTGGATAATCAGACGATATTTAAAATAATAAACTCATGAGTAGTAATATCGTTGTAGTTGAATCCCCCGCTAAAGCCAAAACTATAGAAAAGTACCTTGGCTCAGACTACATGGTGTTATCTTCTT
>JAYZVL010000031.1:0-55140 GCA_036155675.1 Pseudomonadota bacterium | reverse complement strand
AGCTATCGATCTCATCGTTGTTGATGACGGTACCTTGGTTGGTCACCGAGGTACCTGAGAACACGCCAAAATTATTATCGTTGGTCAGCGTGGCGCCATTCTCATTGGTCATGCTGCCATTTTGGATTAGCAGGGTGCCGGCGTTGTTTAATGCGCCGGCATTAATTAAAGCCCCAGTGTTATCAAGGTTGTTATTGTTATTAATTGTCCCGTTGTTTTGAAGATCGCCTTGATTGTCCAATGTGCCGTTGATAGTGATTAAGTCTTCACCATCATTTGTAAGAGTTGTTTCGGCTGGGTTTGTTAGCGTTGTGCCTACGTCAACGATTGTTTCATCGGCTTGCACCCATAGCGGTATTGCTATCAGCCCAAGGCTGATTAATATCGGCAAAATTGAATAGCGAACCAGTGAAACGCTATCAACCTTTAGTGAAGAAGGGCTAATGAACACAGGAAAGTTTATTTTTTTATTATTGTTGGCTTTATTAGGCCACAATTTCAGGCCATTAAAAAGTCCCACCAGTTGGGGCTTTTTAATTAAACGCTAGTGATTTAAGCCTTTTTAAGCGATCCCCTTAAGTTTTGCTTTGGCTTTTTTTGGCGGTGACTTAAGTGGAACGGTATCAAGTACCCAGTTCTTTTCTGTTTTTCGGCCCGGGCTTGGAATCGCAAAGGCAATATCACCACGTTGTTCTTGAAGTTTATTCCAATCAATGTGCCAACCCGATTCATCCCACTTGTTCAGAAAATCGCGATAACGGAAGATTGGTTTATCGACGGGTGTGAGCAGCTCTTTGTTTGTGCTGTCAGGAGTGCGAATCGGATCGAGCGCTTCGATTACATCGATGTCTTCGTGGGCAATGCGCATATTAATGTCGATTAATTTTTGATCATTTTCCGGTTCCATCATGAAGCTACGAATATTCAGGAAGAAGATTCGAGTGCGGCTATTAGTTAGCGGCGCTTCAAAAAAATATTGATGAAATTTCTTTTTCTCACTGAAATGGATTCGTGTGATGAGTGTATTTGGCCCGTGATGAGAAGAACCTGCCCAAGTATGACCTTCTCCTGCCCCAATTAATTTTGTATCTTCCGATGTGCTGCCACTGGCTGGGTACCAAAAACCTGAACCCCAGGGTGATTCGTCTTTTACATCGATCGGCATTTTTCTTAATGTTTCGACGATCGAAGGCGCTCCTTGAAGCGGATGCACAAATTCATTGTGAGCACCATCGAGACCGTTCTCAATTGATCGTTGATAATACGCTTCGACTTCAAACACGACGATGTCATTGACGCGCCAGTTCTCATCATTGTATTCCGGAACATCCAGTAAGGGTTGTCGTTCAGATTCTTCAAGATCACCGAGAAATGCGAACACAATCCCGTAACGTTCTTCCACCGGATAACTGTCAACTTTGGCTCGTGCGGATGGTTTTTGATCCAAAGGCAGAGTTGGAATCATCGTGCATTTACCGTCGCCATCAAATTCCCAGCCATGATATGGGCACGCCAGACAATCGTCTTTTATTCTGCCTCGTGACAATGCACCTCCGCGGTGAACGCAAGTATTACTGAGCACATGCGCTTTACCTTTTGTGTCGCGGAAAGCAGCCAGATTCATGCTCATGATCTGAACGTTAAGCGGTTTCTCGTTATTGATTTCATCGCTTAATGCGATCGGATACCAAAAATTTATATACATCTAAAGTTACCCCAGCGTCCCTAGACGCCCACCATTAAATTATTTTAATTATATTCGATTTAGAATGTGATTCTAGATTACGCATCTTACCTCCAATCCCACTCATAACTTAAGTTGAGCCTCGCTCACAGTTCGAATACCTGCAAAATTATGATTTATATAGTGATTTTTGCATTTATTGAATCCACTCTTCCCAAACCGGGCGACACGTTTTCGGTAGTTCGGATTGCGCCCCAAGCGCAGCCCAGCTTTGCCCCGGCCGATGAAAATCCGATCCCGATGAGGCGAGAAGATGATATTGCTCTGCTAATTTAGCAAGTCGTTGGGAAATCTCTTGAGTTTGAAGTCCCGATACTACTTCGATTGCATGACCTCCTGCAGCAGCAAAATCTGCAATCAGTTGTTCCATTTTTGCATGCGTCAATTTGTATTTGGCAGGGTGAGCGAGTACGGCTTTTCCACCCGATCCATCAATCCATTGAATGGCTTGACTCATAGTTTCCCATTCATTTTTTGCCTCACCCAATTTGTTGTCGCCAAGATATTTTTTAAACGCCGCGTTGTAATTTTTAACCGCACCGATGGCGATTAGGTAATGCGCGAAATGCAGTCTTCCGATTGCGGCATCGCCTGCAATTTTATAGGTACCCTCAAGAACATTTTCAAAGCCCTGGCTTTGAAGCTTGTCGGCAATCAATTTAGCGCGCGTGGTTCTAATCTTTTGTTGTTTCTTAATGGCCGCCTTTAACCCAGCGTTATTAATATCAACATTTAATCCCACTATGTGGACGCCCATCTTTTTCCAGCGACTTGAAATTTCAATTCCTTTGATAAGTTGAACTGAAATATTTTTCTTTGTTTCTAATTGGGAGTAAGCAGCAACACTGTCATGATCCGTGATTGCAAGCATTTCCACACCAGCTTGCTCAGCTTGAAAGATCAGCTCTCCTGGTAACAAGTTACCATCGGAGGCATTGGTGTGGGTGTGGAGATCAACGCGCATCAGTGAAATATTCTTATCCGGTAAATTTCGTTCATTTTCTGTCATCATACACTGAAGCAGACAGAGTTTTTCTCTACTAAATCATTCCAGAGGATTCCATAGCGTGTCATCGAATAATCAATACAGCTTGCTTATTCAGCGACGTTTTGGCCCTTTTTTTCTGACCCAGTTTCTGGGTGCCTTTAACGACAACGTATTTAAAAATGCATTGCTATTGATGCTGGCATTTCAGTTCACAGATGAGTTCGATTTAAGTACGGATACTTTAATTAACTTAAGTGCTGGTTTGTTTATTTTGCCCTTCTTTTTTCTTTCCGCCACCGCGGGACAGCTGGCCGACAAATACGATAAGGCACATCTAATTCGAATGATTAAGCTAATGGAAATTGTCATTATGCTTCTGGCAGCAATAGCACTTTGGCAGCAAAATCTTTTTGCACTGATCGCTCTTTTATTCTTGATGGGAGTGCAATCCAGTTTATTTGGGCCCGCTAAATACGGTATTTTGCCTCAATTGCTCGATCGCCGGGAATTACTTGGCGGAAATGGCTTGATTGAGACCGGAACTTTTTTAGCAATTTTGCTTGGCACTGCTCTTGGTGCAATCCTGATTGGCATTGAAGAAACCGGACGATTGTTTGTCGCCGTTATTGTGGTAGTCATAGCTTGCGCAGGCTATCTAAGCAGTCGTGCTATGCCAGCAGAACCAGCGATTGCGCCGGATTTAACAATCAACTGGAACCCTATCACTGAGACCACTCGGGTGCTTCGGTATGCATGCCAGAGTCGGATTATTTTTTTATCAATCATTGGCATATCGTGGTTTTGGTTTATTGGCGCGCTTTATGTTGCTCAATTACCGAACTTTAGTCGTTTGTTTTTGGGGGGCAACGAACAGGTCGTCGCGCTTCTGCTTTCCATTTTTTCAATTGGCGTCAGTTTAGGTGCTCTGATGTGTGAACGGCTTTCGGGTCGTCAAATCAATATCGGTTTGGTGCCCTGCGGTTCTATTGGTTTGATTGTATTTGGACTCGATCTTGCTTTGCAGCCTTCGATATTTTTTGACGGGAATCTTCTTGGCGCAATGGATTGGTCGCGTCAGCCAGGTGCTTGGCGAGTTGCTTTGGATATTTTCTTCTTGGGCAGTTTTGCTGGGATATACATAGTCCCACTTTATGCTTCAATACAACAACGCAGTGATCCGAAATATAGAGCACGCGTTATAGCAGCGAATAATATTTTGAATGCTCTTTTTATGGTGCTTGCTTCAACTTTAGCGATTGTTTTTCTTGCAGCAGGCTTCAGTATCCCCGAGTTATTTTTACTGGTCGCAATTTTGAATGGCATTGTTGCGCTGTGTGTTTATTCTTTAGCGCCTGAGTTTATTGATTCTTTTCTTTCTTGGGCCCGTATCGGAAGGAAAAAAAATGGCAGCTAAAGCTGCCATTTTTAAATCTTGTAAATAATTTTTTACCAGGGTATCTCTCTGCCGTCTTCGTAATCCAGAAATTTGCCGTTATCCTCTGCGGTAAGCCCATCAATTAATTTAAGCATTTTGGAAACGGATTCATCGGGCTCAATGGCGATCTTCATTTTCATCCCAGGAGTTGTATTGACTTGGCCAGGGGAAAGCACGGTAAGAATGACATCACGCTTTTTGGTTTCAAATGCTAAGGTGTACATCAACATATTCAGCGCGGCTTTACTGGCTCGGTAACTGTACATCATCGGAAATTCAGCGGCTTTTTCCCCAAATGAACCCGCTTTGCTGGATATTGCAATGATTTTCTTTTGATTAGAAGCAGCAATCTGTCCCATAAAAGCCTGAGCAATTCTTAATGGTGCGATAGCATTAACTTCCATGCTTTGTCGAGTGACGTCCCAATCGACACCAGAAACAGGTCGGAAAGCAGATTTATATTTAGGCGTGATTGCAGCATTACTAATCAATATATCGATGGGCCGGGCACCGTATTTATTTGCAAGCACACCGATACGATCCATGTCAGTGACATCAAGCTGCTCAATAATAATTTTCTTATTCCCTGACGCAATTTCCTGAAGGTCAGTTGCTTCAGCAGGTTTCCGCGCAGTGGCAATAACGTTCCAGCCTCGATCAGCAAGTTGACGCACAAATTCGAGTCCTATCCCTCGATTGCCACCGGTTATTAGAACAGTTGCAACATCATTCGATAATTGATCGGGATTGCCAATGGTAAGCGGCGATTGATTATTTTCATCGCTGTGGCCGCCTGCCAATGCATTGCCAAATAGGCCGATGATTAAAATTAAGCTCGAGAAAACTTTATAGAAAGGCATCGCAAAATCTCCGTGTGGTTCTTGATAATGAGTCTGAACCTTATAATTTGTGATTTCGGACAATATAGCGGCTTAACCAAAATCACAAGCTATTGAAAGATAGGGACAATAAAATTTCTCTAGAGGGCTTATAATCACTAGACTTTATAAAAAATAAATTAGCTAAAGCACATCACCCTTCCGGACTGTTCGACTTGATTTACCGCGCGGGGTGATTTTAAGGGGGAAATATTATGGATAGAAACGCACCGATTTCAATTGCTGCTGCCGTCCTCGTGAGTGTGATCGGGGTTTTTGCTTTGATGATTATGCCGCTGATTGTGGGGGTAATGGTCGATAAGCTCGGTTTTGGTTTAGAGCAGGCAACTCAGATTATTGTGGCCGAAGTCGCAGGCGGCGCACTTGCATCCATAGTGGCAGTTTTTTGGATTGGAAGGATCAATTGGCGTTTGGCTACCGTGTTTGCAATAGCTGTAGTTGTTGTTGGTAACTTAATATCAACTTACCAGACTGATCTTGGAACCCTCACATTAGTGAGATTTTTAACCGGTTTCTTGGGGCAGGGCACTGCCTTTGCGTTGAGTCTTGCCATGATTGGAAGCACTAAAGAGGTTGATCGAAATTTTGCTTTTGTAATTGCGTCTCAAGTTGGTTTTGGTGTGCTTGCATTGTTAACACTAAAACCCTTAGTGGACAGTTTCGATTCCATTGGCGGAATGTATTTACCCTTGGCAGCTTATGCTGTAGCTACATTACTTGTGGTGAATAAATTACCCGTGGGCAACGAGGCACCTGCAGAAGGAGCTTCTGCTCAGTCTTCTGGTTCAATAGTAATACCTGTGACCGGATTAATCGTAATGCTCATCTGGTGCTCCGGTTTGGGAGCTATCTGGGGATTCCTTGAACGGATTGGTGTTCAAGGTGGTCTGGAATCAACATCGGCTCTGCAAGCATTGGCTTTAAGTTCTGCTGTTGCTATTGGCGGCGCTTTGGCAGCATCGGCACTTGCCGGTAGAACAGGTCGTCTTGCTCCTGTCGCAACGGCTTTGGTGATGCAGATGGCGATGATTTTCTTGCTAAAGGGCGATATGTCCTGGGGTGAATTTGCATTGAAGGCATCTATATTTCAGATTTTCTGGAATTTAACCGGTCCATTTATTATGGGTTCTATTGCTGCTTCTGATACCACCGGCAAGATCAGCGTCTTAATACCGGCCGCTCAAACAACCGGATTTTTTGTTGGACCTGCTATTGCGGCAAGTCTCTTGTCCGCTGATAGTCTTTTCCCGGCAAATATTTTTGCGATCGTTTGTTGTGCTATTTCGCTGCTTATTTTTATTCCACTTTCAGCAAAGATTAAATCTGCTGAACAGCACTGAATAAGTTTAAGAGCACCGGTGTATATTCAATTTGATTTGCACCGGTGTTCTTTAAATGTTTTAAGAATTTGTTTTTATTGGTGCCGGCTTTTGTGTCAGTTTGTAATTTTCAAGACTGGATAAGCCAACGGGTGTCCAAATTTCTGGCGCATCAAAATATTTCGCATAATGTTTTTCTGCATAATCAACCACTGTTCTTGGAAGAACGTCTCCAGGGTGTTTGCAGGTACCCATAAATGCGGCGAATTGGCAGTTCCCTTCCGCCTGACCCATTAACATCCAAGGCAGCCAAGGCGTAATACGATTCCATGTTCCACGATAGGGCAAAGTAGTGAGGGCCTCATTTTGCATGTCTTCCGCGCGGACGTGGTGCGCAAAAAACTCGGATACTTGTGCAATTGGTCCTGATGATTCACGAGGCCATTCGTCAGGCTGAAGCGCATTTGGATAAGCCAAGTGGATATGCATCTCCATTTCTAACCATTCCTCATTTTGGACCCACGGCAAAATAAATGGAATACGTTTTGGCGGCTCCTTCTTTTTGTTAATTCCACCAAATTCTGGCGGCGGCGGAAAGAAGGGCTCTATTGTGTAGTTGAATGGATCGTTGTCAACGTGAACCACTTTAACGATTTCGTCGTTGTAAGGGTTTTTCCATTCCTGGAGAACTTCATTCGTACGCAGATCTGTGTACACAATGATTTCTCGACAAATTCGCTCGATAATTCCATCCTCTCTTTCTTGAAGTCGAATAACCCCGAAACCCTGCGCTCCGAAAAGATCTTTGATTCTGGTTTTGGGTTGATGTCCCATCACATAACCTTTGAACCAAAAATATTTTTGGGATTCAAAATCAATATTTCCCTGCAGTCGTGCGTAAGCGAGTTGATTACCTCGACCGGTAAGTAAGTCAAGGTAGGGACCTCTAAGTGCTTCTCCGCCTACGGATGTTCCGGCGCTCATGTGGGCTCCAGCTTGGGACTTATTGCCCATAGCATCGATCGCCAGCGAAAGAGCCCCAGCATAGCCGACGCTCGCAAAACCGTTTTTTAAGAATTCTCTGCGTTTCATGGTTAATGATTCCAAAGTTTTATGGCTAATATTGATCTCATCGATAAACAATCGATTAGTTGCGAGCTGCCCCGTTAATGTACTCAATACCCGGGTTGTCGCGAGGGTAAGTGCGTAAATAATCAAAATATTTGGCAAGCTCTCGATCGCATTCAAGCAATGCGCCTTGAACAAAACGTATGTTTTCGTAGACGCTTTGGTCTTCTCGCATGACTTGCATATTCATTGCCTTAAGACCATCAAGAACTTGTTGAAATGCCTCTGGTGTTTGTTCTGGTACATCGGCTTTCTTTACGGCATTGATACCGTAAGCTTCGCAAGAATTCGGCCCAAGAGAAACAAGATTTGCTGTCCCGCCTGTCCACATATCATTAATGATTGTTTCCAATTGCACAATATTGGTTCCGTATACGCTTGCATGCAATTCCTTGAATACCCCCGAGGCATCGAAGTAGAGGTCTTCATCAACAGAATAATGTCCAGAATGGGAAGTAAATTTCATTGGAGGTATTTCGAATTGATGGGCAAACTCAGGACCATGTAGAAACTGAGTATGATATAAATCTGGAGTTTGCGATATAATTACCCAGTGATCTACAGCAAAATGCATTGGAGTTTTAAATGCATGAAAAGCGATTTCATCATCCGGTAATGAAAAGCTTGGTACTTCAAATGTCGGTTCATTACCGTTAAATGCAAAGATCACCCCATACTTTTCTACCACCGGATAGCGGAATAAATGAGCAGCAGCAGGGGGCTTCTCGCCATTGCCGATCTTAACGGCTTTGCCTTTGCCGTCATAATGAAAATGATGATAGGGGCAGCGCACAAGACCATCAACAATTTGCCCGCATTGCAGGTCAACGCCCAGATGCGCACAAAATGCACTGGTAACAGTTGCGTCACCGTTTTCATCTCTAAATGCTATAACTCTGCCGCCCAGAAAATCTCTGCCAAAAATTTGGCTGTCATTAATTTCCTCGCTTAAACAGATTGGGTACCAAGTTTGAGAATAAAGCCCCCCTTCACCTTCGGCGGGCAATGATCTTGCAGGTCGACTATTGAACTTAGGTTGTGAGCTCATAATTTTTTATTTTTCTTATGTATTAACAAGCTGATCTTTCAAAGGTTAGTAAAACTACTTTTTATTCTATGCCTGGAAGAATCAATAACGACAATAATATTTAGGTTGTGCTCACGGTGGCCATTTTAGGGTTTAAGTAAATAGTCTCGCATTTCATTGGTTACAAGAGGGTCGAAACCTTTCTTTGTTCGATTTAGAAACAACGCAGGTAATGACATTTCCTGTGCAAAATTAAATCCTTTTTCCGGGCCCATCACCATGAGCGCAGTGGCCCATGCATCTGCATTTGCGCCCAAGGGGTCGATCACAGTCACCGAACTCAGCGAGTGAATTATCGGTCTGCCGCTTTTTGGATCAATCGTATGTGAGATTCTTTTTCCATCAACAAGATAGAAATTTCTGTAATCGCCTGATGTGGCTACAGCATTATCGCCAGGCGTGAGTATAAAATTTATTTTTTGATTATCGTCTGGTGTTTCAATGCCAACTTGCCAGAGTTTTTGGTCGTTTCGATAGCCAGATAGTCTAAGTTCCCCGCCGATATCAATTACATAGTTATTGAGGCCTAAAAATTCCAACATGTAGGCAATTTGATCAGTAGCATAGCCTTTAACTATGCCTGAAAAATCGATTTTGATTTCAGGGTCAATTTTACGCAAAGCTGTGGGTAATGATCGAATTTGTAATTTTTCGTAACCAGGGTTTTTTGGTGTATCAACTAACGAAGTTTTTTTAGTTCTTGTTTTCTCATCATTGGGTCCGAAACCCCAATTATTTACTGCCTGACCAACCGTGATATCGAATGCGCCGTCACTTTTTTTACTAACCTTTGAGGCT
This sequence comes from Pseudomonadota bacterium, assembly GCA_036155675.1. GTDB lineage: Bacteria > Pseudomonadota > Gammaproteobacteria > Steroidobacterales. The sequence goes on along the minus strand of JAYZVL010000031.1, from coordinate 45,742 downwards.
AATTGAACAATTTCTAAAAATTCATGAGAAGCGTCAAACCATTCATCACTTTGAAGTAAATTAAATTTCGAAAGTTCGGAATCCTTTCGGTAATGAGAATACTGTGCGTCCAATCGCTGAAGTCGCCCACTGATATTGCTGGCTAAATCTTTATTGCATTGTTTTTTATTGCAATGAGCAATCTGAACAGAGTAGTTGACACCCATTGTTTTACCGTTTGTTTGCCATTCAGATTGATGAAGTGAATCTTTACAGCCAAAATTGAATAGCAGCAGTCCGCTCAACATAGCAATTTTAAAAATTTGTAATTTGTTCACTCTGCGCACCGTTAAAAACGTAAAGATTCTTGCTGTATCCTGTGGGGCATACTTTAATGATAGATAGATCAAACTCAATTTATTTAAAGAGGTGGAAACATGAGTTTAAATGACTCCGGATTGCGTTCCTTATACCGTGCAGCCAGTTGGTCTGCTTTTTTGATTCTTTTTGGCATGCTGATTCACAACATTAATGCTTCATGGCTCGAGCCTACATACCTTGGTTTTGTTGATAAGGCTAAGGATTATGGAGACATGGCAAAGATTCAGAATGCCGTTGAAGCCTGTTCTTTTAGCAACTTAGAACTTTGCTCTTTTAAATACAGTGGTTTTGCGCACATGTTTAATGGTTTGTTTTTAATTTTACTTTCCATTGCTTCGCTTAATCTTTTGCGCAATAAAACACCGGTTCTTGCTCAGTTCACTTGTGCTGCTGCTTTTCTATCAGGTATTGGATTTCTTTTAACCGGGATTACTGATATTCCAGGAACCGCGTATGCTAATTTATTGAGAGAACTGAATCCGCAATATAACGACACCATTTTATTAATTTCGACCATGATTCGAGGCGTTGTAAACATTCTTGCTATCACGGGATTGGGATTATTCGCAGCATTTTTTGGTTATGCATCACTTAAAGCCCAGGTGTTTTCTAATTGGGGCGCCCGATATGGCTTTATTCTTTTGCTCCCAGGGATCGGCGGACTAATAAGCCCTATTTTTGGCTTTATGTATCTAGTTTTTTGTTTGCCATGGTTTATTTGGCTAGGCCTGCAATTCAGTAAATTGTCTCGTCAATAATTACTTTTAATTCAAGGGTTATATTCTATGAATGTTGTGGTGACAGGTAGCACTCAAGGTATTGGTTTAGGGCTTGCGCATGAGTTTTTGAAGCGCGGCCATAATGTCATGATTTCATCTCGTCGATCAGATGCAGTTAATGATGCCGTGGATTTATTGCAGAGTGAATATCCCGATCAAAATATTTTTGGTCGTGTTTGTGATGTTGCAGAGTACGATCAGATTCAAAATTTATGGGATGCTGCTTCTACCTCTCTGGGGTCGGTGGATATTTGGGTTAACAATGCTGGTACTGAGCAAGGTAAAACTCTTCTGTATCAGCAAGCTCCAGAATCCATAGACAGAACCATTCGAACTAACTTGATCGGTTTAATTTATTGCTGCCAAGTTGCTATTAAAGGAATGTATAAACAGGGAGGAGGTAAGATTTTTAATATGGAAGGCTTTGGAAGCAATGGGATGGTTCGTCCTGCTGTAAGTATTTATGGCTCTACCAAATGCGCTGTGCGTCATTTTACTAAAAGCCTTGTTCTTGAGCTTAAAGGCAGCCCCGTTAAGGTTTGTTACCTAAGCCCTGGAATCGTCATTACCGATCTTTTAGTGCCACCGCCAGAGAAACGCAATAAAAATTGGGAACAATCAAAAAAAGTGCTTAATCTTCTTGCTGATACCGTAGAAACAGTTACCCCTTTTCTCGTTGAAGGAATGATAAGCGCTAATCAGGGTGGCGATGCCGTTCGCTGGTTAACACCCAAAAAAATTGCTATAAGAAAACTGCAATCCTATTTTGTAAAACGAGATGTATTTGGACCGTTGGGTTTGTAAAATCTTTATTCGGACTCTTCTTCTCTGCGGTTAAAAACGAACTTCTTCATCCCAATAAAAGTAAATGGGATTTGTATTATTACACCAACTGATAAGGCGAGAATTGGCCAAACATCCATAATTGGAATGGTTGCAATACAAATTCCATAGACAGAAAAGTTAATAATTGATCCGAACGTTTGTACAGCCATATAACGCGAATATTCTTTTCCAGGTTTTGCAGATGCATTAGCAGCAAAAGTATGGCGACGATTCAGAGTCCACGTTATGAATGCAGCTATCACAAAGGAAATTAATCTTGCAGTGAAGTCTCCCCAATCATAGATATGTACAAGTACCGAAAGAATCACACCATCTACAAGGAAACCTAATCCGCCAACTAATAGGAAAGACCCGAAACTTTTCGGCAAACGATTGATTAACGGAATCAACATTATGAGAAGAAATTATTTATTTACGTTGATGATTTAAGGGCACACTTAGGTATTGCATTCGCTTTAATTCTTTTCTGCCGCGCGTTACCGTATCAAGAATTAAACCGCAGGCTATACAGAGAAATGCAAGCAATATAAGCCCAGTTACGAGTATGGCTGTTGGAAGTCTAGGGACCAGTCCAATTTCTAAATATGTGATTATTAAAGGGACGCTCAAACCCAAACCAGTAAATAGAAATAAGAAAAACAAAACTGAAAAAAATTGAAGTGGTCGTTCTTCTTTTATTAGAACGCCAATCATTTTTAGAATTCTAAAGCCATCACGAAAGGTGCTGAGCTTACTGGATGATCCTTCTGCACGAGCGCCATATTCAGTTTCAACTTCCGCTACAGGCATGCTTAGTTCTAGGGCATGGACAGTTAATTCTGTTTCGATTTCAAAACCACTAGAGAGGCTTGGGAAAGATTTTACAAAGCGTCTAGAGAAAATCTTATAGCCTGACAGCATGTCTTCAAAACGTTTTCCAAATATTTTAGCTACCATTGAGGTCAGAAGGGCATTTCCAAATTGGTGTCCTGCTCGATAAGCCTCGGAACTTTTGTGGATACGTTTCCCGTTAACAACATCAAGAGATTGATTAACTAGTTTATTTACTAAGACAGGCGCTGCAGAAGCATCATAAGTTCCATCCCCATCTACAAGAACGTAAATATCTGCTTCAACATCTGAGAACATTCTTCTGACAACATTGCCCTTACCTTGGAGTGGCTCATTTCGAATTATTGCTCCAGCTTCTTTTGCTTTTTCTGCAGTCTGATCCGAAGAATTATTGTCATAAACGTAAATCTCCGCATTTGGTAGTGCATTTTTAAATTTTGCTACTACATCTTGCACAGTAACTTCTTCATTGAAGCATGGAATAAGTACTGCAATTTCGAGATCATTTATCATTTGATTTCTTAATGGGTTTTAATTTTTTTCATTATTACATTCTATATCCAGCTAGAACGGTATTAACTTGATAGGTATTTGTGGGCTAAATATAACTATAACAAAGTTAATTTCATGAATTATTTAAAGCTTCAAGACCTTTGCCGAGCGCAGACGTAAGTCTATTTAATTCTTCTGCTTGAATAATATAAGGTGGCATCAAATAAACAAGTTTTCCAAAAGGCCGTATCCAAACGCCTGAATCAACAAAGCATTTTTGAAGAATCGCCACATCTACAACACTCTTTGTTTCGACAACGCCAATTGCCCCCAGCACCCTAACGTCCGCAACAGCAGGTAGATTAATATAAACAGACAGCTCCGCTTGAAGCTGCTTTTCAATTTTAGATACGCAATTTTGCCATTTATTATTTATTAATAATTCAAGGTTAGCTGAAGCGATTGCGCAAGCCAGAGGATTAGCCATAAAGGTTGGACCATGCATTAGCACGCCGCCATTAAGTGAAATCCCTGACATTACTCGCTCATTTGTTAATGTAGCAGCAAGACTTACATATCCACCAGTAAGCGCTTTACCTACGCATAAAATATCCGGAGTGATGTCAGCGTGCTCACATGCAAATAGTTTGCCAGTTCTGCCAAACCCAGTAGCAATTTCGTCGGCAATTAGTAACACGTCGTACTCATCGCACAATTTTCTTGCTACCGACAAATATTCAGATGAGTAGAACCACATCCCGCCTGCACCCTGAACTATAGGCTCTAAAATCATTGCAGCGATATTTTTGTGATGTTTTTTTAGGATAGCTTCGAGCGAATTCTTATCTTCTATAGCTAAAGGTTCATCAAAACGAGTTAAAGGCTTAGGAGCAAAATATTGTTCTGAAACCACACCTTTAAACAAATTATGCATTCCGGTAACTGGGTCGCAGACTGACATAGCTGCGAAAGTATCGCCATGATAACCGCCACGGATTGTCAGAAGACGGTTTTTAGATGGTTTACCGGTGTTTTGCCAGAATTGCACTGCCATTTTTATTGCCACTTCAACACTGACAGAACCAGAATCGCTAAAGTAAACATAATCCAAGGATGAAGGAGTTAAGCTCACCAACTTTTTACCTAGAGTTATAGCGGGCTTATGAGTTAAACCACCAAACATCACATGCGCAACTTTATCAAGTTGATCCTTTGCAGCTGCATTTAAATCAGGATGATTGTAGCCATGAATTGCAGCCCACCAGGATGACATTCCATCGATCAGTCTACGTCCGTCTTTTAGATGAATATAGACTCCATGAGCATCTTCAATTTCATAGACCGGCAGTGGATTCTGCATTGAAGTATAAGGATGCCATAGGTGGTTTTTGTCAAAAGTATTCATATGACATTAACCCTTTATTGCTTGATATCACTAATAGATAAGTAATTGGCAACAGCGTCTATAGAAATTGTATCTTGCCAAGGAATGAAACCGATAAGTGGAGCATTGATTCTTGTTTTTAGCGTTTCAATATTTTCATCTATTGCTGGCATGTTCTGCTCAATTTGGTTTGCAACCCAACCGGCGATTGGAAGTCCAGCAGTTTCAATTGCTGATAAAGTTAATAAAGTATGGTTAATACAACCAAGACGGATTCCACATACAAGAATAACGGGAAATCCAATAGCAACTGCCAAGTCAATCATGGATTCTTGGTCACTGATTGGCACATGCCAACCACCAGCACCTTCTATGATGCAGAAATCAGATGCAATTATTTGATCATGACAATTTTTGGCTAAAACCTCAGCGTTAATTACACGATTCTCATGTTTTGCGGCGATGTGTGGGGCAATTCCTTCTTCTAAACAAATTGGATTAATTGCATCATAAGATTTTTTTAAAGACGCAAATTCCCGCAGTAAATTGGCGTCTTCGTTAACAAATTTTCCATTTTGGATGATGCCGCCAGCAGCTACCGGCTTTAGCCCTAAAGTTTTTAATCCACTTAGGCCTGCTTTATAAAGTAGCGCCGCAGAGACAACCGTTTTACCGACATTTGTATCAGTTCCAGTAACAAAGTAAGCATTGGTCATGAATATTCTTGCTCCAGTGTATTTAGCAAATGCTGTAAATCCTTATCAGTGTGAGCCGCGGTTAAAGTAATTCTTATTCTTGCGCTGTCTTTTGGCACAGTTGGGGGCCTAATAGCGCTAGCAAAAATACCATTTTTTTCTAAGCTTTCACTTAGTTTTGATGCGGTTTTGCTGTCACCTATCATAATTGGTTGAATGGGTGTCGAAGAATCAATTAGATCAAAGCCGATACGTTTTGCTCCTTCACGAAATTGTCTTATTAATTCCTGAAGTTTTTCTCGACGCCATGTTTCAGTTGTAACAATTTTGAGACTTTCAATTGTTGCAACTGCAATTGAAGCTGGTAATGCAGTACTGTAAATATAAGTTCTTGCGTTTTGAATGATGGTCTCAATGAGTTCCTCACTACCTGCAACAAATCCACCTTGCGTACCAAATGCTTTTCCTAAGGTTCCAATGAGAATTTGAACATCGTTTGAATTAAAATGCCTTGGATTGACTAATCCACAGCCTGAATCACCTGTAACGCCTAGGCTATGTGCTTCATCTACCATGAGCCATGCTTGATGCTTGGCCGCTATTTTTGCGGTGCCGGCAATATCGCAGATTGAGCCGTCCATACTGAAGGTTCCATCGCTTATAACTAACTTTCTTGTTTTGTTTTTTTCTCGGCGCTTCAGTTGATTATTAAGGTCCTCAAGATCACGATGCTGATATCGACTGAATCTCGCTCCACTTAACCTCCCTCCATCTAAAAGCGAAGCGTGATTAAGCCTATCCTCAAAGGCATAGTCTCCAGGCCCAATTAAAGCGTTGATTGAGCCAATATTTGCAGCATAGCCACTTGTGAATAGTAGGCTTCGCTCTCGAAAGGTAAATTCAGCTAGGGCAGCTTCAAGTTCTTTATGAGCAGCTGTATGCCCACTGATCAGATGGGACGCACCACTCCCGACTCCCCATTGATTCACTCCAGCCTGAAATGCCGTCTTAATTCTATTGTCATTAGCCAGACCAAGATAATCATTACTGCAGAAATTAAGGAGTTTTTTTCCATTAATGACAAGTTCTCGGCCTTGGGCGGAACTCACAATCCGACGATGACGATAAAGCCCGCTTGCTTCTCGCTCCTTTAAATTTTTATTAATGTTGCTAAATCCAGTCATAATTTTCCTAATAACTAATCTGGATTATAAAGCTTGATTTGTTCCATTGTTTCCTCTTAGAGTCTGGATTGATTAGGTTCACTTGACCAGTAAATGGTCAATAGAGATTTAATTCCTAAGTTATTCTCCATGATTGTCTCTGCTGGGAGACAATAAGCACAGTTAGATATCACGACTGCTTTTTGTAGTCATTCCAAACAAAAACATTAAAGATCTGGTATCAGATACTAGATCATTCATAAAATCTGAGGAAAAAAATGTCAGAAAACGTTGAAAGTGTACCTTTGTACACAGCTGGGGCGCTCCAAATTGCTTGTAAGGCAGTAAATGGATGTAAAGACAAGGAGTCTGCATTTAAGGTAAGAATGGGAACATTGGAGCGCATTAAGTCATATGTTAATGCAATGGTTAATTTTGTTCATTTTCATAATGGTAGCAACGTTCGTTTAATTGTTTTGCCTGAGTATTTTTTAAGCGGTTTTCCTCTAGGAGAATCGCATGAAGAATGGCATGAAAAAGGAGTGATTCATTACGATGGCCCTGAATATGAGATTCTTGGCAAGCTAGCTCAAGACAACAATATATTTTTATCGGGGAACGTTTACGAAGTTGATCCAAATTTTCCTGAATTGTATTTTCAAACCTGTTTTATTATTGGCCCTAATGGCGATGTGATTTTGCGATATCGTCGATTATCTTCGGCTATGGAAGTAAAGCCGCACGATGTCTTAGATAAATATTTAGATATTTATGGCGTGGAAGGTTTATTTCCTGTCGCTAAAACTGAAATAGGTAATCTTGCTTGCGTTGCCTCTGAAGAAATCATGTGGCCAGAATTGGTTCGAGCCAATTGCTTGCGAGGTGCAGAAGTTTTATTACACCCAACCAGCGAGCCAGGTAGCCCAGAAATCACTGATCGAGAAGCTGCTAGAAAGGCCCGTGCGTTGGAAAACGCAATATTTATTATTTCTGCAAATACTTCTTCTATTGATGATATTGCGATTCCTGCTTATACCTGCAGCTCTATGTCTAAAGTCATGGATTATCGAGGCAATATCCTTGCTGCAGCTGCGGCAGGCGGAGAAAGTATGTTGGCTCACGCAGTGATTAATATTGATGCTCAGCGCGCACAACGTCGTCGTGTTGGTATGGCAAATCTATTTGCACGTCAATTAAGTGACGTCTATGCCATGATGTACGCTAAATATCCAATTCGCACTGGTAATGGTTTAATTAAGGATGGCAAGCCAATACCGCCCCCGGGCCGAGATTGGTTTAAGCGTCGCCAGAGTGATTTGCTAGAGCGACTCACTAAAGCAGGATTACTTTAAGATGCAATAACCCTTAATCTCAATGAGAGGATGGTGTAAGTTTGTTATTTTATTTGTTACGTTTGATACCTCTAACTAATGTTGATGGAGAGCCTGTGAATGCAAACATTGACTGCTAACCGCCGAGAATTCTTATCTGGTAGTGGCGCTATAGCACTATCTTTGAAATATGGTGTAGTAGGTGCCACAGACTCCGATCTTAACCAGTACCATCGCTGGGAAGACATCATGCGAAATAAATGGACCTGGGACCGAGTGGTTCGGGGCAGCCGAGGTTTAAATTGCACCGGACACTGCGCGTTCAATGTTTTTGTTCGCAATGGTATTGTTTGGCGTGAAGAACAGCAGGGTGAATACGGTTCCCAGGGCGAAGATGTGCCAGATTTTGGACCACGCGGCTGCCAGAAGGGTCTTCGGCAAGCGAAACACATGTATGGTAAGCAGCGTGTATTGTATCCCATGAAGCGAATTGGTGAGCGAGGTGAGGGCAAATGGGAACGCATTGAATGGGACACCGCTTTAACTGAGGTTGCTGATAAGTTTATTGACTACGCGGTTAAATTTGGACCTGATACGATTACTTATGCGATGGGTACGGCAATGATATTAAAGCGTACCGCTTTTTCAGGATTATTCCGGTTCGCAAATATTACCGGTTGTGTTGTTCCTGAAACTTTTGCAGGAGTGGGTGATCTCCCAGTTGGAGCTCATATGACTCTGGGGCATGCATTGCCTGGCGACAGCATGCCAGCAGTATACAAATCAAAAACTTGTTTGATTTGGGCATGCAATCCTGCCGCTACTCGTATTCCCGATGCCCATTTTTTTTGGGAAGCTAGATATAACGGCACCGAAGTTGTTTGCATTTCTCCTGATTTCAGTCCTACTGCTTTGCGTTCCTCGAAGTGGCTTAATCCTAAGCCAGGGACTGATCCAGCGTTAGCTCTAGGATTCGTTCACACAATCATTAAAGAAGGCTGGATTGAATGGGATTATGTTCGCGAGCAGACTGATTTACCATTTCTTGTGCGAACCGATAATCAGAAGTTTTTGCGGGCAAGCGATATTGATGTAGGAGGTCGCGAAGACGGATTCTATTTCTGGAACGAAGAAACTCAGTCAATTATCGCGGCCCCTGGCACAGGTTTTTCTCCGCCTTTTGGCGCACCATCTGAACCAAAAGCTGAGGAGTCCATTAAACTCTCAGGCATTACGCCAGCGCTTAAAGGTCGCTGGAATGTTGAAACGATCAATGGGCCTGTTGAAGTAACCACTGTTTTTGAGCTTGTTTCCAAAGAAGTTGAAAAATACAGCCCCGAAGATGTTAGTGAGATTACTGGCGTAAGCCCAAGTGTTATTCGAAACATTGCTGAATCTTTTGCTAATCATGGTCCAGGAATGATCTTTACAGGTTACCGCGCCAATAAATGGCTTCATGGCGATCTTACACTAAGAACTATGTTGTTAATGTGCGCCCTCACCGGTGATACTGGGCGTGAGGGTGGTGGCGTTCAAACAACCCAGCTGCCAAGTGCTGAGGGAATGTTTGGCTACGTTTTTGCAGGTTTAGGCCCTCGCCTTAAAATTGCAGCGATTTCTTATTGGGATTACGCAAAGACTGATGGTCGCAAACTTACTGCCTCACAGTATGGCGATGAGTTTGCAGATCATTTGGATAAGCACTATCAACAGGCGATTCAGAACAAATGGATTCCAGACTATTCCGAAAAGCCTTGGAAGATGGCCTTATTAGCAGGTCACAATCCTGTAAGTTGGAGAGCTTCTGGTGAGCGATGGCGTGACACTGCACTTGCTAAAACTGAAACATTGGTTGCCATTACGCCGGATATGAGTGCGACAGCAATGTACGCCGATTATGTTTTGCCAGTCGCTCATCATTATGAAATTCAAGATTATACTATGGAAGGTCGCACGCCTTATGTTCAAGTAATTGATGCTGCTGTTCCTCCGCTTGGCGACTCAAAGCAGGAATGGTTTTTGCAAAAAGAGCTGATAGAGAAAATTGCCCAACGTGCCAAAGAGAGAGGCATTGCTCCAATCAAAGATGAGGTTTTTGGCCAACCTATTATGCGAGACTACTCAACAGCAGGTGATGATTTCACCATGAATGGCCAGATCCCTGATCCCACAAAGCTAGTTGAGTTTATGTTGGAAAATACACCAGGAATGCCCAAAGTTTCTTGGGAAGAATTGGCGCAAAAAGGATTTTTGCGTTGCGATGATGCCGATTCTACTCAATTTGGCCCTAACGCGCCCTTTAGTTATGAAACATTAGCCAGCACCCGCGAGAAAAAACCTTATCAGACATTAACCGGCCGACAGCAGTATTATATTGATCAAGATTGGTTTATTAGTGAAGGTGAGGCCTTACCAATATATAAGCCGCCGCTTGATAGTAAAGGTTTTGATCTGCGCCTAACAATGGGCCATGCTCGGCATGGTATTCATAGTCTATGGCGAGAAGATTCGTTATTGCTTAGCTTGCAACGTGGTGAGCCTGATATTTATATTAATCCAGATGATGCCTCTGATCGAAACGTTAAAGATGGTGAACACATTAAGGTGTTTAATGATTTTGGCTCTTTTGTTGCAATGGCCCATGTAAGCTCTAGCATGCAGCCTAAGACTTTGTTTATGTATCATGGTTGGGATCCCATGATGTTTAGAGAGCGACAGAATTTTAGCTCCGTATGCACAACCAGTGGTTTGTTAAAACCCGTTCAGATGGTTGCTGATTATGGACATTTATATTACAAAACCCCGGATTACGTGCCAAATCAAACTTATCATGATTGCACTGTAGAATTTAAGAAAGCCTGATGTTTCTGCCTTAGGTTGAAGGTTTCGAAACAGGAGATAAAGAATGACAGATAGACAAGTGGCAATGGTAATTGATTTAAACAAGTGTATAGGCTGCCAAGCTTGTACTGCGGCCTGCAAATCTCTTTGGACTGATGAACCTGGTCAGGAGTATATGCTTTGGAATAATGTTGAGACCAAGCCAGGGCCTGGTTATCCACGTTATTGGGAAGATGGCGGTGGGGGCTGGGATGAATCTGGTACTGCCCTGAAACCAGGGCTTCTGCCATCTAAGGAAGATCATGGCGAAGAGATTGATCTTAACTTTGAAGAAGTTTATTTCAAGGGAGAAGAGCAGATTCTTAAACAAGAAAAACCAATGGGCAAGGGTGCAAACTGGGATGAGGACACCTCCAGTGGTGATTACCCTAATAATTATCATTTCTATTTACCTAGACTTTGCAATCACTGCACAAAGCCCGCTTGTTTGGAGGCATGCCCTGTAAGAGCAATCTATAAGCGCGAAGAGGATGGCATCGTTCTAGTTGATCAGGATAAGTGTCAAGGTTTTCGTGAATGCAATAAAGCTTGTCCATACGACAAGGTTTATTTTAACTATGTTCAAGGTAAGAGCCAAAAGTGTATCTTTTGTTTTCCTCGTCTCGAAGAGGGAGTTGCACCTGCATGCGCAAGACAATGCCCTGGTCGGCTTAGATTTGTGGGTTTTCTTGAAGATGAGAACGGCCCAATTGATAAGTTGGTTAATCAATGGAAGGTGGCCTTACCATTACATCCTGAGTATGGCACACAGCCCAATGTTTTCTATGTTCCACCAATATTGCCTCCAAAATTTGATGAAGAAGGCAACTTTGTGGACGACGAAGACCCTCGGGTTCCAATGGAATATCTTAGGAGTCTTTTTGGCCCTCAAGTCGATGATGCATTAATTACAATGCATTTTGAGATGGAGAAAAAACGCGAAGGCAAAGAAAGTGAATTGATGGATTTATTGATTGCCAAAGAGTGGAAATCTCTTTTCAATATTCCGGACGTTAAAGTGGCATAGCTATCTTCATCTACAACCCAAATTAAAAGAATTAAGAAAAAACTAAATTTCCTGTTTAATTAAAAATCAGGGAGTCACTAAGGAAAATAATTATGACGATTCCATTCGTAACAGAAACTAATTTTATGAACCCTCGCTGGAACCGAGACTCATGGTCGCGTATTCAGGCTGATATGAATCCTGAAAATCAGAAATTTTCTGACGTTCGTGGAGTTATTTTGGGCGTTAAACCAGGCGAAGCAGCTAAGGAGCTTTGTGGCTTCGAGGCTTTTCTTGCAACTCGTTTGCTGCCTTGGGAAAACGACACGATTCGACGTATTAATAAAGAAGTTATTTTTTATACTAATTCAAGAACAGGCGAAATCATCGAAAGCTGGACAAATCCTTGGACAGAAGAAGTTGTGGATGTTGTTCAGGTTGCCAATGATCCTTTTAACTACACAATCAGTGATAATTTGATACTTGCACCTGAGGACTTTAAGAGCGCAGATCCAGAGAAATCAAAACCAAGAAAAATCCCGCTTATTTTTCCATGGCAACAATTTGGCGATGATACTTTAGGCCTTTCTACTGATATGCATCTTTATTATCCCAATTCCTTGAATCCAGAGAAGTTTGTTCGAGAGTCAAGTGGCCCAATGGTTCAAGTGACTGAAATGATGCGTTATAACATCAGTAAAAAGGATTTGGAAAATCCTGAATTAACCACTGTTCCATACAGTGGAACCTGGGTGCGAATAACACCCTGGCTACCTTGGATGTTGATGGGTCAAACGCCCGGGCATGTTTTATATAACGGTTCGATGATTGGAGGTTCAACTACTGACATTATTTCACCGCAGGCCCTCGAATATGCGAAACAACATTACCCTCAATTTTTGGAAGCACCCACAGAGGATTATGGGCCTAGCCATTCCAGTTTAGAAATCTATGCATCGACACAGGAACCCAAGCCTCCTCTGGCAGAGAATACTTAAATCTAATCAGCAATAAATAGGAAAATTTAAGGGTTCTACTGCTTTCAATTATTGTAAAGATTTGGCTTCTTAGTTCCAGGCAGGAGAGATCTTTGGTTGTGCTAACATTTGATTGATTTCAGTCATTACCCTATTTTCATATGAGTTTGATAATTCCAGATTTTTCCCAGCTTAGAGTGCTCATTGTCGGCGATTTAATGCTAGATCAGTATTGGTTTGGCTCCACTGCTCGTATTTCGCCTGAGGCTCCTGTTCCTGTTGTTAATGTCTCATCTAGAGAAAATCGAGCCGGGGGAGCAGCTAACGTTGCCATTAATCTGATTAGATTAGGCGCTCAAGCAACATGTTGTGGCATTGTTGGCGATGATGATAATGCTAAGGCTTTAAAAGGTCTTCTAGAGTCTGTGGGCGCTACAGTTGAATTTGTCTATTCAGATCATTATCCAACGATTACTAAATCGCGCGTGCTGAGCGTAAATCAACAATTGATTCGTCTTGACACCGAGAAAAATTTTCCTGCCAAAGACGCTGAGATTTTGCAACGTCTTGTAAATGAGTTATTGCCTGAGGCAGATGTTGTGATTTTTTCTGATTATGGCAAGGGAAGCCTTTTTAAAATCGAAGAATTGATTGCAGTTTGTCGTAAACATCATAAACCTGTGTTTGTAGACCCTAAGGGTAATGATTTTTCTCCTTATGTTGGGGCCACGGTCCTCACACCAAATTATGCTGAATTTTGTGCGATAGCTGGAACTCCAACGGATGACTCAAATCTCATAGATTTAGCAAGATCTTTATGTATTGATCTAAAAATTGAAACTTTAATTGTTACTTTAGGCGAAAGAGGCATACTTCTAGTTGATGAAAATACTGATGCATGAATTTCCGCCCATCGAAGACAGGTTTTTGATGTAACAGGTGCTGGCGATACAGTTATTGCTACTCTTGCTGCATCTATTGGAGTAGGGCTATCAATGAATGATGCAGTAAGATTAGCAAATTTAGCAGCAAGTTTAGTTATTCAAAAGATTGGCGCATCAGCCGTTACTTCATTTGAGCTAGGCTTAGCCCTGAATGAACAGAATTTAGCCCCCTCCGGAGTGCTGTCAGAAGATCAAGCTTTAAATGTTGTTCTTGAAATGCGATCTCGAGATGAGCGTTTGGTAATGACAAACGGTTGTTTTGATCTATTGCATAGAGGTCATGTTGCATATCTGCAAGAAGCAAAATCTCTGGGCGATCGTTTGCTTGTTGCAGTAAATAGTGATGATTCAGTTAAGCGATTAAAGGGTGCTGATCGACCCATCAATACATTAGACGATCGAATATCCGTTTTATCAGCTTTGTCATCAGTTGATTGGATTGTTCCATTTGATGAAGATACCCCTGAAAAACTAATTGAGAAAATTTTACCGGATGTTTTAGTAAAGGGTGGTGATTATAAAAAAGATGCTATTGCAGGAGGGAAAGCAGTTCTCAAAAATGGTGGTACTCTTGAAGTTCTGAGTTTTCATGAAGGTCAATCATCCTCCGAAATGATCAGAAATATTCGAAAGCGTACTGATTAATTATTAAATTTAATTAATAATTTTAAGTTATGTTTGGGTCACTATTAAGGTTTTTATACATTGTTTCAGCTTATTTACTGATGCCACTAATTGTGTTGCATCTTTTATGGCGAAGCTTGGCAAATCCGAAATATCGTACTAGAATCAATGAACGATTTGGTCTTTACAATGGTGATAGATTATCCGGTACCATTTGGATACATGCTGTTTCGGTGGGGGAGGTTCAAGCTTGTGAAGGTTTAGTGCTTGAGCTACTGCAAGATTATCCTAATAGATCGTTATTATTAACAACTACAACTCCAACAGGTTCTGATAGAGCTAAAATCCTCTTTGGACAGAAAGTTGAACACAGTTATGTTCCTTTCGATATTCCTTGGGCTGTAAAATCTTTTTTTGATCGAGTCAGTCCTTCTATATTAATTATTCTGGAAACAGAGTTGTGGCCAAACCTTTATCATGAATGTGGAAAAAGAAAAATTCCATTGGTTCTTGCCAGTGCCAGAGTGTCCCCTAATTCAATTAATCGTTATCGTCAGCTTGTTAGCCTCTTCAAGGATACATTGTCAAATGGAATTGTAATTGCTGCCCAGTCGCAATCAGATGCGAATCGTTTTTTGTCAATAGGAGCACATCCCGATCGAACTCACTTCACAGGGAATATCAAATTTGATTTTTCATTATCAGAGAGTCTTAAAAGATTAGGCTATGAATTACGTTCATTGCAAGCCCCAGAAAGACCAGTTTGGATTGCTGCAAGTACCCATCCTAATGAGGAAGAAATAATACTTGCTGCACATAATGAAATTAGAAAGATTATTCCTGAGACCTTACTTATTCTTGTGCCTCGACATCCCGAAAGATTTTCTGCTGTTGCTTCTATACTCAAGAGGCAAGGGGAAAAATTCATTACACATAGCAGTTCGGATGTGTGCACAACTAATTGCGGTGTTTTATTAGGCGACACAATGGGTGAGTTAATTAGTTTTTATGCGGCTGCTGATGTCGCTTTTGTTGGCGGCAGCTTAGTTAAAGCAGGAGGCCATAACCTTTTAGAGCCAGCGGCTCTGGGTTTGCCATTGATTACAGGCCCATATAATTATAATTCTGAAGATATAGCCCAAATGTTCAATGAATGCGGGGTTAATCAAGTGGTTAAGGATAAAAGTGAAATAGCCAAAGTCGTTTTAGAATTATTTGAAGATAAAAACCTTTGTCAGAATTTAGGCGATCAAGGCCGAACGCTTATTGAGGCAAATAAAGGAACATTAGATAGATTAATGGTTTTGTTGAAACCATTAATTGATTCAATCTCCTTGAGATAAATAATCTTTGGGATGATGCTTTAATTTTTATCTGAAAATAGAAGATTAAGCTCTTCAACATCAGAAGAGCTTAATGCTCCAGCCGCTTGCTTTAGTTTCAGTACATTAAATAAGTAATCATATTTGCTGCGCGCATATTGCGTAAGCGCTTGAGACAAATCTCGCTGCGCATCAAGAACATCCACAGTTGTGCGAGTTCCAACGTTGTAGCCTGCTTCGGTTGCTTCCAGTGCAGTTTGATTCGATTCCACTGATCTTTTCAGAGCCTTAACTCTTGTGATGTCAGAAATGACACCAAAATACGCATCTCGAGTTTCTCTTTCAGTTTGCCTTGCAATCTTTTCATAGTTTTCGCGTGATGCTCTATGAAGATAAACATTTTCTTGAACTCTGGATGATACTCCACCGCCGGAGAAGATCGGGATATTAAGCTGAATACCAAAATTATAGGAATCGCGTTCTGATCTATTTATGGTCTCATCTAAAGTAACTAAATCTATTCTAGTGCCATCATTTTCGCCTGTTCCAACTGATCCACTTAGATCTAAGGTTGGCAAATGATCACTGCGTGCAGATCTTACATTTTCTCTAGTAATGTCTGCACTAAGCTTTGCAGACTCCAGAGCAAAATTTTGTTGCATAGCAAGATCTACCCAGTCTTGTTCAATTTCTGGCTCGGGAGGGGAAAGTGGAAATTCATCTTTGGGGGCTGCTAGATCCTCAGGATAATCACCCGTTATTTCGCGGAGCGCTTCTTTGCTATTTGCTAGTTGTCGTTTGGCATCGATTTCGCTAGCAATTGCATCGTCATAAGCAGCCTGAGATTCTTTTACATCGGTTATTGCAATTAATCCGACTTCAAAACGACGTTCAGCTTGTTCAAGTTGACGCCCAAAAGCATTTTTAGCGTCCTGTAAGGCCATTAGTGAATCCTGAGCTGCAAGGACATTGAAATATGCTTCTGCAACCCGAGCAATGAGTTCTTGCTGAGCTGATTCGAAGTCTGCGCGAGCTCGAGCAACTTCCTTATCAGCTTTTTTTAGATCTATCCATTTGCTTTTATCAATCAGGCTTTGGTTTAAACTTATTCTAGCATTCCAATTATCGGTATCATTCTCTGTCCTAGATAAAACACCACCACTCCCTTCTAGAAAACTGCTAAGACCAAGTGAAACATTTTCATCATTCCGGTTTTCCCATGACCCAGAGGCGCTTAATTGAGGTAAAAGTGCGGCCAGCGCTTGAGGTTTTCTTTCAAAACTTGCCATCATGTTGGCTTCTGCTTCACGAATTCCAGGATCATTTCGTAATGCCTGCCCATAGACTTCAACTAAATCCTCGCCGAGAGCAAGGTTACCTGCTAACAACATCGTAGTCAGCGTGATACCAGAAATTAATTTACGCATAAAAAATTACCGCTTGTATGTATACAACTTAAATAAGTGATTATTTTAATTGATTGATCATACTAGAATTTACTAGATTTAAGAAAAATTTAAATTTATATCAATCAGATAGTATTAAACCAGTGTAATCAAGCTAAGTAAGCATAAAAGCTTGAAATAACCCACCACCTAGTGAAAATTTTTTAATAAATTGGTATTGAAGGATCTACCTGTTCAGACCATGCATTAATTCCACCCGATAGATTCATAACTTTGTTGAACCCGTTGTTTAGTAAATAATGTCCAACTTCACCACTACGACCTCCAGTTTTGCACAAGCAAATGATAGCTTTTTTAGAATCAAGCTCATCAATGCGGGATGGAATTTCTCCCATTGGAATATGGATTGTGTCTTCAATTGCCGCAATTTTAAGTTCCACATCTTCCCTAACATCGACTAATAAATATTTATCTGGGCTATTTTCCAATAAATGCTTAGCTTCGAGAGGGGAAATTTCAATCATATCTAAACTCAATCCTTGAAATAATTCTATTTTTTTAAAAGTTAGGCTAATTAACATCCAATTTAAACTTTAGATCGCTTCGCGGTTTAAGTATTTAGCCTATTGCGCAGACTTTATGCTGCAATTATAGCCTTTGCAAGGCTATAAGCTATATTCTATAAAGGATTCTGGCAATTACTTCTAGCGATGCTAGTATTCCCTTTCCAGAAATAAATTGCAGGAATAATTTTTTATAAAATCATTGGATAGAATTTAAGCTCTATTAATTCTGCTCTTAATTTATTTTTTGTATTGACGATTTTTTATAAAAAAATCTTTCTTATTGCGGGCTAAGAAAAAAGTTGAAAGAACTCATTCGAAATAAAGCATTTATTATTGCTTTTCTTGCCATTCTGGGAATTGCATTGCAATTCTGGGCTGGTTCTCGTTTTCCTGCCTTGGACCAAAAAGCCCTAATGGCAGGTACGGCTGCAATTGAGCCGCTTTCATTTGATACCGTACTTGTCTCTCAGGCTGACGACCCGGCTTGGAAGAAAGTAACTTTTGGTTTTGTGAATTGGGCCAAAACAAATCAAAGAGGCATGATATTTGGTTTTATGCTAGCAGCAGCTATTTTATGCCTGATGTCGATGTTCCGAACTAAGAGTCTTGAGGGTAGTTTTTCCAACAGCGTACTTGGAGTCATGATTGGTACCCCACTTGGAGTATGCGTGAATTGCGCAGCGCCTATTGCTAGAGGTTTGCATGCTAGTGGAATGAGATTGGAAACGACTTTGGCAGCAATGATTAGTTCTCCCACGCTCAATATTATTGTTTTAACGATCGTGATTTCTCTTTTTCCTCCCTATATGGTTTTACTGAAGGTTGGCGGCACATTATTTTTTTTACTAGTAGTGATTCCAATTTTGGCACGTTATTTTTTCAAGGATGAAGTACTCGCAACCAGCGGAGAACGTCAGATGGCGGCCGCGACTTCAGAGGACTATAAATTTACACCTCTAGATGCTCAGCCTCCTTCACTCCGAGAAGAAAATGAATGGTTTTTGGCGATTCAGTGGTATTTACTGAGCTATTTGAGGAATATTTGGTTCATCCTTAGAACAACATTGCCATTGATGATATTAGCAGGAGTATTAGGGTCGATTGTGGTTACGCTCGTACCTCTTGAGACTCTATCAACATTATTACCTTCGACACCAAGAGTGCTTGTATTGGTAACTATGTTTATTACTGCAATTATTGGCGTTTTTCTGCCAGTTCCAATTGTATTTGATGTTGTTGTTACAGCTGTACTGATGGCTGCAGGAATGCCAGTTAAGTATGCGATGATTCTTCTATTCACCCTGGGTATCTTCAGTATTTATTCGTATTTTATCGTTCAGCAGGCAATTTCTCGAAAAGTTGGGCTGGTGATTTATGCGGTTATTGCAGTTATGGGTGTGGGGACAGGAGTTATTGCCCATGAATATGACAAGTGGTTGACTGAGCGTCAGCAAGCTTTCTTAATTGATGCTTGGTCAAAAGTTGATTCAGAAATCGAAGTCAATGTCTCTTTACCACCTGCAGGAGAATCATCGAAAACCTTATTACCCAGGATTGCCGAAAATCGAATGTTGGCCAATGATATTGCTGTTATTTCTCCGCCAGGCATCAAAGTAACCGCTTATGACTTAGTTGATCCAATTGGTTTAGAAGAGGGAAAATTTAGTCGAGTAGCTGGTGCAGAAATGGGGGTTGATCAGCCTTATCAGTTTTCGGTTCTCCGCTGGCAGCAACCTCAATCAGCTTTTCGCGGTATTTCATCTGGCGATGTTCATAATGATGGTTGGCAGGACCTGCTTATTACCTCAGAAACCGGCTTATGGCTATATGCTAATAATGCTGGAAAATTTATTGGTCAAGAAATCGCTATTCCTGGGCTTGAGGATTTATACGTTGTGAATGCAGCGTTTGTAGATATTAACAATGACGGCTGGTTAGATATTTTTTATTCTACGTACCGTGAAGGTAATTTTGTTATTTATAACAAAGAAGGTGATTTTAGGTTTGATCAACAGATTAAGCTGCCAAATCGTGAAGATTTTTGGATGAGTTCTGCAGCTGCATTTGCAGATCCAGATAGAGATGGTGATTTGGACATTGTTTTATCTAATTGGACCCTTGGTGCATTTCTAGCTCGTCCAGCCCGAGGAAGAGAAAAATCTCGCAATGTCTACTTAAGGAATAATAACGGCGAGTTTTTTGTTGAAGATTTGCCAGGCGAACCAGCTGAAACATTATCTTTGCTTTGGACGGATTTCTCTGGAGACGGATATCAAGACTTGATGGTTGGAAATGATTTCTCAATACCAGATGTTTTCTACACTGGAAGCTCAAATGGGGATTTGCAGTTGCTTGATGTTGATTCCGGGATAATTCCTTTAAGCACATTGCTTACTATGAGTATATCTGCAGGTGATATTGATAATGATCTGAAAGATGAGATTTATTTCGGTAACGTTAGTGGTACAAATCATATTGAGATGATCCCAATATCTGATATCTGCGAAAGAACTAAGACCGTTCTTGATATGCAAACCTGCCTTAGCCTGCGTAATGATCAGGTGATAGTTAATCAAGCGCTTCGCTTGGGTGACCCAGTTAAATGCACTGAGCTTTCTGATTCTGATTTGGTTGATCAATGCATAGGGATGCAATTTCACGTTAATTCTTGGTGGCAACGAAATCCGGAGTTATGCGCACAGCTTGAAAATCGATTCTTCGCTTTAAGCTCTGTTTGTAAAGAATATTTCCTTGAGCCTGAGGTGCCTGTAGGTGATGCATTTAAGATTTATCCGCCTCAGGCTGGCCGACGGGTAAATGTCTTATTGGCTCCAGATGGCTCCGGTAAATTTATTGATAAAGCGTTGGAATTTAATGTTCGTGATGCAGGTTGGGTATGGAATGCCCAATTTGCTGATTTAAATCAAGATGAATATCAGGATCTTTATATTGCTAATGGCCATTATTCTGAGAACACTACTGATGCCAGAGAATCTAATCAATTCTTTTTGAATGCTCGCGGAGAAGAATTTGTAAATAGAACTGATGAATCTGGTTTAGAGATGTTTGAAGAATCATCCTCTTATACTTATGTTGATTTTGATAATGATGGCGATTTAGATATTGTGGCCCCTGAAGCTTTGGGACCGATTTGGTTTTTTATTAATGGCGTAGATGGGCCTAATTCTATTTCTTTTGAATTAAAAGATAATCGGGGCAATCATTTTGGTGTAGGTACACGTATAGAAATCACTTACGCTGATGGACGTCAGCAGGTAAGAGAAATTAAAGCTAGTGGAGGTTTTCTATCATTCGATGCACCTATCGCTCATTTTGGTCTTGGCGAATATAATAAGGTGGATACAGTCGATATCATTTGGTCTACCGGCGATCGAAGTCAATTGAGTGGTAATTTTTATACTGGTAAGCGATACGTGATCAATCGACTTTAATTAACACTCAATATGCTTTAATTATTTTTAAATGAATGAATTATAATTAATTTTACAAATATTAGTGCAAATATTAGTGCAAATTATTATACTTATCTCTTGAATATTTAGACTCTATTTGGGGTTTTATTTAAGGGATTGGCTAATCATGATTATGAAAAATAATTTGCCTACAAAGCTAAATTTTTCTAAATCAAATTTCGCATTAATCAAAAAGCCCAAAACGGGTTATAAGGCTGTATATGATATTAAAACACCTGGTTTAGGAATGCGTTTGCTTCCTTCAGGAAAGCAAGTTTTCTTTTCGCAAGGCCAAATTAAGGGATTAGATGGTAAATATCGTCAGGATCGTTTTACCATAGGCCCTTACCCTAAAATTACTATTTTAAATGCTCGTCAAAAGGCTTATGAGCATGCATCTCTTAGAAAAGAAGGAATTAGTCCCAGAGAATCTGAAAAAGTTATTAAAGGCTTAGATTATTTTAACTGCCAGACCCTCGACGCTCTTGCTGAGTCAGTAATTATAATTAATCCTCAAGGATATATTGATTACATCAATCCCTATACAGAGAATGTTTTACCCATTAAAAGAAATAAAATTTTAGGTGAAAAATTTAACGAGGTTTTTTCCTTATTTGATGAAAAAAATCAAGATCCTCTGAAAGACCATTTTTTTCTTCCAAAAATAAATCAAAGTCTGTCTCTAAATTCTTATGTATTTCTTGTTAAAATTGATGCTTCAGGACAGAAGTTAAATAAGAAGATATCAATAGATGGCTCTGCTTCACCAATTTATGATTCCGATGGTTCTGCTAAAGGCGTTGTATTAATTATTCGAGATATGGATGAGTTTAGAGGATTAAATGAAGACGTGAGCTATCAAGCATCTCATGATCCTTTAACTGGCATAGCCAATCGCAGAGAGCTTGAAAGACAATTCATTTTAGCTAGAAATAAACGACAAGAATATATATTTTTCTTCCTTGATTTGGATCGATTTAAATTTATTAATGATGCTTTAGGGCATGTAGTCGGAGATAAAATACTTACTCAAGTTGTAAATTTAATTTATAAAAATATAAGAGACGAAGATATCTTTGCTCGATTAGGAGGCGATGAATTTGGTTTGTTGCTTCCCCGATGTTCTCTTCCTAGGGCGAATAAAATTGCACAGGATATTTGTAATACAGTTAAAAACCATAATATCGAATGGGAAGCACAAACTTTTAATTTGGGAGTTAGCATCGGAATTGTTGAAGTTAAAAACCCTTTCGCTCCTTTCGATGAAATATTAAAAGCAGCAGATTCTGCTTGTTACATAGCTAAACAAAACGGGGGAGGTCAAGCGCAGCAATTTTGAGAAAAAACCAAAAAAACCCCGCTTAAAACGGGGTTTTTAAAATAAAGCCTAATGATTAGAGAATTTATTAAAGCAGCGGGACCATCAAAAGTGCCACTATGTTTATAATTTTTATTAAAGGATTGATAGCAGGTCCAGCCGTATCTTTGTAAGGGTCACCGACTGTGTCCCCAGTAACAGCAGCTTTATGGGCATCAGTTCCCTTTCCACCGCAATTGCCATCTTCAATATATTTCTTTGCGTTATCCCAAGCGCCACCGCCAACTGTCATTGAAATAGCGACAAAGATACCCGTTACAATTGTACCGATTAGCATGCCGCCAAGCGCAAGCGCGCCACCATTTTCCCCGAAGGCTAAGTTTGCAGCCACAACCAAAACCACTGGAACTAGGATTGGTAATAACGAAGGCACAATCATTTCCTTAATTGCCTCTTTGGTTAGAAGGCCAACGCAGCTGGAATAATCTGGCTTGCCAGTACCTTCCATGATACCTGGAATTTCCTTAAATTGACGGCGAACTTCTTCAACGACTTTACCGCCAGCACGTCCTACAGCTTCCATTGCCATCGCACCGAAAAGATAAGGCACCATGCCGCCGATAAATAGACCCACGATAACCGCCGGGTTACTGAGGTCGAAAGTGATCGCCGCGCGTCCCTGTTCAAGCATGCTTTGTTCCAAATTCGCGGTGTAATCGGCGAAAAGAACTAAGGCAGCAAGACCAGCTGAACCAATGGCATACCCTTTGGTAACCGCTTTAGTTGTATTACCTACAGCATCAAGAGGATCTGTGATGTTGCGAATCTTTTCTTCTAGCTCCGCCATTTCGGCGATACCGCCGGCATTGTCTGTAATTGGACCAAATGCATCGAGCGCTACAATCATCCCTGTTAGTGACAACATGGCGGTGGCTGCAATAGCGATGCCATAAAGACCAGCAAGGTCATATGCACCCCAAATACTAAGACAGACAGCAATAACTGGACCAGCTGTTGCTTTCATTGAGACGCCCAGACCAGCAATGATATTGGTTGCGTCACCCGTGATTGATGCGTTGGCGATATCCTGAACTGGAGCGAACTCAGTGCTAGTGTAGTACTCGGTTACCCAGACTAGGAAAGCTGTAAGCCCAAGTCCGATTAGCGATGCAAGATAAAGATCGATCGCGCTGAACTGATCAGAAATACCACTCATCATGTCTAAGGTGACAAAATAGAAAGCAATGGCTGCGAGAACACCCGAGACGATAACGCCCTTATAAAGGGCACCCATGACGCTGCCACCTTCTTTCGTTTTCACGAAGAAAGTACCAATCACAGAAGCAACAATCGAAACTGCTCCAAGAACTAGAGGGTAGAGAGCTCCTACTGCTGCATTTTCGCCCAGCAATAAACCGCCAAGCAGCATGGTGGCTATTAGAGTAACACCATATGTTTCGAACAAATCTGCAGCCATACCCGCACAATCACCAACATTGTCACCAACGTTGTCAGCAATGACGCCCGGGTTGCGAGGATCGTCTTCCGGAATACCTGCTTCAACCTTACCCACCAGGTCCGCACCGACGTCAGCACCCTTGGTGAATATGCCGCCACCTAGGCGGGCGAAGATGGAAATAAGTGAGCCGCCAAATGCAACACCAACCAGTGCATGCAACGCATCGTCTATATCTAAGCCGATTGCTAAAAGTGTCCAGTAATAACCTGCAACACCTACAAGACCAAGCCCTACAACCAGCATTCCTGTAATAGCACCACCACGAAATGCAACATCTAATGCAGGGCCTATGCCTTCATGCGCAGCTTGAGCAGTTCTGACATTAGCACGAACACTGATGTTCATGCCGATGTAACCTGCAGCACCTGAGAACAAAGCCCCGATGACAAAACCAATAGCACTGTCTGCGCCAATTGCAACCCACAAAACGATTGTAAGTACGACGCCGACAATAGAAATCGCGGTGTATTGCTTATTCAGATAAGCACTAGCGCCTTCTTGAATTGCACCTGCAATTTCTTGCATTCGTTCGTTGCCGGCTGATTTGCCGAGAATCCATTTAATTGATAAAGCGCCATAAACGAGTGCGACTAGACCCGCGCCTACGCTTATTGGCAATGCTAAGTTGGTAAGCATTGTTTTACCTCCCAGGGGTTTAAAAAAAGATCGGGACATGAATGCCTCGATCACAAAGATTATTTTATAGTTACTAAGTTTAAGTAATTCTTAATTGAAGGGCTAAAAAATGCAAGCTAGCTTATCAGAAAACTGCCCTTAATCTTAGGTTTAACAGCAACATTCTTCAGTTTGATGTAAAAAGGCATTCCTTCTTTGTATGGCGGGTAATCTTCGCCTCCAATGAGAGGTTGTAGGTAACGTCTGCACGCAGGTGTTATTCCAAAACCGTCCTGAGAAATATAATTTTTTGGCATTTTTTTCTCACGATTAGCAATTCTACTAAGTGGCGCCTTTCCGATTGACCAACGGTATGGTTTATCTGATTTCCGAACAATTGTCGGCATTATAGAATTTTCCCCTGCCAATGCCATTTCCACGGCTGCTTTACCAACCGCATAAGCTTGTTCCACATCAACTTTTGAAGCAATATGACGAGCTGAACGCTGCAAATAATCTGCGATTGCATAGTGATATTTATATCCAAGTTTATCTTTAACCATTTCTGCAACAATCTGAGCAGCCCCCCCCAATTGTTTATGGCCAAATGCATCAGTTGTACCTGAATCCGCTAGAAAAGTACCATTTTTATATGCTGCACCCTCGCTTACAATCACTACGCAATATTCATTTTTTTCAACGCAATTTTTCACACGTTTTAAAAATTCACGCTTATTGAACGCAACTTCAGGAAATAAAATAATATGTGGTGCCTCATCACGACTTTTGCCTGCAAGCCCAGCTGCGGCAGCAATCCATCCAGCATGACGGCCCATTACCTCAAGTATAAAAACTTTGGTGGATGTACGTGCCATAGATGCTACATCTAATGCAGCTTCTTGAGTTGAAATAGCTACATATTTGGCAACAGATCCAAATCCTGGAGAGCAGTCTGAAATAGGTAAATCATTATCAACGGTTTTGGGTATATGAATGGCTTGAACCGGGAAGCTCATTTTTTTAGACAATTGAGATACTTTGTAACAGGTATCGGCTGAATCACCACCACCATTGTAAAAGAAATAACCGATATTGTGCGCCCTGAAAACTTCTATTAGTCGTTCGTATTCTGCAAGGTTTTCTTCAAGACTTTTCAGTTTAAATCTTGCAGACCCAAATGCACCACCTGGGGTGTGCCGAAGAGAAGCTATGGTAAAAGCTGACTCTTTGCTTGTGTCAATCATATCCTCAGTTAGTGCGCCAATAATCCCATTCCGACCGGCATATAATTTACCAATCAGATTCTTATGCTTGCGAGCAGTTTCGATTACTCCACAGGCGCTGGAGTTTATAACGGCTGTTACTCCACCGGATTGGGCATAAAAGGCATTCTTTTTTGCAGTCATTGTCTGCTATTCCGCTTTAAATATCGGTTTTGAATACTGCCCGAGCTTGAGTCTCTAGGCAACTTCTTTAATTTTTTTAGGGCTCATTGACCTTTAAGCTATACAGGCGTTAGCTTAGGGTATAAATTAATCGATCTTTTGGGCGTTAAACTGCATTAACAGTAAGTAAAATTAATAGTGAATTTAAGATGAGAATTGTTTTTCTTGGGGCGCCTGGCTCAGGTAAAGGAACACAGGCACAGAAATTAATGGCCGAATTTGGGTTTCCTCAAGTTTCTACCGGCGATTTATTACGCGCATCAGTAGCAGATGGAAGCAAGTTGGGTAAGTTGGCCAAGGATGCTATGGATTCGGGGGAACTTGTAACGGATGAAATTGTTTTGGGAATTATAGGCGAACGACTTGCTCGATCGGACTGTTTAAAAGGATTTATCCTTGATGGCTACCCAAGAAATTTGCAACAGGCTAAAGATTTACAGCCAGTACTGGAAAATATTGGGCAGAAACTTGACGCAGCGCTTCTGATAAATGTTGATACGGAAATTCTGACTAAACGCTTAACTGGGCGTCGGACTTGCTCAATATCGGGCAAGTTGCTCAATATTTATTTTTCATCCCAAAGAGAACTTGATGAGTGCATAGATAATGGAGGCCAATTAATTCAACGTGATGATGATAATGAAGAGACGATTGTTAATCGCCTTAAGATTTATAGAGAGCAAACTGAACCATTGATCAACTTTTATCAGGATGAAGGGTTATTAAAGACAGTCGATGGAGAGGGTGATATTGAGGATATTTATTCCAGTCTTAAATCAGCATTAAATTTCTGAAATTAGTTCATCGCCAACAATTTCTTTTCGCCACCCTCTTGTCAAACGACATTGTGGATCATTGCGCAGAAGCGCCTGAATGTCCCTCTTACTCGCTATTACTTCTGAAGAAATAGCGAGTTGTTCAGCTTTATCTTTCACGATAGAACTCAGTTTACGGTATTTGCTTTTATCCTGATCTCGTTCGGGTTTGAGCTGTTGAAAATTTAGTTCACCAATTGCATAAGATTGATTAGCGGCATTGATACTCGCAAGTATGCTCTGCCCGTGATTTCTTGTTACATCTGATGATAGGTATTTAATCCGTAAAAGTGATTCTTCCGTTGATGGGTTTTCTTGAGCAATTTGAATTAGGGCTTTGTCGCTCAGTATCCATTGACGCGGCTGGTTTGATTTGAGAGCAAGATGCTCTCTCAATGCTGCGATTGCCCGCGCCCTTGCTTGCTGGTCTAAAGGTAAAAAAGGAATACTTTTAACACGCTTCCAAGCCATTTCTGTATCAGGTTGGTAAAGCTTATGGTTGAGCAATGCAGAGCTGTCTTCGACAGCCCATTCAGATCGTCCAAGTTCCCGTAGCTTTTGAAATAAGATCTCATGCAGCTTAGGTAGATATTTTACATCTTCCAGCGCGTATTCAAGCTGATCTTTGCTAAGAGGTCTGCGACACCAATCTGTGCGCGTTTGGCTTTTACTAATGTTAATGTTAAGTAAATCTGCAGTGATTCCAGCGTAGCCTATCTGTGCAGGATGTCCAAGCAAGCCTGCACAGATTTGGGTATCAATGAGTTGACCAACCAATGCATTTTGCTCAAACCAAATTACTTCCATGTCTTGCTTAGCCGAATGAAAAATGCACATTCTTTTTGGATCAAAGATTAATTCCCATAGTTCTTGCATATTCATATCAACAAGAGGATCGACGCAGCTAATTTGATCCACAGTATGAAGCTGCAAGAGTCCGAGCTTAGGAGCAAAAGTATTGGTTCGCAAGAATTCAGTGTCTATGGCAATGTAATCATTTGCGCTGATGATTTTGCACAATGCATCAAGATCCTTTTGATTGTTAATTAATTCGGGGATTTTTTTAGAGGTTGGCATATTATTCTAGTGTAGAGGATGATATGGGTAACTTAAAACTATTCGGCGAGTTTATATGCATGAATTTTTGATTTTCTTTTGGAAAATGTTGTTACTCAAGAGCAATCCTGAGGATATTCCTGAGTCAAAATTTTTACTTTTTTTGGTTTTAGGGCTTTATTTTTTACTCAATGTAATCACGATTGCCTTAGTAGATTTTTTTGATAAAGCATTTTTACTAATACTCTTGGATATCTTGTTGCTAATAGTTTGGGTGTATATGGTATTGAAAATATTTAAGATGCAATATCGTTTAACTCAAACCCTGATAGCTTTGTTTGGGACAGGTATTTTCTTTCAGCTTTTAAGTATACCGCTTAGATTAGGAATTGAAGGCGCTCAAGGTGGGCTTGCATCATTTAGTGTTCTAGGTTTTTTTATTATTTTACTTTGGGTAACTATGGTTTATGGCTACTTAATTTCATGTGCGATTAATCGCAGTTTGAGAGTGGGAGTATTATTTGCTGCTAGCTATTTTATTTTAAGTTTCCAATTAGCCGCACAAATACTTTCGGTAAGCTAATGCATATACACATACTGGGTATTTGTGGAACTTTTATGGGTGGGATTGCTGCTATTGCAAAATCCGATGGCCATAGGGTTACTGGAAGCGATCAAGCTATTTATCCTCCAATGAATGAACAGCTTCAAAAGCTTGGCATTGAAATTATTGAGGGCTTTGATCTTCATCAGCTCAAACTTAAGCCTGATTTAATAGTTATAGGCAATATTATGAGCCGGGGTATGCCAATCATTGAAGAAATTTTAAATAACAGCATACCTTTTATTTCAGGACCAGCTTGGCTGTCTAATTATGTATTAAAAGATCGACATGTAATTGCCATTGCTGGTACACACGGCAAGACAACTACTGCCAGTTTGGCAGCGTGGATACTGGAAGATGCAGGCCTGGATCCTGGTTTTTTGATTGGAGGTGTTCCGACCAACTTTGATACCACCGCCCGACTTGGAAGCGGTAAATTTTTTGTAATTGAAGCTGATGAATATGACACCTCTTTTTTTGATAAACGCGCAAAATTTATTCATTATAACCCGCAGACACTTGTTATCAATAATCTTGAATTTGACCACGCAGATATCTATAAGGATATGGATGCTATTTTATGGCAGTTTCATCAGCTACTACGTTTTTTACCTAGCAACGCTCAAATTGTTTCGAATGGCAGTTCAGAAGAAATTGAAATCAAGCGATTGTTTGCAATGGGATGTTGGACTCCAATTCTAAGTTACAGTAGTGACGAGTCAGACAATGTTGATTGGAAAATTTCTTCTAATGAAAATCTTAGTATTGATTTTTTTAGCGAAAAGAAAAAATATAAAGGATCAAAATTTAATTTATTAGGTACTCATAATTTGGAAAATGCAGCGGCGGCAATTTTGGCAGCAAAATCTATTGGTATTGATATTCAGAGCTCTTTAAATTCCCTAGTTAAATTTAATGGCGTAAAAAGACGACTTGAATTAATTGGTTCTTCTGGTGGTGTAGAGCTTTACGATGATTTTGCCCACCATCCAACAGCAGTGAGACGAACCCTTTTGACGCTAAAGAGTATCTCAAAGGGTAGAATTATTGCTGTTATTGAGCCACGCTCCAACACAATGAAAATGGGAACCCACCAAGGCGAGCTTATAGATGCTATTAAATTGACCGATCTTTGTTGGTTATTCAAGCCCCCCGAATTAGTTTGGGACCCTGCTGATTATTTGTCAGAAAATTTTAGGGTAGTGATTTCTGAAGATACAGAATCAATTGTTAAGGATGTTGTCGACAATGCAAAGCCCGAGGATAAAATTGTCATTATGAGTAACGGTAGTTTTGATGGTATACACCAATCGATTCTTAATGCGTTACGCTCTAATGAGAAATGAGATAAATTTTTTGTGTAGCGCTTTATTTAAGATTTATAATAAGATTTTTAAATAGCCGATCTTAAAAAAAAGTTGTAACTTGAGTGATTGAAAAAAAAATACCATTGTTCCCTCTTCAAACCGTTTTATTTCCAGGTGGCCCGCTTCCTTTGCGAGTATTCGAATCTCGATATCTAGATATGATTAGCAGTTGCATGAAAAACTCAACCCCTTTTGGGGTGGTTTTATTCCAGGGAACTAACGATTCAAGCGCTATAACGATGGCTTCAGTAGGTACTAGTGCATCTATTGTGGATTGGTATCAAGGAACTGATGGTCTTTTGGGTATTACTGCCTACGGAGAAAAACGCTTTCGTTTGATTAGTGTTAAACAGCAAGAAGATGGTTTAAATTTGGGTACCGTTGAATTCTTACCCCCAGAACCTGAGATATCTTTACCTGAAAATTATTTATCTATGTCAACTTTATTACGCGCTGTTATTGATGATTTAGGCAAGCTATATGAAACCATAAATAAACACTATGAAGACGCATCTTGGGTGGGATTCAGATTTGCAGAGGTCCTTCCTTTAGATTTAAAGGAAAAACAGCTTTTCCTTGAATTAAATGATCCAATTGGGAGGTTGGATGCACTCCGTCCAACGTTACGAAGATTACGAGAGGAGCAAACACAGCAATGAAAACTTGGATGTGTTTGATTTGTGGTTATGTATACGATGAATCCAAAGGTGAGCCTGCAAGTGGGTTGCTGCCGGGTACGAGATGGAAAGATGTTCCATTATCTTGGCGTTGTCCTGATTGCGCTGCTGGTAAAGAAGATTTTGAAATGATTGAAGTGACAAATTAGTTTGATGTTTTTTAAGATATATAAAAATAATCTCAAAGTTTACAAAGAATTAATATCGATAATGGTCTGATTTATAAGGACCTTCAACGTTTACATTGATGTAATTCGCTTGTTCTTTCGTCAGCTTAGTTAAATTTACACCAAGTTGCTCCAAGTGCAGTCTTGCAACTTTCTCATCTAGATGTTTTGGAAGTACATAGACTTCATTTTGGTACTCCTCCGGCTTCTGCCAGAGTTCTATTTGAGCCATGACTTGATTAGTAAATGAGTTCGACATCACAAAACTGGGATGTCCCGTTGCACAACCCAAATTAACAAGACGGCCTTCGGCTAACAAAATAATACGCTTTCCATCCGGAAAAATTACGTGATCAACTTGTGGTTTGATATTTTCCCATTCATATTTTTGCAGCTCTGCGATTTCAATTTCATTATCAAAGTGACCAATGTTGCAAACAATAGCCTGATCCTTCATTGCCTTCATATGATCATGTGTAATTACGTGGAAGTTGCCAGTGGTGGTAACAAATATATTTGCCTCTGATGCAGCATCTTCCATCGTTACAACTCGAAACCCTTCCATTGAAGCTTGTAAAGCGCAAATAGGATCAATCTCTGTGATCCATACTGTTGCTCCAAGCCCTCTTAGTGATTGCGCACAACCTTTACCTACGTCACCATAACCGCAAACAACAGCTATTTTTCCTGCAATCATTACATCAGTCGCACGCTTAATACCATCAACAAGTGATTCTCTGCAGCCATAGAGATTATCAAATTTTGATTTCGTGACTGAATCATTCACGTTTATTGCAGGAAAAGGCAGATCATTATCCTTTTGCATCATATAAAGACGTTGAACGCCAGTGGTCGTTTCTTCAGTTACACCGCCTATTGCTTCACGTCGCTTTGAATACCAACCAGGGTTTTTTTCCAGTCGTTGCTTAATCGAATTAAATAGAGCAACTTCTTCATCGCTATCCGGATTATTCAAAATTGAAGGATCAGCTTCAGCTTTTGCCCCCAGAATAACCAATAAAGTTGCATCGCCACCATCATCGAGAATACGATTTGGTGTTCCACCGTCATGCCATTCCATCGCTCGATGGGTATACTCCCAATATTCCTCTAGGCTCTCACCTTTGTAGGCAAAAACGGGTACGCCCGATGCTGCAATTGCAGCAGCAGCATGGTCCTGAGTTGAAAAGATATTGCAGGAAACCCAGCGAACTTCAGCACCTAGCTCTACAAGTGTTTCAATTAATACAGCCGTCTGGATCGTCATGTGCAGTGAGCCCATAATGCGTGATCCTTCAAGTGGTTTTTTCCCGGAATATTCCTTCCGAACGGACATCAGTCCAGGCATTTCCGTTTCTGCGATTGCGATTTCTTTACGTCCAAAATCAGCTAAAGAAATATCCGCTACATGGTAATCATTTTTTAGGGCTTCGGCAGGGTCCGAGCTCATATTCTTTCTCCAGTAATTTTCGCTAATATATAGGGGCTAATTCACTAGTGTGTTTAATGTTATTAAAATTAAAACCTTCTCTTAGTAAAGCAAGTATTATGCATCTGCTTTTAGGTCTTCAGCTTTATCGGTTTTTTCCCAGCCGAATCCTTCATTTTCTCGACCGAAGTGCCCATAGGCAGCAGTTGATTTATATATAGGATGAAGAAGATCTAACATCTCCCTAATTCCATATGGGGTTAAATCAAAATGTTTACGTACCAATTCAGTTAGCCGCTGAGGTGGGAGAGTGCCCGTACCAAAGGTTTCGACCTCCACACTGATTGAGGTTGGTTCAGCAACACCAATAGCATAGGAAATCTGAACTTCACATCGATCTGCAAGCCCAGCTGAAACAATATTTTTTGCGACATATCTTGCAGCATATGCTGCTGATCGATCCACTTTTGATGGATCTTTACCTGAGAATGCGCCTCCGCCATGTCGGGCCATGCCACCGTATGTATCTACAATGATTTTTCGCCCTGTAAGCCCACAATCGCCAACTGGACCGCCGACTTCAAATCGTCCAGTTGGGTTGATGTGATAAACAGTATCTTTGTTAATCCATTCCTTAGGCAAAATAGGCTTGATAATCAAATCCATAACACCTTCATGCAGATCTTTATTGCTAACTTCAGCATCGTGTTGAGTTGAAAGTACAACCGCATCGATTGCGATAGGCTGATTATCCTCATAAATTAATGTTACTTGGCTTTTTGCATCAGGACGCAGCCAAGATAGCTCATTCGCCTTACGGACCATCGCCTGTTTTTCCACAAGGCGATGGGAAAGTTGGATTGCAGCCGGCATCAAAACTTCGGTCTCATTACTTGCATAACCGAACATCAGACCCTGATCACCAGCACCCTGTAGCCGAGGATCTTCTCGATCAACACCTTGAGCGATATCTGGAGACTGCTTACCGATAGCATTTAAAATCGCACATGAGGCGCCATCAAATCCCATGTCTGAACTGTTATATCCAATATCTAGAATTACGTTACGAATGATTTCCTCGGTTTCTATTGCGGCATTAGAGGTTACTTCTCCTGCAACAATGGCAAAACCAGTTTTGACCATGGTTTCCACTGCCACTCTTGAAGATTTATCATCTGCTATAAGGGCATCAAGAATAGCGTCTGAAATCTGATCAGCCATTTTATCAGGGTGGCCTTCGGAAACGGATTCGGAAGTAAATTGATATCTTCTTGTCATGAGTGGTCTCTAAATTTATATTTTTTTAGTAATTATTTTTTTAGTAATTTTTGAGCAGCCGATTATACCTAGTCTGATCTATAAACCATCTTTTTTTTAAGGCTTAAAGGCAATGATTCCTGCATGTTCTTTGCCTTTAGCATGTTTTGTTGAGCCAGGTAGAAATTCAGCTGAGATTACTTTGAAACCAGCATTAATACACTCTCTGGTAAGGATATCGGGATCGAGGGGGTTAATAAACTCCTTCTGTTTGTTTGGATTAGAGCTTGCGGGAAGAAGACTCCTGTAGTCTTCAACGAATCCCGGCCATTCATGACCTGAATTTTTCCGTTCCTCGTAACGTTGAGCATGACAAGCCCACGGGCCGATATAGGGAGAATCAGTCACTAGGTATAATCTCCCTTTTGGCCGCAACCAATTGAACATTTTAGAGACGCTTAGACGAATATCATCTCCATTGAGGAAATGAAGCACTCTTGCGGCCAAGATTGCATCAAAATCAGCGGTTGGAAAATCGCTGTTTGGTAGTGTGGATGTTTGAGTTCGCAGACGCTCCCTATCTCTTTTTGGAACACGTTTGGTGAGGATTTCGAGATGAGCAGGCTCCATGTCGCTAGCTAAAACTCGCGCACCATTTTTCAAGGCAACGAGAGTTGCGACTCCATAAGCGCAGCCAATATCTAAAACTGAGTTGTTAACGGTGCCTGCATATTGCGCAAAATCAGCCGAATAACGGTCCAGTTTTTCTGTCATCCAGCCAGTATAATTAAGCGTGGGTATAAGCCCAGGAACTGATGATTTGGGAAGAAGTGAGTCTGAATCAGCCATTTGTAAAAGGGATAGCATGTATATTTGTGAGAGAAGTATTCTATTCTATTTTATTTTTAGAGACTAACATGCCCAGCATTTAAGTTCTTATTTGCCACACACCAAAGCATCAGCGACAATTGCACGTCTTAAGAGCTATCTCAAGGCTCTTCCACACAAATTGAAATAAGATCAACATGGCTTTATCACCAGAATCGGCTGACGATCAGCCCACTCGTAGGCAATTAGCAAACGCAATTCGTGCTTTGTCAATGGACGCAGTTCAGTCCGCTAATTCAGGGCATCCCGGCGCACCGATGGGGATGGCTGATATTGCAGAGGTTCTTTGGAATGATTTCCTACGCCACAACCCTGCAAACCCAATGTGGCCAGATCGAGATCGATTTGTGCTTTCCAATGGCCATGGCTCGATGCTGCTTTATTCGCTTCTACATTTGACTGGTTATCCATTAACAATTAATGAAATAAGAAATTTTCGACAGTTAAATTCAATTACTGCAGGACATCCGGAATACGAACCAGAAGTTGGTATAGAGACGACCACCGGACCTCTTGGCCAAGGAATTACAAATGCTGTTGGTATGGCGCTAGCGGAGAAAATATTAGCAGCGAGTTTTAATAAGCCCAATTATGAAGTCATTGATCATAGAACTTGGGTGTTTTTAGGTGACGGATGTCTTATGGAAGGCATTTCTCATGAAGCTTGCTCTCTTGCGGGTACGCTTGGCTTGGGTAAATTGATCGCTTTTTATGATGACAATGGAATTTCTATCGACGGAGAAGTTGGGGGTTGGTTTACGGATGATACACCTAGTCGTTTCCGAGCTTACGGTTGGCAAGTTATATCGGATGTTGATGGCCATAACCCAGATTCAATTACTAAGGCAATAGAACAGGCCATAGTTAATAATTCACAACCCACTCTAATTTGTTGTAAAACGATCATTGGTTTTGGCGCACCAAATAAACAAGGTACAGAATCAACTCATGGTGCGCCTTTAGGAGAAGATGAAATTTTAGCTGCTCGTGAAGAGCTTGATTGGCAGTATGAACCATTTGAAATTCCGGATGCAATTCGAAAAGCATGGGATGGTAATGATCGAGGTAAGCAGCTTGAGGAAAAATGGCTTGAGAAAATGGAGCAATATTCCTCCGAATTTCCAGACCAATTTTCCGAATTACAAAGACGATTTTCTAACGAATTGCCAATAGATTGGTCTGATTATGCAGATGCTGCATTGAATAAAATTATTTCTGCTGAAACAGATTTTGCAACCAGAAAAGATTCTCAAGTGGCTTTGAATGCACTTGCAAAAGTTTTGCCTGAGTTGATTGGTGGTTCTGCTGATTTGACTGGCTCAAATTTAACTATGCACGATTTGTCAGTACCTATAACTCCATCTTCTGCCCAAGGGAATTATATTTATTTTGGTGTTCGTGAATTTGGTATGGCCGCTATTTTGAATGGAATTACTTTGCACGGAGGCTTTATACCTTATGGCGGCACCTTCTTAACTTTTTCTGATTATGCTCGTAATGCATTACGTATGGCTGCATTGATGAAATTGCGATCTATCCTTGTGTTTACTCACGATTCGATCGGTTTAGGTGAAGACGGCCCGACTCATCAGCCTATTGAGCATATTGAAAGTCTTCGTTTGATACCCAATATGACGGTATGGCGACCTTGTGATGGTGTTGAGACTTTCGTTGCTTGGCGAGATGCAGTTGAAAGAGTTTCTGGCCCAACTAGTCTTATATTGAGCCGTCAGAGTCTTCCGCATCAAGATCGAGACTCTGGCAAGATTGCTCAGATTAGATCTGGTGGTTATGTGTTAAAAGACGCACCAAATCCTCAAGTTATTCTTATTGCGACTGGCTCAGAAGTTGGATTAGCTGTTTTAGCGGCAGATGAACTTTCCCTTGAAGGAATTTCTGTGCGAGTCGTATCAATGCCCTGTAGAGAATTATTTATGGAGCAGGATATTGCTTATCGAGATTCGGTTTTGCTGCCTGATGTTAATCGTATAGCGATTGAGGCAGGAACTATGGATGGTTGGCGAGGTTTAGTTGGTGATGGAGGAGAAATGATTGGTATGTCTCAATTTGGTTCCTCAGCACCAGCACCAGAGTTATTTGAAAAGTATGGATTTACAGTTAAACGAATCAAGGAAGTCGTTAATCAGATTTTATTTGTAGATTAAGATTCATTTAATACACTAGGAATCTTTAACAATTTTAGTTTTCTATACATTAGGCCCAAAGGAGTAAATTTAGAATGCCAGTAAAATTAGCAATCAATGGCTATGGACGTATCGGTCGTAACGTTCTCCGAGCAATCTATGAGAGTGATCGAAGAAATGAAATTGAGATTGTAGCGATTAATGATTTAGGCGATGCAGAAACAAACGCTTATTTAACTAGGTACGATAGTGCTCACGGTCCTTTCCCATTTTCTGTTGAAGTGGATGAGGATTCTCTTATTGTAAATGGAGATAGAATTAGAGTGCTCGCAGATCGGGATCCTGCTAATTTGCCATGGGCGGAAATGGAAGTTGATGTAGTATTGGAATGCACCGGATTTTTTGCCAGTAAAGAGAAAGCGCAACCACATCTCAAGGCAGGAGCAAAAAAAGTTCTAATTTCTGCTCCGGCAGGAAAAGATATTGATGCGACGATTGTGTATGGAGTTAATCATAGTATTTTGAAGTCTAGCGATACCGTTGTATCGAATGCATCCTGCACAACTAATTGCTTAGCACCTCTTGTAAAACCTTTGCATGAGAAAATCGGGCTTGTTCAGGGCATCATGACAACTATTCATTCCTATACCAATGATCAAGTGTTAACTGATGTTTATCATACTGATCTTCGGCGAGCGCGTTCGGCTACACAATCAATGATTCCTACAAAAACTGGCGCTGCTGCTGCTGTTGGACTTGTTCTGCCAGAACTTGATGGTAAATTGGATGGATTCGCCGTTCGTGTCCCAACAATCAATGTTTCGCTTGTGGATTTGACTTTCACTGCTGCAAGGGATACTTCGATTGATGAGATTAATGGAATTTTAAAGGAAGCAGCTGACGGTGCTTTGAAAGGCATTCTTAGCTATAACGACGGGCCACTGGTTTCTATTGATTATAACCACAATGCCGCTTCTTCAAATTATGACGCGACAATCACTAAAGTCATGGGCGGTAACTTAGTCAAAGTTTGTTCTTGGTATGACAACGAATGGGGTTTCTCAAATCGTATGCTTGATACAACCTTAGCCCTTATGAATGTTAAATAGGTATTCTGATTTGAGCATTTACTTACTTACTTTGAGACCCTAGTTTAGGGCACGATTCGTTGAATTTTTTGCGAATGACTGATCTTGATCTGCAAAAGAAGCAGGTCATCATTCGTTTCGATCTTAATGTTCCTATTGAAGATGGCCAAGTTACAAGCGAAGGAAGAATTCGAGCTGCTTTACCTACTATTCGGCTTGCATTGGATCAAGGTGCTGCAGTAATACTTCTTTCGCACCTAGGCAGACCAACCGAAGGTGAATACGAAGAACAATTCTCCCTTTATCCAGTTGCCAGAAATTTAAGCGTAAACCTTGGACAGGAAGTTAAGCTTATCAGCAATTGGCTTGATGGCATTAATATTAAAAGTGGGGAAGTAGTTTTATGTGAGAATGTGCGTTTTAATTTTGGCGAGAAGACTAATGATGAAGATCTTTCCAAGCGTATGGCGAAACTCTGTGACGTTTTTGTTATGGATGCATTCGGAACAGCTCATCGAGCACAAGCGAGCACATATGGGATTGCAGAATTTGCACCTATTGCTTGCGCTGGCCCATTATTAGTTGAAGAGCTAGAGGCCCTTGGCAAGGCGCTAAAAAACCCTTTGCGCCCAATGTCAGCAATTGTTGGCGGCTCAAAAATTTCTACAAAGCTAACCTTGCTTGATGCCCTAGCACAAAAAGTTGACCATCTTATAGTTGGGGGTGGAATT
Organism: Pseudomonadota bacterium; assembly: GCA_036155675.1. Lineage (GTDB taxonomy): Bacteria > Pseudomonadota > Gammaproteobacteria > Steroidobacterales. The sequence goes on along the minus strand of JAYZVL010000031.1, from coordinate 7,543 downwards.
GCTAATACTTTTCTTGCTGCAGCTGGGTTTAAAGTTGGTAAATCACTCTATGAGAAGAATTTATTGGATCAAGCTAAAATAATATTAAACAAAACTTCGATACCTTTACCAATTGATGTCGTCGTTGCAAATGAATTCAGTTCGAACGCGAGCAAAAGAACCTGTTTGGCTGATGAAATAACCGAAAATGAAATGATTCTTGATGTCGGACCTCAGACAACAAAAGCATACGCCAAATTTTTGAGTGAATCTGGAACAATAATATGGAATGGTCCAGTGGGAGTTTTTGAAATAGATCAGTTCGGCAATGGAACAAAACATCTCGGTAAAGCCATTATTGAAAGCGGGGCTTTTTCTATTGCAGGCGGTGGGGATACTTTAGCTGCACTTGAAAAGTATAATTTAGGTGAGGGAATTTCGTATATATCTACTGGCGGCGGAGCCTTTCTTGAATTGCTTGAAGGAAAAAAACTTCCAGCTGTTAAAGTGCTGGAAGCTCGAGTTTTTAACTGAAGAATGATTATGCGTCGAACTAAAATTATTGCTACAGCAGGCCCAGCTACTGATGATCAATCGGTGCTTCAAGATCTTATTATGGCAGGCACTGATATTGTGCGAATTAATTTTTCTCATGGCGATTGGGACCAGCATAGAAAAACAATCAATCAAGTTAGAGAGATTTCTGAGAAAACAGGCCGTTATGTTGCAATACTTGGAGATCTTCAGGGGCCAAAGATTCGCATTAAAGGATTTCTTAATTCCTGTGTTGAATTAATCGAAGGCCAGTCTTTTGTACTTGATTTGAATTTAGGTGTTAAGGAAGGCTCTAGTGAATCTGTAGGGATAACTTATCAGGGCTTAATTAGTGATGTTGAGCCTGGGGATACTCTTCTTCTGGATGATGGTTACATCAATCTAAGAGTTGACTCTATTGAAGACAAAAGAATTCATTGCACTGTTCTTGTTGGTGGAGAACTGGCTGACAATAAAGGGATCAATCGACTTGGCGGAGGTTTATCAGCAGCAGCTTTAACAAAAAAAGATCGCGAAGATATTATTTCTGCTGCTGAGCTTGATGTTGATTGGCTTGCAGTTTCATTTGTTCGTAATTCGGATGATATTCATGAAGCGCGTAAATTACTTCGTGACGCAGGGGGACATGGTTATATCGTCGCTAAAATTGAAACAAGCGAAGCCGTTAATAATCTTGATGCAATTATTGATGCGAGCAATGCTGTAATGGTCGCCCGTGGCGACTTGGGCATTGAAACTGGATATTCTGGTTTAACTGGCTTACAGAAAAAAATTATTAGACATGCACGTAGACGTCATAAAGTTGCCATTACTGCTACCCAAATGATGGAATCAATGATTCATAGTCAGATACCTACTCGTGCAGAAGTTTCGGATATTTCAAACGCAGTTATGGATGGCACAGATGCAGTAATGCTATCGGCTGAAACGGCAATTGGTGATTACCCTATCAAAGCTATAGAAACTATGGCGAAAATTTGTATTGGCGCTGAAGAATATAAATTACCAAGCTCCAGTCTAAGTAGAAATGATATGCAGTTTGATTTTATTGATCAGGCGATCGCTATGTCTGTTATGTATACCGCTAATCATATGGATATTAATGCTTTGATTGCCTTGACTGAGTCAGGGTCTACAGCTTTATGGATGTCACGAATTCGATCTGATATCCCTATTTATGCATTTAGTCAACACGTCAAAACTCTTCGAAGAGTTGCATTGTATAGAGGTGTTCACCCTGTTCTTTTTGATGAGCCACCTGCTTCTGGAGATGATCTATACCATCAATTATTTAATAAGCTTTTAGAATTAGATAAGGCTAAAAAAGATGATCTTGTAATTTTTACTAAGGGTGACATGCGCGGTGTTACTGGGGGAACCAACGCCATGACAATTTTACGTGTGACCGGCTAGTGAATATATTAAGCCTGCAAATAATTAGAATTAAGGGCCGTCGCTATACTCACCCAGAATATTTTTATGATTGTTTGTTAATTTGTAAGGAGATTAATGTTGCTTTTAGATAATTTTAGTTTCAAGAGGAAAATTATAATTATCCCAGCTTTTCTTCTTTTATTATGCGGTTGCAATATCAGCAACATATCAAATAACAATACTGGTCAGTTAGTTGTAGTAGCGGGAGCAACTGGCGGCACTGGAAGGGCAGTTGTAAAGAATCTTTTAGCCCAAGGTTATCAGGTTCGCGCATTCGTTCGCGATGAAGCTAAAGCCAAAGTCGTTTTAGGGGCTAATATTTCTTACGCATTAGGCGATGTTAGGGACTTAGATACCATTTATCCAGCATTAGACGGTGCTGATTTTATTATCTCAGCCATTGGCTCTAGCCGATCAGATCCAACCAATAATCCAGAAGCTGTGGACTTTAAAGGAATTAAAAACCTTGCTGATGCTTCAAGCGCATCTGAAATTAAACAGTTTGTTCTTGTTTCTTCTTCGGGCGCAACTCAAGAAGATCATTTTCTTAACAAGAATTTTGATAATATTTTAAAATGGAAGCTTAAGGGTGAGAATGCACTTCGTGCTAGTGGAGTTGCTTATACTATAGTTAGGCCTGGGGGCTTGATTAATTCCCCGGCCCGTGAATTTTCAGTTATTTTTGAACAAGGCGATACTGGAGTAGGTAGAATTAGTCGCGAAGATGTAGCTTTAATTTGTATTGCAAGTCTTCAACTTTCTTCATCTCGCGGTAAAACTTTTGAAGCTTTTAATACAGAAATAGCCGGTGAGAACAACTGGAAAAGCCTTTTTGGCGAATTATCGACTGACTAAATTTTCTAAGAAAGACACGCAATTTCACTATTTAATATAGTGGGACATGGCAGGCTAAACCAATGGAAAAGAGAAATGACTAATGATCAACCCAATTTGTTGGCACGAGTGATGAGGTCAGCATCTAAGATTGAACCAAACGAACTGCGGTCGGTGCTTACAGCTTTTGCTTTTGCTTTTTTTCTGATGGCAGCTTGGTACATTCTGCGCCCAGTAAGAGATGCTATGGCTAGCGATTGGACTGATACAGAAGTCGCAATTCTTTGGAATTTAAATTTTTGGGTTAGTGCGCTTGTAGTTGCTGGTTACGGGTTTTTTGTTTCTAGGGTCAGTTTTCGTGTATTGGTTCCAGGCGTGTATGCTTTTTTTGCTGCAAGTTTCATTTTATTCTATTTTGCAACAACAGGAAGTGGCAACGTTGAGCTGATATATGTTCCAATATTTAATATCGGATTAAATGTAGATCAAATTTTTTACATATGGGTTAGCGTTTTCAGCCTTTTTCACATCTCCGTTTTCTGGAGCTTCATGTCCGATCTTTTTGATAAAGAACAATCAAATCGCCTTTTTGCTTTTATTGCTGCAGGAGCAAGCGCAGGTGGGCTTGTTGGGCCAGCTATACCCGCCCTTTTTGCTGAAAATCTTGGCAATGATAGCTTAATGTTAATGGCTTCAATTGTTTTGGTAGTGCCAATTTTTTTGGTTCTCTATTTAGAAAGACTAAAAATTGTTGACTTGAAAAATGAAGAAGTTCATGTTGATTTGAGTGCTGAAAAGATTGGTGGAAATCCTTTTGCAGGCTTCAAAATGTTTTTTACAAATCCATATTTGCTTGCAATTGGAGCATTCATTTTTCTTTACACCACTATAGGCTCATTCGTATATTTCGAACAGAAGAATCTTCTTGTTGATTATACAAGAGAGCAAAGAACTGAAATTTTAGCGATTGTTGATTTGGTGGTTAATATTCTGACGTTTGCAATTGGTATGTTTGCGACTAGTAGAATTGTTACTCGTTTTGGAATGGCGGTAACTCTTGCTTTAGTTCCATTTTTTATCGCTATAGGCTTGGCTATTCTTGCATTTGCCCCAATTCTAACTATTGCTCTTGTTCTTCAGATAGCTCGTCGAGCAGGTAACTACGCAATTACTAGGCCTGCTCGTGAAATGTTATTCACCGCAGTTGATCGAGAGACTCGTTTTAAGGCAAAGCCGGTTATTGATATTGTCGTTTATCGTGGTGGGGATGCAGTAAGTAGTGCTTTATTTGCTACACTGACAGATGGTTTTGGGTTAGCGCTAGGCGCTATGGCGGCTATTGGATCTTGTATAGCTTTTGTTTGGACATTATTAGGCCGTTACTTAGGAAAACTATTTGGTTCAATGGCGAGAGAACCTCAAAGTATCCGATAGAAAATTAACCGCTAAAAGTATCTTCTCCAGAGGTTTCTTTCGTTATCGCTGTGCTTAAATCGGACAGTATTTCTTTGCTATGAGTTTCTGGGTTAACTTTTTTATAGTGTTTGACGATGTTGCCTTTGGGGTTAATTAAAAAGGATTGTCTTTTTGCTAAAGTTAATGGACCTATTTTCATTAAAACTCCGAAGGCAGCAGCAGCTTCTTTTTCTGTATCTGCAAGAATTGAGAATGGCAGACTATATTTCTCTGCAAATTTATCATGTGATTCAATATCATCAAGACTGACACCAAGGACAACTGCATTTAATTCATCAAAAGCAAAAATATTATCACGAAATGAGCAAGCTTCTTTGGTGCAACCCGGAGTATCATCTTTAGGGTAGAAATAAAGTGCAATCCATTGACCACGATATTTCTCTATGGAATGCCAAGCACCATTTTGATCTTGTAGATTGAATTCTGGCGCAGGCTCTCCAATTGTTATGTTTCCCAAGGCCGTCATCGAGAAAGCAAGACCCAAAATAGTAGAAATTTTTTTAATAGTTTTATTTAGCATTTATTTGATTCCCAAATTTTTATTTGTTCATATTACCATGCAACGAATATTTAGCTTGAGGCTTAGTTTAATCATTGTTTAATATGCGTAATTTAAGAGGAAATAGTTAAAAAATGATTCCAAACGATTCGCGAGATGCATTAGTACTTCCAGGAGGAGGGGCTCGAGGGGCTTATCAGGTAGGAGTGCTTAAGGCTATTAGTGACATTCTGCCCAAGCATTCTTCTAATCCATTCCCTTTAATAAGTGGTACTTCTGCAGGTGCTATTAACTCTGTTGTTTTAGCTAGTCGTGCTAGGTTTTTTGCTTCCGCAGTTAAAGAGATGGAGTTTGTTTGGCGTAATTTCAGATCCAATCAAGTTTTCAAGTCCGATTCTTTAACATTATCCACGAATAGTATTCGTTGGTTGCTAACTTTTCTTTCTGGCGGTATGGGAAAAAATAATCCTGTCTCCCTTTTAGATAATTCACCCTTGCGTCAGCTCTTAATAAAACAGATTAATTTTTCAAATATTCAGGAAGCAATTAATAAAGGTTATCTCAGAGGTGTTTCAGTTACAGCTGCTGGTTACAGATCAGCAAGATCTGTTTCCTTCTATCAAGGGGAGGCAGACTTAAAACCATGGGATAAGCTTAGACATAAAGGAAAGTCAAAGGAATTAAATATTAATCATTTAATGGCAAGTATTGCGGTGCCAATTGTTTTTCCATCTATTATGCTGGCAGGCGAATATTTTGGAGACGGTGCAATGCGCCAAGCAACACCTTTATCGCCAGCTATTAATCTAGGCGCTAACCGAATATTTGTTATTGGCGCTAGGAATGAAAAACAAAATACTTTACTGCCTAATGAGGAAGATCCTAATTATCCGAGTCTTGGCGTAATTGCGGGGTATATGTTGGATGCATTGTTTCTAGATGGTTTAACTTCAGATTTAGCGCACTTGATCCGCATTAATCTACTTCTAGAAAATATTTCTGGGCAGCATTTTGATTCTAATGTTAATGGACCGAGAAGAATAGAAACCGTGGTCATTTTACCTAGTGAAGATATTCGAGATATCGCTGCAAGGCATGTGCATGAATTACCAAAACCAGTCCGTTTTTTATTAAATGGAATAGGAGCTCTTAACAAAGATAGTATGCAGCTTGCTAGTTATTTATTATTTGAATCTAGCTTTACAAGTGAACTTATTGATCTCGGATATAGTGATGCAATGAGTCGAAAATTTGACCTTGAATCTTTTTTTTCTGGCCAGCCTATAAATACATTTGGAGGAATATCTGGTTGGAGTAATTTTAGCGAGGAATAGCCTACGACATCATTAACACTAGTTAATACAACCCCTCCAGCTAGAGCTGGGTCTATATTTAGCCGACGTTGCAACTTTCTCTAATTAATATATATAAAAAAAGATAGTTATTAATTCTTAATATTATCCGATATTTCGCTGTGAATAATAATTACGTTTCCATGATCTTTGCGAAGCTCAGTTGCAAGCTGCTCCGCTAGATAAACTGATCTATGTTGGCCTCCCGTGCAGCCAAGGGCTACTGTTAGATAATTCCGATTCTTTTCTTCAAATTCTGGAATACGGTTATTTAGAAAAGTAAGAATATCCTGAAACAATTTTTTTGACATAGGGTCTTTCTCAAGAAATTTAATGACGCCTTTGTCTTTTCCATTTAGTGAGCGCAACTTAGGTTCCCAAAAAGGGTTAGCTAGGCATCGAACATCAAATACAAAATCAGCGTTGTATGGCGCACCATGCTTGAAGCCAAATGATTCAATCTGAATTGATAGCTGCTTAGTATCCCTCTTAACAAGTCTTTTATGTAAAAGTTCACGTAAATCGTAAATACTTGTTTCGCTAGTATCAATTACAAGATCAGCGCTATTAATCACTGGGCTTAACAACTTTCGTTCCAAGTTTATAGCATCCTTAAGGCTCATATTTTGAGTGCGCCATGGGTGTTTGCGTCTTGTCTCTCGGTACCTTTTAAGAAGAATTCTGTCTTCTGTATGAAGAAATATAACCTCACATTGAATACCATGCTGTTTAATTGAGCGAAGCATTTTAGGTAAACTTTGGAGGTCAGTTGCACGATTTCGAGCATCCACACCTACTGTTAAATTTTCATAAAGGGCGTCTTTTGCATCAATTGTTTCACGTATAACACCACTTAAAAGAGCAGCTGGAATATTATCTATGCAATAAAAACCCATATCTTCTAAAGAGTGCAGAGCTACTGATTTCCCTGAGCCAGATAGACCGCTGACAATAATTAATCGCATGGTATTGGAATAATTCCTCGATTATGCATTCTTCAAACTCTTTTATTCGTTTGAGACTATTTATAGATTTATTAATTTAGATTAGTACTTAAATTACCTTGATATAATATTATTCTATACTGGTTTTTTTCCGTCGCTCGCTAGACGGTAGAATTTTCATCTTTTCCCGATACTTAGCAACGGTCCTTCGTGCTACATTAATACCCTCGCTATTTAAAATTAGAGTCATTTTGTTATCACTCAAAGGTTTCATTGGATTTTCCTCTCCGATGAGTCTTTTGATTCTTGCACGGATTGCTGTAGATGATTGTTCACTACCATCGCTATTACTAAGTTGACTTGAAAAGAAATATTTAAAATCAAATATTCCACGTGGTGTGTGCATATATTTTTTTGTAGTTACACGAGAGATTGTAGATTCATGCATATTTAGCTCTTCTGCGATATCT
>JAYZVL010000030.1:0-28895 GCA_036155675.1 Pseudomonadota bacterium | reverse complement strand
GAAAAAACTCACAAACTACACAATCATATACAAGAAATTATCGTTCAGAACTTTGTTCCTAAACCGAATACAAAAATGCACTCAGCGCCTGAGTTAAATTTCACTGAATTACTCTGGACCATTGCAGCAACGAGAATAATCTTTGGATCAAAAATGAGTATTCAGGTCCCCCCAAATCTAAATTCTGGGAGACTAAAAGCTTTACTCGGTTCTGGAATTAATGACTGGGGAGGTGTTTCTCCAGTTACTCCAGATCACGTTAATCCCGAATCACCTTGGCCAGAACTGGAGCACTTAAGAAAAGAAACTGAGCTTGCTGGATATAGCCTTGTGGAACGTCTCACCATTTATCCGAAATTTATTGCTAACAGATCAGAATGGCTTGAACCAAAATTATTTAAGCCTGTCCTGAATCACGCTGACGCTTCTGGGCTTGCTCGAACAGATGATTGGTCTGCTGGAAATTCATCAAGCAAAATAAAACCACGTGAATTTATGAAAATTCACTCCACCGCTAACCAACGAATACAATCATCTGTTGAAAAGGCAGTTAATGGTGATCGACTTGATGAATATGAAATTACAAATTTATTTAGTGCTCGTGGAATAAATTTCGATTTTATTTGTAAAGCCGCAAATGATTTACGAGAATCAACTGTTGGGAATACTATCCACTATGTCGTTAATCGTAATATCAACTACACAAATATGTGCACATACCGTTGCAGTTTCTGTGCATTTTCTAAGGGTAAGGGGCGTAATAGCTTGCGAGGTAAGTCTTACCTGCTTGATATGGATGAAATTGCAAGACGATCAATAGAGGCTTGGCAACGGGGAGCAACTGAAGTTTGTCTTCAAGGGGGTATACACCCGAGTTTTAATGGTGATACTTATTTAGAAATTTGTAAAACAATAAAATCAGCTGCCCCCAATCTGCATATACATGCTTTCTCTCCTTTAGAAATCTCCCATGGGGCACATACAGCCGGTCTAAAAATTTCCACGTACTTAGAGCAATTAAAGAATGCTGGGTTGGGAACATTACCTGGTACTGCTGCAGAAATTCTGGATGACTCTATACGTGAGCTATTATGCGCAAATAAAGTCACTACTGAAGAATGGATAAATGTAATTTCTACTGCTCACGAAGTTGGTTTAAAGACAACTTCAACCATTATGTTTGGTCATATTGAAACTCCAGATAGTTGGGCAAAACATCTTTTAGCGCTTCGCGATCTACAAAAAAAATCTGGGGGTATTACAGAGTTTGTTCCTCTTCCTTTTGTGCATATGGAAGCACCAATGTATCTTGAGGGTAAGGCTAGGCCAGGACCAACCTGGCATGAAGTTGTCTTAATGCATGCTATAAGCAGACTAGTTCTTAATCCTCTTATTCCAAATATTCAAGTATCCTGGGTAAAACTAGGGTCTGAGGGTGCAGCTGCATGCCTTAATGCAGGAGCTAATGATCTTGGCGGTACATTAATGAATGAATCTATTTCAAGGGCTGCTGGGGCAGATATAGGTCAAGAATTCGGTCCAAATGAAATGGATAATCTAATTCTTTCCATAAATCGAACGCCAAAACAAAGAACAACTCTTTACAAGAAACCAAATTCATTGCAAGAAAAAAATTCCTATCACGCATCTAATCTTTTACCTCTTTACAACCGACCAGCGCGCGCACTTAAAATTGCCTCTTGAGAGATTATTCAAAATCAATCAATAATTGGCAAAATCTTTCTTGACAATAAATCCATTGATTTTATTGGTTCTTCATAAAGTCGTAAACTAATTGAAGTAAGGCCAACTTTTTTAAAAGATAATAGTTCTTTTTTAATTAAATCCAGAAAATCTGGTGCAGCAGTAAATGTTAGATTTTTAATTAATTTATCAACTACCTCTTTTGGTACTTTGTTATTTGGAATCTCTCCGCTTTGTGTCACAAAGGCATCAATAAAAACCTCTTGGTTGCTCATCACCTGATTCACTTCATTGGGCATAAGAAATTCCTCCAAAACCCAAGGTCGAAATAAACCTCTAAGCAACAACCAACGACGAGCCTCTTTATGAGCTCGATTTACATCAGAATAAACATGCCATGCGCTGAAGGAACTAAACCAAAAATCTTTTTTTAATTCGGCAGACATTCCTTTTGCCTGAAATACAGTCTTAATGGCATTCTTGGCCAGTCTTGGTGGCAAATCGCTAAACATTACTCCATCAGCAACGGAAGCAGACATAGTTAACATTTGGTTCAAGTTGGCACCGATATAAACTTTTGGTTGGGGTGCTGACAACCAACTAAGTCCATAACCCTTAGCTTTGTATATTTCACCCTCAAAATCAAAACGCTCTCCAAGGGATGCTTGTTTGATAATTTCTACACATTCTCGCACTGCTCTAACTCTTCTCTCAGGTTTAAGACCAAGTGCTGCAAGTGCCTCGCCGCCGCCGCCAATGACAATTCGAGCACGCCCATTGCTAATTTCGTTTAAAGTATGGAGGGCACTTGAAATTTTCACTGGATGCATATCCCATGGGTTAACAGCAATAACACCAATAAAAATGCGCTTTGTAGTTCTTGCAAGATCAACTAAGTTAGTAAATGCATCACGTCCATCAAGTAAGCTTGAAACCCATACACCAGAGAACCCTAGATCTTCTGCTGCCTTACCTTGCTCTGCTAGATCCTTTGAATTTGAACGAGAATCAAGTATCAGGTCTATATCCATATGAAATCAGTCTCAAAAAATATAAGTTAAATGTTGGAATCTGCTTTATTTTATAAGAAAACATAAATTTTATAGCGACCAACACCTTAGTGTCATAAAATAATATGATGATTGATGAGTAAATCCAATCTTCTAGTATCAAATAACGATATGAGCAGACGCCCAATAAAGGTCTTAGTAATTTGCAGAGCAACGCGATCTAACTTTAATGTATATCGCCCTGAAGCTGCTCAGCTGGCAGGAATTCAGAAAACCGGCACTGCTGAAATCACTGTTATAACAAACAAAAATTCTGTTTGCGTATCTTATTTTCAAGATAAAGGTATTCAAGTTCTGAATGACCCATTAAACAAGAAAGTCTCTCTGAGTACATTTAAATATATACGTAAAGAGCTAATAAGAGGAAGATACGATGTCTTGCATTTAATAAATAATACAGCAATCAGTAATGGATCGCTCGCAGCAATAGGATTAGCAGTTAAAGTTGTTGCTTACCGAGGTCAAACGGGCAATACGTCTAGATGGAGCCTAACAAGTTATTTATCTGTACTTAATCCTCGAATTGATATGATTATAGCTGTTGCTCAAGCGGTCGAAAAATATTTGGTCAGTGAACATTGGAATATAAATAAAGTTAAAACCGTATACAAAGGCCATGATTTAGAATGGTATAAAGGTCCACCTGCAGATCTATCTTTTTTAAATCTGCCAAAAAATGCCATCAAAGTCTGTCTCGTTGCAGACATTAGACCCAGAAAAGGGTTACATGTATTGATGAATGCAACGCATTATTTAAATGCGAGCAATATTCATATTTTACTTGTTGGTGCAGATCCAATGGACCCGGAAGTAAAAAAACAAATTAACAAGGCAGCAAAGCCTAAATTTATCCACGCTCTAGGGTATAGAAAGGATGCGCCTGAAATATCTGCCGCATGCGATATTATGGTTCTCCCAACAACAAAGAGAGAAGGGCTATCACGAGCAATTTTGGAAGGAATGGCATATGGAAAACCAGCTGTGGTAACGAACACTGGGGGTAATGCAGAGTTAGTAGTTCATAATCAAACAGGCCTAGTGGTTCCGCCTAATAATCCAATTGCCTTAGGAGAAGCTATAAATAAGTTAGCTGCTAGCTCTAGCCTCCGAATTAAATATGGGCTTGAGGCAAAAAAACGTCTTAAAAATAAATTTTCAGTCGAACAAGGCGTTTATGAAACATTGGACGTTTATAAAAATTTATTGCGATAATTATCAATAACCATGATAAAAAAAATATCCATTATTCTAAGCACTTATAACTCACCGGACTGGCTGGAAAAAACAATCTTCGGGTTCTCGTGCCAAACTATTAAACCAAATGAGATTTTAATAGCAGATGATGGGTCTGATGATGCAACTCGATCACGTATAAATCAGTTAAGAGATGAAACGGGATTGAATCTTATCCATATTTGGCAGGAAGATAATGGGTTTCGGAAAACCTTAATTCTTAATAAAGCAATCATTCAATCAACCGGTGATTACCTTATTTTTACTGATGGCGATTGCATTCCTCGTGATGATTTTGTTTCAAAACACATAGATAAAGCAAAACCCGGTTACTTCTTATCTGGCGGTTATTTTAAACTTCCAATGGAAACAAGCTTATCTATTAATAATGATCAAATACTGTCAGGGAAATGTTTTGAAATTGAATGGCTAAAAAAACATGGCCTAAAGGCAACTTATAAATCTACTAAACTTTCTGCCCAAGGCTGGAGAGAATCAGTCTTCAATACCCTAACGCCAACCAAGGCTACCTGGAATGGACACAATGCTTCTGGATGGCGATCCGATATTCTTAAGGCTAATGGTTTCGATAATCGCATGCAATATGGCGGAGAAGACAGGGAATTAGGAGAAAGGTTATTCAATTCCGGAATCAAGGCAAAACAGATCCGCTATAGCGCGATATGCATCCATCTCGATCACGATCGAGGCTACATAAATCAAGAAGCACTTAATAGAAATCTTCAAATTAGAAATCACACACGTCAAAAAAGAATTACCCGAACAAATTTTGGTATTTCTGAACTTACTATTAATTCTGAAAAATAATTTTTTTGACACTACCATCAAATAATATATGAGAAAATTTATGTTAAAAAAAAATATTAATAGAAGAAGAGCTTTAATGAGTTTTAGTGCCCTTCCCTTAGCGTTCTTAAAAAAAACTAATGCGAATGAATCAGGAGGATTACGAAGAACGCTTGACCTATCAGAACCGAAAGATGCGCTCACTGCCATGATTAAAATGCGTGGGAGCTTAGAAGCAGAAGATGTACCAAACTGGTATTTTGGAACAATCTATGGTGTCCTTCCTGGTAAAGCTCCAATAGCAATGGTTGACTATGAAGGATCGGAAATCGACTATTTTGTTAAGCAGCCAGATGGAAGCTATCTGGGTTATGCAGCAACTGTTAGTTTTTTTCGAGACACAAAAACTCGTAAGAGATTAAATACTTTTGAAAATCCCATTACTGGTAAAACAAACGATGTAACTGCAAACTCGATCAGCGTTAAAGCGCATTATATTTATTCTGTTTTTGGAGAAAAACGCTCTGATGATACTAGACCACTAGGCAATAAACCCATTATTCAAAAGAAATTAAAGTGGACCGAGTCAGGAAATCAAGTTTGGTTAAGTCTTAGACGTCCCTACCCGGAAGAAATTCCTATGGGCGAAGATCAAGTAATAAATGGATCGTTACAAGAACTTCATGACCCATCTGCAAACAAAGTCTATACAATTGGCAATCCAACATATATTGCTCCTTGGTTAAAATGGATGGACATGGAAGGTCACCCTGGACACACAGTCTGGGCAGGACCCGCAAGAAAACTGGATTCAGTAAAGCAATACCCAAAAGAACTTCTTAACTTCATGGAGAAAAACTTTCCGCAAAAATTAACCGCTAAACCAAGTTAAGTATTTAATTCGTATAAGGTCCAGCGATAAAGATTATTTACACACAATTCATCGCGCAACCTAGAGAATTCATTAAATTCATGGAAAACCGACTTTGCGACACCTATAGAAAAAAGGTAGGGAATTAGAACACGACGCGATTTTTGGCCTGCTGTATCTCGCACTCGAGAAAGTACCATCCTTAGAACATCAGGTCCGAAGGGATGATACATATGTAAAACCAAATTACCCTCAGGCAATGAATAATCAAGTGCGTCTCCACGCCAAAGATGAATACTTGCATTAAGATCACCTTGATATGATTCAAGGTTTTTTTTTGCAACGGTATGTAGTTGTTCAGAAATTTCAACACCTACAACTTGTTTAAAAGGAAAATTCGCAGCTACAAATAATGCCCTTCCTTTACCAGAACCATAATCAATAAAAGAGTAGTCCTTATAATCAATACTCAATGCTTTAATTATGTGGCGAGTGACTTTTGGAGGAGACCCTAAATAAAGATTTGATTGCCACTTGCTCTTTGGGTCATCGATATCAAGATCTCGGGTAGGGACCATCCCATCTGTATCGGTATTATGTTTATTATCAAACGATGAGTCTTTAAAAGGCTTATAAGATAAAACCCAAATCAAAACATAACGTAAGGTCATCCAAAAGCCTATAAGCGCCAATGACTCTCGCAATACATGGCGCATATTTTTCCAAGACGATTGATTAAAGTTGATCGTCCTATCTCCGAGAAATAATTTTAAATATTGATAGATTCGATATTAAATCATTCAATCTTCAGGTAAGGCAAAAGCCAGAATATAATCGCCCTTAGGAAGGGGCGCCCAAGAGTGACCTCCGGCAGATACAACAACATATTGCCTTCCTTCAACTTCATAAGTCATAGGTGTAGCATTTGCTGAAAAAGGAGTGATTGTCTCCCAAACCTTTTTTCCACTTTCTATGTCAAAAGCCCGGAAACGCTCATCGTATGAGGCCCCAATAAAAATAAGCCCCCCCGCCGTAACAATTCCACCCCCTGAGCTAGGGGTTCCAAACTCAAGAGGCAAAGGCAGGATCCCGCCAGGAACTAATTTGTCAATCACTCCTAAAGGAGTTTTCCATAGTATCTCGCCCTTTTCTAGGTCCGTCGCAACCAACATATACCAAGGTGGGGCTGTACATGGAGACATGGAAGGAGACATTAATGGACCCTGATGGAGTCCATAATCAGCCCCTTTAATAAAGTTTGGTGGACCCATTGGCATACCTGCCATAAAATCATCGGTCTCTTCAATCTCATCATTTGGCACTAAACGAATAAAATAAGGGACTTGGGCAACAGGAGTGACCAAAATATTTCTCTCTGGATCAAATGAACCTCCTCCCCAGTTCATACCACCGCCAACCATCGGAAACATGACCGTGCCTTCAACAGAAGGAGGTTCGTAATAACCCCCATGCCTCATTGAAGCAATTTTATCGCGACAAGCGTTACGGTCGAAGACAGTAAACCCCCAAGCATCCTCAGGGGTTAAGGTATGCCTCATTAAGGGAGGCGGTTTAACTGGAAAAGGTTGAGTGGGTGATAGTTGATCACCTGGAATACCATCGGTTGGGACAGGCCTTTCTTCAATGTCCCAGAAAGGTTCGCCTGTTTCACGATCTAATACAAAAACAACACCTGTTTTTGTGAGAACTACAACAACAGGGGTTTTTATCCCGTCACGAGTAATATCCACTAAAAGCGGATGAGTTGGAATATCCCAATCCCAAACATCATGATGCACTACTTGAAAATGCCATTTTAATTCGCCTGTAGAAGCTTTAATCGCAAGTACAGAATTAGCGTATCTATTATCACCTGGTCGGAGCGCGCCATAAAAATTTGGTGCCGGGCTGGCAGTCGGAGCGAATAATAAATCTCTTTCACTGTCCCAAGACATAGTGGTCCAAACATTGGCCCCGCCGATATTATCAGGCGTAGATTGTGGGTTATCCTCGCCACGAATCAAAGTATCGAAAGTCCAAATATTTTCTCCAGTTCGAACATCAAACCCACGTAAAGCTCCATTCATTGAGCTCACATCTTTAAACTTGTTAGCGGTCCCACCTATTACAATGACGTTATTGATAATCGCAACCGGAGACATTAATTGCATTCCACGCAATTGATTCTGGGGCTGAATCTTTGTGATGATTGGAGTAACGTCAATCTGTCCATCTTTTCCAAAGTCTTTACAAAACTCACCGTTTGTTGCATCAATCGCCATTAATCGTCTGTCATTAGTTGCAAGTACGATTCTAAATGCACAAACCTCTGAGGCGTCCAATTCAGAATCTCGCCATTGAGTCACCCCACGGCAATTAAATCTACCTGCATAAGGAATAAGATTAATCTTTGGGTCAAAAGTCCAAATTTCTTCACCTGTGGATGGATTTAAAGCAATAACTCTATTAAATGGAGTGCAAGTAACTAAATAACCACCGGCCTCTTTGGGAAGTAAAATCGGTGTAGCCTGATAACCGCTTAATGCGCTCAAGGCTGGGTTACGAATCTGAGCACCTGTCCTATACGACCAAGCGAGCTCAAGATCGGCAACATTCTCTCGATTTATTTGATTTAAAGCTGAATATCTTCCGCCACCCTCTTCTCCTCCATAGTTTGGCCAACCGTGAGATTCAGCTAAAACCGATGTTGTAAAAGCAAGCAGCAATAATCCGACAATTTTCGACAGCTGGTAACAATTCTTTTGCATTTTTCTACCTATTTTAGAAAAGATTTTTATCCTTAACAGTATAGCGGACAGATCAGTGAAGCCAAAAAGAGAAATTTAACTAATTCAGGCACCTTAAAAAGATGCAGTTCCATCTTGAGTTAGAAACAATATATAGCTCTTGGGCATAAGAGCAGAAACATATATTATTTTCCCTTCTAGTACAATAAGTTATCATCAAAACCCAAAAAAAATGTTATGCTTATATCAACGTTAGATAAGCTGCAAAAGCAAGCTTAAATCTGAGATGAAATTTTTATGCCCCAAGTAATTATCGCAAATGAGCTCAAAAACGGATTCGTTGTTTTTCTAACTGAAGCTAATCATTGGTCAAATGATATTGACGAAGGAGCTATAGC
This sequence comes from Pseudomonadota bacterium, assembly GCA_036155675.1. Taxonomy (GTDB): domain Bacteria; phylum Pseudomonadota; class Gammaproteobacteria; order Steroidobacterales. The sequence continues at coordinate 20,065 of JAYZVL010000030.1, read as the reverse complement.
TAAAGATGTTGCTGATGCAGAAAGTTTATTAAAAAAAGCAAAAATTGCAGAGCAAAATTGCGAGGTTATTGATCCTTATTTGATCGAGATCAATATTGAAAATGGTCGCCGTGTGCCAACTGAATATCGGGAATTCATTCGTGCGCATGGCCCTTCTGTTCCAATTCCTTCTTAGGTAATTAAGAAAGGTTAATCATGTATCGGTATGACGAATTCGATAGCAGGCTAGTGAACGAACGTGTTGAGCAGTTCCGACGTCAAACTATTCGAAGATTAAATGGGGAATTAAATGAAGATCAATTTAAACCCCTAAGGCTGATGAATGGGCTTTATCTTCAACTACATGCTTATATGCTTAGAATTAATGTCCCCTATGGTACTCTTAGCTCGAGGCAAATGCGGCAACTCGCTCACCTTGCCCGCACCTATGACAAAGGCTATGGGCACTTCACTACTCGTCAAAATATTCAGTATAACTGGATACAACTAAAAGATGTTCCTGATGCATTAGGAGATCTTGCAAAAGTCGAAATGCATGGCATTCAATCCAGCGGAAACTGTATTCGTAACGTTACTTCTGACCAGTATGCCGGTGTCGCTAGAGAAGAAATTCAAGATCCGCGTATCTATTGCGAAATAATTCGCCAATGGTCAACTCTACATCCAGAATTTTCTTTTCTTCCAAGGAAATTTAAAATTGCGGTAACTGGTTGTAAGCAAGATAGGGCGGCAGTAAAAGTTCATGACATAGGCTTAATCATTCGTCGAAATAATGAAGGTAATGAAGGATTTGAAGTTGTTGTAGGGGGCGGCCAAGGAAGAACTCCTTTTGTAGGAAAAACAATTCGCGAATGGCTTAATGCAGAAGATTTGCTTTCATACCTAGAAGCTATTCTTCGTGTCTATAATATGAGCGGAAGGCGGGATAACAAATATAAAGCACGAATAAAAATCCTTGTTCATCAATTAGGTATAGAAGAATTTCGCAATCAGGTGGAAAAAGAATGGCAACGAATACGTGGTAGTCAATTAAAACTACCTCAAGCCGAAATAGATCGTATCAATAATTATTTTGCGCCTCCTCAATATGAGAAAATTAACGATCAATTGGAATTGCTTAAGAAACAGAAGGCTGATTCTCCTGCATTCTCCGATTGGCTCAAGACAAATGTGTCAGACCACAAAGCTTCAGGCTATTCAATAGCAAATATTTCACTAAAAGGTCCTGATTTACCTCCTGGGGATATCACTGCAGATCAGATGGATGCCGTTGCTGATTTAGCTGACCGTTATAGTTTTAGTGAAATTCGTATTAATCATCGACAAAACTTAGTTTTTCCGCATGTGCTTCAATCGGAACTCATAGAGCTATGGGGGGAACTCAGTAACATAGGTCTTGCTACAGCCAATATTGGTCATGTTTCCGATATGATTGCCTGCCCTGGGCTAGATTATTGCGCTTTAGCAAACGCAAGATCTATTCCAATTGCTCAGGAAATTAATGAGCGCTTTCAGAATATGGACAAAGTTCATAATATCGGTGAATTAACGATTAATATTTCAGGTTGCATGAATGCCTGCGGCCATCACCATGTTGGCCATATCGGCATACTCGGGGTAGATAAAAGAGGGAAAGAATATTATCAGTTCACTCTCGGTGGATCCTCAGATGAGAAAGCATCTCTGGGCGATAGGACAGGAAAAGGTTTCCCGGCCGAAGAAGCGGCTGATGCAGTTGAAACCATAATCAAGACTTACCTCGAAACTAGAAATAATAATGAACGTTTTATCGATACGTACAGAAGAGTGGGTATGAAACCATTTAAAGTTGCTCTTTATGACTCTCCTTAAAAACGGCAAAATCGAAAAAGATAGTTATGTAGATTGCAGCGGCAAAGAAGATGTCGCAACTGCGGGGCAGATTATTATAAGTTATAAACAATGGGTCGCATATCGAGACTTACTATCTAAGAAGAATGATAGGCTTGGAATAAAACTTCTCAGTCATGAAAAACCTGACTTAATTGCAACTGATTTAGAATATTTCAGTTTGATTGCGCTGGAGTTTCCTTCATTTGCTGACGGTAGAGCTTATTCATATGCGCGATTATTACGAGACCATTACGGATATTCAGGTGAGCTAAGAGCCGTAGGCGATGTTCTTTTAGAGCAGTTACACTTCATGCAGCGGGTTGGTTTTGATGCTTTTGAAGTTGAAAATGATGATGCGCTCGAGGCGTGGAAAACTGCTTTGTCGGATTTAAGCGTCTGGTATCAAACGACCGGTGATGGACGTTCATCGGTAATGCAACTTCGACATAAAATTGATTAATTCGTGTAACATTAAACCTTTAAAATAACCACTAGAAGCAATTAGCTGCCATAATTCGGAAAAATCCGGAAAAGGTAAAATTTCCCACTTATGAATATGTCCTCAACCACTCGAGGTAAGTTAATTCTTGCTGCGGGGGTAGCCCTATTTGCAATCGGTCAATCGTTGCTTTTTATTATTATTGCTCCACTTGCTCCAAAAACCGGATTAACGGAAATTCAGTTTGGGACAATTTTTGGCTTGGCAAATATTCCTTTAATATTTACAGCTCCAATGTGGGGCAAACTAAGTGATACTCATGGACGAAAACCAATATTTATTATTGGCTTATTTGGAAGCGCTATAGGCACCATCTTAGTTGCACTCGCCCTTGAATACGGGCTCAGCGGATCATCAACAGTCGTTACAGTCGCAATATATCTATTTTTAGCGCGTGCTTTTTATTCTTCTACGGCTGCAGCTATCTATCCATCATCGAATGCATATATAGCAGATATAACCGAACGAAGTGATCGTGCTCAGGGCATGGCGCTTATTGGAGGAGCTAATAGTCTTGGATCAATGCTAGGTCCAGCAATTGGTGGCGGGCTAGCATTTGTTGGCTTGCTGTTCCCAATGTATGTGGCAGCATTTGTTATGACTGCGGGTGGCATCTGGGCAATTTTCTCACTAACTGAACCAAAAAAACATGTTAGTCAGAATAATAAAGTAAATATTAAATTCACAGATAAAAGATTACGGCCATTCATGATTGCATGGGGAGTTTTCTTTCTCGTCTTCATCTCATTACAGTTTATAACAGCATATTATATTCGAGATGTATTCGGTTATACGGATCCAGCAGATCAAATGCGAATTGCAAGTATCGCGCTTGCTAGTATGGCAATCATAATCACTGTTGTTCAGGGTGTGATTTTCCAGATTTTTCGCCCTCATCCACGAACTCTCTTGAGGTTATTCGGCCCAAGCTTTGTAATAGCGTTACTCATCATTGCTCTTGCACCAAATATCTATCTTTTGATTTTTGGTTACTCGCTGATCGGTATATCATTCGCTTTTGGTACTCCTGGCATCAATGGCGGTTTAAGCTTGTGCGTTGAAGCGCATGAGCAAGGTACGGCTGCGGGTATTTTAGCCGCGGGCGGAACCATAGGCCCCATACTTGGACCAGCATTAGGGCCTATGCTTTTTTCACTATCGCCTACTGCACCGATGCTTTTTGGTGCTGTAACTTTTACATTTATAAGTTTTTATATGTTTAGCGTTAAGATACCTGAGGCTTAAATAGATAAAAAAATTAAACCATTGAAATCGAGCGAACTGCATTCATATATTTAGAATGCCTTCCAACGCGTATAGGGATTGTAGATAATAAATCAACTGCACTCTGACGATCTTCTCGAGCGAATTTAAATTCAATAACCATTGTTTTTTGCATAATAGCTTCTTTTAAAAAGTTTGGCCTTGAGCCATGCCGCTGATCAAACACTTTCTGATTAGTATCTATCGTAGCTCGAATTAAACCATCGGCAGTACAAAAGTATTCTCGCTGGTAACGGTTTAACATAACGGGCATTGGATTCTGGTGGAGCCATAATTGACCTGCTATAGGTAAAACGGACTTCAGTCTTGATAACACTTTGGACCAAGGTAAACCGGGATACCAAATATCACTATCTATTCTAAAACGCTCTTTCCATCCAAAGAAATTCCGTTTCTTTTTAATTTCCAATGAACCCGATACAGGTCCCTCACTCTCACCATACCATCGATAACGTAGTTTGGAACGCTCACTTATGCCAGCAAGATTTTCAGAAAAAGCTCGGTATTCCCAAGTATCAAAATAGATGTTATTGACTATTCTTTTCGGATAGGCAGAAATAAAAGCTGCAGGGTGAAGCAGTAACCATTTTTTTAAGTCATCGTAACTCGTTTCATAAGCTGCAAATTTAATTTCATGGCGTTCTTTATCGCCACCTTTTGCATTCATTACCTTAGCCCGGGTTTCATAATAGTTTGATAAAGCTCATCAACATTAACATCGGTATTCTCTACAACTACGCCATCTAGAGATATCAAACTTCCCGTTTGGGATAAAATAGGTTCTTTAGCTGAGTCAATGCGAACATTACTTGCTTTTATTCTAGCTGGCCCATATTCCGGTTTCTTTATATAAGCAGCAATACCTGCAAAACGAATATCTTGGAAATTTGAATCCGTAAGATTTAAATCAGAATCATCTTTTGCCGCTATGGCGGTTCCAGCAGATTTAACATTTAAGTCGCTTGCATTAACGGTACTTCTTTCACCAATCGATAATGCCTTATCAGAAATATTCTCAAAAAAAGTCTGGTTAACAGTTATTTCACTCCCGCTAACATCAAATGCATCTCCACCGCCAGCCCTACCAATGTCTGAAAATAAACTCCTCAGAACCTTACCCGTTGTAAAATCTGCATCAAATGCATCAGATGCAGTACGGCGAATTTCGCTATCACGCAAGATAAAATCAGAGCTTATTATATTTAATGCGTCTTCGCCTCGGCTATCAAAGAAGTAACAATGTTCAATAACTACATCACTCTGGTAAAAATTTATTCCTCCTGTTAAAAACCAACCGGGTAATGAAACGCTGTTTGTGTCACGAACTTTTAAATAGTTAAGTTGTGATTTTCCCTCAGCCCCCAAAACTGCAATACCTGGCCAACCTGAGTCAGTTGAAGCTATCATCTCAACTGGCAAATCTTTAGTGCCCTGAACAAAAATTGGACTATATGAAACCAGGACTGCATTAGAAGAAAACTGAAGTTTAGCTCCAGCTGAAACATGAAATTCAAGATCTGGAGGCACAATAATATTTTCGGACACCACCCAATCACCCTTCGAAACGGTTAGCACCTGACTATCATCATTGAAAGAAAGAAACTTATGTTTTTTAAGCTGAATCTCTAGAGTGCTATTTGGAATTGGTGAAACCTCTCGAGCAGGAAAGGAGCTTCTAACTCGTTGAAATTTATACCATGGTCGTTGGTTGATACGCACCATCGCCTCTAGATACCCATCATCTTTTTCAGCCAATTTGGGCAATTCCACTAAATAGCGCTGCGGTTTAGACCCGATTCCACGAGGTGAAAGTGAGATTGGAAAATTATCTTTAAGGATTTTGCTTCTTTCTTGGGTAATTGTATCTACCCATTCAATAGCAAATATCTCAACATCTTTAGGAATAGCATTAGAAATTTCAAGCCATTTTTGATCTTTAATCTGATATTGAATCAAATGAGCAAGAATAGGGTATAGCTTCTCTTCTGCTATCCAATTAATGTGGTTTTCATGCCACCCTTCATTTGCATCGAGTGTATTTATTAGCTCATCAGTCCGTTTCGCTAAATAATCCAAATTGAAAGAGCTAAGCATACGATACTCGGTTTGTAATATGCGAAGTGGTTGCTCCTCCTTAGCTCGTAAATCAGAAATCAATTCACCAGATTGAATAATATCTTCAAGTCTAAATAAAGTTTCCCGATAAGCAGAAAGAATTTTTGGGTCCCTCATCCATTTTGCTACAATTGGCTCATCGTTTACTATCGACCTGTTATCTACCCAATGATTTTGTAAATTTGCATCAAAGGCGATGGGCTCAAGTTTCAAACTCACTGGATTCAAATAAAAACGTAAATTTGGCCAGCGCGAAATGTGCCAAGCCCCAAAAATATCTGCAATAGCTAGATAACGGCCAATAAGCTCTGAATCAAAAACTTCTGATGCAGATAACCTGTCATCAATAAACCCCCTAAGCATACCTACTGCGATTTCATATTGTTTTGATAAAACTGGAGACTCGGCAATTTTCCCGGACCCAAAAGCATCAATTGCTGTATTAGTATAATGATCAAAAGCCCCATACCAACCAACACTTTCACCTGAAAGGGAATCCTTTGCACGCCAAACTAAAGATTCATCGAATCGAACGATCACACCTTCTCTTCGCTGATTAAACTCAACCATCTCTTTAGCAAAAAATTCTTCAAGCGCCATAATCCCCATTGAGTCGCCATTAAGCACTACATTTACAAAGCGGTATCTTGGCGTCATCACTCCAAAGCGTCTCATTATTTCAAAAATCAGCATCTCTGATTGGAACCCTCGGGTGGCAGGGCTTTGAATGGAAAACTTTCTCATACCTAATAATTGTTCATCATTACGCACATGAATACGAAAAGACCATTTACGGCCTCCCAAATGATCATTCCAATCACCCTTAAGCCTTAATTTAATAGGCAAAGTTCTATCTTTGAAACGAATATTACCTTTAACAAAATCGTCAGGGCCTTGAATCAAATTACCAATTTGCAACGCTTCCTCGCGTTTAGCAAAAATTTTACTCATACCTCTAAAAGGTACATCTATTACCAACTCAGGAATATTTTCTATTTCGCGATCAATATCACGTAAATAATTACCAATCGCGATAGACCATTTTTCAGCTATACCGCGATCAAACGAATAAAAATCATTACCCCAGCGCGACTCGAGAGAAACAATCGTTTGATGAATTTTTTGTGGTTGAAAAATAGTGATAAAAAGAATGAATAGAAGAAAAATAACTACCGCGAAGGAGAAACGCTTTAATGCTGAGCTTAAAGTTATTTTACTCGACTCAGCATTCGAAGTATTTAATTTCATAGTCTTGTTAGATTAACGCTTCAAGCAGAATAAGTATTTTGAAGACAATCAAATACCCGGCATACCATTCTGATCTAGGAAACTAATAGCGATATTGGGAAATCGATCGCGCAACTTAATGCTCAAATTAGAAAGCGACTGAGTGGAATTGATATCAAGTAAGTATGTTGCTTCCAATCCATCGTTACTTTCATCAAATCGGCGTAAATCGCTTGAGGAAACATATTGGGCAATTAGCTCATTCAGCTCATCTAGCTGACAAACGTTGCCTTCGCTGGAATCAAGATTGATCGATAAATAAAGATTCTTACCTTTTGACTGCCGACTAAACTTTTTAAACCCAGACATTACTAACAAAATAAATAAAGCTGAAGCAATCGTCGGTAATGCTTGGTTAGCGCCAAGACCTAAACCAATTGCAATCGAGAGAAACAAATAGGCAAGTTCTTCGGGCTCTTTAATCGGGGTACGAAAACGTACAATGGATAATGCACCAACCAAGCCCAATGATAATGCCAGAGATGATTTAACCACAGTAATTATTAATACTGTTGTCATCAATACGAAAGGAATCACGCCGCCCAATTCGTCTCGATTTGAAAGCGTGGAACCAAAACGTAAAAAATGCCATCGGACGGCAAGAGACAAAAGCAATCCGATAAATAAATTAATCAATAGTTCTGATAAAGAGAATGGCGCATTACTGTTTAAGCCAAATAACTCCAATTCTTGTGGCATATAAAAGCCCTACCTAGCAAATTTTTTGAGAAAACTTTAATCGTTTAATGATTGTGCACCACAGACAAGTGAATCTCCAGGAAAGCGAAGCAAGGCTGATAAAACAGTAGCAAAAAGCGGTTATTCAGTTCCCTAGGTGCGGAATCGCTCAAGCAGCTCGGAATCAATACCGTATTCCTCGCCCATTGCCTTCATGTGAGAAGCAAGAACTGATTTCTCTCCCTTCTCATTTGCATACTCTTCAAGTTTTTCGGCTACCATTTTTCGAACACCGACCGGAACATTCATCAAAGCTGCAACTGCGTCATCTTCCCAAGGCATATTCATGGCAATCTTCCCGCCTTTTTGTCCGCCGGGAGGCTCCATAAGTTCATGCATGGTCACATTGTCAGTGTGAGCATGATAATAATAACGACGACTCTGATCTCCCAACCCAACAGGAAGATTCATCGCTGGAATTCGTTCACTTCGATCCATTTGCTCTAAACCTTTGTCCATTACAATGGTTTCTATGTTTGCAATAATAATTCCGCTGCTCTTATCTAATCTGACCACTTGATCCACCGTGCATTCTGCTATCTGTGGGCACTCCTCAATACTGGGTGGCTTAACCTTGCGTGATGGAATTGGCGTCAAGCCAGTATGCTCAAGCTCATTAACACCTTCAGGCCAGAACCGTGCTGTTTCCATCATATCGTCAAGGTAATCAGCCGACGGGCAATTCACAACAAATTCGCCAGTATCAAGAATATTTTGAAAAGTATGCGATTCTTGCCTGAAGCCAACCAGCATACGTGGATGTTTTTGCATCACGTCATACTGCATGATATGAGAATAAGGTGCGGCATTAACTTTCCCCTCTTTATCAAGGGTAGTAATAATGGTAATCAGTTTAGGAAATATCCAGATATCGGAGTACCAAAAAGGCCTGATTCTGATTTCCTCTTTTTCTCTAGCCATAAATTATGTCCTAAAATTATTAAATAATTGTTATTAGTTTTTAAAGATAAAATTCTTTTAAATATTTTCAGTTATAGTTTTAAGAATTCGAACCATACATGAATATGGATTTGATAAATATGCTCGAAGACTTCTAAATTTCAACAAAAAACCACTAAATGGATAGAAAGAAAATTAGCAAATACAGCAAAATCAATCCGTCAGCTTGGGTCAAGAAGTGGGCTCATTTAATTAATAGAAAAGGTAAAATACTTGATCTAGCCTGTGGTAACGGAAGGCATCTGCGCTACCTAATTGCACGTGATCAGATCATAGTGGGGATCGACATTGATCTTTCGCCATTAGTTAGCCTTAGAAATGAGACCAATATAGAACTACATTGCTTGGATCTAGAAAAAAAAGACACAAGTCTTCCCGATCTTGAATACGCTGGAATTATTGTTACCAATTATCTTCACAGACCTCTTCTTAATGCTTTACCTGACTATCTTAGTAACCAAGGAGTCTTAATTTACGAGACATTCGCAATAGGCAATGAAATGTATGGCCGACCTAGCAATCCAGATTTTCTGTTACGAAAAAATGAACTAAATGAGCAATATTCTGATTCTCTCGATATTATTGCTTTTGAAGAAAAATTCATCGATACACCAAATCCTGCGGTTATCCAGCGAATCTGTGCGGTAAAATCTGATTAAAAAATTAAATCATATATATCTTTAACAACTTAAATATTTTATAAACATGAATCAGTATCAAACACTAATGCCAATTAAAACTAAAGGGGAGCTTCCGCCTTTATTTTGCGTGCATGGCGAGCCTTTAAGAATGGCGATGCGAATCAAAGCCGATCGGCCCATTTACGGCCTATCCCATATTTATCATTCCAGTTTTCAGGAATCAGTAGCAGATAGCATAGAAATACTGGCAAGCCAGTATTTAGAAGATGTTTATAAGGTTTGTCCAAAAGGGCCATACTATCTGCTTGGTTTTTCAGCAGGCTCTATGGTGGCATTTGAGATGGCTCGGCAACTTATGGCGGGGGGTAAAAAAGTTGAATATCTTGTGATGGTAGAACCTTCAATTGGGAAAAGGGAAAAAATTAATACCAAAAAAACTGATGCCATGAAGGATTATATTCAAACAGTCGGATGGACTCCGAAATCAATTAATTATTTGATCTATAGAGCTTACAAATCCTTAATTTCTCGAACTTTCACTTTATCCAAAAGAATCTATGTGAGTCTTTTACTGTCGATGGGTAAAGATTTACCTGAAAATTTACGCTGGCTCGGTTATTTACGTGCGCTTGGACCTGCCATTAATAAATACAAATATAACTCTATCAATTGTCGAGCTACTTTAATTTACCGAGACATGGATCAGGATGGAAGAGATATGGTTCATAGCATGTGGTCTGAAATTCTTGGTCCAGAGGTTGAGATTGAGTTCTCAGAAGGGGCTGCTGGACACAATGATTTTATGGAAGACCCTCATCTAAGCAATCTGATTCTTTTATTAGATAATCGAATCATGAAATAAGAAAAACGACTTTAGCATCCTTGCTAATGCTTTATTTATTCATTAATTGGCTTTCTTAATCGCCAACAAGTTGCAACATAAGCAGTCATTAAGAAAGCTTCTCCAGTATTACTGGGCGCCATACCGTAAAGACTGATAGGCGAAGCAGCAGCTAGAAACATAGCTAAAGATCCAAGCATAAGCCAAATCCAACCAATACGTCTCCAGATAGCAAATCCAACAATTAAAGTTAAAAAATTACCTACGATAGCGGGCAAAGGCGGACCTGCGCCAAGCATTTGTTGGTCTTCCGGTGAACAAAAATGTGAAGGATGCAAATTAGCGGTATAGCGCAAAATACCATCAAAGCAGGCTGGGACAACTTTAAGCCCAATCAGATGGTCGAATACTCCATATACAACCATGACAATTACGATTGCCCAAACTGTTAATCTACAATTATTATTTTTAGCCCAATTGATACCAGCTGCAGCACCAAGTTGAATTGCAGCAATCATCATAAAGGGGGTTAGTAATGCATGAAGAGCAAATCGAGGCCAACTTAACATTTGCAAAAAACTTCCTACGCCTATCGTTGAACCCAATGAAACGATTAGATTGTCATATACAAGCGCTGCAGCAATGAACGCAATAATTCCTGCTCCAGGCGCATCGTTTCTTCTAATAAGGACAATGCACCAGAAAAGAACACTAAGATGAACCAGAGCTAAAATGGGAAAAACATAAGCTGACATTTATTGACCTTTTTTGTACTTTCACACTAATTCTAATACTGTGTGTTTGGAATACTTCATCCTATGGTATCAAAACAATGTTTTTAAAAAAAATAGTGTTTTAGATTATTGATTTATAAAATAAATTTATTAGAAATGTTATTTTAAACTGGAATGCAATATTTCTACATTAAAAATACATCAGGCCAAAGTGAATAAAATTAAGAATTTGAATAATTCTCTTGCCTACCAAGACCTTCGTCCCGACGAAATTTTTGATGCAATAGAATCGTTGGGTTTTCGCAGCAACGGTAGACTTTTAGCTCTCAATAGTTATGAAAATCGCGTTTATCAGATTGGTGTTAGTGATTCTGAAAACATAATTATTAAATTTTACCGGCCCGGACGTTGGAGCGACAATGCAATACTTGAAGAACATAAATTCTCCTTGGAGCTTGCTTTAGAGGAGATGCCTATAGTTCCTCCAATTAAGATTCATGGTCAGACACTACATAAAAAAAATAATTTTCGGTTCGCAGTATTCAAGCAAAAGAGCGGGCGGGCGCCTGAACTTGATGATATGAAGTTATTGAAGCAAATAGGTCGTTTGGTTGCCCGGATTCATATGCATGGGGAAATTTACGATTTTTCTGATCGCCCAACTCTGAGCATTAAGAACTTTGGTAATGAATCAAAAAAATTTTTACTTGAGGAAGGCTTCATTCCAAGTGATTTAGAACCAGCCTATAGAAGTGTATGTGATGCGCTTCTTAACAATATTCAAAATTGTTACGGCTATGTTGGAGATCTTCAATACTTAAGAATCCATGGGGATTTTCACCCTAGCAATGTGCTTGTGACGAGCGATCAAATTCATATCGTTGATCTTGATGACACGCGCATGGGCCCAGCGATTCAAGATATTTGGATGTTCTTATCTGGCCAAAGAGATGAACAAACAGGGCAACTTAATGAGCTATTAGATGGATACACACAATTTAGAAGCTTTAATCCGATCGAACTTCATCTTGTAGAGGCATTAAGAAGTTTACGCATCATGCATTATGCGGCTTGGCTTGCCAGAAGGTGGGAAGACCCGGCATTTAAATATGCCTTTCCCTGGTTTAATACTACAAAGTATTGGGATGAGCATGTGCTTTCTTTACGTGAACAAATTGCATTAACTCAAGAACCTCCTCTTAATTGGTTAGTATGAAAATACTCCTTGATATTAAGATGGTGACGCATTGTGTGAGCAATCTATCTAAAGAGATTGCCGCCTGGTCTCAATATCTTGATTATGAACTGATCACTCAGGCTACCGTCGATCAATCTCTTTGCAAAGCTTGGAATACTCCAAAAGAACTAGGGCGACCTTATGCCCTGATGGCGCCTAAAAATGGAGGTAATACATTTATACGTTTTTTGGAAACTGGAACGCGCATTGGTTATTGGCCTCCAGTCACATGGGGTTGGAATGCCACAGAAATTCTTGTATCTGACCCTGATGCTCTTTTAGAAAAACTAGATAACTCACCAATCCACTGTTTCAGTGGTCCAGATGATCTTTATGATCACCCAAAAGCCCCTAGAGCAATCCAAACTTTATCACCATCTGGAGCCATGTTGTATTTCACAAGAATAAAACCCGGTGGCAGTCGATACGGTATTCATGGAGCCAAAACATCTGTAGATAGAATCTTCAATGTAGTTCTTGGTGGTCCATCACTTGATGAATTGCAGCATTTCTACTCTCACATCATGGGCTTACGCGTAGGTAATCCGATGATGTTCAAAATGACGCTTGCTGCACAAGCAAGTAATGCAAACCCTGAAACTCTTTTTCCTATTTGCGTAGCCCCCATTCGCGCCCGTCATAATATTCTAGAGCTAGACGAATACCCCGACATTACAACCATGCGCCCTCGAGAAGCAGGTTGCATACCTGGCGGCATGAGCATGGTAAGTTTCCGGGTAAAAAATCTTGATGAAGTAGAACTCAATCTTCGTGCTGAGCCAGTTGTGATTAATTCCAAAATAGCACCCTATCAAAATCAACGTGTTGCGATAATCGAAGGTCCTGCAGGAGAGTGGTTGGAGTTGATTGAGGATAAAAAATAAAAAATTAGTGATAAAAATGAAGCTGTAATATAGGATATTTACTTAAAATAAAAAAAACTAATACTAAATTTTTTGACTAATAAATTTAAAAATCTAGAGAAGATTTATGAACACACTACAGGATTTCGAAATTAACGCCATTGATGGGGGAAAGAATTTAGTGCCTCAATTGGATGGTAAAGTTGTTTTAATAGTCAATGTCGCAAGCAAATGCGGATTAACTCCTCAATATGAGGGGCTTGAAAAATTATATTCAGAAAACCAAGAACTTGGTTTAGAAGTAGTAGGATTTCCATGTAATCAATTTGGTGGTCAGGAACCAGGCACAGAATCAGAAATCGTATCTTTCTGCACAACAAACTATGGTGTTCAATTTCAGATGACGGAAAAAATTGATGTTAACGGCGATGATCGACATCCAATTTACGATTGGCTTACCGCTGAAGAGAATGGTTTTCCTGGTGATATAGAATGGAATTTTGAAAAATTTCTGGTTGCTCGAAACGGGAAAGTTATCAAGCGCTACCCACCACAAACTACGCTCGAAGATAATGAATTGTTGCAGGATATTGCAGCCAATCTTTAAATTTCAATCCAGAATTATTCTGTAGCTTTAGCCCGGAGGCGCCCATCACGCCTTCGATCGCCTTCGATCAGTATTTTTTTACGTAATCGAATGCTAGTTGGCGTAACTTCCACAAGCTCATCGTCATCGATAAACTCGAGCGCCTGCTCCAGCGAATAGATAATCGGTGGGGTTAGAACAATATTCTCATCGTTTCCGGCGGCCCGAATGTTATTAAGCTGCTTGGCTTTTGTTGGATTCACAACCAAATCACTTTCGCGTTTATGAATACCAACAACCATACCTTCGTAAACCGAAGCGCCATGACTAATAAACAATTTTCCACGCTCCTGTAAATTAAACAAAGCGTAGCCAAGTGATTTTCCATGTATCATAGAAATCATCACGCCGTTAATTCTTTGTCCTATGGACTCTTTGACAATGCGATCGTACTTCTCGAATACGTGGTACAACAATCCTGTTCCTGCCGTCGCCGTCAGATACTCGGTGCGAAAACCGATTAAACCGCGAGCTGGAATTCGATAATCAAGCCGAACTCGTCCTTTCCCATCTGGTTGCATATCCAACAATTCGCCCTTTCGATCTGCCAGACGACTCATCACTGCACCCTGGTAATCTTCTTCAAAATCGACTGTTAACTGCTCCCATGGCTCACACATCTCTCCATTAATCTTTTGACGGATAACTTCAGGGCGTGATACAGCCAATTCATAACCTTCTCGACGCATGTTTTCAATCAGAACAGAGAGATGTAATTCGCCGCGCCCAGATACACGAAACTTATCAGGATCACTTGTGACATCTACTCTTAAGGCAACGTTATGCTTGAGCTCCTGATCTAGACGTTCGCGAATCTGGCGACTAGTCAGGTATTTACCCTCATTGCCGGCAAACGGCGACTTATTAACCTGAAACGTCATAGTGATTGTCGGTTCATCGATGGTTAACGGTGGTAAAGCTTCCGGATGCTCTCGATCACATAGCGTGTCGGAAATATCCAGCTGTTCAATACCGCTAAACATAACGATATCACCAGCATTAGCCGATTCAAGTTTAACGCGATCAAGGCCGCTGAAACCCAATAATTCAAGAATACGGGCGTTGCGTTGCTTGCCATCTGCAGCAACTACACTCACAGCCGTATTAGGTTTTAATTGCCCGCGGCTGATTCGACCAATGCCCAATAATCCCACATAAGCATCATAATCAAGACTCGAAACCTGCAATTGCAGCGGCCCATGCTCATCAACCTGTGGTTGCTGCACGTGCTTAACGATGGTCTTAAATAAAGGTCCCATATCACCGGAACGGACATCCGATGTCAGACCAGCATAGCCGTCGAGAGCCGATGCGTAGACAACAGGGAAATCGAGTTGATCGTCAGTAGCGCCCAATCGATCGAATAAATCAAAGGTCTGATTCAGCACCCAATCCGGACGTGCGCCATCACGATCAATTTTATTAATCACAACAACGGGTTTTAAGCCACTGTCGAATGCCTTTTGCGTTACGAATCTTGTTTGCGGCATAGGTCCTTCTACCGCATCAACAAGCAACAAGACGCTGTCGACCATGCTCATAACGCGCTCAACTTCACCACCAAAATCAGCATGGCCAGGCGTGTCAACAATATTAATACGCCAGTCTTGCCAACTAATCGAGGTGTTCTTGGAAAGAATCGTAATGCCACGCTCACGCTCGAGATCATTGGAATCCATCGCGCGCTCTTTAAGTTGAACACGCTCGCCCAAGGTTTCAGACTGCTTGAGCAGCTGGTCAACCAGTGTGGTCTTGCCATGATCAACGTGCGCAATGATGGCGATATTACGCAGACTCTCTATATCAGTCATGAAACACTCAAGAAAATAATTCGTGAACTATGCGGTGGCCTTCCACCGATACCCCGGACAGGGCTAACAAATTGAGAATTATAAGTGGTTAGGGCTTGCTAAACGACATTATTTTAAAAAAATTGCAGTCAATCAATTGCTGACAGAAGTAACGTTCAATTAAAGCATCTGGCATTGGCTAGTGCATAGCCTATAATTAAGGCTCCTCTTAAAGCCAATTTTACAATGACACTCTTACGTTTCGATAAAGTTTCGCTGGAATTCGGTAAACAAACCTTACTCTCGGAAACGAACATGAATATCCAAGCGGGTGAGCGTGTTTGCCTGATTGGCCGGAACGGTGCTGGGAAAACATCCTTACTGCGCCTAATTACTGGCGAGCTTGAAGCAGATCAAGGCGAAATCCAATGCAAAGCAGGTATCGGTATCAGTCAATTGCAACAAGCCTTGCCGGAAGAGCTTAATCAATCTGTTGATGAATTTGTAAAAACCGGTTTAGCAAAAATCGAGATTCTGATTGAGCAATACCAATCTCAATCAGATCAGCAACTCGACAAACATGGCATGCGACAACTTGAAGAACTACAGCAGCAGATTGATGCGCATGGTGGCTGGGATACCGACAAACGAGTAGAAACGGTACTTTCAGAACTTAAATTACCCGCAGAGAAAAAGCTGGGTGAGCTGTCGGGTGGCTGGCAAAGACGCGTTGCTTTGGCGCGTGCTCTCGTGAGCAAACCGGAGCTATTGTTACTTGATGAGCCAACCAATCATCTGGACATTGCCACAATAAGCTGGCTTGAGGATCGCATTTCGTCATGGCCAGGCGCTGTATTGTTTATTACTCACGACCGTGCATTTCTGCAAAAACTTGCCACCCGAATTCTCGAGATTGATCGCACTAAAATTTTAAGCTGGGATTGCGATTACCTAACTTATCTAAAACGTAAAGATGAAGCCTTACATGTCGAAGATGAATCAAACTCTCGCTTCGATAAGAAACTTGCCGAAGAAGAGGTGTGGATTAGACAAGGCATCAAAGCCAGGCGCACACGCAACGAAGGTCGCGTTCGCTCGCTAGTCGCGATGCGCGAGCAACAGGCGAAGCGAATCAAACGCACGAAAGGGGCGCACATCAGTATCGATGAGGCAGATAAATCCGGTCGTAAAGTTATCCGCTTAAAAAATGTGAGCTGCGGATATGATGCTGAACCAATTATTGATGGCCTGTCACTCACAATTCAGCGAGGTGAACGCATCGGCTTGGTGGGCAATAACGGAGTTGGTAAAAGCACATTACTAAAATTGATACTCGGCGAACTAGCGCCAACTTTAGGCACGGTCAAGCTCGGCACCAATCTTGAAATTGCTTATTTCGATCAGATGCGTCGTGATCTTGATCCAAATAAATCAATCGCAGACATCGTTGGCGATGGTCGTGACTACATTCAAATTAATGGCAAAGATCGTCATGTAATTGGCTACCTTCGAGGTTTTCTTTTTTCGGCAAAGCGTGCAATGGAGCCAGTTCGAATACTGTCTGGCGGTGAACGTAACCGAGCTATTCTGGCGCGTCTGTTTACCCGGCCCAGCAATCTACTGGTGCTTGACGAGCCAACCAACGACCTTGATGTCGAGACCCTGGAAGTCCTTGAGGCTCGACTCAGCGAATACAGCGGCACATTGATTGTGGTCAGTCACGACCGTGAGTTTCTAGATAACGTGGTCACCAGTATCCTGGTGTTCGAAGATGATGGCGACGTGCATCAATACGTCGGGGGTTTTTCAGATTGGCAAAAAAGAGGGGCTCGACTTGCGGAGACCGAGCAACCAACCAGCGCAGAAGCTCGAGATCAAAAACAAAACAAACGATTAAAAAAGCCAAAAAAACTAAGCTACAAAGAACAACGTGCACTGGAAAATCTACCTGCTGAAATTGAAAAGCTCGAGAATAGAATCAACGCTCTGCAGAAACAGGTTAGCGATTCTGATTTTTATGCTCAGGGCTTCGAATTAACTCAGCCGGTGCTCGATAAATTGAATGCATCCTTAAGCGAGCTCGAGGAAAAAAGCAATCGCTGGCTTGAGCTTGAAGAAAAACTGCAGATTCATCAACGCTCGAAAAACTCTGAACCTTCCCCTAATAACGGGGCATAAAAAAACCCGCCAACCTAAGTTAGCGGGTTCTTTACAAATGTATTGCAGTCGAAACTATCTATAGATTCTTGCGGATATAGAGGCTAAGCATATCGACTGAACCATAATCGTCAGTTTCCACCGCATCCATCTGACTCCATTGCAGTCCAAGCCCAAGGGTGTCACTAAGTGAATACAGAGCTCCAACGTTGAAGCCAATGTCTTTATAGCCTTCTTCATCATCTCGATCCACATCGGTATAAGTAACCCCGGCACTGAGCTCAAGGTTATCAAAAACGATTGAGCGCAGACCCGCTCCTAAGGTCCAACTATCCCCATCTTCAACAACGCAACAACCATCACCTGCATCTATATCCGAGTAGATAAGATCAAGCACAAGGTCAGTGCTGCCACTGAGTGCCGTGTGCGTGCCTATGCCGATTGAGGTTATATCCGCTTCTTCACCACCAAGGTCTAAGTCTCCAACTGAGGCGCGCAAATGATATTTGTCAGCAAATTCCATAACGCCTGAAACAGACCAACCTTTTGTATCTTCATCGCTTAGCTCATATTCGTCAGAATCGCCAACGCTGATACCCAGATCGACATAGTTCCAATTCAGTCCAGATGCTGCTGAACCACCAGAATGCCCTCCAGCAAGAGCAACGCTTGAAAGTGCAAAAGCAGCGAGTGCAATTAATATATTCTTCATAACTTACTTCTCCCCCCGGAAAAAACGGGATAAACGATCAACATGAAAATAAATCGGCCCGCGCCACTAATCGAGGTTGGGTCACACAAACCATAACATCAATTTAACAACGAACAAAAACTTTAATCCTTGGACCAAACCAGCAACTGATTATTGGCCGGCATTTTTGTATCACTGATTAATTGCAATCCCCGTGAAACAGCCAACGAATTGATCCATTCAAAATCACGCACGCCCCTAACCGGATCGGTTTGCTTAAGCCAAACATCAAAATGTGCGTTACTTTCGCTGGTAAATTCGTTCTGATAACGAAACGGGCCATACACCGCAAGCAGGCCTGATGAAAACAAGGTTTCTGCTGCACCACGAAAAAAATCAACGACGCAGTCCGTCGACATAAAATGCAGTGAATTCGCACTGAATATTGCGTCAAATCCCCTTACGGGCCATGGGTTCATGCGCACATCAAGTTCCACCAATGGCTCCAGGTTGGTTTTCTTGTGTTCAGCCAATTGCATCTCAAGCACTGCCAAATATTCCCCCCTGTCTGAGGGCTGCCAGAGAAGGTGCGGTAAAGCCTCAGCAAAATAGACTACGTGTTGACCTGTTCCACTTCCAATCTCAAGCACACGCTCACTACCCGCAAAAACATCACGCAAAACATCAAGTATTGGGTCCTTATTGCGTTCGCAGGCTTCTGATAGGCCAGGCTTAAGTAAATTAAGGTTTGTATCTTGATTCATATCATCATATCTGTGAGGCTCTCATTATCTTAAAGCTAACTTTAACGAGATCATTCTTTATGTCTAAAAGGCTCGTTACCTTAATAATCGTTCTTGCTTTTGTGTCGTTAAAAACAAATGCAGATGATATACCCCTGAAAACTGATTCACTGCCATTGTGGGAAGTAAAGTTTGCTACTTTTACGGGCTATGGTCCATCTTATCCTGGTTCAAAAGAATCTCAGTTTGATTTTGTACCTCTTCCTTTCCCAATTTATCGTGGGGAAATTCTGCGCATCGGCGATGAAACAGGGAAACCCATATCAGCAAGGTTATTAGAATCATCTAGGTTTAGGCTGGACCTTGATTTTGGGATGAATTTTTCAGTTGATAGTGAAGATATCGATGCACGTTCTGGCATGCCTGATTTGGATATACTTTTAGAGGCTGGGCCAGAACTAGAAATTAAGCTATCCGATTCGTTTGCTAAAGGAAATTTAGTCTTGGCGTTGCAGACTCGTGGCGCTTGGTCATTTGATGAATTTAATTCCACTTCGCGTGGAGTCATTGGATCGACAGAACTACAATATAAAAAAATGCTTAGGGATTCTGGAAGTGAATTTAAGATCAGGGTAACCCCTTCATGGGCGAATAAAGATTACATGAACTTCTTCTATGGCGTCGATGAAGAATACGAATCATCATTCAGAAAACCCTACTCTGCTAAAAGCGGTTACCTTGGAACGCGAATTTCAATGTCGCTAAAGAAACCACTCAGCGATAAGCTTGAATTTAGAACTGGTGCCAGCATTGGACTTTATAATGGTGCTGCAAATGATGGCAGCCCCCTTTTTACCGACAAAAAAACTTACAGTGGTTACATCGCTTTATTTTGGAGCTTCTGGGAAAGTAACCGGCAAGCACCAAGAATACAATACAAATTTGAGTAAGATTCATACAGCCTTTT
>JAYZVL010000029.1:0-13633 GCA_036155675.1 Pseudomonadota bacterium | reverse complement strand
ATTGTTTTGAGTGATCTCGATATTGGAATGAACGATTGGATGTGTCCTGATTTGACTTGGAAAGATAAATCTCAGCCTGATCGTGGCAAAGTACTTCGAAAGGCGGATCTTGAGAAACTGGAACAATTTTATCGCTATCTTGACTCTGATCGTGATGCGATTGCTTCAAGAACTTTACCCGGTGATGACCCAAAGGGTGCTTACTTTACTCGTGGATCTGGCCATAATATGTATGGTCAGTACACAGAGGACGCTGATGAATATCAGCAAGTTGTTGATCGATTGCTTCAGAAATGGGAAACGGCTAAAGAATATGTGCCAGCGCCTATTGTTGAATATTCTAAGAAGAATAGCATTGGAATTATCACGGTTGGTAGTTGTGACGAACCGGTCCGAGAGGCAATTGACTTGCTTGCCAGAGAAGGGCTAGGTCTTAATTATTTACGCATCAAAGCTTTCCCATTTCATAAGGATATACAGAGTTTTATTGACTCTCATGAGAAGGTTTTTATTATTGAGCAAAATCGTGACGCACAATTATGCAGTTTGATAAAACTTGAGCTTAATATAAATGAAGATCGGGTTAGAGAAATATTGCACTACAATGGATTGCCCTTGAATGCGGAGTTTGTTGTTGACGCAATTAATCAAGATTTAGATGAGGGAGTTGCAGCATGAGTTTCATGAAGCGACCAAAAGCTCAACATCCAAAACTTCCTGTCAATGAATTGGGGCTTACAGTTCGTGATTACGAGGGTGGAATGTCCACTTTATGTGCTGGTTGTGGACACGACTCTATTACGGGGGCAATTATTCAAGCAGCTTTCGAATTAAATATCCCAACACACAATTTTGTAAAAATGTCTGGAATTGGTTGCTCATCAAAGACTCCGGCCTATTTTTTAGCTGACTCACACGGCTTTAATTCGACTCATGGTCGTATGCCATCGATTGCAACTGGATCAAATGCAGCAAATCGAGATCTTTATTGTATTGGCGTTTCAGGAGATGGTGATAGTTTGTCAATTGGTATGGGCCAGTTTACACACGCAATACGACGTAACGTCAATATGCTTTATATGATAGAGAACAACGGCGTTTATGGTTTAACAAAGGGTCAGTTTTCTGCGGCTGCGGATTTAGGTAGTAAGTCAAAAAAAGGTGAAGCAAATCTACAAATGCCGATTGACCCTTGTCAAACTGCGATAGCTTTAGGGGGCACTTTCGTTGCAAGAAGTTTTTCTGGAGATCGAGAGCAGCTTGTGCCTTTGTTAAAAGCCGGTTTAAAACATCGTGGTTTTGGCATGATTGATATTATTTCTCCTTGTGTAACCTTTAATGACCATAAAGGCTCTACCCGGAGTTATGAATATACTCGTGATAACTACAATCCAGCTATTGCTATGGATTATATTCCTCCCAAACAAGAGATCCGAGCTCAATATGATGAAGGCGAAGCTATGCCAATCGAAATGCATGATGGAAGTCACATTATGTTGCGGAAGATAGATAAAGATTATGATCCGACTGATCGAGTAAGTGCTATTTCCAAGCTTATGAAATCAGCTGCTGCTGGTGAAATTACCACGGGCCTTCTTTATGTAAATGAATCTCAGCCAGGCATGCATGAGGTTAATAATACTTCTGCTACTCCTCTAAGAGATGTTTCTTATGAGAAGCTTTGCCCCGGGAATGACATGCTTAAGAAAATTCAGAAAAATTATCAATAATTTTCTTCATTTATTTAATAAAAGGGTCTGGTCATCAGATGGTGGTCAGCAATGTTTTTTTTTGGAATAGAAAATTTAATAAGCCAAAATAAAATTTATAATTATTGACTTTAGTGGGAGTTTGGCAATGAGAGATAGCGTTCTAAAGAAATTCATTTTTCCTGTTTCGTTCACTTTAGTTGTCATCTTTATGGCAGCTCTATCTAGTTGCGTTATTCCGCCTTTTAGTACAACTATCAATGCAGAAGAGCAAGAGCTTGCTGCAACTATGAAAGAGCATGGAAATGATCTACCTATTCCTTCTCCACTGACTAAATATAAACCTGCTCAACCTGTTGTTTCCGAATCAGTTGTTTACACAACTACTGAAGGTCAGGAGGTACAGGGCTGGTTAGCAAGACCTGAAGGTACAACAGATGCCCTTCCAGGGTTAATTGTTATTCATGAGTGGTGGGGGCTCAATGATAATGTTCGGAGAGCCGCAGAGCGTTTAGCTGGTGAGGGCTATGTTGCGTTAGCAGTTGACCTTCATAAAGGGAAAACTGCAGATACTCCTAAAGACGCAATGATGATGGGAAGGGTGTTAAGCAATAATCAAGAACCCGCCCTAGCTAATTTAACTGATGCTCATGCCTTCCTTAAAGCTAAGGCGAATGCAACAAACATTGGCATCATTGGTTGGTGTCAGGGTGGTCGTTGGTCGATGGCAGCGACCCTGAATATGCCTGAAAAAATTGCGGCAACCGTAGTTTATTATGGTCGTGTGCCAGAAGATCGTGCTGAGGTTGCTGTTATTCAGTCACCAGTTCTTGGTGTGTTTGCTGGAGAGGATTTTATTGTACCCCCTAAAATTGCCTATAAATTTGCTGTTGCAATGGAGGATGAAAAAAAGGATCTCGAATTTTACATGTACCGTGATGCTGCTCACGCATTCTCTAACCCCAGCGGCATTGATTACAATGAAGCAGCAGCAGCAGATGCCTGGAAACATACGACAGCTTTTTTGGCGCGTAATTTAAAATAAAAAAAAGCCAGCACTAATGTACTGGCTATGGGGTAAAAATCCCCTACTTAAAAGATGACTTTTTTGCTTGTCACCTAATCGATCCGCTCTACAGGGAGATGAGATTGCTACAGCGGAATCGAATTCTTTTGCACATTAAATTTATGGTTTTGTAATTCTTGCATGTGCTAACAAAAAAGTAGGTTGGCGTTTTAGGTTTCGTTTCAGGTCATCTTCAACCATTGCCTCCATAATTTTTTTTGCTTGCTCTGCCTCAAGGTGAAATGCTTTGCCAAGAGTATCTTTTGAACTTTGATTCATAGAGATGCTCAAAGGTTTAGCAATCTGTCTGGCCTGCTCTTCACCGGATTTGATATTCAAAACCGAAATGCTGATCATGAGCAGGGTAAAAATGCCAACTATTCCGGCAAGCTTTGCTCTTTTCTGACCATTCATTGCTTTATCCTTCATTTGAGTTTGACTGACCCCATGTCAGCTTTATTTATTTCTTACAATTCTATATATGCATAAACTGTGCCAGATTTAGCATCTATAAAAATCAATAACTTATATATATTTATATCACGATAAATCGTTAAATAATGGAATTCCGTAATTTTTTATTCACGATAAATCGTGTAATATGATATGTATGAGAAATCAATTCGATTACAGCCAGCTTTTTTTTGAACTACCTGCATTAGCAATTTTATTGGATGCGCGTGGACGTTTTATAGACGTTAGCGATAAGTGGTCTCGCCGTACGGGTTACTCCAGAGAAGAATTACTTGGCAAAAGGCCTGAAGATATAGCAACTTCTGAGTCCGGCCATAGAATTCGCGCTGAGCATTTGCCTGGATTCAAACGAACCGGCCGACTTGATCATGTACCTGTTGAATTTTTAGCTAAGAGCGGAGAGGTTTTAGAATTATTAGCAACAGCTCGTGCGAAATTTAATAATCGCAAAAGGCATCTTTACTCAATCGTAATTTTTATTGAAACGAACGGCCTAGCTCGCGCTGAAAGACGATATGAAGATTTGTATCACTCTACCCCAGCTATGCTTCATACAATCGATGTAAATGGTTCTATTACGGACGTGAGCGATCATTGGTTGGAAAAACTTGGCTATGAGCGCAAGGAAGTCATTGGGAAATCAATTCTTGATTTTTTGAGTAAAGCATCTCGTAAGCATCTTGATGGAGGCATTCGAGAAATTATTGCATCTGGTGATCATAAAAATGTACCTCGTCAAATGGTAAGCAAAGATGAAGAAATACTTGACGTTGTTATGTCTGCGCACACCGAATTAGACAAATCTAAAGGTTTAAAGAGGTTGCTTGTCGCAAGTAAAGATATGACGGCAAGAAATCGAGGAGAAGAAAAACTGCGGGCGGCATATGGCGAAATAGCTCGACTTAAAGAGGAGCTTGAGCTTGAGCGAGATTATCTCCGCGAAGAAGTTCAAGTTTCCATGAATTTTAGTCGGATTGTTGGAGAAAGCCCTGCTCTTGGTGGCATGCTTGCTAGGATCGAAGCCGTTGCTGATACACCAGCCAGTGTTCTTATCATTGGTGAGACAGGTACTGGGAAAGAATTAGTGGCACATGCTATCCATTCAAGAAGCAGGCGCGCGGAAGAACCGCTTGTTAAAGTGAATTGCGCATCTATTTCGGATGAATTGTTTGAAAGTGAATTCTTTGGTCATGTGAAAGGGGCCTTCACGGGAGCACATCGAGATCGTGTCGGGCGTTTTCAACTTGCTGATGGTGGAACAATTTTTCTTGATGAAGTTAGTGAAATACCACTGGTTTTGCAAAGTAAACTTTTGCGGGTACTTCAAGAGCAAGAATTTGAGAGAGTGGGAGATGATTTAACACGCAAGGTTGATGTGCGAGTCATTGCTGCAACTAACAGAGATCTCGAGCAGGAGGTTGAGCGTGGAAATTTCCGTGAAGATTTGTATTACCGTTTGAGTGTTTTCCCAGTGCAAGTGCCACCTTTGAGTCGCCGTGGCGATGATGTGATTCAGCTTGCTTATCATTTTCTAGAAAAAATCTGTCGAGATTTTGGTCGTACTGTTCCGTCTTTTACCCAAAGGCAAGTTGAGGAGATGAGAGAGTATGACTGGCCGGGTAATATACGTGAACTTAAAAATTTGATTGAGCGAGCCATTATTCTTTCGCCTATTGAAAGCGCAAGGATAGATTTATCAATCCCACAAACAATAAAAGTTTCCGATCAGAATGAAATGCTTAGTAACGAAAAAGATTTAGTCAATAATTTCTATACCGAAGAAGAGATGAAAAAACAGATTAAAGATAATCTTAGGCGTGCGCTTAATTATGTTGGTTGGAGAATTTCAGGGCCAAACGGGGCAGCACGACTTCTCGGTATAAGCCCATCCACTTTGACTGATCGTATTCGTTCGTATGAGCTTGAAAAACCAGCAGGACAGCGTCGTGGAAGACCTTCCTCATGAAATCTTTGATAAGGTCTTTTGTTAATCTTTTTCTTTTATTAATTTCTCTCTTTATCTCTACAGCAAGTTTCGCAACATTGCCCCCTACTTTGGAAGCAGTTGTTAAGCGTTACAAAATTCCACTTAATGAAGTTAGCATTATTGTTCAAGAGGTTTCAGACTCAAAAGCGTTACTTGCTTTTAATCCATCTCAACCTAGAAACCCTGCTTCAACAATTAAATTATTGACTACATGGGCTGCTTTAGAACATTTGGGACCTACATGGACTTGGCCAACAGAGGTTTATTTAGAAGGCGAGTTACGAAACGGAATTCTTAAAGGTGATTTGCTGCTTAAGGGTTACGGTGATCCGTATTTTATTACTGAGCGTTTGTGGAACTTGCAACGGGAATTAAAAAAAAGGGGATTGCAGAATATTAATGGCAACCTGATTATTGATAATAGTTATTTTTCCAATGAATATATTGATCCTAATGCTTTCGACAATAGGGGCCTAAGGGCTTATAACGCTAACCCGAGCGCGTTACTAGTAAATTTCCAGGCGATTCGCTTAGAGTTTTTACCCAATAAACTTTTAAATTCCGTAAAGGTTTTTATAGATCCTAAACCCAGTAATCTATTAGTAGAAAAACGATTGAAGCTAAAAAAAGGTCTCTGCGGCGGTTATCAGAATGGAGTTAATGTTGCACTGTCAGATGCTAAATCTCGCAATAAGATTATTTTATCTGGACGTTATGGCTCTGAATGCGATCTATACAGTTTGAATCGTTCCGTACTGTCTGCCCCTGAATTTGCTTTTGGAGTTTTTCATTCATTATGGGAAGAATCCGGTGGGAGGATCAAAGGTAATTGGGAATTGGGTACTGTTTTAGAAGGCAAAGATTATTTTTTACGAGTTGAGTCACCACCGTTGTCTTATATTATTACTTACATAAATAAATTTAGTAACAATGTAATGGCAAAGAATTTGTTTTTGACTCTAGGGGCTGAGATGGAGGGTAATCCCGGCAGTTTCGAAAAAGCACGTAGCGCTTTAAAAAATATTTTAGATAAAAAAGGTCTGCGGTTTCCAGAATTATTTTTGGATAATGGATCCGGTCTGTCCCGTCAGACCCGAATTGCTGCATCAAGTATTTCCAAGCTTTTAATAGCAGCAACCCAAAGCCCTTGGGAAGCAGAGTTTGTTTCGTCTTTATCGCTAAGCGGCCTTGATGGCACTTTAACTAAAAGATTTGAAGACGATATATTAACCGGCCGAATGCACCTGAAGACGGGAAGGTTAAGTGATGTCTCTAGTTTGGCAGGTTATGTTCATTCTCGATCGGGTAAAGACTTTGCTGTTGTTTTATTGCAAAACTATTCAAATGCTGATCAAGTCGGTGAAGTTCTTCAAGCTGAACTGATGCGGTGGGTATATGAGCAATAACCTTAATGGATTAGTTTTTTTAGTGTAAAGCAGCTCTAAATTCCAGTGAGTCTAAGATCTTTGCTTCTATATTTATTAATTCTTCTAATCGCTTAAGAATCCTTTCTTTTGGATACTCGCCGTAAAGCATAATAAGAAAAACATTTGAGTGTTTTAATTCACTTTTCCAAAGTCGATTATAGAATTCTATTAGCTCTGGGTCAGATACATGATCAGAAATAATTTTGAACCTTTCAGCACCACGACTTTCCACTATTGATGAAATTAACATTCGATCAATAAAGCGATCATCACGTCCATGGCGGGCTTTCGCTAGAAGCTGATTAATATATGGGTCAGGCTCATCTTTGGTGAATTGAAGCCCCCTTTTTTCCATGAATGAATAGGTTTCTGAAAAGTGATCTAACTCTTCTTTAGCAAGCTCTATCAATCCAGGAATGATGTTTGGACGGTCAGGGTATTTAACAATAAAGCTCATTAGCAATGCGTTTGCTTTTCGCTCGCAATTAGCATGATCAATTAGAAAATTGTCAAAATTTTCAAGTACGGTTTTGATCCATAGTGGCGAAGTAGCACTCGCCAAAGGAAGAGTCTTTTTTCCCATTTATTTTCAGTATTAAGTAGATGTTATTGAATTTTCAGAGTTAAAATTTTCTAATTTGTAAATTTTGCCGAGGTAAGTTTACTCATCCAAGATGCTCCCCTTAGAGTTTGGCTAACTTCAAAATAATGTTTCCTTTTTACCACGGAACATAGGCTAGAATGAAGTTGTAGGTGATTAAATCGTTGGTTAATCAAACCCAAAATATAAACTAATTATAGAAGGAGATTATGCATGAAGCTGATTACGGCAATCATCAAGCCATTTCGCCTTGATGACGTGCGGAATGCACTGGCGGAAGTTGGCGTAAACGGCATGACTCTTACAGAAGTGAAAGGGTTTGGCCGTCAAAAAGGCCATACAGAGCTTTATCGTGGCGCAGAGTACGTTGTAGATTTTTTACCTAAATCTAAATTAGAGATCGCTGTTAGCGATGATTTAGTTGAACAGACTATTGAAGCGATTGTAAATGCTGCGAGAACGGGGAAAGTGGGTGATGGAAAAATATTTGTTTCAGAGATTCAACAGACGATAAGAATTCGTACTGGTGATATCGGGGATAGCGCAATATAAGAAAACGAAATTTTTAAAGAATTGGGTAGGTGGATTATTTTTTGCCTGCATCTGAGTGATCGGGTGCAGGCTTTTTTTAATTTATCTGCTTCTGTAATACCAACGTACGCCAAATAATGTTGTAAGAATGACAACATATACTAATGGCTCAAGTGTATCTAATTTAACTTGCCACCATAAATGCCAACAACTAAGCATTGCAATTAGATAAACGAGCCTATGAAGGCTATACCATTTTTTTCCTAATCGTCGCATCCAGCTTTTTGTCGACGTAATGCCTAATGGGATCATTAGTAACAGTGCAATCATACCGATTGAAATGAAAGGCCTTTCCAATATATCTTCCCATATGTATTTCCAAGCAAATCCTTGATCCAGAGAAATGTAATTTAAGAAATGGCAACTAATATAAAAAAGACTAAATAACCCTGACATGCGCCTTAACTTCAGCCACCAAAATTGACCGGTAAGTTTGCTGAGCGGTGTTAATGATAAGGTTACTAATAAAAAACGAAGGCCCCAAATACCCAAATGATCTTGTATTTCTGTAATTGGTTCTGGGCCTAGTCTCTGTCCAAGAAGATTGAAAATTGCTAAGAGCAACCAAAAAAAAGGTAAAGCACATCCAAGAAAAAAGATTGGCTTGATAACAAAACGAATTTGCTTGCTTGTTAAGGAGTACAAATCGGTTATTTTTTAATCTGGAAAAATTCTTATTTAAAAGAAACGACGTAAATCCATATCAGAATATAAATTTGCTACCTGATCTTCATAGCCGTTAAACATTTTTGTAGGAATTTTTGGTTCAAAAATTCCCCCGCCTATCTGACGTTCACGGGCCTGACTCCATCGAGGATGATCAACTTGTGGATTTACATTTGCATAGAAACCGTATTCATAGGGCGCTGCTGCATTCCAAGTTGTGTATGGTTCCTGTTCAGTGAAACTAATACGCACAATTGATTTAATTCCCTTAAATCCATATTTCCATGGTACGACCAGCCTAAGTGGCGCCCCATTCTGATTTGGTAAATCAACTCCATAAAGACCGACTGCTAGGATTGTTAGCGGGTGCATTGCTTCATCAATACGAAGGCCTTCCCGATAAGGCCAGTCGAGAATCCGACGTCGTTGCCCAGGCATTTCGTTGGGCCTTAAAACTGTTTCAAATGAAACGTATTTGGCTTTTGAAGTTGGTTTAAAGCGTTTCAGTAAATCTCCCAAAGAGATTCCAACCCATGGAATAATCATCGACCAAGCTTCAACGCATCGCATGCGATAAATTCTTTCTTCTAAAGTATGAGGTTTCAGAATGTCTTCAAGACTGAATTCTCCTGTGATTTCTGCTTCTCCATCAATGGTTACCGACCAAGGTTTCGGTTTGAATGATGCAGAATTTTGAGCTGGATCTGATTTATCTGTTCCAAATTCATAGAAATTATTATATGAAGTGATATCACTGAAACTGTTTGGTGATTCATTGGTGCTAAAAATACTTTTAGACACATTGTTTAGACGTGCATAATTACCAGGTATTTCTTCAGCATTAGCAGAATGACCTAGCAGTGCACCCGCGCCAAAAAAACCTGCGGACTTCAGTAATCTTCGCCTATTCATGTATACCCGTTCTGGGGTAATTTCTGAGCCACTAATATCTGATTTTTGCTTGATGAGCATAAGAAGCCTCTGATTCAATCTTTTGTATTAAGACAATTTAATCTAATTCATCACTATCAGATTTCTACTATATCCATCTACCAGCGATTATTAAACATTAGAGTTACCAGCTCATTGAGTCATGTTATTTTATCCAAAAATTAAAGAACCATAAGTATGCGAACTTCAAAGCATTTGATGCCAATTAATACAGAGCATTTATTACCTGTTTTGCTCGTTATTCTTTTTTGTATGGGCTGTCAGCCGCAGGCAAAAGAAAGGTCAGCCGTTATTGCAGGTACTACCTTTCCGGGTACAGAAGGTGAGCTACAGTGGCTTAGTTTTAGAGATAATCTCAATAATTTCAGTCAGGATTCTTTGCCTTTACGTTTGTTGATATATGGGCAGCTTGGCTAAGAAGATCAGATTGTTTCTGGTGTACGTCGGGGTCGAGTTCAATTTGCTAATTTATCTGCGATGGCGATTTCAACCGTCGTGCCCGAAATGGCCATGCTTTATGCGCCTTTTTTATTTAACGATGCCTCTGAAGCCGACTTTATTTATGATAATTATTTGACCGATTTCTATAGTGAGTTGCTTATTGCCAAAGATTTTCATTTAGTAAGTTGGTATGAAATTGGTTTTATCAATATTTATGGCACTGAACCGATTCTTTTGCCCTCTGAAGCATTGGGTAAGCGTTTTCGTGTTGGCGCCGGACCCGCCGCAAGATTTTTTGCGCAATCTGTTGGCGCAGATGTCATTCCTTTGGGCTTTGCTGATGTGGTTTCCTCCTTGCAGACTGGTTTAATATCTTCGGGCGAACAGTCTGTGAGTTTATATGCGCGAACTGGCATTGCTTCAGAAGCACCTCACCTAACGCTGACAAAACATTCTTTCGGCATTTCGGCGATTGTCGCGAGCAAGACTTGGTGGGACGGCTTATCTAAACAACAGCAAGATTGGGTAACGCAATCTTGGCCAAGCGTTCAGAAATCAAGAAAAGCTGTACGCAGTGAATCGGAGCGTGATTTAAAAGATGGCAAGAGCCTTGGTATTGTTTTGCATCAATTAACTCCAACTGAACGTGATCAATGGCGTGAGGCGACAAAAGGAGTAACAAGCAAATTAATTCAAACGATTGGCGGAAGGTCACAAGAAGTCTTCGATTTGATTCAGCGGGCTAAAATTGAATATTCAAGTCTTCAAGCGCAATAGCTATCAGCCATAAGGTGGATATTTCAAGTGTCTAAATTTGGCGTTTCAATTAAGATGCTATTCTGTTGAGAAATAATTTGGCCATTAAAGATGTTTGAAAAAAAAGCCGTTATGCCAACCGCTGTTCATGCTCTGCCTGGACGAGAAACGTCTATGCAGATTGATTCTGTTCATTTTGTTAATGGCAGCAGTATGGTCTCGCCCTTTGCTGAAAATTTTGAGTTAATTTATTTTGGTCTGGGGTGTTTCTGGGGAGCCGAACGCTGTTTTTGGCAGCAAAGTGGTGTTTTTACCACAGCAGTTGGTTATGCCGCTGGCTTTACTCCGAATCCAACTTACGAAGAAGTCTGCAGCGGGCTAACTGGGCATAATGAAGTGGTGATGGTTGTTTTTGATCCGATTCAATTGCAGTTTGCAGATTTGTTGAATGTTTTTTGGGAGGCCCATAATCCCACGCAAGGTATGCGGCAGGGCAATGATACGGGTACTCAATATCGCTCAGGCATTTATACAACGTTGGATTCGCAAATGGAGGCTGCCCAACGTTCTTTATCTGATTACCAATCTATTCTTGGGCGTTCAGGATATGGCCCTATTACCACTGAGATTAAGTCTGCTGGACCGTTTTATTATGCTGAGGATTACCACCAACAGTATTTGGCTAAGAATCCTGCCGGATATTGTGGTCTCGGAGGCACCGGTGTTTCTGCAGCCGGATGATTGTATTGGATAGAATTTAGTTGAATTATTACTTACTTTATTTAGGAGATAAGCAATGGCCAAATCTTTGGTTCCCGATCAATATCAAGGTTTAACCCGAAGGCAATTACTTGCCGGCGCTGGCGGCATTGCAGTTGCAGGCAATGCGGCTGCGTCCTCACATTCACTTAATCTCGATGATCCGATGGGCAATCTGACAGCTTTGCTTAAATTGCAGGCTGATATAAGCGGCAAGGATGTGATTGGGGGCTTCCCAGGCGAAGTTTGGGGCTGGATTCCAGGAGAAGGTAATCGCTTACTCTTTCGAACCTATGGAATTGGTGCAAGCCATATAGAGGAAGTCGAAGATGGGTGGCGATTTTATCATCGCGAACTTCTTTACTACCTTGACCCCGACACCCAAGAGATTTTGCAAACTTGGGATAACCCCTATACCACAAGGAAGGTTGATGTGATGCACATATTGAATGATCCTGTGCACCGTTTTTACCCCTTCACCGGAGGCCGATTCTCTCCGCCCTGGCCATACACGGTAGTTGGTGATGACCTGGTGTTTCGAATCAGCGTCTTTAGTTTTCGAGATTCGGTGTTGCCACGGAAAGACTATCCTGTGCAATCGAATGACAACAAATACCAGGCAGCTGAGTTATGGATGATGAATGGGCGCGTTAGTGAGGTTATGAATCCAGATGTAACTTCTGCCAGCTGTGTAACCTCCTGGGCTCGAGTGGGGCAGTGGTTGCCTTTCATGGAGATGGGCAAGCGCCCAGGCTTTATGGTTTATCACAGTGATGCCTATAAATTACTTGGCGGGGTTGCTGATATCCCCCGGGGTATTCGAGAATACACCGAGAAAAACCATGCCAAATATCTCGAATCGCCGCAAACCTGGCAGTCATTGGCTTTGAATAAAGACCAGCAGAACGTTTCAAAGGCTGAAATAACGAAACGATGGGATAATCGTCCCTTTCCGGTGGGTTCGGTGTTTGAGCTTTAACCAAAATTATGGATTTAAGGTTTTCTTGAGATAGTGATCTACTGAATGCAGGGCCTCTTTGCTTTCTAGGATCTTGAGGATACCTGAGGTTCGAATTTATTGCGTTGCAAAAAGCGCAGATTTGCCTTAAAAACCCCCCTGCATTCCTTTTGTTGCAAAGAAACAACAAACAATAAGTGATTGTTATTTATAAATTAATAGAACTTTTCCTGGGAAATAAGCGAAATAACTGGCTGTAAGTTGTTGAAAAGCCACACGGATGGTACAAAGGGGGCAGTCGTGGCGCGTTCATTGAGTGGATGTGTCATTTTGACAAGAAACATTTTTTTAGATTTACAGGGAGTTAGTCATGAAGAAAGTATTAATTGCACTGGTTGCTTTTGCAGCCTCAAGTGTGGTTCTTGCCGGCGGTCACGCAAGTGCTTCAGCCAGCCCTAACTACACTTATCTTGAACTTGGGTACCTGAAAGGGTTATCCATTGGCGGTAACGACGGCGACGGTATTGCTATCGGTGGTTCTTATGCCATCGACGACAAATGGCACGTTGCATATACCAACGAAGATTGGGACGAAGCAGTCTTTTTCCTAGATCTTGCTGATATTGATTCAGACACCTTCACTTTGGGTGTTTCACCTGCGCTTAACGGCAGCACTGACCTAGTGTTTGAAGTGAGCTACGTGGATGGCGATATTGACGGTGATGATTTTGATGGTTTTGAAATCTCTACAGGTATTCGTTCGATGATAGCTTCGAATCTGGAATTAAACGCAGCTCTTACTTCATCTAATGTCGATATCGAAGGTGTTGATATTGAAAGCACTGCTTTATCAGTTGGCGCACAGTATTCTTGCGGTAATGATATCAGTGTAGGTGTTGATCACGATGTTAGTAATGGTGCCACAAACTTTGGTTTGCGTTACAACTTCTAAGATTAGCTTGCTGATCTAAAAAGTTTGTCGTTTTAACGACGAATAAAAAAGCCCGCCGAGTAATCAGCGGGCTTTTTTTATTGCCTGGGATTAATAAAAGCGCAGATTTGCCTTAAAAAAAACCCTATATTCCTTTTGTTGCAAAGAAACAACAAATAATAAGTCATTGTTATCTATAAATTAATAGAACTTTTTCTGGGAAATAAGCGAAATAACTGGCGGTAAGTTGTGAACACGCCACACGGATGGTACAAAGGGGGCAGGCGTGGCGCGGTCAGTGAGTGGATGCGTCAGT
>JAYZVL010000028.1:0-11951 GCA_036155675.1 Pseudomonadota bacterium | reverse complement strand
CAGCAACGATTAATAAATCGTTAGATTCGAAACGATTGTAAATGTCGCCAATTAAATTCTTTGCCACACCATCTGGTTTAATAATAGAAAGGGTCTTTTGTTTAGCCATACTAATTATTTTCCTACTAAATTAAATGATTATTTACGCAAGGATTCGAAATAGAGTTTAGAAATTAGAGTAATATTTAAAGCAATTAATATCATACAAATCATACGTTAAAGCTTTCGCCACAACCGCATTCGCTTGAGGCTTTTGGGTTCCTAAATTTAAATGACTCATTAAGGCCATCCTTAATGAAATCCACTTCAGTGCCATCAATCAAAGTAAGGCTCTCGGGGTCAACAACAATCTTAATTCCATCAGACTCAAAAACAATATCAGCATTTTGAATGTCATCAGCAAAATTAATAACATAAGCAAAACCCGAGCAGCCAGTTCGCTTGACTCCAAGTCGTAAACCAATCCCAGAACCACGTTCTTCTAGGTGATTGCGTACTCGCTGTGCGGCACTATTTGTCAAACTAATTGGCATATTAAATACTATCTAAGGTTTGCCCGATATCTGATATCAGATCTCAAGTCAATTATTGCATCTTTCAGAATCAGTAGTTTACCTGCTTTTTCAGTAGGAATGTCTAGCATTTCTTGCAGATAGTTCCAATCTATATCGTCTAAAGCTTTCACGGGCTGATCCTCGAGCGATTCAATTAACCAATTACAAGCAGCAATTATATGAGGACAGGCAAAAGCACGACAGCTCAATTGACAAAATTTATTTCTAGAGTTTAAGGATGCACTTAAAGCTATTTTTGTTCCTAAATCATCTCGGCATGCTTGGCCTCGATATTCACCAGTAAAATCCTTTATTGGAAGAAAGAACAACTGCGAAACGACATCATTATAATTAGTCAAATCGAAGCTTCCAAATAATTACTTGGGGATAATGCTTGTAAATACTCGACTGCATCTGAAAAAACCTCAGCGGCATGATCAATTTCTTCATTGACAGTATAACGCCCTAGACTAAAACGAATTGATGCTTCTGCTAGCTGGTCAGAACGGCCCAAGCTTTTCAATACATAGGAAGGTTCATCAGTTGCAGAATTGCACGCTGAGCCACTAGCAACTGCCAAACCAATTAAGGCATAACGCAAGCTCTCTCCTTCCAAGCCAGCAACACTAACATTTAAAATAGAGCTTATTCGACGAGAGGGATGCCCGTTAAGCTGAATACCTGGTAATTCTTCGAGCTTACCCCAAAGTCGCTTACGCAGATTGGTAACGCGTGAAGCCTCCTCTTCCATAACTGAATCAGCGACCTCCATAGTTTTTCCCATACCAACAATCTGATGAGTTGGTAGAGTGCCGGGGCGCATGCCTCGTTGTTGGCTGCCTCCATATAATAAAGGCTCAACTCGGCTAATACGTTCAGCATTAAGATATAAGGCTCCTATTCCTTTTGGTCCACAGGCTTTATGAGCATTTATTGATAACAAATCAATTTTTTGTTCCTGAACATCTATCGGCAATCGGCCAATTGTTTGTACAGCATCAACGTGTAATAAAATATCCTTCGATCTGCATAAAGTTCCAATTTCACTAATTTTTTGTATTACGCCAATCTCATTATTAGCATGCATCACAGAGACGAGAATAGTCTCTGGCCGCAATGCTGACTCCAGATCAGAAACACTAATTAAACCTTGTGAATTTGGCTTAATATATGTTGTCGAAAATTCTTGATTCTCGAGAGAAGCACAAGTAGAAAGCACAGATTTGTGCTCAAGTGCGGTCGTTATAATATTCCTGCCTCTTGACTGGCGAAATTGAGCGACCCCTGCTATAGCAAGATTATTTGCTTCAGTTGCACCCGAAGTCCAAACTATTTCCTCTTCTTTGGCATTAATTAATTTAGAAACTTGTAAAGCTGCTCTTTCAATAGCCTGAGAAGCTTCAGAGCCAAATGAATGTGTGACTGAAGATGGATTACCAAAACCCTCTCTATTGCCCATAAATGGAAGCATCTCCTCTAGAATCAATGGGTCTAATGGCGTTGTCGCAGCATAATCAAGATAGATTGATTTTATTTTTCTTTTTTTCAAAATTTATTACACTTTAAGATTTAATCGAAAACTATCAAGTATTTTTATTAACGGATATCGAGCTCAGCACACCACGCAAAATATTTAATTCGTGCTCATCAAGCTCAGCTCGATTAAAAATTAAACGCAGACGACGCATTAATTGACCAGGGTTATTTGGATTAATAAAACCACTTGAAATGAGAGCGTCAGATAAATGGTTGTAAAAATCTTCCATCTGTCGATTAGTTGCGGGAGGATATTCAGGTTTTCTTGCGGGTCTAAAAATTGCATCAGCATAATGTAACTCATAGGCTATCAGCTGAACAGCAGATGCTAGGTTCAAAGAACTATAATCTGGGTTTGTAGGTATATAGATTAATTTCTGACACAAATCGATTTGGGCATTAGATAAGCCAGAACTTTCCGTTCCAAATACTACAGCCACTGTAGTGTTTTCTGAGGCAGCTAATATTTCCAATGCTGCCGCTCTGGGATCCAGCTCTTGGTTGTTAAATTTTCTAGTCCTAGCGCTAGTTGCAACTACAAGCCCACAATCTGCAACGGCATCACTAAGGCTTCCGGTTACTAGCGTTTTTTTTAGCACATCAATAGCGCCAGTTGCACGAGCATCAGCTTCCGGGTCAGGAAAAAAACGAGGCCTTACTAAAGCAAGCTGGTCAAAACCCATAGTCTTCAATGACCTTGCCGCAGCACCTATATTTCCTGGGTGCGTTGTATCACAAAGAACAAATCGTATCTTTCTATTCATATATTTATAATTTTTAAAGGCTAAACATAATAAAAAAGATTCAAGAAGCGAAAAGGTTTAATTAAATTCATGCTCAATGGTTTACCATTCTTAAGCACGATTGAATAAAATAACGAATCCTACTCACCAATCACTGATAATTCTGGGGCTAAAAAATGAAACCGTTTCTCAATACAGCTATAGAAGCCGCTAGATTAGCAGGAAATACTATTATGCGGCATGCTAATCGAGTTCATCAGCTGGATGTAAGGAGTAAATCACGTAATGAATTTGTATCTCAAGTGGATTTAGCTGCAGAAGAAGCAATTATTGATGTTATTAAAAAGCGCTATCCAGAGCACAGTTTTTTATGTGAAGAATCAGGGTCAAGAGGAAATAGTGACCATATCTGGATAATTGATCCTCTAGATGGCACTACTAACTATTTATATGGCCTTCCAATCTACTGTGTCTCAATTGCCCTTCAAATAAAAGGTCGCACAGAAGTAGGTGTTGTATATAACCCGCATAGCCAAGAGCTTTTCACTGCTATTCAAGGCGGAGGTGCCCAGTTAGATGGGAAAAGAATCCGCATGAGCTCTCGAAAGGAGCTGGAAGGCGCATTAATTGGAACTGGATTTCCTTATAGAGAGAATGATCGATGGATGGATGTCTATCTAGAACAACTAAGAGCTGTAATGGAAATTGCCGGGGATGTTCGTCGCCCAGGATCAGCTGCATTGGATCTAAGTTATTTAGCCTCTGGCAGGATGGATGGTTTCTGGGAGTTTGGCTTAATGCCTTGGGATATAGCTGCAGGAGCATTGATATTAACTGAAGCTGGGGGTCTGATCAGCAGTATGACAGATGATGGTAACTATATGGAAACGGGAAATATAATTGCAGGTTCTCCAAAAATTCACTCTCAGCTAGAAAAAATTATACTTCCATTAATTAAATAAACTACAAGTTAATACATCTAAATCAAACAAGCAGCCAAACAAAAATTAGAAAAGGCATACACCCTAAAAACGTTCTAATTAGATGCATCTGACCCCAATGCTTATGAAGATTTAAGGCTTCTTTAGCCGAATGATTTAAATCAATTTTTACTAACTTAATGTTAGTTGGAACAATAAAAACTGCGGTTAAAGGAAATTGGATTAATAGTAAAATACCCCCTATTAGCCATAATTGATCTGAGCCCTCATACCAGCTAAAAATTGCAGCAACTCCGCCAATGGCAGCAAGTAAAATCATCAAAGGAGCTGTTCTTTTTGCCATTATTCGAAAATAATTAGTCGCAACTTCTGCACCTAGGCGCAATATGCTCGGGTGCTCAACAAAAGCTATATATAAGGAAACACCGGCCCAAATACCTGCTGAGATTGTTGCGATTAGTTCTGCCATAGTGCACTTCGCTAAAGCATTTAGCCTTAGGGCTATTTAATTCAAGTAGCTCTAAGGTAACGAGTCAACATTTTCTGCTTTTTTTGGCATTAGTAAATCAGAAGGCTGCAAATTAAGCGTAAGAACAGCAGCACTAGCTGTATAAATTGATGAGTATGTACCTACAATAATTCCAATAATTAATGCGATCGAGAAACCGCGCACAGCCTCACCACCTAGGAAGAGCAAAGACAATAAAACAATCAAAGTAGTAACACTCGTAATGATTGTTCTACCAAGTATTTGATTAATTGATTTATTCATTATTTCTTCTGTTGTCTCGCGCCTAATTTGACGGAAATTTTCTCGAATTCTGTCAAAAACAACAATCGTATCGTTCAGCGAATACCCTATTACTGCAAGAATAGCTGCTAAAACTGATAAATCGAAGGTAAGCTGAAAAATAGAAAAAATTCCAATTGTAATTATCACATCATGAATAAGAGCAGCAATTGAGCCTATTGAGAATTTCCACTGAAACCTAAACATAATGTATGCGAGAATCATTAAAAGGGCAAAAATCATCGCGGTTCCACCTTGCTCAGTTAATTCCTCCCCAACTTGCGGACCAACAAATTCGATTCTTCTCAATAATACTGTTGCATCCTCATTTCTCAGTATTTCCAAAAGCTGATCAGCAAGTATATTAGTTTCCAAACTTGGGCGAGGTAACATTCGAATCAAAACATCAGTCGAAGAGCCAAAATTCTGAACTTGGGCATCATCAAAACCTGAGATATTTAAGCTTTGACGAATTGATGAAATATTCGCAGACTCTTCATACCCAACCTCAAGTAAAACACCGCCGGTAAAATCAACCCCAAAATTAAGTCCTTGAGATGCAAGCGAAGAAATTGATGCTAAAATGACAAGAATAGAACAGGAAATAGCAAATTTTCTCTTGCCCATAAAGTCAATATTTGGTTTTTTTTCTTTTTGATTCAATTTATTTCCAAAATCAAATAGGTAGTGTTTCCAATTTTCTACGCCCGAAGCAGAAATTAACTACTGCTCGTGTGCCAATAATCGAAGTAAACATAGACGTAGCAATGCCTATCGCAAGCGTTATTGCAAAACCTTTAATCGGCCCAGTACCAAAAGCAAATAAAACAACTGCAGCAATAAATGTTGTTACATTTGCATCAGCAATCGTTGAAAAAGCCTTTTCGTAACCAGCGTGAATACTTGCCTGAGGGGAATTACCATTGGATAATTCTTCTCTTATACGTTCAAAAATAAGGACGTTGGCATCCACTGCCATACCAACAGTCAATACAATTCCAGCAATCCCGGGTAAGGTTAGAGAAGCTTGCAGTAAAGATAAAATTGAAATAATCATTACTAAATTAACAAAAAGAGCAAGATCAGCAATCAAACCAAAAGCCTTATAATAAAGAGCCATAAAGGTAATCACCAATGCTAAGCCAATTAGGATTGCGTTACGTCCCCGTTCGATATTATCTTGCCCAAGACTTGGACCAACGGTTCTTTCTTCAACAAGGTAGACTGGTGCAGCTAAAGCACCTGCACGAAGCAACAAAGCCAGATCACGGGATTCATTTAATTCGAGCCCGGTAATCTGAAAGCGGCTACTAAAGACTCCTTGAATTGTAGCTACACTGATAACTTCCCTGTCTGTTATTTTCTGCTGAACTTCCTTGTCATTAATTAGAGAGGTTTCAAGATTCTGTTCGATAAACAGAACAGCCATCTGCTTTCCAACACTGGTTTTTGTAGTCGAAAGCATTTCATCTGCACCCTTGGAATCTAAACTTACAGATACCATTGGCAGACCATCACTAAATCCTTGAGCGGCGTCAGTTAATTGATCGCCAGTAACAATTACATCACGTTTGAGTAGAACTGGGGCTCCATTGCGATCCTCAAATAATTCACAACCTAATGGGGCCCGGGCTCGCCTCTGGGCTTCAAAGGCATTCTGATTTTCACAGACCATTCGAAATTCTAACGTAGCAGTAGCTTTTAGAATTTCTTTTGCTCGAGTTGGGTCTTGCACGCCAGGCAATTGCACAACAATGCGATTTAAGCCTTGTCTTTGCACCAAAGGCTCTGCAACTCCAAGCTGATTGACGCGATTTCGTAAAGTTATGGTATTTTGCTGGATAGCAAAATCTTGCCAACCTTTTACTTGATCAGCTGTAGGTGTAACAGTCAATTGCTCTTCACCAGATGATATGGTGCGTTTTATCTCAAAAAGATCATCAATTTCTTGAATAATCTTTTCAGCCTGATCTAAATCACCTGGATCTCCAACGCGAACTCTTACTTCATCTCTCACAATAGAAACATTTCGACGTATTCTCTCAGAACGTAATTTACGACTGATATCTGTCTGAAGAATATTAAGTCTTTGAGAAATAGCTTGCTCTAAATCAACTTCATATAAAAAATGCACACCTCCGCGCAAATCCAAACCCAAACTCATAGGCTTCAGACCTAAAGCTCGAAGCCAATCGGGCATTCGTGAGACAAGGGTAAAAGCAATAACGTAATTATCGCTTAAACTCTTATTTAATACTGCACTAGCCTGCAATTGTTCCTCAAAACTAGTAAAACTAAGTAATAAATACCCGCTCTCAAGAAAGAGTTCAGGATTTTCTAAACCATTGGAGGTTAAATTATTTTTTATGCTATTGATTGTAGTTTCTAGCAAAGGCGTGCCATCGCTACGAATAACTTGAATGGAAGGCGCCTTACCAAAAATATTCGGCAATGCGATGATAGCTCCTAAAAAAAGGATCCCTATAATTAGTAAATTTTTCCACGTTGAGTAGTAATTCATTATTTAAAGAGTTAATTCTTAATTACTTTTTTAATTAGCCTTAATGGTGCCCTTTGGCATAACTGAACTGACTGTATGTTTTTGTATTGTCAAAATAACACCTGGAGCAACTTCAATTTTTACAAAACTATCCTTAACTTCTTTTACTTCGCCTAACAAACCTCCTGCCGTAGTCACTTCCTCTCCAACCTTGAGGCTAGCAACCATTTCACGATGTTCTTTCTGTCGTTTCTGCTGTGGCCTAATTAATAAAAAATAAAAAACCACAAAAATTAGAACGAGCGGCAATAGGCTAATTAGACTGTCAGAACCTGAAGCAGTCTGGGCATAAGCATTTCCAATAAAAAAATCCATAACTAAAAATTCCAGAATCTAAAAAATTAGGTCCTATTTCAGGACAGGAAAGACTAAGTATTATTGCACAGTTCGATCTAATTAGGTCTGTTGAGATCGGAAATCGCGGCTGAATGTCGACAAGCTTCCATTAGCAATTGCAGAACGAATGCTCTCCATAAAAGTAAAATAGAAATGCAGGTTATGAATTGTATTTAGCCGAGCACCTAACATTTCTCCAATACTATCAAGATGACGCAAATATGCTCGGCTATAATTTTGGCATGTATAGCAATCACAATCAGCTTGAAT
Source organism: Pseudomonadota bacterium (assembly GCA_036155675.1). GTDB lineage: Bacteria > Pseudomonadota > Gammaproteobacteria > Steroidobacterales. The sequence goes on along the minus strand of JAYZVL010000028.1, from coordinate 4,221 downwards.
CGGTTGATCGTCATCACGAAAACGGGCATTTCGTAGTTTCAAAACTCCTTTATTCGTAAATAAGTAAGCGTTTCGAGCGTGTCTAGTTGGGATAACGCAATCAAACATGTCTATACCCCTTTCAACTGCATCAAGAATATCGCTTGGTAAACCAACTCCCATAATATATCGCGGCTTATTTGCTGGCATCAATGGCACAATTTTATCAAGAACATTTAATCGCTCCAGCAAACTTTCTCCGACAGATAAACCCCCTAATGCAAGACCAGCAAAACCAATATCATTTAAGCCATCTAAAGACTCAGCTCGCAATTCTGAATTCATTCCACCCTGAACAATACCAAATAATGTTCTGCCAATATTATCAAGCTCATCAAACTTGTCGCGGCTTCTTTTGCTCCACCTCAAAGAAAGTTCCATGGATTCTCTAGTTTCTATTTCGTTTGCTGGATATTTAGTACACTCATCAAAAATCATCTGAATATCACTTCCTAGAGCATTCTGCGTTTCCATTGAAAGCTCAGGCGTAAGCATTATTAGATGGCCATCAGTAGGAGCACGGAACTTCACCCCCTGCTCTGAAACTTTACAGCTATCTTTCAAGCTCCAAACTTGAAAACCACCAGAATCAGTTAAAATAGGCCGGTCCCAATTCATGAATTTATGTAAACCGCCTTGACTGCGAATAATTTTTGAGCCTGGGCGCAACAATAAATGAAATGTATTCCCTAGAATAATTTCAGCCCCAAGTTTTTTAAGATCTGAGGTTGCTAATGTTTTAACAGCGCCGTAAGTCCCCACTGGCATAAATGCTGGGGTATGAATAGTACCTCGGGCAAGAGTAAGCTGACCATTCCGAGCTTGGCCATCGCTGGCCAGCACATCAAACTTTAACTCTTTCTCTATCACTTTGTTCGCTCTAGAAACATTGCATCTCCATAACTAAAAAACCGAAATTTTTTTTCAACTGCAAATTGATAGGCGGCAAGAATCGTGTCAATACCAGAGAATGCAGAAACAAGCATTAATAAAGAAGACTCCGGTAAATGAAAATTGGTAATCATCGCATCCACAACATTAAATTTTGATCCTGGTCGAATAAAAATATCGGTCTCGCCAAAAAAGGGCTTAAGGTTGCCATTAACAGACGCAGATTCTAGTGCGCGCACAACGGTTGTGCCAACAGCGATAACTCGCCCTCCTCTTTTACGAGTTTCTTCCACTTTCTTGCATACCGCTCCATCAACAAAAATTCTTTCTGAATGTAGTTTACCGCTTTCAAGTTGGCATTCATCAATCGGTAAAAATGTTCCTGCAGCTACATGCAAAGTAATTTTTGCCTGTCGGACTCCAAGATTAGTAAGTTTTTTAAGTAAATTATTATCGAAGTGCAAACCAGCAGTAGGCGCAGCAACAGCTCCTGGTTCATTAGCATAGACAGTCTGATATCGCTCACGATCTTGAAAATTATTTGGTCTTTTGATGTATGGAGGCAGCGGGATATCACCATAGTTCTCAAGAATGGTCTCTAAGTCTGACTCAAAGCGCAATTGATAAAACCGGTCTTTACGTGATTCAATTTTTGCCTGAATATCAGGCTCAAAAATGATTTTTGAACCTATCGATGGGGATCGATTCGCACGTAACTGAACTAAAGCAAGGCAGGGCTCTATAATTCTCTCTAAAAGCATTTCAACCCTTGCCCCGCTCATTTTCCTCCCAAACAATCGCGCAGGAATTACGCGAGTATTATTTAATACCAATAGATCATCGGGTCTTAAAAGTTTATTAATTTGCTCAAACCGAAATTCTTCGAATTCTCGGCTTCCCGATAAAACATGCATCAAGCGACTTGCAGTGCGCCGATCAAGCGGGTTCTGTGCTATCAACTCAGAGGGTAAATCGTAGAAAAAATCAGTTTTTTTCATAAAAAATATTTAACTTTAAATAATGTCAGCAATGACAGAAAGCCCAGTACAGGTGTATGATTTCCAACCTCAAAAAAATGAATAAAAAGAGCTCAAATCTATAATGCTGCCGGGGTGGCGAAATTGGTAGACGCGATGGATTCAAAATCCATTGGGGTTAAACCCGTGACGGTTCGAGTCCGTCCCTCGGTACCACTTCAAAATTAAACAATAATGAGTAATGAACTCATCAGAAAGAATAACATTAATCCAAACTAGAAAGTTTTCAAGTATTCGATAACAGCGTCAATTTGTTTATCATTTAATTCGAGTTTGAGGTATTCGTTCATGTAATTAACTGCTTGCCGCAACTCATGAAAGCGCCCATCGTGAAAAAAAAGTGCGTTATCCCAAACATTAACTAGCGAGGGCGCTTTAAATTCGTCTGCAGATCGACTTGGCCTTAGCTTCGCATGCAATGACTTGAAAACAAAATCATTGGGTGTAAATGCACGATCACCTACTACAGTTGTAAATATTGCTCCGAGTAAAGGAATTTTCGCAAAAAGATCTTGGTGAGCCTTACCCATAGATGCACCTGCATAATTAGTACGAGTTCCAACATCAAACAAAACTGCAGGCTCATCACTACCGCCAAAAGTTGACAAAACATTACGTTGATTTAATTCAGTAAATGCATCTAAATGGCATCTAGAACACTTTTCTCGAAATAATTCTTTACCTTCCGCAACTAATGCTGCATCAGTAAAAGGGGCTTGGATACGCGGAATGTGCCATGCCACATAAGCACCCAATGCATCTAAATCATAATTATTTAAGCCTGAGCCACCTAATAATTCTCTGCTCAAGCTATCTGCCACTTCCCGAGCATTGCGATTAGTGGCTTTGGCTTTTAACCAACCACGGCCCCCCACTCCTCCTCGTAAACTCATTGTTCGTCTTTCTCCATCAAGCATGACCCACATAGAGCCATCGTTATGGCCGTCGTCATGGCAAATTGAGCAAGCGCCTTCACGATGGCCTGTAAGCTCTGGATACTTATCCGGATTTGAAGAAGCAAATAAAATTTTTCCTCGACGTACTTCTGGAGTTAAAGGATCTTGATTGAGTAAAATTATCTTTCCAGTTTCCTTAATCATTGGTAATTCAGGAACATCACGAATATCTCGGGTTACTCTGCCATAAGACACTAAAGAAGCGCTCGACTGAGGAACAAGCTTTTTGCTTATCCAAAAGGGTGTGTAAACTGGTCTTGGTAAATTATTACCGGCATAAAAAGAAGTATCGATAATCGATATATATAAACTGTTCTCATAAATGACATATCCGGTTGATCCGTCGCTACTTAAGATCATATCCACCGGATTACTTCCTGATAGAGTGAAATGTTTTTTAGCTAATGAGTGTCTAGTATTTGGATCAACCAGAACCAATTCATCGGAGCTATATGAAATTAAGAATGCCCTCCTGCCGCCTCGCGTATATGCTATTGATCGAATTTGACCAGTTTGCATAAGACCAGTTTCGCCGGTGGGATGCATAGCGCCATTCGAAGTTGCAATACCAGGACGATCTTTAGGATAGTAAATCTGAGGAAATTCCATATTTGCGTTAGGGTTTATACATTGCTGGAATTTCTTTCCTCGGTCACGAATATCAAAAATAGTATCAAGTTGATGAGCGTGAGTCTTACTAGGCCTCCGGGTATCAAAAGATAAAATATTACTGGTGGTAATCCGTCCAAGTGGTCTATCAAGGCCTGCTGCTTCCATGTCGCCTTCAAACATCAAAAAGGGCACTAAAACCATTGAAGGAACGAGGGAATCAGTTCCAGAAGGATTTAAAAAAGTCCCTCTTAATAAAGAATACGGACTTTCCATTTGTAAATCATAGGGCTCGTATTTTGAAAACATCGGCAATTGCTTCAAGCAAGAAGCATAAAAAGGATTTCCACTATCAGGTATAACTGCCCCATCATTAAGGAGCTTTAATAAATTAACATCATAGACACTGATCCAAGATTCATTTTTTTCCATAGCTCCTCTTGGCAAAAGATGAGCGATATAAACAAAATTTCCATCCGGTGAAACAGAAAACCCTGTTGGTCGTCTACCAGTAGGCAAGGTATCAATATGAACAAAGCCTTGAGCTTTCCTTTCAAATACAGCAAGTGTGTCGCCAACAAAACTAGTGACAAAAGCTCTTGATCCATCAGGTGATAGTGCCACTTCCCTTGGTTCCCGACCTATCCCTTCATGCTCTCCAAAACGTTGGATAATTTGACGTTTCTTTC
>JAYZVL010000027.1:0-6343 GCA_036155675.1 Pseudomonadota bacterium | reverse complement strand
ATAAATACGTCATTTTTATAATAACGTGTAGACTTAAAAAAAAGATAGAAGCTTAACATCAAAAAAGCCCAAATTCTAATCGGTGGATATACCTTGATAGAAAACAAGAAAGGATCGTAAAAAATTACCGGCAAGAATATTACCGCTAATTTTAAATAGTCTCCCTTATATTTATTGATTATTGTCATGCGAAAATCTATTAAAAATTATCTTCATTAATAAAATCAGTGTTTTAATTCTTTTTGCCACACTGCCATGACACAGTACAAACATTAAATCCAACTTAATCTTTGAATACTTAAACGTTAAATAATTGAACTGCAATGATGCAAATCTTAAGTTTGCTTCAAGCTTTAACTTATGTGACTCTCTTAGTGCAGAGCTAAGCTCAGCTACAGCATGCCGCATTGGTATAGACATATCTTTTTGAGAAATACTATGATTGTGTTTCAAATAATATCCAAGTCTGTGCTGTAGGTAAACAAACTGTTCGCTCAACTGTGCAATACGTAACCACGTATTGTAGTCTTCGGAGGCTTTCATTTCCACACACTCATTAATACCACCAATTTGTTCTAGTAAGCTTTTACGCACCACTACCGACGAATTTGCAATAGCATTACCCTTCAGCAAAAGATCTATCAATACCGGGGGGCTCACTTGCCAAGATTTAATGATTTTTCGACTAAATGGTTGAGGATTGTCTGTGATAATTTGCATATCGTGATAAACCAAGTCAACTTTTTCGTTAATATAGTCAAAACAGACTTGCAGCTTATCAGATGTCCACCAGTCATCCGAGTCCAAAAAGGCAATCCATTCACCGTTTGCTGCCCGAATTCCTGCATTTCTCGATTTCGCGATAACACCATTATTATGAATTTTTAAATAACTAATTTGTGGACTGGTAAAGCTTGAAATCACCTCATCGGTGTTATCGGTTGAATGGTTGTCAATAATAATCGCTTCCCAATTCGTATAGGTTTGATCAAGTAATGATTGCAGTGCACGGCCTAAATATCGGGCATGGTTATAATTGGGAATCACCACAGAAACTAACGGGGTCACTCTATCATTCAAGTATTTTCGCTCTGTTTTTGGGTGAATACTAACTGGCAAAATTGTAACAGACTATCAATTTCTTCTATGTTGTCTTGGCTTTTGGAACTAATACCCAACGAGTTCAAACTGTCTGTTCTATAAGTTAGTGTAAGAAGCTGTTCATCTACCCCACCCTGTTTATGATGTAACTTTGGCTCAAAGTCTAAAACTTGAGTACAGCGTTGCTTAATTAAATGTGCCATTTCAAGCACCGATTGCGAAATGCCAGCGCCCACATTAAAGATGGAAAGTTTCGTTGATGCGCCATCACCAACAACTAAGTACTCTGCAACTCGACAAACTTCAGTCATGCAAACAAAGTCTCGCTGATGCAATCCATTAGTTTTTAACACTAACTTACGCATTACCACTGCTTGTCTGCATAAATCATTCACCAACAACATCCAACAATTAACATCCTTGTGCATTGGCGATCCAAAGGCATTAGATAAACGTAGCACAATACCCTTAATTTCTCCACGTTTGCTAGCACTTAACACCGCATGTTCGCCGGCAAGATGGGATGTGGCATAGGGGTGCAGATTGCTTGGGAAGGTTTCTTCGGTAATGATACCCACTAACGGGCTGGAATAGATATGTGCGGTTGATAGGTAGATAAACTTCTTTACTCCTGCACGGCTTGCTCCTTCGACTAAGCGTGCTGTAGCCACACCATTAAAATCCAAAGCTGCGACCGGGTCAGCAGCACAGTCTTGCGCATTCATACCCGCCGCATGAATAATTACATCGACACCCTCGCAAATATTGTTAATGAAGTTATCATCATTATATTTAATTAGTGTCACTTCTGCTTGTGGTAACCAATCTGGTGGATTGCTTTCATTTCGAGAAGCAAGCACGACTTGGTGCCCTACTTGAGAAAAATGATCGGCCAGTCGCCCACCAACAAAACCAAAACCACCAGTAATTAGTATACGCACGGTCAAGCTAAACCGACCATGGAGAGCCCTTATCCCAAAGCAATTCAAGCAATTCATGGTCACGTTTGGTGTCCATGCACTGCCAAAAGCCCTCGTGGCGATACGCCATCAACTCACCAACTTGTGCTGCTTTTTCTAAAGGTTCTCGCTCCAAAAATGTGCTATCGCCAGCAATCAAATCAAAGAACGCTGGTTCAACCACAAAGTAGCCACCATTAATCCAGCCTTCGTGCATTTGCCTCTTTTCCTGAAAGCTAACCACACGCTCTCCATCCACTTCAAGTTCGCCAAAGCGTGCTGCTGGACGAACGGATGATACAGTAATCATTTTGCCATGGCTACGGTGAAAGGCTAGTAGCGCATCCAAGTCAATGTCAGCGACACCATCACCATATGTTAACATGAAGGTCTCATTACCAATATAAGGTTGCATGCGCTTTACTCGTCCACCGGTCATAGAAGCTTCACCGGTATTAACCAAAGTTACCTTCCAGTCAATCGGCTTGACCTGGTGCTGTGTCACATTGCCAGAGGCAAGATCGATAGTAAAATCGGTATTGAGTGCACGGTAATTAAGAAAATACTTCTTGATTATCTCAGCTTTGTAGCCTAAGGCTACATAAAAATCATTGTGTCCAAAGTGTGCATAGATTTGCATGATGTGCCAAAGAATCGGTTTGCCACCAACCTGCACCATTGGCTTGGGGATGACATCGGTGTATTCAGCTAAACGGGTACCAAAACCACCAGCGAGAATGATTACTTTCATAAAATCAGACCTTTTATTTGAAAATGAATTATATATATATTGCAAAAAAATTAGCGATGTTCCAATTCCCAGTTATACGAGATTTCAGGGCTACTTGGGGAACATCGTACGATTTCATCAGGACTATGAGGCAGGGTAGAACAGTTGGCTACGATAGACACCGTAGTACCTATACTTTTATACCCATTCCAGATCATGGGTGGTACCGTTACTAATAAATAGTTTTCAGGGGAAATGAAAAATTCCTGGAATTCACCACGTGTGGAGCTATCTGGTCGGTTATCAAATAAAACAAACTTAATTTCTCCATGGATCACTGCATAGTTCAAAGTCATCTCTTTATGCAAATGCCAGGCTTTAACCACTCCAGGGTGAGTGCATGAAAAGTAAATTTCACCAAATCTTATAAATTCAGGCGAATCTTCACGTAACATATGCATAACCTTACCGCGCTCATCAAAAATTTGCTTCAAGGGTGTCAATACAACTCCATTTATCATGTTAACTCCGGGAAAAATTCATGGATTTGGGCGCGTGTAATCTGCTCAGCATCGCCACCATTCATCACTTTTTTATACCAAAGTGCTGTCGCCTCCAATGTCTGCTCGACATTCCAGCAAGGATACCAGCCCAACAATTGATTGGCTTTGTCACAATTCAACTGTAGCAAATGTGATTCATACAGTTGTTCTTCAGATTCAACTACTTCAATACTGCCTTTCCCCATGTGGCTAATAATTACTTCCGCCATATTCTGTACAGTACGCACTTCTTGGTTAGAGGGGCAAAAGTTCCACGATCCATCCCATTCTTTGGGCTCCTCAGATAGATTCATCGCCAATAAAAGATAGCCCGAAATCGGTTCCAACACATGCTGCCAAGGGCGAATTGAACCAGGGTTACGAAGGCGGATTGGATCACCCATTTCAATTGCACGAATGCAGTCTGGAATAATTCGGTCCACCGCCCAATCGCCCCCACCAATCACATTGCCTGCTCTTGCAGTCGCTGCACCTAAAAACTGACGCTGATTAAAGAATGAGCGTGCATAAGATGAAAATACAATCTCGGCTCCCGCTTTTGATGCACTATAAGGATCACTGCCCCCCAGTTGATCAATTTCTCTGTAACTCCAAATCCATTCAAAATTCTCATAACACTTATCAGAGGTTATATAAACTAGTGAGCGCACCGACTCGCACAGCCGAACCGCTTCTAATAAATTAACTGATCCCGTGACATTTGTTGAAAATGTCGTTACAGGATCTTTATAAGACGGAAGAACCAAGGCTTGAGCAGCCAGATGAAAGACAAATTCAGGTTGAAATTTACTCAGGGTTCTAGCAAGTAAAGAACCATCACGGATATCACCCAACACATGCTTAATTTTTTTATCAAGTCTCAGTAGGTCAAAATGGTTAACAGAAGTTGCCGGTGGCATGGCAAAACCCATCACCTCAGCCCCTAACTCGTTTAACAGGAATGCTAGCCATGAACCTTTAAAGCCGGTGTGACCAGTAATGAAGACTTTTTTACCTGCAAAAAAATTTTTTATAAATACTTGATCCATAATTATCACAGATTATCACTGTTTATAATAACCCTTAAATGTAAGATAAAATTTCCAGTTCTTTATCAACATACATTGGAAATTAATTAAACGACAATTTCCTGATCAAAAAATTTTATCAGGAATTAGGGACGTTACCCGAACTAGAAAGATCAGTGTTTTTAGAAAAATTTTAGATAAACTTAGCATCCAGCTTTAAGCAGTAGTGTAATCGGATACACAATATTAGGAGAGGGGTGATAAATTCCCTACCTTGATTAATAAAACTAGCATATTTTGAAAGTAGAAACATCTTCAACCCTCCGCCAAAGCTCAATGGTGTTTTTATACCAAACGTAGATCATTCCAGAGTCATCAAACAATGATCTGCACAAATCCACCAAATATGGAAGTCTTTTATCTTGTCCTTTATATGCCTGAGAATTTTCATTACAATCAAACGGATCGAGAAGATTAAACATATTTGTTTTCTTAGAATTAGTAAAAATTGAAACCATAAATTGACTTTTTGTAGTCTTCGAATCAACCAAAATTTCACAGATTGGCAAATTTTCTCCTGAAAATCTTGCTTCCCACTTTGCAACCTCATCAGGATTTGAACCAAATTTTTTCGAAAACAAAACTTCTGTGTAACCATATTCTGCTAGTAAAGCGATTAAATGTATCCCATAAAAACGTAATGCCCCACCGCCGGAAGAATTGAAACGTTTCCAGATCAATTCATCATTACGATAATGTGGAGCTAAGAAATTCCAAGAAATATATAAACGATTAATTCTAGCTGCATGAGTGATGCTATTTATATACTCAAAGATACCAACTCTCCAAGAAGTGAATCGGAAATTGTAGCCAATGCGGAATCTCTTTTTTGAATTAACCAACTCGTCTATCAACTGTGAGGACATACCAGGTGAAACAGCGAGTGGTTTCTCTAAAAGTAAATTTTTTACATTTTGAAAATGGATCAATTTTTTGACTAATTCCAGCTGATATCCTGGTGGTAATGCAAGAACAATTGAATCAACCATTTCAAGCATAACTCTCTCATCAGAAACCCACTGAACATAGCCCGCATACATTTGCAATTCGGACCTAGCTGAAAATTTATCTTTATATCTGGCAGGTAATATAATTTTTTTTTCACCCACTTCAATAAGAGCAGGGAGATAGCCATATAAGCCAAAGCCGGCCCCAATTATTCCTATAGCACTCATAATCTGCACTTAAATTCTTGCGGATCTATAATGTCAAATACATCCCCAAGATAACGATGCTCTGTGAGATAATTGCGAATTTCCTGCGGAATATGCCATGCTAGATTGAGTAATGGGAGTGTCTGATCGGGCAAATCAAACAAGTCATCGTCAGAGTAAATCGGGATTCGCGTGCCAGGAAGATAATAACCAACTTTGAGTGAACCTGGTTTTTCATAAACAGCAGATATTAAATCTTGATCCAACCCGAGAAGTTTAACTAAAATGGCAGCGCGACCCGGGAAAGCTTTGGCGCTTAGCTTTCCGTGTTTTTCGAACTTCTCCTGCAAGAATTTCTGTTTCACTACCAGCCATTTCTCTATATTTTTCCTTAATGAGGAGAAGTCATCAAAAAATTTGCTTTCTCGAAGTTCCAGTGCAGCCAAATCAACATTGCCGCCGTAGTCAGTATTTAACAAATTACCTAAAAAGACACGGATGTTACCACCATACCTAGATGGAAATTCAACACCTACTAGCTGTGTACCCAGGGTAGTTGCCATCTGAACAAACGATCCATGACTGTAAGTTCTGGGATGTTCATGATAGAAGGTGTCGAACTGATTGCCATCAAGCACCGAACCAAGATAATGATTCTCAATCACAATAATTGTATTTTCAGAAATTAACCTTTTAAGAGATTGAAAAACCTCTTGAAGATCTTCGATATGGGCAAACACATTTGTGAACGTAATAAAATCCGGTTTAC
>JAYZVL010000026.1:0-11442 GCA_036155675.1 Pseudomonadota bacterium | reverse complement strand
TTCTACGGTAAGCTTTTCAAAGGGTTTACTTAAGTCATATTCACTACCTTGGTAATTAACAACATATCCACCAAATAAAGTTTCAGCTAAGCTGCGTAACATATTTTCCAATAAATTAATTAATTCATTTTCATCGGAGTAGGCTAAATAAAGCTCGAGCATTGTAAATTCTGGATTATGTCGATTTGACAGGCCTTCATTACGGAAGGACCTGTTAATCTCATAAACACGCTCAAAACCACCTACAATAAGACGTTTTAAATATAACTCAGGTGCGATACGTAAATAAAATTCTCTATCCAGAGCATTATGATGGGTAACAAAAGGTCGAGCTACAGCACCACCAGGAATCGGCTGCATCATTGGAGTTTCAACTTCTAGAAAATCAAAGCTATCTAAGTAAGATCGTAAAAACTTTACAATCTTTATGCGTGTTAAAAATACCTCACGTGAATCCTGATTAACAATTAAATCAAGGTAGCGTTTTCGACTCCGTATTTCTTGATCCTGAAGACCATGAAATTTTTCAGGTAATGGGCGAAGCGATTTTGTTAAAAGTGATGCAGAGGCAGAACGCAAAGAAAGCTCGCCAGTTTTAGTTCGGAAAAGTTGACCTTTTGCCCAAATTATATCGCCTAAGTCCCATTTCTTGGTTGCCTGATAGGTTTCAACTCCTAATTGATCGCGCTGCAGAAAAATTTGAAGTTGGCCGCTTCTATCCTGAATTGTTAAAAAACTTACTTTACCCATAATGCGGTGAGAGATTACTCGGCCAGCAACGGAAGCATTAATCTTTACTTCCTCCAGCGAATCATTTGTATATTCAGCATAAATTGCCTGAAGATCACCAGTTAAAGCGCTGCGACGAAAGCTATTAGGAAAATCAAAGCCTTCACCGCGCAACTCTTTGAGTTTTTTTCTGCGCTCCTGGATCAGTTTATTTTCCTTACTGCTATCAGTTTTAACTTTTTTTTCTTCAGACATACCTAAACGCCTTGCTTTAGACTAGCTTCAATAAATTTATTCAATGACCCATTTAAAACTGAATCAGGATCACCAGACTCTACACCAGTCCTTAGGTCCTTTACACGAGATTGATCAAGCACATAAGATCGAATTTGACTTCCCCAGCCAACATCTGATTTTGCATCCTCTGCAGCCTGAACTTCAGCAAGACGCTTTTTCTCTTCATGCTCATAAAGTTTAGATTTCATTTGTTTTAAAGCAGTCGCCCTGTTCTTATGTTGAGACCTATCATTCTGACATTGAACCACTATTCCAGTTGGAAGATGCGTCATCCTAACTGCGGATTCAGTCTTATTGACATGCTGCCCTCCTGCTCCACTAGCTCGATAAACATCAACTCGAAGATCAGTAGGGTCAATCTCCACTTCCAGATCATCATCTATCTCTGGCGAGACAAATACGGAAGCAAATGAGGTATGGCGTCGGCTGCCTGAATCAAATGGCGACTTTCTTACTAATCGATGCACGCCTATCTCAGTTCGCAACCATCCGTAAGCATGTTCGCCCTGGACATGAATAGTTGCACTCTTTATACCAGCAACCTCTCCATCGGAAACTTCTATCATCTCAACATTGAAACCATTTGATTCGGACCAGCGCAAATACATCCTTAACAGCATTTCTGCCCAATCCTGAGCTTCAGTGCCCCCTGCGCCTGATTGGATATCCAAAAAAGCATTAGAGGTATCATTACGACCGCTGAACATACGCAAAAACTCAAGTTTCTCAATTAGGCCTTGCATAGAAACGATATCAGCTGATATTTCACTTTGAGTCTCAAGATCATCTTCTTCTATTGCGAGTTCAAGCAATTGATCTGCCTCTAATAAAGAGCGCTGTAGTTGCTCAAGAGGTAAAAGCGAAGACTCGAGCTTTGATCTCTCTCTTCCAAGTGACTCTGCAAGCTTCTGATTGGTCCAAATATCTGGATCCTCGAATTCTTGCTTTATTTGATTAAGGCGATCAAGTTTTTCATCGAAGTCAAAGATACCTCCTCAGCGCATTAGTGCGCTCACGGATATCTTTAATTGCTGTTTGTAGCTGATTTAATTCCATAAACTTTAATAATATGAGTAATTGCGTCGATTGTAAAAGCTGCAATGCTAGACGGATTCAATGTGTTCCACAACCAACTGATGCGATCTAGTTTGCCTAAATTCATTAATGTCGAGGCGGTAAACCACAAGAAAAAGTTTCTTATCTGAGTCTTCAAGCAAGCTCCCGTTATTAAAAAAAATTGCGTCAACTGGTGTTGCTAGATTTTTAAGTTGCAGCAAAAGCTTTAAGTGCTTTCCTCCAACAATGCGCTGATTAATCACCTTGAAGACACCTTCAAATATTGGCTCCGCGAAACCCTGCCCCCAAGGGCCTGAGTTACGTAATAATTCTGCAAAATCTAAATTCAGATATCTCGCATCAAGCAATCCATCCGTAAGCAACAGCCCAGAATCATCGATAAATTCTTTATATTTTTCTACTTCAGCTTCAAAAGCGTGGGAAAAATCTTCAAGCCTCCCCCTGTCAAGACTCAAGCCTGCAGCCATAGCATGGCCACCAAATTTTTTTATAAGCCCAGGATATGATGCATCTATATTAGCCAACACATCGCGAATATGAATCCCTGCTACTGATCGGCCAGAGCCTTTAATCTCTTCATCCTCGCCAGAGAATGCAAAGGCAACAACAGGCCGATTCATAATCTCTTTGACACGCGAAGCAACTAATCCCACAACCCCTGAATGCCACTCAGTATCAAATAAACAAACAGCAGATTTATTCACTGATTGATGATTAAGTTTTAATTTTTCTAAGTAAGCTTCAGCATCCTGTTGCATACCCTCTTGTAATTCACGACGCTCTTTATTTAATTGATTTAAAACGTTACTCAGTTTGCTAGCTAAAGCTGGGTCTTCAGATAACAGGCATTCTATGCCCACTGCCATATCATCAAGGCGGCCGGCTGCATTTAAACGAGGGGCGATTGAAAAACCCAAATCATTAGCTACAGCGCTATTAATATTTTTTCCGGAAACCTTAAATAAAGCCTCAATTCCTGGGCGTGTTTTTTGATTACAGATCCGCTGCAAACCGTGCTTAATCAATATTCGATTATTTTGATCGAGTGGAACTAAATCAGCGACCGTCCCTAATGCCACAAGGTCAAGGCATGATGTGCATGTATTGATTGCAAGCTCGTTTTCTATATATTTGCTTTCAGAAAGGCGTTTACCTAATGCAGCCATTACGTAAAATGCAACGCCAACTCCTGCCAAATTTTTACTTGGAAAATTACAATCAGCTACATTGGGGTTCACTATAACGTCTGCGGATGGAAGATCCTCTCCAGGTAAATGATGGTCTGTAACAATCACATCAATACCTAATTTATTTGCGAGATCAATGCCAGCATGGCTACTAACCCCATTATCAACAGTTACAATTAAATCTGGTGATTGACTTGCCACTAATTCGACGATTGCTTCTGTTAACCCATAACCAAATTTTTGCCGGTCTGGAACCTCATAGCTGGGCTTATTAAATCCAAATTCGTTGAGGCATTTAATCATCAAGGCAGTTGCAGTAGCGCCATCAGCGTCGAAATCACCGACCACAATAACTTTCTGTTGATCTTTATAAGCCTTGAGAAATCTTTCTGCTGCCAAATCAATATTTTTCAGCAAACCGACAGGAGCTAAGTTCTTAAGTGATAAATCAATAGAATCTGCATTAAGATTCCTAGAAGCGAAAATTCTTCTCAAGACAGGGTGTAAATTTTCAGGCAGATTATCAATTGCCTCTTTTGGTCTTTGTCGCTGTTTCACCAATCGGGTTGGATATTGCCCATTTCTGCGCATCAGAGGTTTCTCTGTATATACTTGCAAAAAGGTTTAAAAGATTCTCTCATGATCGAAATAGGACTTTAGAATGAAATTAACTGCCGATCATTCGGATGGAAATACCATTAGATCTTATAGTAATGGTGAAATTAGGATTATGGAACAATTGATAGACACCAACGTCATCATTACCAAGGATACGATTTTAACCGAATGGAAACCAGTAGCATTTGATGAATTAGATTTGATTGATTTTAGATTGGCAATAGAGCTTGCTCCGGAAATAATTCTATTTGGAACCGGGAAAAAACAACGATTTCCGAGCATTGCGCTAATCACTAAGATACTACATAAAGGAATTGCGTTTGAGGTTATGGATACTGCTGTCGCCTGCCAAACTTTTAATGTGCTAATTGGTGAGCAAAGAAAAGTAGCGGCGGCATTAATAGTATAAGAAATGCTAATTGCCTAATATCAAAAAACCTAAAACCATTGCTGCAACAAACAACCACCCGATTAAATCTATGTATTGCCTTAACCTGTCCTCGAATTTTTTTCCGCCTAAGTAAATTAGGCCTGCCACTAAGAAAAATCTTGAGGCTCTGCCAAAGATAGAAGCGACTATAAAAGGCATTAAAGGCATGGTTATAGCGCCTGCGGCAATAGTGAAAATCTTGTAAGGTATAGGTGAAAAGCCAGCAGCAAGAATCGCCCAGAAACCCCAACTTGAAAACCAATCCTTTGCAAGTAAATAAACATCCCAGTAGCCAAATTGTTTTAAAGAAGGTTCGATTAAATCAATTGCAAACATACCAATAAAAAAGCCCGCTAACCCCCCTAAGACTGAACTTATTGTGGTAATAGCAGCGAATCTCCAGGCCTTCTTTGGAGAAGCTATTACCATAGGGGCAAGCATCACGTCTGGGGGTATTGGAAAGAATGAGGATTCTGCGAAACTTAATCCCGCTAAATAAAATGTGGCTTTAGGGTGTCGCGACCAAATTAGAACACGGTCCATAAGTAATGAAAATAATCTCACTATGAATCACCTGCCTCCTTGCCAGTTAACATAGGCACAAAAGACACTTCGCAAATTGATTGTTTATTTGTGCCAGATTCAGTTCTTGTAATTTTTATCAACTCCTGAGGTTCACCGTCTATTCCAATTGGAATAATTAATCGTCCGCCCTCATTTAGCTGATCCAAAAGATTCTCAGGCACCTCTGGCGATGCAGCAGCAACAATAATTCCATCAAAAGGAGCTTGCCCTGGCCAGCCTTGAAAACCATCGCCATGACGAAAACGAACATTACCTATACCGAGATCTCTAAAACGCTGCTTAGCTGTATTTAGTAATGAGCCAATACGTTCGATTGAAAAAATTTTATTCACCAAAGGCCCTAAAACAGCGGTTTGATAACCGCATCCTGTCCCAACCTCAAGCACTTTATTAAGCTTACTCAGTGCACCATCTTTCTCCAATAAAGTTTGTGTCATTAGAGCCACAATAAACGGTTGAGAAATTGTCTGGCCTTTACCTATGGGCAAGGCACTGTCTTCATAAGACCTGCTCGCCAAAGCCTCATCAACGAATAAGTGTCTAGGAACGACCCTAATACGTTCTAGTATTTGGGGTTGGTTAATTCCAGCCTGGCGCAGTCTTTTAACAAGTCGGTCTCGAGTGCGGGCAGACGTCATCCCTATACCTTGGGTTTTCGCCGAAGTCGTCATAAAGCTGATAACCAGTTTTCTATCGATGGCAATGCATCATGCAAAGTCAAATCAATCTTAATTGGTGTCACCGAAACATAATTACTCTTAACAGCATAAAAATCTGTACCTGCACCCGCATCTAATCCAGCGCCTGCAGGGCCAACCCAATACATAGGATTACCATCAGAGTCATTCTCCAAGATAGCTTGCTCTGAGCGCTGCCTAGAGCCCAAGCGAGTTGCTTGAAAACCTTTAATTTTTTCAAATTCTATATCTGGAACATTAACATTTAGAATTGTATCAGGGGGTAGAGGATTTGCTTTAAGCCTATCCAGCAATTTACAAACAATTTTTGCAGCAGTATGAAAATTCTCTGGGTTGTCGCCGACAAGGGAAACGGCAATAGCTGGAAAACCTAAAAACCGTCCTTCTATTGCGGCTGCAACTGTGCCAGAGTAGAGCACATCATCACCAAGGTTTGAACCATGATTAATCCCTGCGATAACCATGTCTGGCTCATTATCTAAAAGCCCAGTAATTGCAAGATGGACGCAATCCGTGGGAGTGCCATCGACGATATACATATTGCTATCTTCTTTAACACATAGGGGTGAATCAAGAGTCAGGGAGTGACTTGAACCACTCTGATTGCTGTTGGGGGCAACAATAGTAATATCAGCAATTGGTTGTATTGCATCAGCAAGTACTTTTAATCCTGCTGAAAAATAACCATCATCATTACTTAAGAGAATTCTCATTGGCGCTTTAATATGGATAAAAAGAAACACAAAGATAACAATTCAGAAGACTCAACGCTATTCCGTGAAGCGATGAGGAATGTTGAAGAGATACAAAGTAGATTAAAAGTGACCAATCAATCAGAAAAGAAAAGAAAAGAAAACTTATCGCCACACCGATCACAACAAAATTTAGATATAACCGAAAATACTTATGGAGAAAGATTACTTTTCCAACGATCAAGTTTAAGTAAAGCTAAGATGCGCAAACTAAAGCGCGGAAAAATTCGTATTGATGCAACAATCGATCTGCATGGTCTCTCAGCAAATGAGGCTGAAATTGCGCTAATTAATTTTCTAGATGAGTGCGACAAACTAAAAATTCAATGCGCAAGGATTATTCATGGTAAAGGTTATGGGTCCGGGCCAGATGGGCCTGTTTTAAAAACATTAACCGATAAAGTTCTTCGCGGCCTAGAAACTGTCGTTGGATTCTGCAGTGCCCCTGAAAATGACGGCGGAACAGGAGCGTTATACGTACTTATAAGTTCAGATGAATAATAAATATGAACAATTCAATCGGAAGACTCTGAATTCGCCTCAGGAAGAACCTCCGAAGACCAGATAAAAAAACTTTCCTGAGGGCCTATCATTCCTAGATCTGATCTGGCTCGCTCTTCTAATGCTTCAAAGCCATTTTTAAGATCGCTGACCTCTGCTGTTAAACGTAAATTCCGATCCTTAAATTTAGCATTCTCAGATTCCTGAGAAGCAACACTAGCCCGAAGTCTAATAACTTCAGGCCAACCATCATCAGAAAACCACAAACGCCCTTGGAGTAAAAAGAATAGGGCGAGGGTTACATAAATGAAATACTTAATTGCAGAAGATGAAACTGAGGAATTCATAAATAAATCATATATCTATTGGGAAGGCGCTGCGACCGGAGTATTGCGCAGCATCGCCAAGTATTTCGCTTATCCGAAGCAATTGATTGTATTTAGCCATTCGATCTGAACGGCATAATGATCCGGTTTTAATCTGAGTGGCTTTTGTGCCTACTGCAATATCGGCAATAGTTGCGTCTTCTGTTTCACCTGAACGATGAGACACTACAGCTGAATAACCTGCTTCAACTGCCATATCAATGGCATTTAAAGTTTCTGTCAATGTGCCAATCTGGTTAGGTTTTATCAGAATAGAATTTGCAACATCTAAATCTATTCCCCGCTGAAGAATATTGGTATTGGTAACAAAAAGATCGTCGCCCACCAATTGAACATTATTTGATAATTTGCGAGTCAATTCCGCCCAACCTTGCCAATCATTTTCATCCATTGCATCTTCGATAGAAATAACTGGATAATCACTAACTATCTTAGCTAGAAAATCAACAAATTCAGATGAGTCAAATTTCTTTCCTTCGGATTCAAGATAATAAAAACCATCTTTAAAAAATTCTGAGCTTGCAACATCAAGGCCAAGAAAAATTTCTTTTCCGGCTTGAAAGCCAGCAATTTCTATGGCTTGTAAAATCGTTTCAAGCGCTGACACATTGGATGGTAAATTTGGCGCAAAGCCTCCCTCATCACCAACAGCAGTATTCATACCTCTTGATTTAAGAACGCTGCGCAAGGCATGGAAAACCTCGACCCCCCATCTTAAGGCCTCATTAAAATTGCTTGCAGAAACTGGGAGAATCATAAATTCTTGAATATCAATACTATTATCAGCATGTGCGCCGCCATTAATAATATTCATCATGGGTACGGGCATTTGATATGGGCCAGATGATAAAGTTTGAAACAGTGGTTTATTTTTCTCGCTAGCAAGTGATTTTGCAAAAGCAAGAGATACGGCTAGTGATGCATTAGCACCAAATCTTTCTTTATTGTCAGTGCCGTCCAATTTTATTAAATATTGATCAAGTTTATTTTGATCTACGTCACCAAGCTCAATGAGACCAATAATAATTTCATTGTTTATATTGGCTACAGCTTTTTGGACACCTTTACCCAAATAACGAGGGCCGCCATCTCTTAATTCAATGGCCTCTTTACTTCCAGTGGAAGCGCCGGATGGAACGGATGCTCGACCAAAAGCACCAGACTCCAATATTACATCAGCCTCTACAGTCGGATTGCCTCTTGAATCAATGATTTCCCTGCCATGTATTGCTCTAATTCTGCTCATAATTTAATTGTTTTCTTGGGGGTCTGAGCTAACATAAATCGTTTTCAGCATAATCATTCGCTTTAACGAGACCATCAATCTTAAGTAAAGTTTCAAGCAGCCCCCTCATGTTCTTAATTGGCCAAGAATTCGGCCCATCGCTTAGAGCTTTTTCAGGATTTGGGTGAGTTTCCATAAATAGGCCAGAAATTCCTGCAGCTACTGCTGCACGGGCAAGAACTGGGACAAATTCACGTTGCCCACCTGAAGATAACCCTTGCTGCCCTGGTAATTGCACTGAATGAGTTGCATCAAAAATAACTGGTGCCCCCATGGCGCGCATGATTGCTAATGAGCGCATATCAGAAACTAGATTGTTGTAACCAAAAGTCGAGCCTCTTTCGCAAAGCATAATCGCATTATTACCAGTAGATTTCGCTTTATCTAAAACATTCTCCATCTCCTGAGGGGAAAGAAATTGCCCTTTCTTGATATTTACTGGTTTTCCAAAGCTTGCAACATGAACTATGAAATTAGTCTGGCGGCATAAAAATGCAGGCGTTTGAAGTACATCAACAACATCTGCAACTTCATTAATTGGGGTGTCTTCATGGACATCAGTCAAAATTGGCAAATCAAGCTGACTTCTAACTTCAGCAAGAATGCGCAGGCCCTCCTCTATGCCCAAGCCACGGAAACTTTTAGAAGATGACCTATTAGCTTTATCAAATGAAGACTTATAAACAAAAGAAAGGCCTAGATCCGCAGTTATTTCCTTAAGTGTGCCAGCGACTTCAACAGCTAAAGCTTCGCTCTCCACCACGCAAGGACCAGCAATTAAAAAAAGAGGTTTATTAGAACCTATTTCAAAATTCACTAACTTCATAGATTTACTCAACCTTGGCTAAGTAGCCATTGGCATTATATTTACTAGCAGCTTCTACAAAACCAGTAAAAAGTGGATGGCCATCTCGAGGAGTTGACAAAAACTCAGGATGAAACTGACAGGCAACAAACCAAATATGTTCTGGAAGCTCAATCATCTCAACCAATCCATCAGCAGAAAAACCCGAGAAAACAAGGCCCGCTTCGGTTAGCTCACTTATGTAATTATTGTTAAATTCATAACGATGACGATGCCTTTCACGAATTTGTGAACAGCCATACATAACTTGCGCTTTAGTATTCTTTTCCAAAAAGCATTCCTGTGCGCCTAACCGCATTGTTCCTCCCAAATCAGAATCAGCATTTCGGGTTTTCAAAGAGCCATCTATATCTTGCCACTCTGAAATTAGGCCAATAACGGGGTGCGGCGTATCAGATTTAAATTCAGTGCTATGGGCATGCTGCAACTTTGCTTGATTCCTTGCAAATTCGATAACAGCAACCTGCATACCTAAACAAATACCTAGGAATGGAATACCTTTTTGACGAGCGTAATTCACTGCATGAATCTTACCTTCTATCCCTCTATCGCCAAATCCTCCGGGCACAAGAATTGCATGAACGTTAGTTAAAACATCTAAATTACCGTTTTCAAACTCCTCTGAATCAAAATATTGAATATTCACTTTCGTTCGATTGCGTATTCCTGCATGAATCAATGCTTCATTGAGTGAAATATATGAATCCTTGAGATCAACATACTTACCCACCATCGCAACAATAACCTCATCCTCAGGGTTCTTCTTAAGGTCAACAAATGCTTGCCATTTACTTAAATCAGCAGGAGGTAAGTTCATATGAAACTTTCGAATGATAATCTCATCAAACCCTTGCCCATTAAACACTATTGGTAATTTATAGATATCATCAACATCCATTGCTGAAACAACTGCACTTTCAGATACGTTAGTAAATAAAGCGATCTTCTTTCTTTGTTCATCTGGAATGATATGTTCTGATCGACAAACTAGAACATCAGGCTGGATACCAATACCGCGCAACTCTTTAACGGAGTGCTGAGTTGGCTTAGTTTTGATTTCTGCTGAACTTGCAATGTAAGGCACAAGAGTTAAATGAACGTATGCCACTTGTTCTGGCCCAAGCTCTATTCCCATTTGTCTTATCGCCTCAATAAAAGGCAATGATTCAATATCTCCAACAGTGCCACCAATCTCAACAATACAAATGTCAGAATCTACGGCTCCTTGCTCAACACCGCTTTTTATTTCATCAGTCACATGAGGAATTACCTGAACCGTGGCTCCCAAATAATCTCCTCTTCGCTCTTTAGCAATAACACTTCCATAAATTCGTCCTGTTGTGAAATTGCTATTGTGCCCCGTAGTAGTTCTTACAAACCTCTCATAGTGACCAAGATCAAGGTCTGATTCCGTTCCGTCATCCGTAACAAATACTTCTCCGTGTTGAAAAGGGCTCATAGTTCCCGGGTCAACATTTAGATAAGGGTCAAGCTTTACCATGCTTATTTTAAGACCACGCGCCTCAAGAATAGCGCCGAGGGATGCAGCAGTGATGCCTTTTCCCAAAGAAGAAACCACGCCTCCGGTAACAAAAATAAATCGTGGCATATTAAATTCTGCTTACGCTTTAAAGCTCCAAAACTTAAAAAAAATAGGCTATTTCGATATTGAAAAAGGGGAAACAAAAAACCGAAGTAATTTTGCCATCTTGAACAGCTGGTAACTGATCAGAAAGCTAAAAAAGAACTTCGAAGATTGATGCACCAAATTGATTGCCCAGGTTGGTTCTACAAACTACCAGATGAAAAGCTCAGCGACAATGGAGAAAACTATTTAAATGCCGAATTTGTTCTCCATTTAATGGAAATACCTGACTCGTCAGACGCTGCTTGGCAATCAGCATTTAGCCATAAATCGCCTACAGCTAAGAGAAAATCACCCGAGTAGACTAATGGTATATGACCGCGCATCCAAGGCAAAATAGCGCTTTCTTGAAGAAGATTCTTTAGCGATCGGTTCGGCCCTTCTGGG
>JAYZVL010000025.1:0-36144 GCA_036155675.1 Pseudomonadota bacterium | reverse complement strand
TATGGATCCTGGAATCCATCAGGTCGATTTTTAAACCGACGATGAACCCAGTAATATTGTTCTGGGGCGATAGAAATCCTTTTCTCTAAAAGTTGATTTAATCGCTCCGCATCTGCCTGTAAGTCTCCACTGGGAAAATCTTTAAGCGGGGGCAGAATCTCATATTTATAACTGCAACCATTCTCAATTCGGACTGGGAAAAAAGGGATGACTGGCGCATTACTAATTTTAGCTATCTGGCTGATCGCGGTATTTGTAATTGCAGGTTCCTCAAAGAAATTTGCAACTAAATTCCCACGCCTACCGTGCGCTTGATCCGATGCATACCAAACAGTCGTATTTTCATTTAGAGTCTTTATTAGTTTCCTAACATTGTCTTTTTCAATTAGTTTTGAGAAAGATCTACTTCTTATTCTGTAAATTATTTCATCGGTGAATTGGTTATTGCTTGGTCGATACATAGCTGCAAATCTTTTGCTTAAGAGCGCCAGTTTTCTGGTAACTAATTCAGTGCATGAAAAATGCGCACTAAGTAAAATAACCCCACTACCTTGTTTAAGTGCATTGTTTAAATATTCTGTGCCTTCAGCGTTGATTAGTGAATTTAATTCTTCATCACTACACCACCACGCCATACCCAACTCAATTATTCCCATACCCAGTGATTCAAAGTGTCTTTTTGCTAAATCTTGACGTTCCAGTAAAGGTATTTTTGGAAAGCATATCTGTAAATTTGTTATTGCTATTTGGCGTCGATTTTTTAATAGAAAAAACATCCTTCGCCCTAGAAATCGTCCGAAGAGCATACGTTTTGATTGAGGTAATAGGACAACTAACCTTAAAACCCCAATACCTACCCATACCAACCAGTAGCGTGGCTGCCAGAAACTAAATAAAGATGCTTGATTTTTGCTCACCGGGTTTCAACTGAAAGGATTTTCATATCTTGCATACTAATCTCTAAGGTATAGATTATTCCATTATTAGGCTCTATGTATTATGAGGGTTAGAGAAACAATGTATAGCACCTATTCTGTTGCGCAAAATTCTTTATACCTGCTTTTTTCAAAATTAAATTATCATTGTGCTTATCTGGCTTGTAGAATCAATCCTAATGAAGAAATAAATTATATTTGACCTATCATAATGATCAATTTTTAATCACAATTTAATAAGAAGAAATTCGTGCTAATAAAACAAAGAAAATTAAATTTTTTATTATTATTAATTTTCTTTGTTTTTCCAGTTTATGGAAATTCTTTATTTCAGACGCCAGAAGGCCTTGAGGAGGATGTTGAATTTTGGCTTAAGGTATTTACTAATATAAATACTAATCAAGCATTCTTACATGATAGTCGCTATTTAGGAGTGATTTACGAAGTTATTCAGATTCCTAAAGATGCCTCTTCTTCTGATAGGCGAAGAATTGCTGATTTAGCGAAAGATCGGTATCGAAATATTTTAAAAGAAATATCATCTGATAAATCGAATCTTAATGATAATCAGCAACGCGTTCTTAAGTTATGGCCTAAGGATGTGACTTCGGATGAATTGTATGAAGCTTCCAAAAGAATTCGTTATCAAGGAGGCATGTCTGATAGATTCTTAGATGGTTTGCAGAGAGCAGGTGCTTGGAGATCATATATAAACGCTGAACTTGCGAAATATGATGTACCACAAGAACTATCAGCTTTACCACATGTTGAGTCGTCTTTTAACCCCGAAGCACGCTCACATGTAGGTGCTTCAGGTTTATGGCAATTTACTCGTTCTACTGGTCAGCGATTTATGAAAATAAACCATGTTCTTGATGAGCGTCGAGATCCTTTTTTTTCTACTACTGCTGCAGCAAAATTACTTGCAAATAATTATTCCAAACTAAAATCTTGGCCAATTGCTATAACAGCTTATAACCATGGTGTTGGAGGTATGACTAGAGCAGTCAAGGCTATTGGCTCCACTGATATCAATAGAATAAATAAGGAATACGAAGGAAAATCCTTTGGTTTTGCCTCTAGAAATTTTTATCCTGCGTTTCTTGCAGCATTGAAAGTGGATAATTTAGCATACGAGTATTTTGGTAAATTTAACGTTGAGCCTGAGGAAGATCTCCTTTCTGTAAAGATTGATTTTTATGTATCTGTTAGAACTTTAATTAATACACTTGGGCTCTCCTTAAAAACACTAAAAGAATACAATCCAGCGCTTTTAGATCCAGTCT
Source organism: Pseudomonadota bacterium (assembly GCA_036155675.1). Lineage (GTDB taxonomy): Bacteria > Pseudomonadota > Gammaproteobacteria > Steroidobacterales. The sequence continues at coordinate 33,923 of JAYZVL010000025.1, read as the reverse complement.
GGATTGGTAATAAATATGTCCCAAAAGGCTATAGTTTAATTTTTCCAACCTCTGCTCAATTTAAGTCAAAAGATGATTTTTTGACTGCAATCCCTTTAGATGAAAAATTTAAACGCCAATTACCAGACTTATTTTATATAGTTAGAAATGGCGATAGCCTTTCATTGGTAGCTAAAAGATATGATACGACTATTAGAGAATTGGTTAATTTAAATAACCTTAAAAGCGAAAATTTTATTCGGATTGGTCAGCGAATTAGATTGCCGGTTAATGAGTTAAACATTGATATTGATAGGGGCATAAAAACTTATACTGTTAGAAAAGGCGATAGCCTTAGTAAGATTGCTCAAAAGTTTAAAACAACACAGAATAGCCTGATAAATTTAAATAATTTGAAGAATAAAGATCAGATCTTCGTTGATCAGGTATTAGTTATTGGCCCTATAGGGTAACTAAATAAAATGTTAGAAGTTTTTAGGCCTGCATATGACCGATCCATGAATCCTAAATTTAGAATTATGATTAATATTCCTTTTTTTTTCTTAATGAGCGCTATTCTAACTTTATTTTTTTCTAACCTTTATGCTCAGGATATTGCAGATAAAGTTATTGTTAATAAATCTGAAAGAAAGCTATATCTTCTCCATGAAGAGAAAATAATAAAAGATTATAATATTGCATTAGGTCTTGTTCCAAAGGGCGAAAAGGAAAAAGAAGGCGACTTCAGAACACCGGAAGGGGATTATTTTCTGCAAAACCGTTTAGTTGATTCTCAGTATTTTTTAGCTATTCAGATTTCTTACCCGGAATTGAAAGATCTAAAAAGAGCAAAGCAGCTTGGTGTAGAACCTGGAGGGAAAATAATGATACATGGCCAGCCAAATGATCCTAAACATTCTAATGTCTATTATCAATCCAATGATTGGACTGATGGCTGTATTGCTGTTTCTAATGCTGCGATGGTAGAAATTTGGCAGCTTACAACCAATAACACCCCGATAACTATTTACCCATAAAGATGTTATCTAGTTTAAAATTGATTTTTGTATATACCTAACCACTATTAATAATTTCTGATAAAAATTGGATAGAAGATGACAACCAAGAAAAAAACAACCAAGAAAAAAACAACCAAGAAAAAAACAACCAAGAAAAATAAGGAAGTTGCAGATTCAAGTACTGTGAATTCCTCAAAGGTTATGGGATTTCAGGCTGAAGTGAAGCAGTTACTTCATCTTATGATTCATTCCTTATATAGCAATAAAGAAATTTTCTTACGTGAATTGATTTCTAATGCCTCTGATGCTGCAGATAAACTGCGTTTTGAGGCTGTTTCTGATTCTGCTTTATGGGAAGAAGATAATGATTTGCAAATAAAGGTTGATTTTGATGCTGATCAAGGATTTATTACTATTAGTGATAACGGCATTGGTATGACAATTGATGAGGTCATCGAGAATCTCGGGACAATTGCAAAATCTGGTACTGGTGAATTTCTAGAAAGACTTAGTGGGGACGAGAGAAAAGATGCAACATTAATTGGTCAATTTGGAGTAGGTTTTTATTCGTCTTTTATTGTTGCAGACCGAGTTGAGTTGTTTACTAGAAAGGCTGGCCTGAAGACTTCTGAAGGGGTTCGTTGGGAGTCGAGTGGCGAAGGCGAATTTTCTGTTGAATCTTTTGATATAGAGCAGAGAGGTACTTCAGTTAAATTGCAATTAAGAGATGACTCCAAAGATTTTGCTGACCCTTATAAATTACGCTCTCTGATAACGAAATATTCAGACCATATTGGTTTTCCTGTCAAAATGCTCGAACAGAAAGTTTCTGGAGAGGATGATGCAAAGAATGAAGAGCCGAAATATGAATCTGTTAATGAGGCAAGGGCTCTTTGGACTCGATTACGTACAGATATTTCCGACGAAGAATACAAAGAATTCTATAAACATGTATCTCATGATTTTCAGGATCCTCTTTTATGGAGCCACAACAAGGTGGAGGGCAAGCGAGAATATACTAGTTTGCTTTATTTGCCTGCTAAAGCGCCTTTTGATTTATGGAACAGGGAGTCACCGCGCGGTCTAAAATTATATGTTCAACGTGTTTTTATTATGGATGACGCAGAACAATTTTTGCCTCTTTATCTGCGGTTTATTCGAGGCGTTGTGGATTCATCTGATCTCTCTCTTAATGTATCAAGAGAGTTGCTGCAAAATGATTCTCATGTTGAGGCAATAAAAATAGCTTTGACGAAGCGTGTATTAGATATGCTTAATAAACTCTCTAAAGACTCTGAAAAGTATCAGCCTTTTTGGAATGAATTTGGCAATGTTTTAAAGGAGGGGCCCGCTGAAGATAATTCAAATCAAGAATCCATCTCCAAGATTCTACGATTTGCCTCAACACATAATGAGAACGATATTCAAAACGTATCACTCAGTGATTACTTAGAACGTATTAAGGAAGGTCAAGATAAGATCTTTTATATTACAGGTGATAGTTATAATGCTGCAAAATCAAGTCCCCATCTAGAGGTTTTTAGAAAGAAGGGAATTGAGGTGCTATTACTTTCAGACACTATAGATGAATGGGTAACTTCCCATCTTAGAGAGTTTGAAGGAAAGGAATTTGCTGATGTGGGGCGGGGAGCGCTTGATTTAAGTGCTATTGGCGAACAGGATTCTCAGACTACTGAGGAGCTTGATGAGCTTAATAAAGGTTTAATTGAAAGGCTCTCTAAAGAACTTGACGGAGATATTAAAGAAGTCCGCTCAACGAATCGACTTATTGAATCTCCTGCCTGTTTAGTGATAGATGAATTTGATATGGGTAAGCAGATGCGCCGTGTCATGGAGGCAAGTGGACAATCCTTACCTGAATCTCAGCCGATTTTTGAGATAAACCCTGAGCATACTTTGATTAAGCGCCTCTCGAGCGAGGAGGATGACGATCGCTTTTCAGATCTTGCAAGGGTATTGTTTGAGCAAGCCGCTTTAGCTGAAGGCCGTCAGCCAAAGGATCCCGGAGCTTTTGTTGAGAGATTAAATCGCTTGCTTATCGAGTTGAGTGATTAGGTTTACTTGGTTTTAGATTTCAATAATTTGAGATAAATAATATGACAGATAAATTTGATCTAATTTCCAAACGCCGGATTTCAGATGAAGAGCTTAGAGATATCTTAACCCCTGAGCAATACCAGGTTACTCAGAATAAAGGTACTGAACCAGCCTTTTCTGGAAAATATCTAGATATTAAGCAAGAAGGTTATTTTGTTTGTATTTGTTGTGGATCAGAATTATTTAGCTCAGAACACAAATTTGATTCTGGTACGGGTTGGCCAAGTTTCTGGCTTGCTTCAGATGAAAGAAACCTTAAGATTGAGCGCGATGTAAGTTATGGAATGATTCGCGAGGAAGTGATGTGTTTTGCATGTGATGCTCATTTAGGGCACTTATTTAATGATGGTCCAAAACCGAGTGGGTTAAGATATTGTATCAATTCTGCCTCACTTCAGTTTAAGAAAGGTTCAAAAGAGGAAGAGGTTGAATGATAAAAATTAGAAATATATCCAAGGATTTGTTTGTAGTCTTTTTAATTGTAATTTTTAATTTGTTTGGTTGTGTTGAGAGTGATACTAAAGATAATCCTTCTTTAGGGGGAGAGCTTGAAATGGTTTCTGATTTAATAATCACAGATCTAAAAGAAGGTGATGGGGCTAAGGCTGAAGTAGGTAAGAATATTGTTGTTCACTATACTGGTTGGCTTTATGACCCATCATCCCCTGAGAATAAAGGTAATAAGTTTGACAGTTCTTTAGATCGCAACCAGCCCTTTTCATTTCCTCTTGGTGCGGGACGAGTAATTCAAGGATGGGATAAAGGTTTTGATGGGATGCAAGTTGGAGGTAAACGAATTCTAATTATCCCGCCAGATTTAGGTTATGGTAGTCGAGGTGCTGGCTCTACTATTCCTCCAGATTCAGTTTTATTATTTGAAGTTGAACTTTTAGAGGTTCAATAGTTAATCTTAGGCTTAAGAATATATAACTTCATGAAGTCTATATAAAATTCTCTGAGATCTCAGAGGACCCATTAATAGATGTGTATTCATCTTTTAATTATTCGCTATGGTTAAATCTATATTCTCAGATATCCTTAAAATTCCTGGGCCGGCAGGAAATTTGGAAGCTATTTTTGATTTCCCAAAGGAACCATCAAATGAGCTTATAGCTATATTTTGTCATCCGCACCCTGAGCACCAAGGAACTATGTTAAATAAGGTTGTTCACACAATGGCTCGTGCGATGAACGATTTAGGTATTTCTGCATTACGATTTAATTTTCGGGGCGTTGGGAATAGTGATGGATCTTATGACGACGGAACTGGCGAACTAAATGATGTTTTAGCTATTGCAGATTATGTTCATTCTCGTTGGCATCCCAAAGCGATTTTACTGGGAGGCTTCTCGTTTGGCGCTGGTATTGCTGCTAGAGCAGCAATAAAGATTGATGCAGCTCAACTTATAACAATAGCGCCGCCAGTGAATACATTAATTTCAAGTTTAGATATTCAACCTGATGTACCTTGGTTAATTTTGCATGGTGTTGAAGATGAAATCGTTTCGGTTGATTGCGTGATTAAGTGGGTAGATAATTTGGAGCCTGGCCCCGAGCTTATAGTGCTACCAGAGGTTGGGCATTTTTTCCATGGTCATCTAGGAGAACTACGACAAATTTTAGTTCATCGCTTTGATAAATTATTAACAAGGAAGAAGTAAATTGATTGGAAAGTTAAAAAAAATTTTGATGGGGGATCAAGCGTATTCTGAGACTGCCGAAGACTCTGAACAACGAGAGCAATTGGCTTTGGCTTCTTTACTCGTGGAGATGGCTCGAGCAGATTTTGATGAGAGTAAACAGGAGCATTTAGCTATTATTGATTTACTTTCAAGGCATTTCGAATTACAACCTCAAGAGGCTATGCAATTGTTAGAGCGTGCTCGCGCATCAAGCGATAGAGCTGTTTGTTTATTTGATTTTACTCGGGCTCTCCATGAATGTTTAGATTCTTCACAAAGACAAAATGTTATTCGTTTATTATGGCAGGTTGCTATGTCAGATAATAAACTAGAGCGCTATGAAGATCACTTAGTTAGAAAAGTAGCGGATCTTTTGTATGTACCTGATAGTGATGTTATGAGAATCAGGAATGAGGTTATTGAGAGTAATTTAGGAAGTAAAACCTAGAGTATTTATATAAATAGCCTTAAAGGACAACCTATAGCACTTAACTGAATTGCAAATGACATTGTGGTTTCTCTCAGTGCTCCAATAATTATTATTACTGCAATTGGGGATAAATCTAGGCCGCCAATTGGGGGTATAAATTTTCTAATTGGAATCAGAATGGGATAAACAAGACCAGACACCAGATTAGAAAGATTAATTAACGAAGGATTGAAACCAACGTTACTTCCAACACTGACCCAGCTAAGAATCACGTAGGCGAATATAAGAAAAAGGTAAATGGATAGTATTACTCGGATACCACGTAAAATAGCAATTGCTAACATGGAAAGCATGTCTGGTGTAATTTGACAAATACTGCTTAGCAGGACCCAATTTAGGCAAAAGATTAGAAGCACGTAAATAATTACAGCCGCTGGATTGTGCTTGCCAAAATTAGGAATAAATTTCCGTAATGGTTCTACAATTGGGTCTGTTACTTTAAGTGCAAATCTGACCAAAGGATTTTGGTAATCGGAACGTACCCACTGCATGGCAAGCCTTAGTCCGAAAACAAGTAGGTATAGATCCATTACAGATTGGAAAAGATATAAGAATCCGCTGATCATTTGATTTGTATTTCTTTAGTGAAAATTTATTTTTACTTTGATTGCCCTAGTTCAATTGACCTGTTGGATGCTACTTTAAGCGCCTTTCGAAAGATATCACGTATGCCTGCAGCTTCAAGTTCTAATAATGCTGCTTCAGTTGTACCACCAGGAGAAGTAACTTTTTTCTTTAATGCAGTGAGAGATTCATTACTATTTGAAGCTAAATCACTAGCACCTAGGGCGGTTTGTAAGCTTAATTCTCGAGCAGTTTGACTATCAAATCCAAACTCTTTAGCAATTTCCTCAAGAATTTCCATCAATAAGTAAAAATAGGCCGGTCCGCTTCCAGAAAGAGCAGTTAATGGATTCATTTGATCCTCATTATTAACCCAAATTACCTTGCCGACTGAACCCATAACATAGCTTGCTAGATTGCATGAATCTTTTTTAACATTACTTGTAGCAAATAATCCACACATACCCTTTCCTACTAAAGCAGGTTGATTTGGCATTGCGCGGACTAATTTTGCTTTTTCGGATAAACATTCCTTGAGCGAATTAAGAGTTGAACCTGCCGCGATTGAAATTAACAACTGTTTATCAAAATTTAGGGATTTTGATAATTCTTTTAAAACCTCATAAATAATCTGGGGCTTAACCGCTATAACAATTATATCCGCTTCTTTAACTGCCTTATGATTACTTTCAGTTACCAGCATAGAATTATTTATTTTTTGTAACGTTTTTATTTTTTTGATATCCGGATCAGATACATGGATATATTTTGGAGAATGAGCAGCCGAGATTAACCCACGAATTATCGCTTGCGCCATATTGCCCCCGCCAATAAAGGCAATTTTGCTATTTTTATAATCCATTTTGATCTCTATTCTGGTCTATTTCCAAATAATGCCGTACCGATTCGCAGCATTGTGCTTCCTTCCATTACAGCTGCTTCAAGGTCATTACTCATGCCCATCGATAGGGTATCTAATTCTAATCCTTGATTAACAAGATCAGTATAAAGTATTCGAAGTTGCCTAAAAGGTATTCTTTGTTGATTAATCTCATTAAAAACATGGGGTAAAACCATAAGACCACGTAATCTAAGTTTAGGCAAATCAACAATGGTTTCACAAAGTGTTAAAGTTTCTTCAGGCTTACAACCTTCATGACTAGTTTTTGGATCTGTACAAACTTGGATACATATGTTTAGTGGAGGAAGTTTTTCAGATCTTTGATTGTTTAATTTTTTAGCAATTTTAACCGAAGTAATTGTATGCGCCCAATCAAAATTTTTAGCAATAATGGAAGTTTTATTTGATTGTAATTTTCCAATAAAATGCCAATCTAATTTTTTTTCTACAATAGAAATCTTTCTTAATGCCTCTTGAGCATAATTTTCACCCATTGAGCTAAGTCCTAATTCAGCTGCCTCATAAATCTGTTCAACATTCTGTTTTTTTGTAACAGCTAAAATTCTTATATCATTGGCATCCCGTTCCACAAGATCGGCTGCATGACCAATCCGACTTTGTAAATTTTTCAAATATTTTGCGATATCTGACACAGTCTCTCCTGCGAGAATTCTTTTTTCAATATACTGAATGTATGTTAGGATGGATAAATTGATTTTGCTTGAAAGACTGGCCCATCTACGCATACACGCTTCATTGTTACCCCTTCTTCTAAGCGAACATTTACAGTACAACCAGCACATCCTCCCACTGCGCAAGCCATAAATTCTTCTAAGCATAATTGGCAAGGTAAATTGTATTCTTTTGCTAACTTAGCTGCAGCGTGCAGCATTTTTTCTGGTCCGCAGGCAAATACCTCCACTTTAGATTTTTCTTTTTCGGATAGGCTCGCTATCCATGTAGTTGCCAAATCAGTGATGTATCCCTGATAGCAGCCAGGATATCCCTGTAAGCTTGATAATCGTGACGCGATACCAAGTTTTTCAAGTGAAGAAATACTTTTACAGTTTTTAGTATCCAAACCTTGAACTTTGATTAATGAATTTTGAGTTTCAAATGGAAAAGGAACCTCGGACCCCATTAAAACCAACATTTTTTTTACATCGAAATTCAATTTTTTTAAATTTTCAGCAAGAAAATTTATTGGTGGAATGCCAACTCCACCTCCAAGCATCAGCTTAAGAGGTTTTTCCTCATACGTTTTGAAACCTTTTCCTATTGGACCTAATAAGCTTATTTTATCACCTGGTTGAATTAGACTTAATGCTTCTAAGCCTGCTCCAATGGGCTTATATAGAAATTCTATATATCCTTCTGAGGCATTAGCCCGCATTATTGAAAGAGGTCTCCGCATAGATATATCTGGACTACATTGGATATGCGCAAAGCTTCCCGGAGTTGCTTTTTTAGAACATTTAGGCGCGATCAAGCGAAGAATAAATTGATTACCATCAAATCGACTATGTTTGATAACTTCTGCATTCTCTAGGAATATCGAGCCATTCTTAGTGCTCATTAGGAGTGAGACTCAATTACTGATTTTAGAACAGCCATTCTTACTGCTAATCCATTATTTACTTGTTGTGTGATAACTGATTGTGGCCCATCTGCAACTGAACCCGAAATTTCAACATCACGATTCATTGGCCCAGGGTGCATAACAATCGCATCAGGGTTTGCAAGTGCTACTCTTTCGGGTGTCAATCCGTAAAGTTTCAGATACTCGTTACTATTAACAATTAAACTTGGTTCTTGTTTAATACGTTCTCGCTGAATACGTAAAGCCATTATGACATCAGCGCCTTCTAATGCATCGTCAATATTTTGATTGCAATATGCATTTGGATAATGAACCATATCTGGTTCTAAGCCTTTTGGAGCTACTAAACATAACTCATTATTCCCCATTATTTTTAAACCTTCAGATAAGGAACGGGCTACTCGTGAATGTAAAATATCTCCTACAACTGTAACTTTTAACCCATCTAATTTACCTTTATTTTGTCTGATGGTTAATAGATCGAGTAAGCCTTGTGTCGGATGCGAAACATCCGCTTCACCTGCGCTCATAACGCAAACGTTAGGCAGAACATTCCTGCTAATAAATTCAGGAATCCCAACACCGGCATCGCGAACAACAAAAATGTCCACTTGCATCGCTTGTAAAGTATAAATTGTATCTAAAAGGCTTTCGCCCTTTATTCGAGACGACATATTGACATCTAGATTGAGAACATCAGCACTTAGCCTTTTAGCTGCCAATTCAAAAGAAGCGCGAGTACGAGTACTTGGCTCAAAGAATAAATTTGCAATTGTTCGGCCTTTGAGAGTATCTGTCCTTAGGGGAGGTTTACCTATTGAGCTTTGAAGAAGTTCAGCTTGATCTAATAATCCTTGAATGAAATTTTTAGGTAAACCATGCAAATGTAATAAATGTCGAAGCTTACCTTCGGGACTAAATTGAAGAGACGAAGTTTCTTTTTTATTCATCTTTTTAAACTATTAAATTTTTCTAACCAACGTTCAGCGATTATTTTAGCTGCTATACTATCGACATCTTCTTTATAAATGCGGCGAGTTCTAATACCTTTTTTCCTTGAATCTATGAGTAATTCTTTTGCTTCCTTTGAACTATAATATTCATCTATTTTCTCGACTCTAATTTCATAACGGGCCGATAGTTTTTCCCCAAATTTTCGCATTCTAGTAATCATTGCTGATTCACTTCCGTCCCTATTATATGGTAGTCCGAGCACTAAAAGGTCAGGTTCCCACTCTAAAATAATATTATCAAGATTTTTCCAGTTAGGATTACCGTTTGTAGCTGAAATAGTTTTTAGGGCTGAAGCCGAAGAACTTACTGTATTGGCAGTGGCAATGCCAATTCTACTTAAACCAAAATCAAATACTAAAATGCAATGGATATTTAAAGTTGATTTGTAATCCATTATATTCTTAGGCATGACCTGCTTGAGGGCTAAGACTAGAAATGCTTACACCAATATTTGCAGCAGATGCCTGCCATCTTTGCTCAAATGGAGTTGCGAAAATAAGATCTGAATTTGCAGGGACTGTTAGCCAAGCATTTTGACGAATTTCTTCTTCTAGCTGTCCAGCATCCCAGCCAGAGAAACCTAATAACATCAAGATACGTTTCGGGCCTTCTCCATTAGCCATTGATGTAAGTATATCCTGAGAAGTAGTAACGTATATTGAGTTACCTACCTTAGATGTAGAATCCCAATCATGATCAGAATCATGAAGTATAAACCCACGTTCTGATTCAACAGGACCACCCTGCATAATTGGCTGTGAAGCTAAAGCGTTATTGTTTGTTTTTAGTGAAAACTGATCTAATACATCTTTAATATATAGATTCATTGGTCGATTGATTATTAAACCTATTGCGCCTTGCTGAGTGTGTTCACAAATATAGGTTACTGAGTTATCAAAATTTGGATCCGACATGCTAGGCATTGAGAGCAATAGATGGCCGGCAAGTGAGTAGCTATTTTTTTTATCCATATTTTAGCTCCTCTTACTTAAAAAAATTATTCTATAGCCCATCGAAGTATGCGATTCCATTCTTTTTATCCCAAGAATTTGGCTTCAAGAATATAATCATAAAGCTATCATTAGGAATGCCTTCCCATTGGGATCTAATTCCATATTCATTCCCCGGTTTGAATCCAAATTTTGGATAATAAGTTGCGTGACCAACCACAATTACATAAGGGCATTGGTTCTTACGAAGAATTTTTAAACCGGTATTTGCAAGCTGTTTTCCAACACCTTTTCCTTGGTAATTTGGAGACACAGCAAGTTGCCCAAGGCCCATACCAGAAAGATTTGCATCATTTTTTGTTAGTCTAGCAGGACTGAATAGGATATGGCCGATGACTTGATTATCTAAAGTAGCCACCAAGGATAAGATGTCTTTGCGCTTGGCCCGAAATTCATCAAATGCCCCAGACTGTCTATAACCCTTGAAAGCAGCTTGATTGACTGCTTGAATCAGCTCAAGATCATGAGATGATTGTTCTCTGACGATAATTTTCGTCATTGCTTAGTTATTCCCCCCGATTGACTTAGTTTTTTCAATACATTTGATGAACTCTTCCGCCAAATTCAAATCTGTTGCATCAGAAATTTCACGAATTCCAGTCGGGCTGGTCACATTTACTTCTGTTAGATAATCTCCAATTACATCCAGACCTGCGAATATAACCCCTCTGCGCCGTAGTTCAGGGCCCACTTGTTTACATATCCATAGATCTCGATCAGTCAATTCTCGTATTTCAGCTTTTGCGCCCATTGCTAAATTACCCCGATTATCTGATATATCAGGAATACGGGCGAGTGAATAACGAGGGGCTTCACCATTAATTAGTATAATTCGTTTATCACCATTTTTTATTTCTGGGATATAACCTTGAGCCATGATGAATTGGGTTTCATTATTCGTGAGGGTTTCAAAAATAACATTTGCATTATTATCAGATTTACTAATAACAAAAACCCCAGCGCCTCCCATTCCATCCAGAGGTTTTACAACTATTTTTTCATGTTTTTTTCTAAAATTTTTTAATTCATTTTTGCTTCTTGTGACTAAGGTTTCTGGACAACATTCTGGAAACCAAGAAATAAATGCTTTTTCATTAATATTTCTTAAGCTTGAAGGCCTATTTACAACTAATACTCCTGCTTCTTCTACAAGATCCAGCATGTAAGTTACGTAAATATATTCCATATTGAATGGCGGATCCTTGCGCATTAGGACGACATCAAGATCCGCTAGATTAATATCGACAGATGTTCCAACTTCATACCATTGGGCATCGTTTGAAAAAACTTTCAAAGTTTTACTAGCGCCAATAACTTTACCTGACGCAATACGTAAATCATTGATAGTAAAATAAAATAGCTCATGTTCTCTTGCTTGAGCAGAACGCAGCATTGAAAGTGTGCTGTCCTTGTAGGAAGCGATCGCTTCGATAGGGTCCATTATGACTGCTATTTTTAATTTTTCCATGATGAAATTCCGAGCAATATTAAGGGCTAACTATTAAATAAACGCTATTTTCCTTTAGACTGCCTTAAGTATCCGTTTAACAAGCCTATCATTAATAAATACTTTGTGGGGTATGCTTTTGTATAAGTCACTGATAATAAATAGATGTAAAAACAGAATTTATAACTAAGTCCTAGTTTTCTTTTTTAATTTAATAACTTTTCCCCCTTTAACCTTCCCTGAGTCGACTTTATCAATTATGTTAGTTTGAGGATTAGTAATTTTATTATATCCGATGATTTAAATGATAAATCATTGAGATCATACGTTCAGAGTAAAACCATGTCATCTAAACTCGATTTTCAAACTATTCAAAATAATCAAAGTCAGAAACATTTTGTTGGTGAGGATAATTTTAAAGCATTAGCCGCAGCTTATCGCCCACAGTTTCAATTGGGTTTGCTTGGATGGATTAATCAGAAAGACTCAATAAATAATTTAAAAACAATGGCTAGCGTTGCTGAATTATTTGAGCAATCGTCAAAAGAACTTTCGGTGCATCAGCTTTGGTGGGTTGTTGGAGGAGTGATAGAGGCTTTAATTGACGGGGGGCTTGAATCAAGTTTAGTTATTAAGAGCCTAGTTGGAAAGGCCGATAGAGAAATTAGACGTTTGATTAATGAGGAAGAAGCTGTTTACGCAAAAAAACCACCAACAGAATTGATTAATACCTTACTTTATTACATTGCAAGATCAAAAACTTTTGGACCTAGAGTTGAGGCAATTCGATCTGCGTTTAATCTTAATAGAATTATAGCTAGTAATATAGAAATTGAAGCACTAGAGAATAAAACTCTAGATCAATCGATTTTAGCAGCTAATTACAATGATGATTCTTCCGATTCTCTCATAATCCCAGAGCCTGAAGGTTTAAGTGAATTAGTAAGGGAGCTTACAAAAGAACCTCCATCAAAGGAGGTCTCTCAATCTCCAAACAGTGTTTTGGAATCATTAATATCCGTATCTAATAATAGAACTTCAACAACTGATAAATTAGGGTCTAATAATCAATCAATAAATCAAATATTGATTTCAATACAACTTAAATTAAAAGAGGTTTTTACTGGCGTTAAAACTTTAGATCAAAAGCTTCAAAAAATTGAAGATAGCCTTGGTAAGGCAGAAGAATTAGATAGTAATTTGCTTGATATTGATAACGATAACTATCAGATTATTAGCTGTTCAAAAATTAAGGAATTATCAAAAGAGCTACAAGATATTTCAAAAGAAATTCTGTTGTACGAAAAAAGATTAAATAATTCTTTAGAAAAACTAGAGACGAGTATTAATGATGTTCATATCACCAAAAAGGAACTGAAGGATACTTAATCCTGCAATAGGCGCTGTTTCTGTTCGCAAAATTCGCTTACCTATACGAATTCTTAGGAATCCATTTTTTTCTGCTACTTGTATTTCTTCTTTAGTAAAACCACCCTCTGGCCCCGTAAGCAGAATCAATTCCTTAGTATTTTTGGGTAATTGGCTTAAAGTTGTGGTTCCTTCTGTATCAAAAATGATTTTTATAGGGGAGCTATTATCGTTATACAATAAGTCCACTAATTTCTTTGGTTCTTTGATTTGGGGAATCTTACAACGACCAGATTGCTCTGCAGCGCTAATAGCAATCTTTCTCCAGTGAATCATTTTTTTTTCAGCTTTATTTTTATTCAATCTAATAACGCTTCGAGATGTTATTGCAGGTTGAATATTTTTAACTCCGAGTTCTGTTGCTTTTTGAATAACAGTGTCCATTCTTGCTCCCCGACATAGACTATGCCAAAGACTTATTTTTAAATTGGATTCTGAGTCTGGCCAATTAGCTAAACCTACCTTAACGCGACTCTTAGATTTATTCACCACTGTTAGTTCAGAAAAGTATTCAGGGCCACTACCATCAAAAAGAATTATTTTATCTCCAGCCCGCAATCTAAGAACTTGAGATATATGTTGAGAATTTGAGACCGATAAGGAAATTTCAGTGTTAGACTTAATTGCGTTAGCGCAATAGAACCTATGGTTTCGCATAAACAATTCCTGTGTAAGATTTTCTTAGTTAATTATAGATCTAATATTTTTTTTCCTATGAATGCTAGAGTATCCTAGAATATTTAAATGACTGCCAATTTAAAATGAGACTGAGCTTAGATAAACAATCAGGCTTGATTATTCAAGCAAGACAAATTTCTTCACCCAATTGTGATGCAAGGCCAGATGGATTGTTACCCGAATTAATAGTATTACATTGTATTAGTTTGCCACCGGGAGAATATGGAGGGCCTTGGATTGATCAACTTTTTTGTAATTCTTTAAATCCACTTGATCACGAATACTTTGCTCAAATTTATAATATTAAAGTTTCTGCCCATTTTATGATTAATCGTTTGGGTGAATTAACACAATATGTTCCTATTCACTTGAGAGCATGGCATGCAGGAAATTCTAACTATCTAGGCAGAAAGTCTTGCAATGATTATTCAATTGGTATTGAGCTTGAGGGTGATGAGATCAATCTGTATAGCGATTTTCAATATAAGACATTAGTTGGTTTGATAAAGACCTTACGTAATGGGATTGAATCTTTAGCTAATGCTCCAATTGTTGGCCATAATGAAATCGCCCCCGGCCGAAAGACTGATCCGGGAGAAGCATTTGATTGGAATAAGCTACAATCTTTCAATTTTTAATTGAAAGAACTTATCTTAAAAGATGACAGGGACTGCAACTAAGCCTAATATTCATATATGAATTTTCTAGTTCTAATTTTAGGCTTGTCTTTAGAGCGACTGCTAACGAATTTTTACCATCTACGCGGGTTTAATTGGTTAAACCCTCTATTTGATATAATCTTTTCAAAGTTAAGAGTTGCTCAGTCAAATCTCGCAATTCTTTCTACTATTCTGATAGTTGCAGCTTTGATTCTTCCTCTGTGGTTACTTGAGTTCAGTTTAGAAGGGGATTTAGCTTATATTCCACAATTTATATTTTCAATGTTTGTATTTATATTTTGCCTTGGGCCTAGCGACTTAGACGATAACGTTACTGATTTTTCTGATGCTGTCTCAACTGGAGATTCATATAAAGCTAATAAGGTGGCTTCAGAATTGTTAGAGCATGATACTAGTGATGAAGAAATATTAGAGATAGATAAAGCAATATATGCCCAAGCAAATAATCGTATTTTTGGTGTTGTATTTTGGTTTGTTCTAATAGGTCCATTGGGAGCTTGGTTATTTCGCTTATTGGATTTGATGCAAAGACGAGCAGTTCATTTTTCTAAAGCCATTCCTTTAACAGATAGTCGATACAATCCAGATCGTTTAAATATAATTGCAGCCCCAATACTTTTGCATCGAATGATTGCTTGGGCTCCGGGCCATTTGTTAGCGTGTAGTTATGTTTTAGCAGGCAGCTTTGACGGTGCTGTTACAGCTTGGCGTAATTTTACCAAACACGACTCCACTTTTTTCCCTGGCCCAACAGATCAGTTGTTGGGAGTATTAGGTTGTAGTTCGCGCAGTCTAAATAAACAGAATGATCCAGTAGCAAAAGCTAATATAGCGCTTGAGCATGTTGAAAGAACATTATGGTTTATTTGGTGTCCAATTCTTGCTCTTATGACCCTCTATAATCTATTGAGTTAATATTCTATTTTGGCGATTGTTAATCCGATAATTTTTCTTTCTTGTTTTTTTCTATTTGCCTGCGAATTAGATGACGAGGATATCGACAAGCAGCATTTGTCCTCTAATTCTGAAATTCGATTTGTGACACTAGCGCCCCATTTAACTGAATTATTATTTTCTGCAGGCGCAGGAGATAGTTTGGTAGGCTCAGATCGATTTAGCAATTATCCAATTACTGCCCTAGGTTTACCTTCAATTGGGGATGCATTTCGGATTGATTATGAGAAAATTATTCAACTTTCACCAGATTTTATTTTAAGTTGGAAAAACGGTACCCCGGCCCAAGTAACCGATTATTTAAGTAACATTGGACTAAAAGTAATCTCACTGGAGTCTTCGAAGTTAACTGACATCCCTAAACAGATAGAATATCTAGGTTTGCTAGCCAATACCTCCAATATTGCAAATCTAGCAGCAGAAAAATTTCGTTTACAACTTTTAGAAATTCGTCAGAGACATGCCAATCTATCTCTAGTCTCAGTTTTTTTTCAAATTTCTAATAAACCTTTGGTGACCGTTTCGAATAATCATATTCTTGCTGATGCAATTGAAATATGTGGCGGAAAAAATATTTTTCCTAATTTAAATTCAGTTGCTCCAATCGTAGATTTTGAATCAATTGTTGCAGCTAATCCTTCGGCTATTCTTGTTGTAGCTCCTGAAGGGGAAGAGGATTGGGAATCTTTTTGGAAGCCCTGGAGTCAAATGGAAGCTGTTGCTAAAGAAAATATTTATTCAGTGGAAGCAGACCTAGTTAGTCGCCCAGGGCCAAGATTAATTCAAGGTATTTCTCAAATATGTGATGCATTGGCTATTACGAGAAAGTCCTTTTTAATTGATTCCTAGCTTTGATTCTGCTTCCAAAGAATTTCGCGAGTTCCATCATATTTATTAATACTTCGGGCAATTACAAACAATAGATCGGATAGTCTATTCAAATATCGAAGTGAATTTTTATTAACTCTACTAATCCTGCTGAGCCCTAATAATCGCCTTTCAGCACGACGGCATATTGCTCTTGCTATATGACAATTGGCAGCCGACCTACTTCCACCAGGTAAAACAAAATTTTTTAAGGCTGTAAGTTTATCGTTAAGTTTATCTAATGCGCTTTCCAGATATTTAATTGCATCTGAATTGATCATTTCTGAGTCTGGCATTGATAACTCACCACCTAAATTAAATAGCTCCTGCTGAATTTTCTCTAGTACTAGTTTTAGTTCATCTGGAATAGATGATGAAATTACTAAACCAATTGCACTGTTTAGTTCATCAATAGCACCAATAGCTTCTATTCTTTTATCGTCTTTTTCTATGCGAATACCACTACTAAGTCCTGTAGTGCCATCGTCGCCGGTTCTAGTATAAATTTTGCTTAGTCGGTTGCCCAAAGAAATCCCCTAATAAAACTTTAGAACAGATTAATGCAGTTACTCGTACCAAGCAAAGGGAATCACTATTCAAGATGGAAGCAACACTTTTTGCTTATCTATTTCATTGATGTAGTATTCGAAGGGCATTTGATACAACCTTTCGAGGCGATTGGGCTCCAAGAGCTCATCTGCACTTCCATATTCCCATTCCCCGTTACCGAAAAGCAATAACACTTGCTTAGCAAATTGCATTGCCAGAGCTGGATTATGACCTGTAGTTATTATAATGCGCCCATTTTCACTTTGTTTATCTAAAATTTTAAGTACTTCAAGTTGATGCCGAGGATCAAGATGATTTGTAGGCTCATCAAGGAGCCATATATTAGGGTCTTGAACCATTAAGGTAGATAATGCAACTCTTTCACGTTCTCCCCCGGATAATGAAGTAATAATCCGGTGCTCTAAATTACGAATACCGAAGTAATCAAGTGCGCTATGAGCTATTTCTTTTTCTATCTGATTTGGCCATTTCCAAATGCTTTGATAAGGGTACCTTCCCATCAGGACGCTATCCATCACAGTCATTGGAAACGCATCGGTTTGGATTTGGAGTAATAATCCAATTCTTCGCGAAAGCTCCTTTTTGGGGATATCATTTATTTTTTCTTGACATACTACGATCTCTCCTGAGAAGTCTTTAAGTAATCCAGCGAGAGTATGTAGAGTTAATGTTTTGCCAACCCCATTATTGCCAAGGATAAATATATAGCTACCGCTTTGAATATCGAGATTAAGTTTATTTACCAGTAATTTTTGGTTAATAGAGATACTTAAGTTTTCACATTGAAGGCGCGTGATCATTTTTTAGAGAATAATTACTAGAAACTTTACAAGAATGCCATGTGAAAATGATGAGAGCCATTATTCTGATGAATTATTTAAGATAAAAAAAACCCCGTTGGGTAGACGGGGTATAACGGGTTATTATTGTTGTTGTTGCGAATCCAGTCTCTAATACTGCTTTTGGGCTTTGGTGGATTTTTTTTATTCTAGTTTCGGGTGTTCTTATTATTATTGGTTTTATTTTTCTTATATCCCGTAACTATAAAGCTTCAGAAATCTTATTAAGATTCAGAAGCAGCCTAGCAACAGAGAGACTTTCCACATCGCAATATCTAATATGCAATTAGCATGCCAATTCTGAAAATCTCAATTTAAATCAATTACTAGTAAATATATTAAGAATTTTGAAATTTGTTGTTTATATTTTTTGTAAAGTAAACCGACATATAATCTTAATATTTTCAATTTCTCGCTGAAATTTATATTTTAAGCAGTAGATTTAATCCCCTAGAAAAGCATAGAAGATATTCAATAACAAAATTAGTTACATATAAGTGTAAAATTATTCGACATTATGTTTCTTTTGATCGAACCATCCAAATTTATTCAAGGCTGTAATCGACTAGAGTGCCAATCGCCTATTTTCTCTATGCCTCCATTCTGAGGATTTAGTTCTAAGGATCTTTTCCAATAAGCTCGGTCATGAAGGCGCGCTTTACCGCGAGACCAAAGTTCTAATGCCCTAATAATTATTCGGTAGCCACCCCAATTTGGTGGCCTTGGTACTTTACTATTATTGTTTTTGATAGAACTAAATTTTTCTTTCATTCTATTATGTTTTTTTAATAATTCCCCATAACTTTTAATAGGCCGACTTTGGTCGCTTGTCCAAGATCCTATGCGACTTTCAAGATCACGTGAATTAAAGTAATTTTCGCTTTCCTCCTGCGGAGATCTTATGGCTATTCCTTCAACTCGAACTTGACGATTAAGTTCATCCCATTGGAAAACAGCAGCGACATTTTGATTTATATCAATTTCAAGACCTTTATTTGATTCATAATTGGTATAAAAAATTATGTAACCGGGGTCTATTTCAATACTTTTGCATAAAACAGTTCTAGCGCTAACTTGATTATTATTTTTTATTGTTGCCAGGATCATTGCATCCGGATTTGGAATGGAGGTAATTGTTTTTGCTTCTTCAAACCATTTACATAAAATTGGTAAAGGATTGGTAGGTAAATCCGTAGGTAAAATGCTCATTCCCTCATACCTTAAAGCCGATAATCGATAACCGTTCGAATGCTTTTTCCTTCATGCATTAGATCTAGTGCTTGATTTATTTCCTCGAGAGGAAGTGTATGGGTGATCATTTCATCAACCTTAATTTCCCCTTTCATATAGTTATCTACGAAGGCTGGAAGCTGGGAACGTCCTTTTACTCCTCCAAAGGCAGTCCCTCGCCAGACTCTTCCCGTAACTAGCTGGAATGGCCGGGTTGAGATTTCTTCACCTGCTCCAGCTACTCCTATGATTATTGATTCACCCCAGCCTTTATGACAACTTTCCAATGCTGCTCTCATAAGATTAGTATTGCCTACGCATTCAAAAGAGTAATCAACACCTCCTTTAGTAATATCAACAATAATTTCCTGGATTGGATCGGAATAATCTTTAGGGTTTAAGCATTCAGTAGCACCTAATTGCATTGCAAGTTCAAATTTTGTTGGGTTTATATCGATTGCTATAATTCTATCTGCTCTTGCCATAACCGCGCCCTGGATAACGCTCAATCCAATACCGCCGAGACCAAATACTGCTAGAGTTGATCCTGGCTCTACTTTTGCGGTATTTGTAACTGCGCCAATACCAGTTGTAATTCCACATCCGAGCAAGCATATTTTTTCTAATGGGGCAGCAGAATTGATTTTAGCTAATGCGATTTCTGGCACAATTGTGTATTCGGAAAATGTAGAGGTTCCCATGTAGTGAAAAATCTTCTTTCCATTTACAGAGAATCTGCTAGTTCCATCAGGCATTAAACCTTTACCTTGTGTAGTTCTAATTGCCCCACAAAGATTAGTTTTACCGGATGTGCAGAATGAGCATTCTCCACATTCAGGAGTATAAAGAGGTATTACATGGTCCCCAGGCTTCAGTTGCTGGACATTTGATCCGGTTTCTACTACTACGCCTCCGCCTTCATGACCAAGAATTGATGGGAAAAGCCCTTCAGGATCCGCGCCCGATAGGGTGTAAGCATCTGTATGACAAACTCCTGTAGCAGTAATTTTTACGAGAACCTCTCCTGAGGAGGGCGGCGCGACATCAATATTCTCAATTTCGAGAGGTTTTCCAGCTTCCCAGGCGACAGCTGCTCTTGATTTCATTATTCTTATCTCCGACATTTATGTAAGCGAATTTTTGATACTACGCTAACATTGGTTTATGAAGAAAGTTTTTCTTAATCCATAAGTGTTTTTTTGATTATTTTACCTTAATGCAATTTAATTAATGATTAATGATTTTTAGAGTAATTTTTTGGTAATAGCATTATGAGTCTTGAGAAGCTGCGTAAGCGATTGAACGAAATAGATCGGCAATTAATTGAACTTATTGCTGAGCGACAAGGTGTAGTTGAAAAGGTTGGGGTCTTTAAGCAAAGCGAAGGCTTCGCAATTCGTGATTTCGCTAGAGAGAAGAGAGTGCTTGATGGAGCTCGTGGGACCGCGCATGAGCTTGGAGTTGCACCAGATATTGCTGAGCAAGTAATGCGCTTGCTGATTCAGACCTCATTAACTCGTCAGGAATTAGAACGCGTAAGAAATGAGGGGCAGGGAGATGGTCAAAGAGCGATGGTTATTGGCGGTAATGGCAAAATGGGCCGTTGGTTTGCTGATTTTCTTAATTCCCAAGGATACGATGTAACTATTGCAGATCCTTCAAAGCAATCTTCAGATTTTGAGTACATTGCTGATTGGCGTCAAAATCAAGATGAATTTGCAGTTATCGTTATTGCTACTCCTTTGAGTATAAGCGCAGATATTTTATCTGAAATGGCAAAGCGAAAGCAGAGTGGTTTGATATTTGATATAGGGTCTTTGAAATCGCCTTTAATTCCAGCTTTGCGTCATTTGGCATCCACTGGTGCTCAAGTTACTTCTTTGCATCCAATGTTTGGCCCCGATACTGAATTATTATCAGGTAAGCATGTCCTTTTTTTAGATGCTGGAAATAAAAAAGCAATGCTTGAATCCCAAAAGCTCTTTGATGCAACTATGGTTCAGCAGAGTGTTATGTCTTTGGATGAGCACGATCGCCTTATAGCTTATGTTCTCGGTTTATCACATGTTCTAAATATTGCTTTCTCTGCTGTCCTAGCAAAAAGTGGGGAGTCAGTTCCACGATTGGCAGTTTTATCAAGTACAACATTTGACGCTCAGCTTGAGGTTGCTGCTCGCGTTGCAGAAGAAAACCCTCAGCTTTATTTTGAGATTCAGTCGCTGAATAAGCATGGCTTAGAGCCTTTAAATGTTCTGCAAAAGACTATTCAGGCAATTTTGGATTCAATTAAACAAGATGATGAAGACGCATTCGTTAAATTAATGGATCAAGGTCGAAAATATATGGCTAGCCGAACCTAATAATTTTAATTAATATTTTGAGAGCTTATCCTTTGCAAAAGAAACAAAAACAAAGGAACGCCTATTATTGCTGTAATAGCACCTACTGGTAGCTGCTGAGGGGCAATAATTGTGCGAGCTATAGAGTCGGAAATTACAAGTAGACATCCGCCGGCTAGAGCTGAACATGGTATTACAGTTCTATGATCTGCGTTACTGGCGATTCTTATCAGGTGAGGCACAATAAGCCCTACGAATCCTACTGTGCCAGCTGTTGTTACCGCAAAAGCAGTTAGAAGAGAGCTTAGAAAGAAAAGTAGATTTCTTACTGGCTTTACATTGGCCCCAAGTAATGATGCTTGCTGTTCTCCTGTTGAAAGTAGATTAAGTGTTGGCGCAAGAATTATTCCAATAATTAGTGTTATTAATGAAAGAATAAAAAGCGGCAAGTAGCTTGAAGAGAAAGAAAAATCGCCCATGAGCCAGAAGAGCATACCTCTGAGGTTGTTATCTTCTGCTAGCGATAAAATTAGGCTAACCATAGCCCCCCAACCTGCAGCCATAACAACACCAGTTAATAAAAGTCTGCCCGGCGATCTTTCCCCACCTATATTCGAGAGTGAAAAAACCAATATAGTGCTTATAAAGGCACCTATGAAGGCAATTCCATCAACCGCAAAACCACTTAGACCCATTAACATTGCGGTTAGGGCCCCAACTGATGCTCCACCAGAAGTGCCTAGTATGTATGGGTCTGCAAGTGGATTACGTAACAAAACCTGCATCATTACACCCGCAATAGCCAATGCTGCACCAGTTGCAAATGCAGCCATTATTCTTGGCCATCTTAAATTTATTACTATATCTCTCAAAATTGAATCATTATTACTAGTTAGGGCAACCCAGATAGCAGAAGGATCAGAACTAATGCTTCCCAAGCCCAAAGAAAAGATTACACTGAAGATTGATAGTAATAATAAAATTATAATTAGTGAGATATGTTTCATTTTGCCATTTGTTTAGATTGATATAGGTTGGTAGATTTTTTTATCACAGCATGAGTGGGATTAATAAGGATTTTCACTAAACTAACGAACTTTAAAATATGGATCAATTCGACTCTAAAGGATACCGTAGTAATGTTGGCATTATTCTGACTAGAAATGATGGCTTATTATTACTTGGTGGCCGCTTAGGGCAATCTGGATGGCAATTTCCTCAAGGCGGTATAAAAGTCGGAGAATCAGCTCTAGATGCAATGCATAGGGAGTTGCGCGAAGAGATTGGATTACAACCCTCAGATATTGAAGTGTTGGGTCATTCACGAGATTGGCTTGAATATCGTCTACCTAAAAAATATGTTCGAAGAGATCGTATTCCAATTTGCATTGGGCAAAAGCAGCGTTGGTTTATGCTCCGATTAATTAATCCAGATGCTAAATTACAACTCGATCTTTCCGATATGCCTGAATTTGATCGATGGCGTTGGGTTGATTATTGGGAACCGGTTAGAGAAGTAATTTATTTTAAGCGAGATGTTTATATTGCAGCACTTGAAGAACTTAGCCCTTTAATATTTTTTGAAAAAACTCCACCTAGACCTGAATGGTGGGCTGATTTGTCAAAATCATAATTTTTAGTTTTACTTTCTCTTGCTCAAATTTGCTGATAAAGACTTATTAAAATATTACTTATCCAAGATAATTTCTTTGAAGAATATATTTTAAATGGTTATCTGCATCAGAAATAAGCTAGAATCATCCTTTAAATTTTTGAAATAAGTCGATGTCAACTGAACCTAACTCTTATGACCCTAGCAATCCTAAGGTAGTTTTTACTGATTCTGCAGCATCTAAAGTTGCTGATTTAATTAAGGAGGAAGAGAACCCTAATCTTAAATTAAGGGTTTTTATTTCCGGTGGTGGTTGTTCAGGATTTCAATATGGATTTACCTTTGATGAAGATCTTCAGAGTGGAGATACTGAGGTAGAAAATCATGGCGTTACCCTACTTATAGACCCAATGAGTATTCAATACTTGATGGGCGCTGAGATTGACTATAAGGATGATCTTGAGGGCGCACAATTTGTTATACGAAATCCTAATGCGGCAACAACCTGTGGTTGTGGATCATCATTCTCAGTTTAATAATAGTTTTGTGCTCTGAGCACATACTTTTTGCATTCCTGACTCTATTTTGGTTTTAATCCACTTGCCATTGGATTGCAGCTCCCAAGCTTTCGAATTATCTTGTAACAATAAATTAAGATCATTGAGTAGGTGTTTTTTTAAAGTATCGTTTTCGATTGGAAAAGAGATTTCCACGCGCCTAAACATATTTCGCTCCATCCAGTCTGCGCTTGAGCAATAGATTTTTTCCCCTCCATCATCATAGAAATAATAGATGCGAGAATGCTCAAGAAATCTACCAATAATCGAACGAACTCGAATATTTTCAGATATTCCAGGTAAGCCAGGTTTTAGGCAGCATTCACCACGGATTATTAGATCTATTAAAACTCCTGCAGATGAAGCTTGATATAATGCTTTAATAATTTCAGGTTCTACAAGGGCATTCAGTTTAGCAACAATATGTCCTTTCTTACCCTTATTAACATTAGATATTTCTTGATGAATACAATCTAGAAGGTGCTCATGTAAGCCAAAAGGAGCTTGTATGAGTTTTTTTAAAGGCGGTGTATTTTTCATACCAGTTAATTGAAGAAAAATATGATGTAAATCCTCCGTTAAATTCTTATCCGCACTTAAAAGACTATAGTCTGTGTATGTTCGCGCTGTCTCAAGGTGGTAATTTCCAGTTCCAAGGTGAGCATATCTTTTTAACTCATTACATTCTCGACGAACGATTAGCAGCATTTTAGAATGTGTTTTGAAACTTACTACACCATAGATAACTTGAGCTCCTGCTTCTTGTAACTGATTTGCAAATTTAATGTTTGCCAGCTCATCAAATCTTGCTCTAAGCTCAACTAAGACAGTAACTTCCTTACCAGCTTTAGCGGCTTTTACTAAGTGATTAATGATTGGATACCCATCTCCTAATCTATAAAGTGTCATTTTTATTGATAAGGTATTAGGGTCATTAGATCCTTGACTAACCATATCAATTATTGGCGAAAAAGATTGATAAGGATGATTCAGTAATAGATCCTTATTTGCTATTGATTCAAAGATATTTGATTTTTTAAGTATTGTGTTTGGAACGCTTGGCGTAAATTCAGGGTATTTTAATTCTTTTTTATCAGTAGTATTGTAAATTTCCATTAAGCAGCTAAGACCAACTAGTTCTCTGGCTTGATAAAGATCTTGATTGCCAAGATGAAATTTTTGGAGAAGGTATTTCTTCAAAACCATTGGGCAATCATCCTCAACTTCTAAACGAACTGCTTTGCCGAACCTATTTGCAGCGAGATTATCTTGCATTGCAAACATGAGATTGCTGAGTTTTTCTTCGTTTAAAAAATAGTCGATGTTGCGAGTTATTCTAAATTGATAGCACCCTTTAATTTCCATTCCATTGAATAATTGGATTACAAATTGGCGAATGATTTCATAAAGGAAAACATAATCATTTTCATTTTCTGGTTCATTTTTAAGTTGAATAAGCCAAGGAAGTGATTTTGGTATTTGTATAATTGCTATGTTGGTTTTTCTATTAAAAGCATCTACACCATTTAGGCTAATTATAAAGTTAAGGCTTTTGTTAAGAATTCTAGGGAAAGGCCTTGTCGAATCTAAAGCTATCGGGCTAAGAACGGGCTCAATTTCTCTATAAAAAAAATCTCTTAACCACCGATACTGCTTATTATTCCATTGAGCAGCTGGAAGAAAATTTATACCTACATTATGTAATTCTGTAGAAATGTTATGGCTGAATAATTCATATTGATTATTTACGAGCTCATGAGCTGATTTATTAATTTTTATGAGATTTTTTTCTGTTGACAGCATTTCGTAGCCAACATTATTAGCTCTAAAAATAAGCTTTTCTTTCAATGAGCTCAGACGTATCTCAAAAAATTCATCTAAATTTGAGGAAACGATACAAAGAAATTTTAATCGCTCAAGTATGGGGACATCTTGGTCGTTAGCCATCGCTAGGACACGTTTATTGAATTCTAATAAAGATAACTCACGGCTGATGAAATTATCAGGCAGATTGAGGTTTGCTGTATCCATTACCTCTATAATTCTCTTTATTGGCTGTTAATTACCCATTAAGTTTTAGGAGCTAGATCAATAATGCCAAGCAATGACGATTTACTGGCACCAGTAACCGATGGCATTCCTGTCTTAATCCCTTTCATTCTGCACATAGCAAGCCATGCAAAAGCTACTGCTTCTAAACAATCAGGTTTGATACCTAATGATTCTGTAGTATGAACTGGTATATCACTTAGTGTATTAATAATTCTTTCTTTTAAAAGATTGTTATTTACGCCACCGCCACATAACCAAACATTTTCTGATCTATATTTTTGAGCTGCCTTTCCAATCGAGACCGCTGTTAATTCCGTGAGTGTTGCTTGAACATCTTTAGCTTCGATTACTGTATCCAGAGAAGTAATTTTTTTCTCAAGCCAAGTTATATTGAAGTATTCACGCCCAGTGCTTTTTGGACCCTGCTGTGAAAAATATTCGTCTTTAATCATTACCTTAAAAAGTAATTCGTTTATTTTTCCTTTTCTCCCCCAATTCCCATTATTATCATAATTTTTATTTAACTCTTTTTTTGCCCATGAATCTAAAAGTACATTCCCAGGGCCAATATCAAAACCAATTACCGGCAGATTAGGATTCAAGACAGTAATATTAGATATTCCACCAATGTTAATAACGCTATCAATTTTTTTCTTTCTTGAAAAAGCCCATTTATGGAAAGCTGGCACTAATGGTGCGCCCTGACCACCTAGTTCCATATCAGCACTTCGAAAATCACTAACTGTATTAATTTTAGTCTTTTGAGCAATTTCTTTGCCATTACCTAACTGTAAACTGAAAGGCGGATTTCCATTTGGTTGATGATTTATGGTTTGCCCGTGACATCCGATTGCAGAAATATTCTCAGGCTTTTCTTTAACATCTCTAATTAAATTTAGAACTGAATTGATGTAAAGCTTTGTTAGCTTATCATCAACATTTTTGTATAGAGGAGAACCTTTTCTTGGCTCTGCTTTGATAATTTTAAGCAGCTCACTTCTTAATTTGTTGGAAAATTTATCATGCCGATAACCAATTTGAGAAACACTACGTTTTTTATTATCAAAACTAACTAGAACAGCGTCGATTCCATCTAGGCTCGTACCCGACATCAAACCAATAAAAAGTTCTCTAGACATGATTTTTATTAAGCAATCTATGCTTAAGTAAGCTTACTGAATCAAGTGGTTGGCTTGAGCAACAATATTTGAATTATCAAGCTTAGCCATAAGGGGAATTGCTATTCGATCAAAATCTGATTTTAAGGCAGAATCAATTGGTGCAGCATCTGGTAACTTAACCGTTCTTGGGTTTAAGTATGAACCGTTCTTTCGATATTCGTAATGAAGATGTGGGCCTGTGGCAAGCCCTGATTGACCAACGTATCCGATCGTGCTTCCTTGGGTTACACGCGCTCCATTTTTGGCAGCGGGGTTAAAACTTTTCATGTGGGCATATAGTGTTGTTATGTTGCTTCCATGCTGAAGTATTAGGGTATTTCCATATCCTCCTTTAGTGCCTCTAAAAATTACTTTGCCATCTCCAGCAGCCTTAATAGGTGTTCCGCTTGGTGCTGCATAATCCACGCCCTTATGCGCTCGAATTGTATTTAATAACGGATGACGTCTATTGGGATTAAAATTTGAACTAATTCGGGAAAAACTTAATGGAGCTCGCAAAAAAGCTTTTCTCATATTGCGTCCATCGGGAGAAAAATAACTGATTGTTCCATCTGGGGAATGAAAAAGAATAGCTTGGAATTTTTCTTTTTGGTTTACAAATTCAGCCGCAAGAATCTCTCCTTCACCAGTAAGTATTCCATCTCGCCAGATTTCCTCAAATATTATCTGGAATGAATCACCCTTGCGAATGTCCAGAACAAAATCAATATCCCACGCAAAAATTCCAGCAAGGTTCATTATTAATCGGTCAGAAATTCCTGCTTCGGCAGCAGAAAGAAAGAGCGAATCTTTGATGATGCCTTTTGCTTGAACCTGTCTTGTTTTAATTTTGTGCTCAATAAGTTCTGCAGAATAACTATTATTTTCTTTCACTACCCTTATTGATTCAGAGATGTTGATTTGTTTGATTAGGCGTATAATTTTTCCAGAATCATGCCAAATATCAATTTTATCTCCAGGCTTAATAATCTTAAGGTATTTGCTAGCTAAATCCATTTTCATAATGTTGACTAGATCCCCGATATTCAGATTATTTCTCCTGAAAAGGTAATCTAGGTTATCCCGATCTCCTACAATCAGTTTGAAGTATATTCCTTGACCCGGCATCTGAGTTTCAGTTTCTATACTTAATTTTTTTTTGCCTAGGTTTGGAAGAACCTCCAGCGTATTGGAGGCAGAAACTTGTTCATTAGGAATTTCTTTGTTTGAAATTTCGGACTTGAAAATATCTTTTTGGATAAGAAGTATCGCTAGTATCGGGATTAATAGTCCTGATATAAACCAGACGAAACGTGGGCCTCGCGCTCTAGGCTTCACGAAAGTTGGCTTGTAGTCACGCATAGTTGGCCTGTAGCCTGAAGACATACTATCCTCGCGATACATTTATAACCGATGATTTAATTAATTGAACCACAATCCCATTATGCCATTCGCATCCCATTTACGATATATTTTGGTTCAATTAGATTGATAGATTATCCTTAATAATTTAAGGGCTGGTTAATATGCTATAAGTCTAAAGCGCAAACTTCAGTTTTTTTATTAAGTTACAGTAAGTCCCAAACTTTATAATGTCTTCTTTACCAAGGTCCGCAATTTTTCTATTTGTTGTTCTACGCAAATCATCATTAGCCATGAGATTATCGCTAATGGCGCCAAAGAAACTAAAAATGTTGTGTACCAAACATAACCAAATCCGAAGCCGAATTTATTCCAAGTATATGCGAACAGAAAAGATAATGGGAAATGTACAAGGTAGATTGGGTAGCTAAGGTCTCCAAGCCATTTGTCTAGCGATCTTGAAATAAATGGCAGTCTAGTTCGTTTACATAGACTTATGATCATAAGGCTGCACAAAATATAGTTGCTATAAAAGCTCCAAGTGGTTTCTGTGCCAAAGTTTCTGCCGATTGCCCAATTGCCAATAATTACTGTGAACATCAGGATTGGTGCAATTGGATTTACCACTAAAAATTTTAGTTTCTTGAGCAGTATGCTGCGAAAATGATAAATGGCAGCTCCGGTAGCGAATGGTAAAGTGGCAGAAAGAATATGAAAATAGCGTCGAATCCAGCTTGCGTCAGTTACTAAAAGATAGGCGGTATAGATAACACTAGCAGCCAACCAGATTGACGTAACCTGTTTGTTGCGACTTAGGCCTAGCCCTATTGCCGCATAGAAGGTGAGTTCAATTGTTAATGCCCATGCGGGAGATATAAGCACCGGATCAGTGCTTAAACCAATAACCAAACCTAGGTTTTGCCCCCAGCTTTGAATGCTGTTAGGGAGCGCGAATTTTTGGTTCACAAGGGTTGTAAAATTTGGCTCAACCATCAATAAAATTCCGGACGCAATAGCGCATGCAACCCAGTAAAGTGGGTAAATTCTCAGAAAGCGATTTAGTCCATAGACTGCAATTCCACGAATGTTGTATCCATAGTTCTGCTGCATAATTAGTGTCATTAAATATCCGCTAAGGGAGAAGAATCCGAAGACAGCGTATTCGCCTATATAGTTAACTCCACCGTAGTGCAGCAGCACAACCATGAGCGCAAGTAAGATTCTGTAGAGTCCGAACATCCCTAAAATACCTACATTTGACGGCTATTAGATAAAGTGAGTGACTATAACTTATCTAATTTTTAAGCGCGCTCTTTGGGTGCTTTTATATCGTTTACATCGCTATTATAAGGTTATTCCGATTAAATTCGCAGATGGTACGCATTGACTTTTATTGTTAACAGAGATTTGCAAGTAAATTAACTCTTGAATCAATTATATCTTCGGTCGACCTAAACACTTGAATTGTTTATCCTCAGTTGACTGAGTTAAAAAGATTTAATGGAACCCAAATCTAGACCATGTATTTTCCTGACTTATATTAAATTCTATGCATTCTATTGATAAAGAAATTTTGGAGATCGCAAGAGGAACTGATGAGATTCTGGTTCTAGATGAATTGCGTGAAAAGCTTAATTTAAAAAGACCTTTGAGGATTAAGGCGGGTTTTGATCCTACAGCTCCAGACTTACACCTAGGCCACACAATACTTATTAATAAGTTACGTCAGTTCCAAGATTTAGGCCATGAGGCTATTTTTCTTATTGGTGATTTTACCGGCATGATTGGTGACCCATCAGGAAAGAACGCCACACGCCCCTCTTTATCTTCTGATCAGCTTGAAGAAAATGCTATTACTTATAAGGAACAGATATTTAAGATTTTAGATCCAGAGAAAACTCGGATCGTTTTTAATTCTAAATGGATGAATAAAATGAGCGCAGCTGAATTAATTCGATTGTCGGGTAGAACGACAGTAGCTCGCATGTTAGAGCGCGACGATTTCAGTAAACGCTATAAAGATAATCAGTCTATTTCGATTCATGAGTTCATTTATCCATTAATCCAAGGTTATGACTCTGTTGCTCTTGAGGCAGATATTGAACTTGGGGGGACGGATCAGAAGTTTAATTTACTTATGGGGCGTCAATTGCAGCAAGCCTTTGGTCAGGACCCACAAATTGTTTTTACAATGCCATTATTAGAGGGCCTTGATGGCGAGAACAAGATGTCAAAGTCGACGAACAATTATGTTGCAATTGAGGATTCACCTGATGATATGTTTGGAAAGTTGATGTCAATTTCAGATAAATTGATGTGGCGCTATTTTGAGCTCCTGAGTTTTCAAACATTATCTAAGATTAACGAGCTTCAAGATTTCGTTAAATCAGGTGGAAACCCTAGAGATGTTAAATATGAGTTGGCAAAGGAGATTGTCGCTCGTTTTCATGGAGAAGCAGCATCAGATAAAGCGATGCAGCAATTTATCAGTCATTTCAGTAATAAGCAGATACCTAATGAAATACGCGAAATTTCTTTAGAATCTGGCCCGGAAAAAGAACTAGGAATTGCATATCTTCTTCATCGTTCTGATTTGGTTACCAGCACCTCAGAAGCCTTTAGGATGATTAAGCAGGGAGCTGTGCGAATAGATGGCGAAAAGATTGAGGATAGCGAAATTACTATTCCCGCAGGAAATACCCATGTATTTCAAGTGGGTAAACGCCGATTTGCCCGTGTAACTGTTGTTTAAAAAAATTGCCTCAAAATAGCATTTACTTCATACAAATAGTTGACCCAGTTTAGCGCCCCTGTATAATCGTCTGGCTAACCTCGCTAAACGCGGGGGGAAATTCGCTCCCTATTATCTATTTTGTCAACCACAAATTTGGATTGATATGGGGCGTTTCGCTCTTTAAAAATTCGGAAACAGATAATTTGTGTGGGAACTTGCGTTTTGGCTCATCAATGACCATTCGTAAGTAACCAAACAATTCCTATGTCAGTAATGATAATTAGTAAAAGTTTGGGTCTTACATCTTTAGAAATTTAAACTGAAGAGTTTGATCCTGGCTCAGATTGAACGCTGGCGGTATGCTTAACACATGCAAGTCGAACGG
This sequence comes from Pseudomonadota bacterium, assembly GCA_036155675.1. Classification (GTDB taxonomy): domain Bacteria; phylum Pseudomonadota; class Gammaproteobacteria; order Steroidobacterales. The sequence goes on along the minus strand of JAYZVL010000025.1, from coordinate 2,652 downwards.
TAACGGACCGCTGTGATCCCTTCGGGGTGAACTTGGTGCCGACGAGTGGCGGACGGGTGAGTAATACTTAGGAATCTGCCCAGTAGTGGGGGACAACACGAGGAAACTCGTGCTAATACCGCATACTCCTTACGAGGAAAAGTGGAGGATCTTCGGACTTCACGCTATTGGATGAGCCTAAGTCGGATTAGCTTGTTGGTGGGGTAATAGCCTACCAAGGCAACGATCCGTAGCTGGTCTGAGAGGACGATCAGCCACACTGGGACTGAGACACGGCCCAGACTCCTACGGGAGGCAGCAGTGGGGAATATTGGACAATGGGGGCAACCCTGATCCAGCAATACCGCGTGTGTGAAGAAGGCCTGCGGGTTGTAAAGCACTTTCAGTAGAGAAGAAAAAACCATAGGTTAATACCCTTTGGTCTTGACGTAACCTACAGAAGAAGCACCGGCTAACTCCGTGCCAGCAGCCGCGGTAATACGGAGGGTGCGAGCGTTAATCGGAATTACTGGGCGTAAAGCGCGCGTAGGCGGTCTGGTTAGTCGGATGTGAAAGCCCTGGGCTTAACCTGGGAATTGCATTCGATACTGCCAAACTAGAATGTGGGAGAGGGAAGTGGAATTTCCGGTGTAGCGGTGAAATGCGTAGATATCGGAAGGAACACCAGTGGCGAAGGCGGCTTCCTGGCCCAACATTGACGCTGAGGTGCGAAAGCGTGGGTAGCGAACAGGATTAGATACCCTGGTAGTCCACGCCGTAAACGATGAGAACTAGATGTCGGGAGGGTTTTGCCTCTCGGTGTCGCAGCTAACGCGTTAAGTTCTCCGCCTGGGGAGTACGGTGGCAACACTAAAACTCAAAGGAATTGACGGGGACCCGCACAAGCGGTGGAGCATGTGGTTTAATTCGATGCAACGCGAAGAACCTTACCTGCCCTTGACATTGACAGAACCCTTTAGAGATAGAGGGGTGCTTCGGCCTGGAAAACAGGTGCTGCATGGCTGTCGTCAGCTCGTGTCGTGAGATGTTGGGTTAAGTCCCGCAACGAGCGCAACCCTTGTCCTTAGTTGCTAACATTTAGTTGAGAACTCTAGGGAGACCGCCGGTGACAAACCGGAGGAAGGTGGGGACGACGTCAAGTCATCATGGCCCTTATGGGCAGGGCTACACACGTGCTACAATGGCCGGTACAGAGGGTTGCCAACCCGCGAGGGGGAGCTAATCCCAGAAAGCCGGTCGTAGTCCGGATTGGAGTCTGCAACTCGACTCCATGAAGTCGGAATCGCTAGTAATCGCGAATCAGCATTGTCGCGGTGAATACGTTCCCGGGTCTTGTACACACCGCCCGTCACACCATGGAAGTAGGTTGCACCAGAAGTAGGTAGCTTAACCTTAGGGAGAGCGCTTACCACGGTGTGGTTTATGACTGGGGTGAAGTCGTAACAAGGTAGCCGTACGGGAACGTGCGGCTGGATCACCTCCTTTAAAGAGAAATAAATAGGTCTGTGTGAAGCTTTTCGCGAGTTCCCACTCAAGTTATCTGTTTTCAGAGCAGGCCAGCCGATTGTAGATTACGGCTGGCTTTTTCTATGGTTTAAAAAATAATTTATTTGGATTTAGATATTTTTTCCATAGTTTTTTTGGGTCTGTAGCTCAGTTGGTTAGAGCGCACCCCTGATAAGGGTGAGGTCGGAAGTTCAAATCTTCCCAGACCCACCATGTTTATTAGCTATTAAGTTACTTCATTTTCACAGTTTTCTATAAATAATTTAGAAACTTAAATTTGAGGCTTGTGCTAAAGGGGCCATAGCTCAGCTGGGAGAGCATCTGCTTTGCAAGCAGAGGGTCGGCGGTTCGATCCCGCCTGGCTCCACCATAATTTTGAGATTGATTTTTGAATCAGTCTTTATGTTCTTTAACAATTTGGATTTGTTTTAACGTCTAGAATTGATAGATAGAAATATTTCAATTTTGGTCTGCATTTGTACATGAAGAACCAAGCTGAATGAGGTTTAGTTGTCATGTAACCCTGTTGCTTTTTAACAGCAGCCCCCTTTTTAGCGACGACATTAATGGATTTTATACAGTCCCTTCGCTTATTAAAAAGGTCAGGATGTTTGAGGTTATATGGTCAAGCGACTAAGCGCACATGGTGGATGCCTAGGCGGTAGGAGGCGATGAAGGACGTAGTAGTCTGCGATAAGCCTCGGTGAGCTGACAAACTAGCTTTGACCCGGGGATTTCCGAATGGGGAAACCCAACCACTTCGGTGGTTATCCCTCACTGAATTCATAGGTGGGGGAAGCAAACGAGGGGAACTGAAACATCTAAGTACCCTTAGGAAGAGAAATCAAACGAGATTCCCTCAGTAGCGGCGAGCGAACTGGGAACAGCCCTTAAGTTTTAATGATTCTAGGAAAACAGTCTGGAAAGTCTGGCCATAGAAGGTGATAGCCCTGTATCCGAAAACTGAATAAGAGTGAAATCGAGTAGGACGGAGCACGTGAAACTTTGTCTGAACATGGGGGGACCATCCTCCAAGGCTAAATACTACCTACCGACCGATAGTGAACTAGTACCGTGAGGGAAAGGTGAAAAGAACCCCGGAGAGGGGAGTGAAATAGAACCTGAAACCGTGTGCGTACAAGCAGT
>JAYZVL010000024.1:0-30747 GCA_036155675.1 Pseudomonadota bacterium | reverse complement strand
ACCGATACACCAAATCCCATCTTTTTTAATTCAATAATAGATTCTATAGATTCATTGAAAGTACCAATACCTCTGCCAGCATCATGTCTTTGTTCATCTGGCCAGTCGATGCTTATTCGAAAATTTATTGGGTTTGAGCATTTCGCTAAAGCTTCTATTTGAGGCAATCTTTGAAGCAATGCTGAAGTGCCGTTAGTTAATGTTAGGCATGGCTTTAGATTTGCCGCAAATCCTAGGATATTTATGAAATCCTTAACAATAAATGGCTCACCTCCCGTGAAGGAGAATTGTTTTACGCCTAATTTTATAGCTGAATACATGAGGCCTTCTACATCAGAAAGCACTATTCGATTTAGACGGTTGTCTCCAGGTTTAGAACCTTCTAAGCAAAAAGGGCAAGAGAGGTTGCAAGCAGTTCCTGTATGAAACCATAGTTCACTCAATAAATGCGGCTGAATATAACCACGAGGTTCGCCTTTTTTCGTAGTTAGCCATTTGTTTATTTCTGCGCCCATATTAGTTTAGTCGTTTTCTCGAGTTTGATTACTTAGTGTATAGTAGCTAGCAAGTTTTTTGGGTTTTACTCCCAGTGTAAATTTTATTGCCAACAGTCGATTTCTATATGTTCGTTTGAGCCAACCATCTTGATCCCAGCGCCTAGTAGAAACTCCTATTTGCGCATCTAAAGGTCTAAATTTACAAACTTTTCTAAGATTTTTAATAAGTGATACCTCTTCAAATAAGTTCTCGTGCGCAAAACCTCCTGCATCAAAGTAGTTCTTCTGAAGCATGAAAATTCCTTGATCTCCGTAGGGGTAGCCAAATTTTGTACGAAAGTTTATTGCTAACTCTAAGAGATTTTTATACCAAGTTCTTAGACCTCTGAATTTGAATCGAAAATAGCCACTTTTATTTCCCAATTTTAGATGATCAATAATTAATTTGATCGAATCATTTCTAAGTTCAGAATCCGCGTGCAAGAACCAAAGTATTTCACTCTTTGCTAGCACAGCTCCAAAGTGGAGTTGTGATCCACGGCATGGATCTGTTTTGTAGTATCGAACACCATTTTTTTTGCATAGGCCATTGATATCACTATCATCTGATCCATCTATTACTAAAACTTCATTCGGTTTATTTTTAAAATTTCTAATTTGTTTGAGAAGGTAGGTTAATTCTTCATAATCTTTATATACAGGAATAATAATGCTCAACGTATTTTTTGGTGGAGGCCAGCTTATTTTTTTAACTTGTTTAATTTTTGCGTACTTAATCCAGTTGCATAAATTTTTTCGAGCAGGTCTATTGTCATTAACTAAATATTCGTAAGCCAATAAAAGATCCTCTCGAGTATCTACATCGAAACCTTTTTTAATATCTTGAAAAGTTCGATTTTTTAATTGGAAAAGTTTTTTTATGTCGTTATGGAGATATTTAGTTTCCCATCTAAGGTTATGAAGATTTGGCCAGCTGGTATTTGCGCCAAGTAAAATTACTCCCCCATCATTAGCAGGAATGAATACACCAGATTTTTTCTTTAAAACTTCTAAAGCAGTTTTGAAATCATTTGAGTTCAATCCAGGTGAATCAGTACCAATAAATAAAACAGATTTTCCGCCTAAAGAACGAACTTCGTTATCAATATTATTAATGCGTTGACCAAGACCTTCTCCAGTTTGAGCGATTATTTTGGCGCTAGGCATTATTTTTTTTGCCCAATTAATATCAGCATTATTTGCTGGAGATATGACTATTTCACCTTGCCATGCTTCTGCATCTTCTATTGCTATATCTAAAAGTAATCTACTAACTTCCAGTGCGATCGACTCACCTAAATCAACTGCGATCCTTTGTTTTCCAGAGCCAAGAATTGGTCGTTTACATAAAATAACAAGCACAGGTTTTAGTGGATCGATTAACATATTAATAATTATTATGTAATTTGAAAGGATAGCTTCGCCACCATGAATAAAAACTTTAATGATGAAATTAATCTTAAAGTGCAAGAGTATTATGGAGAAGTATTATCTTCTTCTGAGGATTTAAAGACCAATGCTTGTTGCACCAGTGCCACGATGCCCGAATTTGTTCGTCGGGCCCTATCAGATATACATGATGAGGTGGTGAAGCGCTACTATGGTTGTGGTTTGGTTTTACCAGAGTCTCTTGAGGGCATGAATATACTTGACCTTGGATGTGGCGCTGGAAGAGATGTGTATCTTTTATCTCGACTTGTAGGCCCAAAGGGAAGGGTTGTTGGTATTGATATGACCTCCGCTCAACTCAAAGTTGCTCGAGATTATCAGGAATACCATGCTGAAAAATTTAATTATCCAGTTTCGAATGTTGAATTTATTCAAGCTAATATTGAAAATTTAGCCGAGACAATTCTTGAGCCTAATAGCTTTGATTTAATTATTTCTAACTGCGTTATTAATTTGGTTGCTGATAAGAGTGCAGTTATCTCTGGCGCTCATAGGTTATTGCGTGAAGGAGGTGAAATGTATTTCGCTGATATTTATGCCGATCGCCGACTACCTGAAGAGCTGCGAAGGGATCCTATTCTGAATGGTGAGTGCCTTGCAGGGGCTTTATATCCAAAGGATTTTCTTGAATTAGCGAAATTAGCTGGCTTTAAAAACCCTAGGCTAGTCGAAACTTCCCCAATTGAAATAAATGATCCTTCTATTCAAGGAAGGATTGGCCCTGCAATTTTTTGCTCAGCTACTTATCGACTTTTTAAAATTAATAATTTGGAGATAAATGATGAATATTATGGTCAGTCTGCAATTTACCTTGGTAACATTCCTGAACATTCTCAAAATTTTCATCTGGATGAAAAAAATATCTTTCCCACAGGAGTAGCTTGTAATATAAGTGGCAATACATCAAAAATCCTTCTCGGCAGTCGTTTTAAGAAAAATTTTGAGCTTAAAGGCGATACATCAAACTATCTTGGTGGAGATTCCATCGATTCTTATAATAATTTGCCAAAATTTGATCAGATAACAAAATCCTCATCATGTTGCTAGCCAGAGATTTTCGACCGCAAACTGCTGACTTAAGTGGAACGCGGGCTGCTAATTAAATTTATATTTCCTTGAGGGCTTGTTTGTGCTCTTAAAAATTTTTTCCTATGCGATAAGTTTTCGGTTAATAATTAGAAACTCCTCAACTATTTCACCGTCAATTAAATGTTTTTGGATGATTTCTTCAAGAACTTCCGGAGTGCAAGTTCTGTACCAAGATCCTTCTGGATAGACCACTGCAATTGGGCCGTCTTGGCAAATTTGAAGACAATTGGCTTTCGTCCGATAAATACCTCCGTTTCCAACTAGTTTAAGTTCTTTTAGGCGTTTTTTAAGATAATTCCAGGATTCTAGACTTTCTTCCCGTTTGCTGCATTTTGGTTTACTTTGGTCACAGCAGAGAAAGATATGCCGATTAATTTTATTGATACCCAGAGAATTTAAGTCGTTTTCCGAAACTAAGACTGATTTTGACTTTTTAGAAACCATGTTTAGATTTTAATACCTTAGACCGTATTTTTAAGAAATTTAAGTTGTCTAGTATTTTATATTTATAAATAAGTAATTGATTATCAATAGTAATTGATTTCAGCGCATTATTGATATTTCTGTCTAATAAATTCATCAGATGATCTTTGAATTCAATTAGCCAAATGAATACCTGTAACGATTTGTAACCATTGGAACTTCTATTATGAAATCCTATTAAAATAAATCCATTATTCAGCTACATTGTTTTGATTTTCTAATCTTAACTTAACCAACAAATTGGAATAAATCATTCTCTAATGCCAAAGATTTTGTTAATTGATGATGATCAACGACTTGCAGATTTGCTTGAGGCTTATTTTTCTCGTTTTAACCTTGAGTTAATTTCTGCTGTCACGGCTGAGAAGGGTTTAAAGATATTTGCATCCGCTGAAGTTGAACTAGTCATTTTGGATGTCATGCTTCCTGGCAAAAATGGTTTTGATGTTTGTAAAGAAATCCGAATGAAAAGTAACATACCAATTATTATGTTGACTGCGCGTGGAGAAGTCACTGATAGAATTGTTGGGCTTGAAATTGGCGCAGATGACTACATGCCGAAACCATTTGAGCCGCGTGAACTTGTAGCCCGAATTCATAATATTTTACGTAGATCTGTGCTGTCACCTACTGAGCCTAAAATATTAAGTTTTAAGGATCTTATTATAGATAGGATGCTTCAAAGCGTTGAAGTAGATGGTAAGCAACTTGATTTGACCACTATGGAATATCAATTACTTCATCTTCTTTCTAGCCACCCAGGTCGAACTTTTAACCGAGATGAGATTCTAAACGATTTACGCGGGATAGATGCTCAATTATTTTCTAGGTCAGTAGATATTCTTGTAAGTAGATTGAGGCAGAAGCTTGGAGATACTTCCAAACACGCAAGGTTTATCAAAACAGTTTGGGGTAAGGGATATGTGTTTGTTTCTAAAGAGAGCGATATAAATGAATAAGATTTATAGTCTGATTGGTTCCTCTCTTTCTGCACGTTTGTTATTAATATTCCTTTTTGCAACCATTGCATATGCCATTGCCGCAAGATATGCATACAGTTTATTTACTGATGTCGATTATTTAAGAAGAATCGCTGGATCGCATATAGTTCTTCACAGTGATTATGTAATTAAAGATCTTGGTTCACCGCCCGATATATCAAAAGCGGAAAAAATGACCAAAGATTTACCACTTGATATTTTTATTAGTGGCCCAGGCCTTGAATGGAAATCTACTCCAGATTTTTATGATTTAGAGCAGGTATCTTTTTCTTCGTCTCCTTCTATTCAGGAGTTATATGATTTAGGTCAAACCGAATTAGAGCCTTGGGTAGAAAGGCTTGCAGACGTTGAGTTTTCAAGGTTTCTAGATCACGCAATCGTACGTTTGACTAGCGGCGATTATCAGATTGTTTTTGTTTCTCCACGTATTAGCGAGATGCCAGATCCAGATTATTCTTCATGGATTGCTGCGCTTGTAGGCAGTTTAATTCTTTTGGCTTGCTATTTAGCAGTTCGTTGGTTGTTCCAACCCATAACTTGGATGAAAGAAGGCGCATCTCGAATAGGTGGCGGTGAATTAGAATATAGAATTCCAACCAAACGTAATGACGAACTTACACAGCTTACTCGTGATATTAACTCTATGGCCGAAGATGTTGAAGATATGCTCGATGCAAAACAACAATTGTTATTATCTATAAGTCATGAGCTTCGATCACCTATTACTAGATCAAAAGTAGCGGCTGAATTTATTCAGGAAGAAAAGACGCGTAAGAACATACTTCAAGATCTTGATGAAATGGAAAGTTTAATAACTGATTTATTAGAAAGTGAGGCCTTGAACACTAGACATGCAATTCTGCATCGTGAATCAGTGGATTTAGGGGGATTGATTACTTCAGTAATTGATTCAGATTTCTTAAATAAAAAATCTTGTATTTCTATTGAAATCGAAGCTGGTCTTCCAGAAATTCAACTTGATGTTGCTCGCCTCAAACTTCTCATTAGGAATTTGGTTGGTAATGCATTGCGTTATAACCTAGAAAATTCTGGTTTTGTTAAAATATCAGTCAATAAGAAAACTAATGATTTGGTTATTGTAATTCAAGATCAGGGCCCTGGTATACCTAGTGATCAACTTAGTTTTGTTACTGAGCCATTTTATAGAGCAGATCCTGCTAGAAGTAGAGCAACCGGAGGATTTGGTCTTGGCCTCTATCTTTGCAAAAAAGTAGTTGAGGCGCATGGCGGTGATTTTAAAATAGAAAGTAAAGTCGGATTGGGCACCTCAGTAATAGTAAGTTTCCCGTTGAAGCGCAATGATTGAAGTTATTTTTTCTTCCTATTTAAAGTTTTAAGATCACTTGATCCCTTTTTAGCAATTTAAATCAGAAGATATAAATTAAAGTCCTGTTTTTAAAGGTCTTTCTTTATGACTTATTCCTGTGGTATATTTCTGCGCCGTCACTGGTCTAATTTACCAGTTCTTTAATTTTTTGATATTAATACGGAGCCGTAATGGGCAGGATTGTTGTTACAGACCGCGCTGGAAAAGAGCACGAACTAGTTATTGAGGCTGGTGAAAATTTGATGGAACAGCTTCGTGAGCTTGACGATGGCGTGGAAGCCTTATGTGGCGGAATGTGCTCATGTGCAACTTGCCATGTTTTTGTTGGTTCCGAATGGTTTGCATTGCTTAATAAACCAGATAATGATGAGTTAGAGTTACTAGAGGAAACAGAGAGTTTTCGACAAGATCAATCACGTCTATCCTGTCAGGTTGATTTTACAGATCAACTCGAAGGCATGTGCTTAACTATTGCTCCCGAAGAATAGAAAATAATCCTCGTCAATTTCTACTATAAATTTTAAATTTCTTTAGGCTGAATTTAAATAAAGCTTTTCATTGACTTAGATTAATTCCATAGAGCGTATTATCTTTCATAACGCCCAAGAATTTACTTATTGATATTACGAAAATAATTAAGTTTATTCTTTATGATATTATTTTATTTATCAAAAATAATATGCTGAAGAGCTTTTATATACTGATGCGTTTTTTAACTGTTATTATTTTTTTTCTAGCACCAGCCATTTCTTATGCTGCTCCATGGTGCTTGATAAAGGATGAAAAATCATTTTGCACTTATTATAGTGCAGAAACTTGTTACGATTCCGTTGCTAGGCAAGGTGGAGATTGTAGAGAAAACTATCGTGAAGTCGGCGTAACTACTGGTAAGGCACCTTATTGTATTATTACTGCTAAATATAGGGATTGTTCCTTTCGCTCAAGATCTAGCTGCGTTCGGAAAGCTTTATCTGTAGAGGGAGGATGCGTAAGAAATATTGAAAGAGATCTTGAGAGAGCTGCGATTCGAAGAAGGAGAATTGAGAGCAGTGCTAGCGATTGCCCTGATCTTGCTTGCGAGTTGAATGTTGCCAGTGAGGCAGCATCAGCTCTTGATTCGTCTGATCAAGTTGTAATTGAATTTGATGACGAATAGATTTTAAAGTCTAAGCGATCCATCGACTTCAATCATTCGTCCAGAAAAATAATCATTCTCAAAAATAAATTCCACTGCGCTGGCAATCTCATCTGGTTCGCCCATTCGTTTAAGCGGAATTCCTGACGTAAGTTTTTCTCGAGCTTCAGGCTTCATACCCGCGACCATTTCTGTATTTATAAAACCAGGAGCTATACTACCAGTTCGAATTCCATAGCGCGCTAACTCTTTAGCCCAAGTAACAGTCATTGATGCTACTCCAGATTTTGCAGCCGAATAATTTGTCTGACCCATGTTGCCGCTATGAGAAACACTTGAAATATTAATTATAACCCCGCCATTTCCTTTCTGAATCATATGTTGAGCTGCTTCACGCCCACATAGGAATACCCCAGTTAAATTAATATCAATGACTGCTTGCCAATCACCCAAAGACATTTTCGAAATTACTTTTCCATCTTTAAATTTAATGAGCAATGCATCACGAGTAATTCCTGCATTATTAATTAGGCCATCAATAGCGCCCATATCATCATCAATTTGATTGAAAAGAGATATGACTTGCCCTTCATTGGAAACATTTGCAGCATATGTTTTAACTTCTAATGCCTCTTTGCAATCAGCCGCAGTATTAGCAATACTTTCAGTATTTAGATCAACAAGAGCCAATTTACATTTCTTTTGAGCAAGCCGTTTTGCCATAGAAGCACCCAATCCCCTGGCTGCCCCTGTGATTACTATAGTTTTATTCTTAAGGTTCATTTTTTCTACCTAATAGTCAATTCGATATGATTAAATTATATGTGACTCATCGCTCTAGCACTATAAAATTTTCTAGACTAGAATTTTCTAATTAAAATAATAATTTTTTATTTTTGAATAACTTCTTTAATTCTATTGAGACCAAATATTGCCATAAGAATTACGAAAATTAGCGTGCGTATATAAATATTACTCGTAAGTTGAACGGCTGCTGCTAACCCAAGAAGATAAGGCAAAGACTTTAATAGTTCATGAAATATTACTTTTATTGCGCCCTTCAAATTAACTCCTGCTATGAAGAGAATGCGCGCACCTTGACCAAGCCATATTACAGAAGCCGCCATACTATAGATTGCAATCGTAAAAACCGAATCACCAGATTCTCCACCAATAATTAATGCTGTTGTGCTGAATAAAAAAAGTAAGCCATTAATTACTGCTAGTTCATTTTGTCGCTCTAAAATAACAAATAATCGGTGTAAAGGAGATGCAGTTGCCATGAAAAATACCCAGAAACAAAGCCATCGAATATAGATTCCGGTTTGATACCAATCTTTACCAAGAATAAAGACTGTTATGTCAGGTGCGACCATAGCAACCATGATAAGTGGAGTAAGCGTAACAATAACCAAACGTTGATAAGCTTTTAATGTTAATTCTGAGAGATTACCCGCTATTTTTGCTCGATTTGCACGCTCAAAAAACACTCTTGTAATTGATGTCACACCTATTTGAAGTGGACCCACAAGACCTTTGTATGCAAGCGCAAAAAATCCAACAATCGCAGGATTAAAATAAATACCTAAGCATAAAACAGGCATATTTCTTGCTAATGCTGATGCGAATGAAGAAAACAATGTAAATTGAGGAAAGCGGCGGTAGCGGTAGACTAAAATTTTCAACATTCGCCAATTAAAGTACTTCCATCCTTTTTGAGGGGCATGTTTCATTCCCCGACTTCCGAGTGTGGCGAAGCCCAAGATTTCTCCAGTAACTTGGCCAGTGATTAGTCCTACTTCAGATCCAGCTACCCCACCCAAAGAAAGTTGAAGTCCTGACATACCTAATCGACGTTGAACTGTTGCAATGCTGATATTTTTAAATTTTTTTAATCTTGTGTTCCAGATGGCTGAAGCTTCAAAACCACCCCAAGCAAATATGCTAATAGGTACTAACCATAGCCAATTTTCAAGTCTCGGGCTGCTCAGCCATTTAGCTATAGCGTCGTCAAAAAACAAGAAGATTAATCCACATAATAGTGCGATGATTGTAGTTAGACATAAGCAGCCAATCCAAATAACAAATGCAGTTTCTTTTCGTTTTGGTAGGATAATAGCTCCTTGATATTGCAAGCAGGCAAGCATGGCTAGATTGTTAGCAAGCATGACAAAGGTAGCTAGAACACCAAAATCTTCAGGAGAGTAAATACGGGCTAAGATAGGCATAGCCAAAAGTGCAATGATTTGTGAAAATAATGTACCGGCAATAATCGTTGCAACGTTTGTAACAAATCGGCCTTCTTTGAATGGACCACCTGAAAGTTTTGCTTTTAGTGATGAAAGATATTTGTTCAATGTTGTTTACGCTGTTTATTTTGAGAGTGATCTGGCTTGAGTGATTTGGTTACATATCTGATATTACACTTAATATTTATCTGATCGATGGAAAATATTTAGAAAAGGGAAAAATTCATGAAGCCTAAAAAAGCATATACCGATGGCCAATTTGGCCAGATTCACTACTCTACCTGCGGAGAAGGCCGGCCTCTGATTCTTATGCATCAATCACCAACATGCATGATTCAATTTCAGAATGTTTGGGAATTATTAGCCCAAAAAGGCTATCAAGCAATTAGTATGGATTTACCTGGTTACGGTCAATCTACTGGCCCAGAATCGGTTCCATCAATCCCTGATTATGCTCATATCGTTCCTGCAGTAATGGATGCGTTAGGAATTGATAAGGCAGATATTTTAGGGCATCACACCGGCGCTATTGTTGCGACCGAAGTTCTTTTGCAGTATCCGGAAAGATTTAATCGCATCATTCTTAATTGACCTTTACCAAACAATGATGATGAGCGCGCATTCTTAAAAGAACACCTAGGCACTGAGAAGGAATGGGGTCCAAGAAAAGACGGCAGTCATTTAAGTGAGCAATGGCAATTTCGTCTAGCCGCACAACCTGGCTGCAGTGACTTTGATGCCTTACATCGTCACGTCGTTGCCGCCGCCGCCGCTTGGCCTAATGCATGGTTCGCTCATGATGCCGTTATGGCTTATGACCACAGCCAAGCGATGGGAAAAATTGATCACCCGTGTCTTGTGCTCAGTAATGATGGAGACTCTATTCACCATATTGCCGCTAGATGTTGTGAAATGTTCCCGCACTTTGATTGGTTTGAAATGGAGGGCGGAACATTCGATATTATTGATGAACAACCGGAGGCTTGGGTTGATTCGGTTGATAGGTGGTTGTCTAAGCCAAACTAAGATCTTTATTGACTCAGAGACCGAATTTACCACTTGTTTCGTAAGTCTGTTAGTCAATAGCTTTTTTCTGCTATAGTTCCAATCCTTTTTTTCAAAGTTGAAGTTCAAATTTGAGGATCATATGAACCATACCATTAAGCATAAAATACCAGCTTCCGTTAAAGCATGGTTAAAAAAAGAGGTTGCAGGCCAACGTAAACTTCATAAAAAAATAGCTCAAGAGGTTAATGTTGATTTAGCAGAAAAGCGTTCAAAGTGGTACGAAGCATTTTTTAATCGTATACAAACTCGGGGTTTTAACGTTCACTACACTGAACGCCGTCAGATTGGCGATGATGAGTTACCAAAAAAACCTCGTAGAAAAGATCGCGCTGTTTGGTGAATTTTAAAAAAATTAATTTAAGACATTTTTATTTTAGGAGTTAAATATGGCCCGCAAACATATCGAGCCATTTGTTGATAGAGAAGTACCTTTTAAGAAATTTACTTTGCCTGGATTTAAGAAAGGCATGTCTTATAAGATGCTTAGTATTGACGAAGATACTGGTGCCTGCACAATGACGATTAAGTTTGACGCAGGTTATAAATTACCGCCTGGAATGAGCTATACAGAGTATGAGCTTGTTATCATGTCAGGTTCTATTAAATATGGTGATGATGTTTGTAATGCTGGATATTATCTCCGTGTTCCAGCTGGAGTGCATCTTCCCGCGATGTCCGTATCGCGAGGGGCCACCGCTTTATTGATGTACAATTATGCTGAACCTAGTTTTGTTGAGTCTGATGAAGATCATCCTTTAGCAATGCGCGATCAGCTCACCATGGTTGATTCATATGATGGAATTCAATGGCAGCCTCCTACACCAACTATTTATCCAGCGGTTGCTCCCGGTTGTATGCTTAAAGTGCTTAAATATGATCCTCTTACCGAAGCGCTTTCTTTTCTTTATTGCATGACACCTAAGTTTTGGCAAGACAATATTTCTTATCATGATTGTGCTGAAGAGGCTTATCATATTTGGGGAACTTCTTGGATGATGCAATTTGGGGATTTACCCACCGGCGGATATTTCTGGCGTCCACCATGGATTAATCACGGTGCATTTCGTAGCGAACTAGGGATCCTAGCGTTTGGCAGAACCGACAGTAAGCTGCATAACTATTTTCACTGGAATCCTTGGACTAGCCCGGAAGAAAACAGGCAACGTGCAGCGGCTCAATTGTCGCGTACTAAACCTGATTTATTTCAATGGAGTAGATCTAAAGATGGCCACAATCACCCACATGATTTCGAGCATCCTGATTACATAAAAAATACGCATTACTTGTAAGGAGTTAGCGTTTTATGGCTGGACCACTTACAGGCGTCAAAGTGCTCGAAGTCACAGCGGTTGTTCTCGGTCCTTGGGCATGTCAGATTCTTGCTGATATGGGTGCTGATGTTATAAAAGTTGAGCCCCCATACGGGGACAGCAATCGAAGTTTGGGCGCCTCAAGAAACCCTGGCATGTCAGCCCTGTACCTAACTTGCAATCGCAATAAGAGAAACATCGTTCTTGATCTTAAACAGCCCGAGGCTCGGGAAGCGCTGTTGAAAATTGCGACGGATGTCGATGTCATTATTCACAACAACCGTCCACAGGTGATGGAAAAACTAGGCCTTGAATATAAAGATTTCAAAGCCGTTAATGAGAAGATTATCTATTGTGGTACCTATGGCTACGGAAAGGCAGGACCATACGGAGAGAAGGGTGCACTGGATGATTCGATTCAATCGATAAGTGGAATAGCCTGGTTAACTAATATGGTTTTAGGAGAACCGAGATACTTACCCACCGTATTGGCCGATAAGACCACCGCATTAAATGTTGTTTATGCGGTTACTGCCGCTTTATACAGTCGTGAGAAAACCGGTGAGGGTCAGGAGCTTGAAGTTCCGATGTTTGAGACCATGGTTTATTACAACATGGCTGAACATTTGTGGGGTCAGACATTTGAACCCCCTATTGGTACTGCCGGTTATAAACGTTTGATGAGTTTTCATCGTAAGCCTTATAAAACTCAAGATGGTTTCATTGCAATCCTTCCATATCTTGATGCACATTGGAAAAAGTTTTGTCAGCTAGCAGAGCGGAAAGATCTACTTGAGGATCCACGTTTTCTGACCCTTGCTGATCGGGTGGCAAATATTGATGATACTTATGAGGAAACTGCCAAGACAATGGTCAATCGGACCACTCAGGAGTGGTTGGATATTTTTGGTGCAACAAGCGCACCAACCAATGCTGTAAATACGCTTGATGGAATCATCGATGACGCGCATCTTAACGCTGTGGATTTCTGGCAGGAATTGGATCACCCAACGGAAGGAAAGTTGCGTATGACCCGTTTCCCAGTAACTTTTTCGGGTACGCCAGCGGAGAATACCCGTCATCAGCCTTTGCTGGGAGAACACAGTGTGGAAATACTTCAGAAAGCCGGATATTCAGATCAGGATATCGACGAGATGCTTGATTCCGGGGCGACTTTGAAACCCTAGTCTTTTCCTTTAAAGGGTTTTAAGCGTTTAAGATATTTTAGTAATTTGTCGCTACGTATTAATTTCACAGTAATTCTATATAGCTCACGTTTTTGAAGCTCACCAGTTTTATTCAGTAAATCGTTGCCGTAGACCATGATTTTATCATCAGGAGCGTTTTTTTCGAAAAGTCGTTGATGATCTAATTGATTATAGAATGGACGACCGAAAGGCAGCACCCAAAAAGTTGTACCAAACCCTAGGTGCTTCACTAGCCTTTCCTCACAACTTTTAAATTGATTTTGAATTGAAAAAAAATCAGGTTTATTAAGTAAAGGGAAATGGCCGCAGGTGTGATTACTGATGTCCCATCCTTTGGCTGCTAATTGCTTGATTCCATCGATGTCTTCGAACAAACGCCATGAATCTTCTCTTTGCAGCGGTGAGGACAATTGTTCGTATATTTTGTTTATTCCATCAACTATTGTCTCATTTACGTGAGTTAAGGTGAATTCTCTAATGCTATCTCCGGTCTTGTAGCCATTCTCCCTTAGAATAGGCCTTAAGAATCTAAGCCCGTCCACATTGCTTAAGTAGGAAAGCTTAAGTCGCCAAAAAAAATCTTTCCTTAGCAGGAAATCTGAATTTACGGCAACACCACCAGCAACTTTTTTTTCACTGAGTATAGGCTCAGCATAGCGGCGGACGCCTGTATATCCATCATCGAACCAAAAACTCAGTATTGGCGAATTAATTTCACCTTTTTTCAAACGTTCCCAACCTGTTTGAATAGAAACGAGTTCGAATTCGTTGCTGAGCGCTGCAACATGTTCCGAAAAAATATCTGGTGGGAAAGACTCTCCGACCGCATTTAGATATTCATTCTGTTCCCACGAGATATCATGGTAGTTAAGTATGTACCAGGCTTTTTTCATATTAAAATTTGGATCGACGTAGTAATTCGTCTTGGAGCCAACCCTTTTTGAAATCACGGAAGACAGATCTAAGAACATGTGGAGGCATATTTTTGCCTATGTAAGTCATACCTTTGGTTATCGGCTGAGGGAAAATTACATAGGAATTGTTGCTTATCATCGACTGTACTGTTTCAATCATCAGTTCAGTGCCAAGTGCAGCGACTCGCAGGAAAATTGTTGCAGGCGTGTCGTCTGGGAAAATACATGGATTTGAACGACGCAATATAGGACCAGCATCAGCGCCTGATGTTGTCACATGCACCGTGCTGCTTATGCAGGTTAGATTTCTGTGGTATAGAGCCCATTCGGTTGTATGCGTGCCTTTATAGTCTGGTGAGTGCCCAGCATGTTGATTAATTGCTACGCCAGTTATGCAGTCAAGCAATTCTTGCCTATAGAGTGGGCCGCCCAGGCTCAGAAAGAAATAGGGGGCAATGTCACGTATTTCCTGAACGAATTCGGTTGATGAAACGTCGCTTGGATGCATATCAATGGGACTCAGTTTGATATCTTTCTTAAGGAGTCGTAATTCTCGGCCAAACATACGTTCTTCTGCTCGACGGACTTTGTTACCAAAATGTCGCCAGTCAAGTTTTTGATGAAGTGTTCTTGCGAGCGACATTGCTAGCGCCAAGCTTCCAGGGCCTCGACTACGTTTCTTGGCGCTTCGTGCCATTATTAGTAGTTTCTCTTTGTTAGATTGATTACTAGCGCTAGATTGATTTTCGCTGAAACGTTTTTGGCGATTATTGTCCAAGCGATACCATGCTTTTACTCGGTCACCAAAAGTTTGCTTCATTCGATAGGCGAATCGCTCATGGCGTAGTGAATTGAAACTAATTAGAACAATGTTTTTTTCTAAATTCTCTGGCAGTTCAATTTCTTTTGATTTTAGTTCAGGAGGATACATTGGCAGACTTAAGAGTTGAGGTTGTAAATTCTTAGGACATTGTCACGCATTAACTTGCGCCGTACCTCAGGTTTCAGTTTTAGATTATCGATATCTTCTACCGTTCGTTTGAAAGGAAGCACTGGAAAATCTGTGCCGAAAATTACCTTATCCTGACCAAATGAATTAATGTAATGAGTAAACTCTTTCGGCCAATACTTCGGTCGATGTGCATCACAGCCGATATAGACATTTTTATGTTTCCACGCCATTGCGATCATCTCTTCTACCCATGGAATGCCGACATGAATTCCGATGAGTTTGAGCTCTGGGAAATCACAAGCTATCGGATCTAGGGTAATCGGCTTTGCGGGGCTGATGCAGGGGTAATCAGGCGAATACACCATTGATTGTCCAACTTGCATTTGAATGGGTACATCTAGTTCCCAGCATTTTGCATAGAAGGGGTATAACTTGCGATGGTCAGGTTGCATTTCAAACCAGTGTGGATAGAGATGGGCACCGATAAATCCCATGTTAGTCACTGCGTCTTCAAAGGCTTTAACACCCTTCATTCCATCGAAGGGGTCAATGCCTGCAAGCCCAAACAGTCGGTCGGGGTATTGTTCGCAAGCACGTGCAACCACTTCGTAGGGCATGTGATAGCATCCAGGCAGCCCAGGTCTTCCGCTGAACGGGGCGATAAGAAAGGCTTTCTCGATGCCAGCATCATCGAGCGTTTCGATTAATTGGTTGATTTCCAGAGGGGCCATTAGGCCTTGATCGGCATTCATTTTTTTTACAAAAAAATCATCTCCCCAACCAGGTCGCTGACGCAGGGCTTCTTCATTCCAGATATTGACAACTGCATCAATCGATTTGTAATTTTCTTCAGTCATGATGATTCCTGAAAGTAACTTTTATTTATTTATCTATAGATGAATAGTGCAAGCACCATAGCAGAGAAAGCAATTACTGTTAATGCTTAACAAATTAATTTTTTCAGTAGACTGGTTTCAACCTCCTTAGTCTATTATAGTTCTATAAACCTTAGGGGTGGTTTAAAAAACCTGAGATTTCTTTGGAGAACCCTTTGAACCTGATCCGGTTAGCACCGGCGGAGGAATAGGTATTTTGCGCCCAGTCTCCCCAAAATTTTCCGGACCCCAACATTGATCTTGCGAGTTCGGACTATGTATAGATATAAGATTATTTGCTTAATTCTTAGTGGCTTTTTTTTTGGCGTCTCCTTAGGCCAACAACCCGAAGAAATAGTAATTTCAGGATTTAAACCTGTTACTAAGAAAGAGTTAGGGGCAAGCATAAGTTCAATTCAAAGTGAAACTTTGGATGCCCCAACTGTTAAACACTTTCAGGATCTCGTTCAGTTTGTACCAAATATGAATTTTTCAGGTGAGGGGTCAAGACCACGCTACTTTCAAATTAGAGGGGTGGGCGAAAGGGAGCAGTATGAAGGCGCACCCAATCCTTCTGTGGGATTTTTTGTAGACGATATTGATTTATCTGGTATTGGAGGAGTGACTTCTGGGTTCGACTTGGATCGCGTGGAAATATTAAGAGGCCCTCAAAGTACGAGATTTGGATCTAGCGCACTTGCAGGTGTTGTCTATTCAAAAAGTAAGGAACCTAACCAGGATTTCGAGGCTTTTATGGAGCTGAGTGAAGGCTCTAATGATCTTTTCTCCGCAGGAGTTGCTCTAGGGGGTAGTTTGAGTGATACCGCCACTGGTCGTTTGTCTGTGTATCAATATAAAGATAATGGTTTTCGTAAAAATAATTGGTTGGCACGTGACGATACCAATCAGCGAGACGAATTCACAATACGGAGTAAAATTAATTGGGAGATCAGAAGTAATTGGGAAGCCATACTGTCTTTGCTTTATGCTGATTTCAACAACGGGTACGATGCTTTTTCTCTTGATAACACTTTAGTGACTTTATCCGACGAGCCGGGTGAAGACAGCCAGACGACGGAAGCCGCGTCTTTTCTATTTAGCGGCCCATTCAGCGAAAAGGCAGAATTTACTAGCATTACATCAATTGCGAATTCTGAAATTTTATTTAATTACGATGGCGACTGGGTTAACGAAGCAAACTTCTTACCCATCATAAGTGACTATAGGTACAACAATCCAAGAGAGCGTAATTCCATCAGTCAAGAGTTCCGAATATCTTCATTGAAGGATGGAAAAATATTTAACAACTCATCGAATTGGGTAATAGGTTTCTCGTGGAAAAATTTAGAAGAAGAGAATTTGATTGATAGCACTGGTGTGTATGTCCAAGCTGATATTTTTTGCCCACCGCTTCCTGACCCCTTTGCCTGCACCACCGATAGACAGATTTCTAGCGACTTTTCTTCAGATGTGATTGCCCTGTTTGCAAGCTTAGACACTAAATTATCTGATCAATTAGATTTATCGTTTGGCTTTAGGGTGGAGCATTGGGATGCAAAATATTTCGATTCATGGATTGATAATGATCCTTTTAGAGGTTCCGTTGGAAACCAAAATCAATTTTCACCCGATGATAATTTGTTCGGCGGCCATATAGCGATTCAATATGATTGGTCAGAGACTTTGCTTACCTATGCCAGAGTTGCTAGAGGCTTTAAGGCAGGTGGTTTTAATCCATCGGTTGCCGCTTTGGCTGCATTACCGAATGCACCTAATCCTGATTTGGTTGCTTATAAAAATGAATACCTTTGGAACTATGAGTTGGGGCTTAAATCCGAATCATTTGGCGGTTCGCTTTTAGCTGATGTAAGTATCTTCTATATGGACCGAGAAGATGCTCAGCTTAGTCAATCAGATCAAGTGAATGCCACGGATCCAAATTCTTTCTATTATTTAACGAGCAACGGCGAAGCAAATGTTTATGGTTTAGAATCTAGTTTAGTTTGGCAGGTTAATGATCATTGGCGATTTAATGGTGCGTTTAGCTTATTGGATTCAGAAGTTGATGAATGGGCTGTTAGACCCTCTCTTGTTGGCCGTGATCTTGCTCATGCGCCTTCATACACGATAAACCTTGGAGCGGATTGGAAAGGAGCATTAGGATGGTTTGTTTCTGCAAATGTTTTTTTTACCGACAATTTTTATTACGACATTGGCCACGACCAGAAGTCAAAAAGTTATCAGTTATTTAATTTAAGCGCTGGTAAAGATTGGAAAGATTGGTCGGTTATTTTTTGGGGTAGGAATCTTTTCAATAAAGAATATGCGACACGAGGCTTCTTTTTCGGTAACGAGCCGCCAGACTTTACCGAAACGTTGTATACAAGATTAGGTGACCCTCGTCAGATTGGAGTCACTTTAAGATATAACTATTAGTATTGAGCATTAAAAGGATTGACGCTTAAATTTTTCGCTTCGTTTTACCTTGAATCAAGATTGTTACTTCATCATGCAATTATTTATTGTGTTGTATGGTTAAGATTGTATTTTCCAGTTAACCAAAAGCCTGAGGTCAATTAAGGATTATGCTTCCAGCTTTTACGGAAACGATTGCTGTAGTTTTTGCTGTGGCGTATGTGATATTGGCAATTAGGCAAAATATTTTTTGCTGGTTTGCTGCTATTTTGAGTTCCTCTCTGTATGTCTTGCTTTTTTATGAAGCAGGTTTGTATATGATTTCTATTTTGCAATTTGTCTATATCGCAATGGGTATTTACGGCTGGAGAAGTTGGCGCAAAGAAAATCATAAAGGAATGAAGCTAAGAGTTAGCAGTTGGCCGTTAGCATTTCACTTTCTTCCAATAATCTTTATTTTGTCTATGGCCTTTATAATTGGCATGCTTCTTCAGGTTTTTTCTTCCGCCGTATTTCCTTTTCTAGATTCTTTTGTAGCATGCACTGCATTAATAGCAGTGTGGCTGGTTGCTAAAAAGGTTATTCAGAATTGGCACTATTGGTTTATTGCGGATGCTGTTTCTGTGTACATATTTGTTAATCAAGGTCTATGGCCTACTGTATCTCTCTATATACTTTATATGGCTCTCTGCCCAGTAGGTTATCGAACTTGGTCTAAGGATCTTAAGATTTCGTGAAAAAAATTATTCTTGATATTCAGCGTAAGGCAGGTTTAAAGAATACGAAAATCATTCGTCAGCTCAGTCAAGATGTACTAGGTAATCGTTGGCTTATTAATACTGATAAAGGAGAGATGGTTCTATCTTTTAAGAGTGAATTAGCTAATAGGATCAGTTTGGATATTAGTCACCAGTTTGATCTACTCAAATTTATATCTAAGTCAGGAATAGCGCCAGAGCCCTTTTTTCTAGATATTCAGAATAGAGTTCTTCTAGTTAATTACATTGATGGGAAAAACATACATGCCTTTCAGCTAAAACAAAATGAAATGCTTGAAGAAATTGCTAATTTATTTTTTCAATTACATTCAATAGATTCCCCAACTTTTTTACCCTACATAACAATCGAGAAAAAACTTGAGCTCTATTCTTCTCAGGTTAAAAATATGAAGATTGATACTATTTTATCTAGAGTGAAGAGATTAATTTCTGGCTACTCAGGAGGAACTCAAGTTATATGCCATAACGATGTTCATAGAGGAAATATTATTGTGGGGAAAAAAATTGCATTTATTGATTGGGATTATGCTGGGATTGGTAATTTATGGTTTGATCTCGCCGCATTTATTGAGCAGGAAAAATTTTCAATGAAGAGTAGGGATTATTTTTTAGATGCTTATTTTGGCTCAAGAGCATCCTGGTCAAAAGAACAATTGGATGACTGGCTTAAGATATATCAACTTGTTGAGAAGATTTGGCAATATTGCATTGCAGCATTTAACCAACGAAAATCAAATGATTAGTATCCTAAATTTTTGATATATATATTTATATATGCTTATTTTTAAAAAGTTTTTAGGTTTTGAATCGATTCTAGCGTCCTTTAATTGATAATCTATTTAGGCGCTTTTATGCACTTGATTCAAGGAATTATTTTAATCTTAACCTAATCTTAATTAAGGCGTATAATTTCATGTGCTTATTAAAAGAACTTAAACTATAAAATCGCACTTTTTTCTGTATAGTCATCTATTACAGACTGTTGGATTATCAACATTCATCTAAGAGGTATTTAATGGCCCAAGAATTAAAAGGCTTTGCTGAACACTACTCTGGCTTCAAAAGGCATTGGAAACTCGCTCTATTTACTTTTCTTTTAACAATGAGTGTTGGTATTGCTATAACGCTTTCTCTGCCAGACGTTTACCGATCTTCAGCTTTTATTTTAATTGAAGAATCTGAGATTCCAGAGGAGCTGCTCCGATCTACCGTTACAACTTATGCTGCAAGACAGGTTACGACTCTCAATGAAAGAATTTTGACGATTGATACTCTTACAGACATTATTAATCGCTTTAACCTTTTTCCGGAAGAAAGGGATTCAACTCCAATTGAATTCTTAGCTCTTGAGGTGAGGCAAAATATAAACGTTGAGCTTCAGAGCCGTGATTCGATTGGGCAAACTGGCGTACCCCAAGCATTAACTATCGGTTTTACTGTTTCATTCGACAACGAGGATCCCCAAAGTGCCAAAGCCGTTGCCGATGAGCTAGTTAGTCTTTATTTAGATCAGAACCTTAAAACAAGGGCAGAGCAAACAATAGAGACAGAAGATTTTCTTAGTGATCAGGTTGACACGCTGAATGTAGAAATCGCACTACTTGAAAATGAATTAGCCAGCTTTAAGGAAGAAAACTCTAAATCTTTACCTTCTTTAAATACCCTAAATTTACAGATGATGAATCGTATTGATAGTCAATTACTTGAAATTGATCGACAATTAAGGGTCATAGATGAAAATCGAATTGCTCTTAATGTTCAGCTTGCGACGGTTGAGCCAACTTCTGCTGTTCGCCTCGCCGACGGATCTGTGGCTTTGGGCCCAAGCGAGCAGCTAAAGGCGCTTCAAACGCAACTTTCATTGATTCAGAGTCGCTATAGTGAGAATCATCCAGATGTGATCGGTGTAAAGCGAGATATTGCTTCTCTGCAGGATCGTTTTGGGCTCAATGTTAATTTGGCTGATCTCGATCAGGAATTGAATAATGCAAGATCAGATCTTGCAATTGCGAAAGAAAGATACAGCGAAGGTCATCCTGATGTTATTGCACTTAGTCTCCAGGTATCAGAACTCGAAAGACAGCAAGTTGCTATCTCACAGAAACAACTCGACAGTCAAGTTGTTCCTGATAATCCAGCTTACATTTCATTAATGGCCTCTAGCAACTCACTTGATGCGGAAGAATTTGCATTGCTTGCCCAACGTGAAACACTTTCAGCCAAACAAACGGACTACGAATCTAGATTGGTGCGTACACCACAAATTGAAAAAGATTTAGCTGCGCTTTCTAGAGAACTGAGCTCGACTACCAATCGATATTGGGTGATGCGAGATAAACAGTTTGCTGCCCAATTAGGTTCTACCATTGAAACCGCAGCTAAAGGCGAAGAAATGGTTTTAATTGAACCGCCTCGCATTCCTTTAAGGCCTTTTAAGCCCGATAGAATAGCAATTCTTGCGTTGACATTCTTATTTGCAATGGTGGCTGGGTTGGCTGTTACGCAGTTAGTTGATTCTTTGGATAGTTCAATTAGAGGAACTAATTCAATTGTTAGTGTTCAAGGATCTCCTCCGCTGGCTGAAATTCCATATATTCGAACAAAAGCTGAAGCAAAAACATCAGAAATATTTTTCAAGCGTTTTTATAAATCTACTCCTGCAATGATTTTGATAGCCCTCCTGTTTTTTCATTTTGTATTTATTCCTATTGATGACCTTTTACTTTAAGTAAATAAAAAGTTAGTTTTTAAATATTAATTTTTGGATTTTATTTTCATGGAAAGAATTAAAAAAGCTGTTGCTCGTGCCGAGAAGGAAAGAGAGAAAAATATTCCGAGTAGTACGAGTAGAAGTGTTAATGAATCATCTCTAGACCAAGATTTGAATAATAGCTCTGAGCTTAGTATTGATTATTCGAAGACTAAAACCATAGAAGTTGATATGGCCACTCGAGAAAGCAATCGATTAGTAGCCTCAATTCCAGATCATTTTCTTCAAGATACCTATGGAATGCTTAGAACCAGAGTGTTGCAGGAAATGGAAAAAAATAATTGGAAATCTATTGCTGTCACAAGTCCTACTCGCGGTTCGGGTAAAACTTTAACTGCAGTTAATTTATCTATCAGTATAGCAATGGATCATTCACACTCAGCTTTATTGATTGATGCTGATTTAAGGCGACCAAGTGTACATAAATATTTTGGATGTAATCCAGGGGCAGGTTTAAGTGATTATTTAACCGAAAAAATCTCCCTGGAAGAAATATTATTTAATCCAAGTATGGAAAGGTTAAGTGTATTACCCAACACTATTTCAGTAAGAGAATCCGCAGAAATGCTTGGTTCAAACAAATGGCAATCTTTAATTAATGAAGTTTCTGCTCGCTATAATGAAAGAATTATTGTGGCTGATATTGCTCCAGTGCTCCATGTAGATGATGCTTTAAAGATTGCAAAAACGGTCGATTGCTGGTTGATGGTTGTTGAGAACGGCAGGACAAAACGAGAACAACTAAGGCAGGCTTTAGATCTGCTTTCGGAATTTCCTGTAATTGGTACCGTATTGAACAAATCGGAGCGCAAGGTTGCCGATCGCTATTGATTTTTCTTTAGCCAAGTAACCTATATTAAATGTATAACCAACACTTCGGGTTTTCAGAATCGCCTTTTGCTCTTCTTCCGGATCCATCTTTTTTGTATTTTTCAAAAGACCATGGAATGGCGCTAACACTTCTTCGTTACAGCATTCTTAATAAGCAGGGATTTACAGCTATTACAGGTGAAGTTGGCTCTGGAAAAACTACATTAATTAATCGAATCCTCGAAGAAATGGAAGACGACATTACGATCGGATTAATTAATTTTACTCATAATTCCTTCGGCGACCTTTCTGAATGGGTATTAATGGCTTTTGGTCTTGATTATCGCAATAAGACTAAGGTCGAATTATACGATGAGTTTGTTAGCTTTCTGATTAAAGAATTCAGTGAAGGCCGAAGGGTAGTTCTGATTATCGATGAAGCTCAGAATATGGAGCCAAAAGTGCTTGAGGAGCTACGCATGCTTAGCAATGTAAATGCTCAGAAAGAATATCTTTTGCATCTTATAATTATTGGCCAGCCGGAGTTAAAAGTTACCTTAGAAGCGCCTGAGATGCGACAACTCACTCAGCGAATATCTGTTTTTTACCACTTAGGGCATTTATCACTACCTGAAGCTCAAGGGTATATAGCACATCGCCTTAAGATTGCAGGAAGTAAAGAAAGTGTATTTTCAGATGCAGCAATTGAAATAATTTGGAAATCTTCAAATGGCGTTCCGCGGATCATTAATACACTTTCTGACTTGTGTCTCGTATATGGGTTTTCTTCAGGTGCAACTAAAATAGACGCAGAGATCGCAAAGGAAGTTTTAGCAGATCGAAATACAATGGGGCTTAAGGCAGCCCCGGAACCAATACCATCAGATATTTAGTTTCAATGCTTATTCCCAATGAATCTCAAGATAATAATCTCAAGTCGATAATTATGGTGCTTGGGGCAGCTCGATCAGGCACTACCATGTTGGATTTAATGCTTGGTAATGCTACCGATGTTTTTTCTTGCGGTGAAGTCTGGTGCTTATTTCGTCCCCATAGAAAGCATCATTTTGAACCAAAATGTTTATGTGGTAATTCGAGATGTAATGTTTGGGATTCGCTTTCAGTTGGTGATGAAAGTAAATTTCACGCAGAGGTTCTAAAACAACCAGACACTAATTTTGTTGTTGATTCATCAAAAGATTTGCGTTGGTTGATTGATAGCCATGAGTGGAGCAGAAGCTCAGGAATAAATGTTACCAACGTTGTTACCTGGAAGGATCCAAAAAGTCTTGCCTACTCTCACTGGAAGAGAGGCAGGCCAATTGATTATTATCGTTTATCTTTTATTCGATATTACGGAAGGCTCTTGGATCTTGGCTTGCCATTTATATCTTTGAGTTATAATAAAATTATTTCAGACCCTAGCAATGCATTAAGTAATTTATGTCAGCATCTCGGCATGCAATATCAACCTGGACGTGAAGAATTCTGGAAAAAAACACACCACCATCTTTTTGGTAGCGCAGGAACGGCAAAACAAGTTGCTCGGGGTGATTCAAAATTGCATTCAGAAAGCATCGAATACCCCGAAGAGTTCAATCGCTCCTTTGAAAAATTAAATCATCGAAAAGATAACGAAGTAAATGAGCTCATTGGAGAGCTTGCTAAAAGAGAGATAGGTAATTTAAATTCGACTAAAGAGCCAATTGAAAAGAATCACTTTATAAAACCTCTATGGTATTACTACCATAGTCTCAAAGCGCTTTATCGTAAAAATTTCCCTTCGGATCTTCCTATTGTGGACTAGTTTTAAATGAGAAAGGCATAGAATGCTAATTAGCAGCAGTGCAAATACTGACCCAAAACTGGATTCGGCTAGCTTAAGCCATAATTTTAAAATGCCTAATCCGGGAGATGTATTTATGCTTTCGGCTTTTGGCTGGGCAGCGATTTGTTTCTTTATGGTTACCGTTGGTGATCGTTTACTCTATCAATTAACTCGATTGTCGGCATCGAAGGTTACCCGAGATATTTTGGTCGATAATCAATCATCCATTGCAGCAGTTATGATAATTGGAATTATTGGTATAGGGCTCAGTCATTTGATTCTCGTGCGCTACCCAAAAGTCCTTGTTGGGTTACTTCTTTTTGGCTTAGCTTTTAGTGCTTCAGTGTGGCCTCCACTTCATAACTTAGCTTTTATAGCACGTTATTTAGTTATTGTTTATTTGGGCGTTTATGGAGGAATTTTTCTTTTACAAAATTTCTGGAAAATCCTTGCAGATCCTTATTACCGATTAATTATGATTTATCTTAGTTGGATTGCGATTGTAGTCTTAGCGTATGAATTGAAAATTCGTGATATATGGTATTTAGGCACAGAATTTATTCTGATGTTAGCTCTCGGGATAGGCTGGTTATCGAGGATAGATAATTACGATCGTCTGATCGAATTTAATAAATTGATTGCTTATTTAGGGATTATTTTTACTTTCTTTCATATGCTTAGCCCCTTGGTTGTTGAAGAGGCAATTAGTGGAGGAAGATTTCAGTCTTACTTTATTCGTGCAACAGGCTTTTCTACAACTTTCTCATTTTTTGTCGTAGCTCTATTTTGGTTGAGTATGTTTGAGGAGCGTAAGCTTCCAAAGCAATTGGCGACAGTCTTTGCTCTACTTGGTTTAGCACTTATTTTATTATCTGGCACCCGCAATGCCACTGCTGCAACAGTCATTGGGGTGGGTGCGCTTTGGTGGGTATTCCGCACCCGGATTATTGTCTATCTAGTTGCACTAGTAATGATGGGTTTACTTGTGCAAATACTTTTGTCGGGAAATGAAAATATTGAATTTGTCGCATCTCGCTTGCAAAGTACTGAGAATACAAGACTAGATGCTTGGGCGTTATATGCTGGATTAATGATGGATAGTCCATTTATTGGCTATGGTTACAAAGGGCTTGTTGATGCCGTTTATGGCGGCACTTTAGTTGCATTTATTACTCAATATGTAAATGTTAATGTTCCCGGCATCCATAATTACTACTTAGGCTTGGCCGTTAGATTTGGTATACCGGCATTGTTATTAGCTTGTTGTATTTTTTATATGGCTTTGATTACATCGTGGCGAGTTATATTTAGTGATTTTATCCCAGATCGAGAGAAGCAAGCTTATATTTTACCTTGTGCTTTATTGCTATTAGTAGTTGCAGAGGGAATGTTTGAAGATGCGATAGGGTCGACCGGAAAAGGGTCTGTGCATGGGGTTTTATTTGGTTCTAGTGCTTATTTTATGGTTGTTTATGGAAGAAGGCTATTAGACCGATTTAACGGATCCGATTCTTCAAAGAAAACCCATGCCGCATCCGAATATTTACCTGAAAATTAAAGAGTTTTTTTGATGTTATCCGTTGTAATTATAGGTCGCAATGAATCAGAACATCTGCTTCGTCTTTCAAACTCTATTAATAGTTTGAAAGATTCATGTCCTTTTCCTATTGAATCGATTTATATCGATTCTGCATCAACTGATATGAGTAGCAATATCGCAAAAGATCAATTCGATAAAATTGAATCCCTTACTTTTTCAGAACATCTTTGCGCAAGCGCAGGCCGCTATGTTGGAACTTGTGAAGCTATTTATCCTTGGATTTTATATTTGGATGGCGACATGGAGCTTTGCGAAGAATTTCACCAAGTCATCAAAGATCTAGATAAATTAGACGATCGATTTATTGGAGTATTGGGATTATATTTACATCGTTTTGATAATGGACGATCAACTGTACAAACATTCAGAAGGCCTTTTGGAGCCAATGATTCAGCAATGCATTTTGGCGGTGCAGTTGTTTTGCGACGAGATGCTATTTTACAGGCTGGAAATTGGGATCCAGCTTTATATGGGAAGGAGGAGATAGAGCTTTATGCTCGTTTAGGAGATGGCAAACAGGTTGTTAGTTTCGTCAATATTCCTATGATCTATCATTACTCTGAATATTACACACGGCTTGAAATTATTAAACGCCTGATGACTCCAGTTGGCGGACTAGGAAAAGTTTTTTGGGGTTATGGCCAATGTCTGAGAGCTTCTTTCGTCAAGGGTAAATTTCGAGCGCTGGTAAAAATTGAATACGAGCTTTATGCTTTTTGGCTAACAATATTTCTTTTATTAATATTAGCTTTAAGTGGGGCTTTCTTCTGGTCACTCTTTTTAGCAAGTGCGGTTGTGACCGCTCTTAGTTTATGGTCCCGACCGGGCTCAATTGTACGTTACTTATTGCAGCCCCTATCTTTAGCCGGCTGGTTTCGATATTTCCCTTGGTTTAGACCAATGTTAAGAAAGTGGGAAAGAGAGGGCGATCAAGCTTCTTGATTAGCTTCTTTATAATTATTTTTTACCTTATAGAGGTGAATTTCACTATATGGATGTTTTATTTAACGCTTCAAGCTTAAATAAAGGTGGTGGTATACAGGTAGCAGTATCTTTTCTGTCTGAATGCATCACTAACCCTAAAGGGTTTACATGGCACTATGCGCTATCAAGGGAAGTCGTTGATGGCGCTATCGATCTTGGCCTAAAGCTTAATAATTTTGAAATCTTTGATGAATCTCCTGCTCGAAGTCATAAGCAACGCAAGAGGTTGAAAAAATTTGAGCAAGCCGTTGCTGCGGATGTTGTATTTACTCTATTTGGGCCCGCTTATGTTAAATTTTCAGCGCCACATTTGTTAGGTGTAGCTGTCGGTTGGGTTACTCATTCGACATGGTTGGCGTATTCATTTCTTCCAAGTTGGGTATCAAAATTAAACACCTTTTTGGTCTCTGTTTATAAGGGTTGGTGGTTGAGAGCAGCGGATCATTGGATTGTTGAGGCAGAAAATGCCCGCATTGGCCTTAACTCAAGGATGCATATCTCCATCGATCATATTGATGTTATTCCTAATGCTTGCTCTTCTGTTTTTTATAATTCTGCTTCGGTTCCTGCAAAAAATATCGCAGAAGGTCAGAAGGATCCCGTCCGTTTGCTTTATGTTGCGTCATATTATCCACATAAGAATATTGAGTTTGTACCTCAAGTTGCAGCTGCGCTTAAAAATATTTCATCAGAGTTTAAATTTGAGTTTACATTAACGTTGCCGCAACAAGATTTTGAGAAGATTTCGATATTAGCCCATAGACTGGAAGTTATAGATTCCATTAATAATATTGGTAAAGTGCCGTTGAGTAAGTTACCTGAATTATATGCTCATTCAGATATCTGTTTTATGCCTTCAGTTCTTGAAACATTTAGCGCAAACTATATAGAAGCTATGGCTAGCGAAAGGCCTGTAATCGCATCTGATTTGGATTTTTCCCGGGCTGTTTGTAAGGATTCAGCTGTTTATTTTGATCCGAGAAATCCTGATTCAGCTGCAAAGAAAATTATTGAACTCCTAAAGGATGAAAATTTGCGGTATGAATGTATTCTTAAAGGCAATACAAGATTAAAATCTCTGCCCACCTCAAGCCAGAGATATGAATTATATGTTGACGCTATTAACAAGACTTTAAAAGAGTTTGATCTCGCCGCTAAGGCATAAGGAAAAAAATGAAGCAAATTTTGCAGGATTTGAAGAAAGGCGGAACACATGTGGTTGATGTTCCAGCCCCAGCTTTACTTAATTCTCACGTACTTATTCGAACTAAATACACTTTAATTTCAGCTGGAACTGAAAGAATGCTTGTCAAGTTTGGGCGATCTAGCATGCTGGATAAAGCTCGCCAACAACCCGATAAAGTTCGAATGGTTATAGACAAAGTCAAAACAGACGGATTAATGCCTACCGTTCAGGCAGTTCAATCCAAACTTGATCAACCTTTACCATTGGGTTATAGCAATGTTGGAACAGTGATCGAAGTTGGCGAAGGTGTCGATGATTTATCAGTCGGGGATACAGTAGTATCCAATGGAAACCATGCAGAAATTGTTTGTGTACCAAGAAATCTATGTGCAGTTGTACCTAATGAAGTTTCTTTAGATTCAGCTGTTTTTACTGTGATTTCTGCAATAGCACTTCAAGGTATACGTCTTATTAGGCCAACAGTAGGAGAGAATATTGTCGTAACTGGCCTTGGTTTGATTGGATTAGTCGCAGTGCAAATTTTGCGTGCCAATGGCTGCAATGTTCTTGGCGTAGACATAAATCCTAAGCGATGTGAATTGGCTCGAAAATTTGGCGCTGAAACAGTAGATTTATCATCCGGCGAAGACATTTTTGAGAAAGCAAATAAGTTTTCGAATTCTCGAGGTGTTGATGGAGTTTTGTTATGCGCTTCGACTGAGAGTGATGAGCCTGTGAAGCAAGCCGCTAAAATTTGTCGACAAAGAGGCAGAATTGTTTTGGTCGGTGTTGCAGGGCTAAATCTCTCACGCGCAGACTTTTATGAAAAAGAAATAAGCTTTCAAGTTTCGTGTTCTTATGGTCCGGGTCGATATGATTCTTCTTATGAGGAACATGGTAATGACTATCCATATGGATTGGTTCGCTGGACCGAGCAAAGAAACTTCGAAGCTGTTTTAGGCTTAATGCAATCAGGTTCCTTGATTTTCGACGAACTTATTTCCCATCGTTTTGATATTGATTCTGCAGATGAAGCTTATGATTTGTTAACTAAAGAGTCACCGATGGGGATTATTTTGCAGTTCCCGAATGATGAAAGCGCTGATAAGTTGAGTGAAGTATCTAGAATCCTACAATTAAATAGCTCGATTCATAGACAATCAGCACCTGGCAATATCGGCATGATAGGCTCGGGAAACTATGCGAGCCAGATTTTAATACCCGCCTTTAAAGCCTCAGGAGCTAACCTAGCTATTCTTGCCAGTGCCGGAGGTATTAGCAGTGTGCATAACGGAAAAAAATTTGGTTTTGATAGCGCATCTTCTGATGCAGATGCTGTCGTAAGAGATAATTCAACTGATACGATTGTTGTAGCGACAAGGCATGATTCACATGCAAACTATACAATTTCTGCTCTCAATGCCGGCAAGCATGTTTTTGTGGAAAAACCTATAGCAATAAACCGAACGCAGCTAGAAGAAATAAAACGAGCCTATATTGAAGCACAGAATGATAATTCTCAACCTTTGTTGATGGTTGGTTTTAATCGACGTTTCTCCCCGTTAACTATCAAGCTTAAAAGTTTGCTCGATAAGAAATCTGAACCTAAGTCAATAGTTATGACAGTAAATGCAGGAGAAATTCCTGCTGATCATTGGGCTCAAGATCCGGTTCAAGGCGGAGGTAGAATTATTGGAGAGGCTTGTCACTTTATCGATTTATTTAGGTTTATTATTGGTAGTCCGATAATTAAAGTTAATGCAATCAGAGTTGGTAATGCACCAGGCATTGCTATCCGGGATGATAAGGCGTCTATCATGTTGGAGTTTGCTGACGGTTCTTTTGGGACTGTGCATTATTTAGCTAATGGCCACAGATCTTTTCCAAAGGAAAGGCTGGAGGTTTTTTGTGGGAACGCAATACTTCAGATAGACAATTTTCGAGTATTACGCAGTTATGGCTGGAATAATTTCAATAAAATAAAACTCAGTAGACAGGATAAAGGAAACGTTGCTTGTGTTTCGGCATTTATTTCAGCAGTAAAAAATGGACACCAGTCACCTATACCCGCAAATGAAATTTTTGAAGTAAGTGATGCTACGTTTGATGCTGTTGATGCATTGCACCAATAAAGCAATTAACCTCACATGATGAGCGCTGCATTTCGAAGACTTTTTCTTTACATTAATACAGTTCGTTGGTTGCGTGTATCTCAACTATGTTGGCAGATATTTCGCCGTTTCAGGCCAATTTCTTTAACAGCTGAGCCGCCTTTAGAAACCTTAAAACCAATTATATTTAATCATTATTTCCCAAAAAGACCCCAACCGTTAACGTATGAGTTTCGGTTTTTGAATAAATCTAAACCTGCTGCCGGCGAAGATCTAAACTGGCATCCTAAAGACGTTTCCAGATTATGGAGATACAACTTACATTACTTCGATTTTTTACATTGGGAATCTTTTTCGCTTGAACAAAAAATTCTGTATATAAAAAATTGGATAAGCAATAATCCTATTGGAACAGCTGATGCATGGGAGCCTTATACAACTTCAATACGCATTGTAAATTGGATCAAGTTTTTCGATTATCTTGAGGATGAGATTCCAGATTCCTTTTGTCGCTCACTTTTAAATCAAGCAGTTTGGCTTGAGAAAAATATCGAATATCACATACTTGCAAATCATCTTTTAAAGAACGCTAAGGCAATTTTATTTGCTGGTTTTGTGTTTGATGGACCTGCAGGACATAGATTACG
>JAYZVL010000023.1:0-53717 GCA_036155675.1 Pseudomonadota bacterium | reverse complement strand
ACAAGCAACTATTTTCTTTCCTGGTACGTCTTCAATGTTAGTAATCAACATCAGAAGCTCCCTAGTTTTTCAATTAACATTAAATTATTTGCTCTTTTGATATTTAAGCTTGCAATAGCGGAACCGCTTCTTGAACCCAATTTTTATGCTTGTGCCTCATTGGGCTTGGGATCACAAAAATCTTTCGGTCAGAGTTTTTCTTTAAGGTATCGATATCAATATGCCAACCTTTAGTCTGCCAAGCATCAAGGTATCTTCGATAACTGAGCATAATCTCATCCTCAGGCAAAAGTAGTTCGCTACTCCTATCGCGTGGGGAATAATATGGGCGCATGGCTTCGATTACAGGACGATCTTCTTGTTCAAAAAGCAATGTCGTTTTAACAAGCTCCTTATCCATCTTTTCTCCGAGTTGGAAATCACGTGCGTGAAACAAATATCTTCTCACGCTATGCTGATCAAGCGGGCGAATATAAGAATAAAAACGGAAATTGCCTTCAAATTGCTTAGATTTAAAGGATAAAAATGTCCATTGGTGGGCGGGGCCATGATGGCCATGCTCAATTTCAACCCCAGGAGTATCCATCCAATATGCACTGCCCCATAACGATTTGATTAACTTTTGATCAATAATTTTAGAAGGATCAAAATTACCTTCCAGCCCTGCCGATGGATGAACAAATTCTGTATGGGTAGCATCTAGACCATTTTCAATAACTCTTTCAAAGTTTGCTTGCCAATCATACTCAAGTTTGGTTACTGACCATCCTGCTTCCCCCCATTGAGGTAGTTGCATGATTGGAGGTCTTTCCCCTTCCGGTAAATCTCCTAGAAATGCAAAAACTAAACCGTAAATTTCTTCAACCGGATAGCTATCGACACGAGCACGTGAAGGCAACTTGGATTCTTCTGCGATCGTCGGCATATAAATACACTGGCCAACAGAATTGTACCGCCATCCATGATAAGGGCATTCAATGCAATCCTCTTTGAATTTACCCATTGCGAGAGAGCCGCCTCTATGAGCACAAACATCCGATAAACAATGCGGATTGTCTTGAGAATCGCGGAATAAAACAAAATTCTGGTCAAGCGCCTTAGATTGAATTGGGGCATTAGTGACTTCTTCAGACAAAGCCATTGGATACCAAAAGTTTATGTACATATTTCAGTCCCTTTTTTCTTAAGTATGCTTGAACGTCTTACGCTTAAAAAGTGAATCTCATAAATTCCTAGATAAATTAGAAAACAGATGTAAAAATGATGCCCTTCAAAAGTTAAAAGAATTTTGTGATGCACCCAGATATTACTTGGCAAGGTCGAATCGCCTTACATGAGCTGTTATTTGGCACATGGATTTCATATATATTTTTAACGTTGATTTGGGAAAAGGCTCTTCGAGCGCCCTTGGAAGAATGGCAATACATGATGCTTACCTGCATGGCAGCAAGTTTTTTTGTGATAAATCATTTTTTCTTTTTTGCCCCCTTCTACTACACCATGATTAACATTTACAGTTTATTATTTCTTTTCGTCTGGTGGCATTTTGGTATTAGGAATATTCAAAAATCAACTCTATGGAAATTAGGGGCCATTTTATTAGCGATTGTCTATTCTTTTATGTATGTAATTTTTGAGCTTTCTGCACGAAATTTAATAGAAGCTGGGCTACATGAAATCTGGATCACTATAATTTTTATGGCTGGTTTTGCGGGCATTATTCAATGGAGACGAAAAAAACAAAAAATTAACTCCTAGTAAAGCGTATTTAATAGGAGTTCACCCAACCTACTTCCCTGCTATACTGCCGCCCATCAAAAACAAAGCCTGACTAAAAACTAACTCTCTATGAATCAACCCATTGAAACCTCACAATCTAACTCTGACGATTACCTTGCCGTTCCAGGGTTATTTTTACTTTCTGTTGCAATACTCACGCTAGAAATTCTTGAAACCCGAATCTTCGCTTACTCCCTTACGCCAATTATGTTTTTTGCAGCAATTGGCGTGGCTCTTTTAGGTCTTGGCTCAGCGGGAACCTTGCTTACGCTTTGGAAAGGTTGGCGTAAAATTCCCTTAAGCCACATAGCAGCATTTGGCTGTCTGGGTTTCTCAGTCGCAATTATCATTGCTCATATGATCTTAGCTAGAACATCGCGTCAGATTGTTGATTTTCTTGAGCCCATCTCTGTATTCACATTTTTTATGTTGTCGGTGCCATATTTTTTTGCAGGTATCGCAGTTACTGCCTGCCTAGCCAGAGGCACTAACGGGATTCACAAAAATTATCTGGTTAATCTATTTGGATCAGCTGCCGGTTGCTTTGTGGTATTTTTTTTCCTAAAGGCCGTTGGCGGCACAGTATTACTAACCATAATTTGTGGCCTTGGCGTTATTGCTGCAGGGTTTTTTCTGGGTCGTTTAACGCTGTGCTCAGTTATCTTATTGGGAGCCTTTTTAGGGTGTTTTATTTTCGCTGGATTTAACGCGGATAAATTATTCCCGTTTGTGCCCGACAAAAATTCAACCAGCTCAAGATTGGAAAATTTTTATAACGTTGGGAAGATAGATGTAACGCTTGAAGAAAAGCTGGTCGATATTTGGGATCCTACAGGGCGTATTCAAGTCCACCGGCTAACTGAATTAAACGCCTCACTACCTAAGTCAATACCTCACTATTGGTATACGCAAGATGGGAGCGCAGGATCATTTATTTATGGCGATGGGGTAGTACCTGGCGGCGCATCGGGTTTATATGACTCCACTGTTTACGGTGCCGCCTACCCACTGATGGAAAATCTCGATGATGCAGAATTGCTGATTATTGGACTCGGTGGAGGCCCAGATGTGATTGGGGCGCGTTACCGGAACGTAAAATCTATCGATGGGGTTGATATTAATGCAACAGCTATCGAAACTGTGGGGAACACATTATCCGAATTTACAGGCAATCTATACGGCGCTGAAAATATAAGCATCAGTCAAATGGACGGACGTACTTTCGTTCGCTCTCGTGAAAAAAACTTTGATTTAATTATGATGTCTGGAGCAGATACTAAGTCTGTCCATGCTGGGCTCTCTCTGGCAATCAGTGAAAACAATCTCTATACCGTTGAGTCTTATCAAGAATACCTCAGCCGCCTTAAGCCAGGCGGGATAATAAGCATTCTGCGTTACGGGGATTTTGAAGGAATACGTTTAGTAACCATTGCCGTTAAAGCGCTAGAAGAATTTGGGGCCGCTGAGCCAGCAAAACACATCGCAGTGGTGAAACAAGGCTATCGCTACACCATGTTGCTTTCCCGGGACCCTATACAAGAAGCAGCTATCAAACGTTTAAGAGACTGGGTCAAAGGAATCCCTAAACCTGACACCGGAATTCGTGTACCTGCACTTGACGCGCTCGGAGTGGGTTTTGAAATGCAGCCTGAAATACTTTACCCGTATCAGGAAACTGGGGCTGCAGAGAAAAAGAATTACGTCACCAGTTATTTAGAGGCGGTTGAAGAGGGTGCTGGCGGCAAATTTATTGCAGAATTTCCTAGAAACATCAGCGCAACAACCGACAACAAACCCTTCTTCTTTGATTATCAGCGTCTCGATCAACTTTTCAGTGATACAGCACAACATTACAAACGTTTTGCAGGTTTTATTATATCAACGGCCTTGTTAGCACTTATTCTTATATTGCTTCCAAGAGCTGTACTTGGCACCAAGGCCATGGCTGAGACGGGCTTTGTACGTTCGATGATTTATTTCATCTGCTTGGGGGCAGGTTTTATGACGCTTGAGATCGGTTTTGTGCAAAAATTTGTGCTCTACCTTGGTCATCAATCCTATGCGGTAACCGTCGTTCTGGCGACGCTGTTGCTCTCGGCTGGTCTTGGCAGCGGGATGGCGGGTAAATACAATTGGTCGAACGCAGCCACGATGCGTAAACGTGTTGTACCCAGCATTTTAATTGTTGGAGCAATTATTCTCTTGGCCTTTGATGCAATCGCCTACAGCACTGCGGGATTGCCAATTGGTGCACGTATCATTGTCTCTATTTTGATTCTGGCGCCGCTCGGTTTTGCCCTTGGAATTCCTTTTCCATCCGGACTTGCTGTGCTAACAGAAACCGCTCCAAGAATGGTGCCCTGGGGCATTGGAATTAACGCCTTCGCTTCCGTTGTTGCAAGCTCATCGTCGCTTCCGGCAGCCATGTTACTGGGCTATAAAATTCTTTTAATAATCGGATTGCTGTTTTATGTGCTTGCGGCGGTTACCTTCCCGGTTCAATCAGTAAAACCAAACGGATAAAAATCTACTCCACCGTGACGGATTTAGCCAAATTTCGAGGTTGATCAACATCCGTACCTTTAAGCACGGCAACATGGTAGGAAAGCAATTGAAGCGGGATTGTATAAAGAATGGGCGCTTGAAAATCCTCGATGTGAGTAGGCATACGAATCAATGTAACGCCATCACCTTCATCAAAATGGACATTTGGATCGGCAAAGACAAACAACTGACCTCCGCGAGCTCTTACTTCTTGTAAATTCGATTTCAATTTTTCCAATAAATCGTCATTCGGCGCGACGGTAATAATCGGCATATCTTCATCCACCAGAGCAAGTGGGCCATGCTTAAGCTCGCCGGCTGGATAGGCCTCGGCATGAATATATGAAATTTCCTTAAGCTTAAGCGCCCCTTCCATTGCAACAGGATTTTGTGCGCCACGACCTAAAAAAAGCGCATTGTGATGTTCTGCAAATGCTGAGGATAATTTTTGAATCGGTTTATCTAGAGTAAGCACTTGTTCAATCAAACCTGGCACTTCGATAAGTTGTCGGGTTAATTCACGCTCCACAGCTTCATCCATTCCATTTTTTCTGGCCAAAAGCAAAGTAAAAATGGCCATTGCTGCAAGTTGAGTGGTAAATGCTTTGGTTGACGCAACTCCAATTTCTGGTCCGGCTCTAGTCATCAACACAAGATCGGATTCGCGAGCTAAAGAGCTCTCAGGAACATTGCAAATCACCAATGAGGTTAGATAATCACTGGACTTAGCCTTCCTCAAAGCTGCCAGTGTATCGGCAGTTTCACCGGACTGAGAAATAGCGATAAAAATTGCGCCTTCTGGAACAACGATAGGCCTATAACGATACTCACTTGCAATCTCAATACTGCACGGAACATTGCAATGCTCTTCAATCCAATACCGAGCAACCAAACCGGCATGATAACTGGTACCACAAGCAACTATATGTACTGCTTTAATCTTTGATAATAAATCCTCTGCATCAGCACCAAGGGTTGAATAAAGCGCGCGGCCATCGGCGATTCGTTGCTCTAGGGTTTCAGCCACAGCAGAAGATTGTTCATGTATTTCTTTTTGCATGTAATGCCGAAATCGGCCACGTTCGACAGCATCAGCGGTTAATTCACTTTCGCTGATCGGACGCTCTACTTTTGAACCAGAAGAATCAAAAACCCCTACGCCGCTGCGTGTCAAAGTTGCAATGTCGCCTTCCTCCAGAAACATAAACTTTCTTGTCACAGGTAAAAGCGCTGCCACATCTGAAGCAACGAAATTCTCTTCAATCCCTAAACCAATTACTACAGGGCAACCTTTACGCGCTAAAATTAATGTTCCGGGTTCATCACGGTGCATCGCTACCAGAGCATAAGCACCCTCCAATTCATCAACGGTCTTCCGAAAAGCGCTTTCAAAAACTTTCTCTGATTGCAGATGAAAGTGGATTCTATGTGCTATGACTTCGGTATCAGTCTCACTTGAAAATTCGTACCCAGCTTTAAGCAAATCATTTCGAAGCTGATCATGGTTTTCTATAATCCCATTGTGAACGATTGCAATTTCCTCACCTGAAGTATGTGGATGTGCATTACTCTCGCTTGGAACACCGTGAGTAGCCCAACGAGTATGGGCAATACCTGTTTGTCCTTCGATAGGAGAATCGTCCAGCGCTTGCTCCAATTCAATAACTTTGCCGCAAGCTCGTCGTCGTTTTACCCCATCATCGTGGCGCACGGCAACACCCGCGGAATCGTATCCTCGGTATTCAAGCCGTCGAAGACCTTCTATCAAAATAGGTACGACGTTACGTTCGGCTGTGGCGCCTACAATTCCACACATAAGTTAGGTCCGATCACGAGGTTCGCTCGAGGTTTTATTTATTATTTAGTCTTATTGTAACGATTTAAGGGCAACAGAGATGCATCTAAATAGCTAAATTAGCTCAAACGAATGCTGCTACTTGTTCTTAGTCGGTCTAATCCAACCTGAAATAGTCTTCTGTTGAGCGCGCTCAAGGGTTAGTTTGCCTTCTGGAGCGTCTTTACTAATGGTAGAACCTGCCCCAATGGTAGCACCTTCCTCTACAGTCACCGGAGCAACCAATTCAACCCCTGAGCCAATAAAAGCATTATCCCCAATAACAGTTTTATGTTTCTGCGCCCCATCATAATTGCAGGTTATCGTCCCGCATCCCACATTTACATTTGAGCCTATCTCTGCGTCCCCAAGATAGGTTAGGTGATTGGCCTTGCTACCCTCACCCAAAACAGTTTTCTTAATTTCCACAAAATTTCCAACCCGTGCATGATCACGAACATCACTCTCAGCGCGCAACCTTGCGAAGGGCCCAATCTCACAGCTTGCCCCAACAACCGCGGCCTCCAAAACAGAGTTAGCCTTGATGCTTGAGCCTGATCCAATAACACTATTACTAATAACACAATTGGGGCCGATGCTTACATTGTCCCCAAGAGTTACATCATCAATAAAAACAGCATTAATATCGATAGAAACATCTTTGCCACAATGCAATTGACCGCGCACATCAATTCTTG
Organism: Pseudomonadota bacterium; assembly: GCA_036155675.1. GTDB lineage: Bacteria > Pseudomonadota > Gammaproteobacteria > Steroidobacterales. Next base: position 46,862 of record JAYZVL010000023.1, on the reverse strand, counting down.
CTGGATCAAACAGAGTGACTCCTTCGGCCATTAAGTGTTCTGCTATTCGAGCCTGATATAGACGCTCTGCATGGGCAAGTTGTTGCTTATCATTAATGCCCATCACTTCTGATGCGGAATTCGCAGTAACCGCAGCAACTTTAATGCCTTCGTTTACCGCAATAGCAACAATATCCGTTAAATAATATTCGCCTTGGGCATTTTCCGACTGAAGCGCATTAAGCCAAGGGCCTAGCATTTTAACAGGGCAAGCAAGTAAGCCTGTGTTCACCTCATTGATAGTTCGCTCAGCTTCCGTAGCATCTTTATCTTCAACAATAGCAACGACTGCGCCAGAGGAATCGCGAATAATACGTCCGTATCCGCTGGGATTTTCTTCGATTACTGTCAAAACAGCTGGGCCATCAACACCAGAGGAAACCAAACTGCTAATGGTTGAAGGTTTTACCAGAGGAACATCTCCAAAAATAATGATGGCCACATTGTCTTGCGGAAGATGCGGCAATGCCTGCTTAACTGCATCGCCGGTTCCAATTTGAGGGTCTTGTAACACCCATTGCAGATTTTTATCAGGAAAAGCTGCCTTAACCTGATCAGCGCCATGGCCGCAAACAATACAAATGTTCTCAGGCGCAAGTGCTTCGGATGTGGCTATTGCATGCGCAAGCATAGGCTGGCCCGCAAGGGGGTGTAATACTTTAGGCAATGAGGAGCGCATTCTTGTGCCTTGCCCCGCAGCTAAAATGACAACACTGATATTCATAAGCTGGTTATTTTACCTGATCATGGCCTAGGCTTCCCTGAAAGCCTGAAAGCCTTGTCAGGCCTTTAGGAAGCCTTAGTGCCTTTGAGCTTCTGAATGGCTTTATAGCGTGCAGAAGCTTCAGCAAGCTGCAATTGAGCGCTCTCCAAATCAACCTTCTGTTTGGCTTCGCTAAGCTGTTTCTGGGCGGTTTGTTCAGCAATCCTCGCGGCTTCTTCATCCAACTCATCCCCGCGCATAGCTGAATCTGCAAGCACTGTCACCAGATGTGGCTGCACTTCAATAATGCCTCCGGTGACATAGAAAAACATCTCTTCGCCTTCTGGCGTCTGAACGCGCAAATCTCCAGGGCGTAATTTTGTGAGTAACGGCGCATGACGAGGCGCGATTCCGATGTCTCCCATTGCCGCCGGAGCATAAACACGCTCAGCTTTTCCAGAGAAAATTTCTCCTTCTGCGCTAACGATGTCTACATTCATACTGGCCACAAGTATCCCCTTAAAGATAAATAATTTTACTTACATATTTTTCGCGTTTTCCACAGCTTCTTCGATAGTCCCGCACATGTAAAAAGCTTGTTCTGGCAAATCGTCATACTCACCAGAAACAATACCTTTAAATCCACGAATCGTATCTTTCAGAGAAACATATTTACCGGGGGCGCCGGTAAAAACTTCGGCTACTGTAAAAGGCTGGGAAAGAAAACGTTGAACTTTTCGTGCTCGTTGAACAGCAAGCTTATCTTCTTCTGAAAGCTCATCCATACCAAGAATAGCAATAATGTCTTGCAGTTCTTTATTTCGCTGAAGAATGCCTTGGACGCCACGAGCCACATCGTAATGCTCTTGGCCAATCACATTTGGATCAAGCAGCCTAGAAGTTGAATCAAGCGGATCCACAGCAGGATAAATGCCTAATTCAGCAATCTGTCGAGATAAAACCAAAGTGGCATCCAAGTGCGCAAAAGTTGTAGCAGGAGATGGATCGGTCAAATCATCTGCGGGAACGTAGACAGCTTGGAAAGAAGTAATAGATCCGGTTTTAGTTGAGGTAATTCGTTCTTGCAAAACGCCCATTTCTTCGGCCAAGGTTGGTTGGTAACCCACGGCGGAAGGCATTCGTCCTAATAATGCAGAAACCTCAGTACCCGCGAGCGTATAACGATAAATGTTATCGATAAACATCAGTACATCTCGGCCCTCATCACGGAAATGTTCCGCCATTGTTAAGCCTGTTAAAGCAACACGTAATCGATTACCGGGAGGTTCATTCATCTGGCCATAAACCAAAGCAACTTTATCGATAACGCCCGATTCAGTCATTTCATGGTAAAAATCGTTACCTTCTCGAGTGCGTTCACCAACTCCAGCAAATACCGAAAAACCACCGTGTTCTTTAGCAATGTTGTTAATTAATTCCATCAAAGTCACGGTCTTCCCGACACCAGCACCACCGAATAGGCCGATCTTGCCGCCTTTAGCAATAGGCATAATTAGATCAATCACTTTGATCCCTGTCTCCAAGAGCTCAGTTGAGCTTGCCTGATCTTCATAGGCAGGAGCTGAACGATGAATCGGTAATCGTTCTTCTTCGCCGATATCCCCGGCCTGATCAACAGGGTTACCTAGAACATCCATAATGCGCCCAAGAGTTTTTTGCCCTACAGGCACCTGAATCGGCGCACCAGTATTAGCAACAGAAAGTCCTCGGCTTAATCCTTCGGATGGCCCCATGGCGATCGATCGCACTACGCCATCTCCAAGTTGCTGCTGAACTTCCAAAGTTAGTCCGCGATCTTCCATATAAAGCGCGTCATAAACTTTCGGCAATTCGTCTTGCGGAAATTCTACGTCCACCACTGCGCCGATAACTTGTGCAATTTTTCCAGAACTCATCTTCCGTTTCCTTTGATGGCTATTTTTATCAGTTGTTTATTAATATTTAAAAATTCAAATTTATTCAGATACCGCAGCAGCTCCGCCGACTATCTCTGAGATTTCTTGCGTAATATCTGCCTGCCTAGCTTTGTTATAATCTAATTGCAGGTTATCAATCATTTTACCTGCGTTATCCGTCGCACTTTTCATTGCAACCATTTTAGCGGCCATTTCACAGGCAACATTTTCTACCGCCCCTCGATAAACTTGCGACTCGATATAACGCTCTAAAACACTCGTTAGAAGTTCTGAAGCTTCTGGCTCATAAATGTAATCCCAGTGTTCGGACAAATCGTCTGCGTCGGGAGCTTCAACTGGAATCAATGTTTTAGCTTCGGGTTTTTGGCTCATGGTTGATTCAAAAACGTTGTGTACTAAAAACAAGCGATCAATCCCCCCTTTGCCCCCTCCATTTTCATAAGCATCAAGCATAATTTTTATTGAGCCAATTAAATCAGAGACCTTAGGGGATTCACCAATATTGGAGACGGCAGCAACAACATTCACTTTGATGCTGCGAAAAAACTGGACGCCTTTAGAGCCAAGTAAAGCAAGATCAACCTCTACGCCTTTCGCTTCCCATTGCTGGATAAGCTTTATCAGCATACGAAATTCATTGGTATTCAACCCGCCACAAAGGCCACGATCCGATGTAATGACAATATACCCAACTCGCTTTACTTCCCTTTCAACCAAATAAGGATGCTGGTATTCGGGATTAGCTTTATAAAGATGGCCAATCGCAGTGCGAATCTTATCGGCGTATGGCCGTGTTTCCCGCATGCGTTTTTGAGTCCGGCGCATTTTGCTGGCCGCAACCATCTCCATAGCGCTAGTAATCTTCTGCGTATTTTTTACGCTGCCGATCTTAGTACGAATTTCTTTAAGGTTCGCCATTTAATTAATAAGCGCCATTCGTTTTAAAGTCTTCAATAGCTGCTTTCATTTCCGCTTCAATGGCATCATCAAAGTCACCGCTGGCATTAATTTTTTCCAAAAGGCTTGAATGGTTTTCACGAACATGGGCGTGCATCGCGCCCTCAAAAGTAACAATTTGATTGGCCTCTACGTCATCCAAATATCCTTCATTAGCGGCTAACAAAGATATTGCCATTTCAGCAACCGACAAGGGTGAATACTGATTCTGCTTCATCAGCTCAGTAACCCGCTGCCCTCGATCAAGTTGCTTCCGAGTCGCTGCATCAAGATCAGAAGCAAACTGTGCGAAAGCGGCGAGCTCTCGGTACTGGGCAAGCGCGAGTCTTACGCCCCCGCCAAGCTTCTTAATAATCTTAGTCTGAGCGGCCCCTCCCACACGCGATACCGATAAACCCGCATTAATAGCCGGGCGTATGCCGGCATTGAAAAGATCAGTCTCGAGGAAAATTTGTCCGTCCGTAATAGAGATTACATTCGTAGGCACAAAGGCTGAAACATCGCCTGCTTGGGTTTCAATAATTGGCAGCGCTGTAAGAGAACCAGTCTTGCCTTTCACCGCTCCATTGGTGAGACGTTCTACTTCTTCGGCATTAATACGAGAAGCACGCTCAAGTAAGCGAGAATGCAAATAAAAAACATCGCCAGGATAAGCTTCGCGTCCCGGGGGTCTTCTTAACAGTAAAGAAACTTGACGATACGCCCAAGCTTGTTTAGTTAAATCATCATAAATAATAAGTGCATCTTCGCCCTTATCACGAAAGTATTCTCCCATCGCACAACCAGAGTAAGGAGCAATATACTGCATAGCTGCAGACTCAGCGGCAGCGGCGGCAACAACAACGGTGTGTTCCATCGCACCGTGCTCTTCCAATTTTCGAACCACGTTGGCAATGGTTGAGTTCTTTTGGCCTACGGCAACATAGATACATTTAATTCCCGTGCCAACCTGATTAATAATCGTGTCGATCGCAACAGCAGTCTTCCCGGTTTGGCGATCTCCAATAATCAGTTCGCGTTGGCCGCGTCCGATTGGCACCATTGCATCAATTGATTTCAAGCCCGTTTGAACTGGCTGATCAACGGATTTACGTTCAATTACACCTGGGGCTACTTTTTCAATCGGTGAAGAAGACTCTGCATTGATTGGGCCTTTCCCATCAATTGGCTGCCCAAGTGAATTCACAACACGACCAAGCATTGATTCGCCCGTTGGCACCTCAAGGATACGACCGGTAGTTTTGACTTCGTCGCCCTCAGAAATGTGTTTGTATTCGCCCAATACCACGGCTCCTACAGAATCCTGCTCGAGGTTAAGCGCCAAACCAAAAGTGTCGCCAGGAAATTCGAGCATTTCTCCATACTGCGCGGCGCCCAAACCATGAATACGTGTAATGCCGTCCGTTACCGCAATAACCGTACCCACATCTCGGGCTTCAGCAGAACTTTCAAAATTAATGATGCGCTCTTTAATCAGTTCGCTAATTTCAGAAGCTTTAATCGCCATCTTTTTTTATCCTCATTTTCTGCTGCATATGCAGCGAGACCTTTTTAAATACGTTTTTAATTCGCCAGACTTGTTGCAAGTTTTTCCAGCCCAGCGCTAACAGATCCATCAATTATTAAATCATCAGCTTGTAGTCTAGCCCCACCAATCAAATTTTTATCAAGTTCAAATTTAAGGCTAACGTCTCTTCCAAGACGAATTTGCAAAGCATCAACTATCTTTTCTTTTTGATCATCCCCCACAGGGCTCGCTGCAAAAAGAGTCACCGAAACGCGATTCTCAATCTCCGATTTAAGCAACTCATAAGCACGAGAAATTTCTGGTAATAATGATAGCCTCCCATTCTCAGCCAGAAGTTTTAGCAAGTTGATAAGTTTTTCTTTATCGGCGCCTATCGAAGCCTGAATAGCAACATCCCCGATCAATAGGCACAGCTGATTATTATCTGCGCTTGGAGAATCAATAATTGCTGCAACTTGCTTATCAACGACTGCTTTAGCAGCAGCTTCTAGAACGTCTGACCACTCAATCATTTGCCCCAATTCATTTGCCAATTCAAAAATGGCCTGAGCATAAGGGCGAGCGACAGAAGCTTTTTCAACCATGATTATCTATCTGCCCAATCACTAAATTTCTTTAGCCAGTTTATCCAGCAGATCCTTGTGCGAGGAATCATCAATCTCTCGCTGAAGAATTTTTTCTGCGCCAGCAATCGCGAGCGCACCTACTTGGCCACGAAGCTCTTCGCGAGCACGGTTCTCTTCTTGCTCGGCCTCGGCCTGAGCGGCGTTGAGAATTCGCTCTTTTTCAGCACCGGCTTCATCACGAGCTTCTTCCACAATGCTGTTGCCACGAGAATTTGCCTGATCGATAATCTCTCTAGCTTGACCACGAGCTTCTTCTAAAAGGGTCTTTTTTTCAGTCTCTGCTTCTTCCAAAGCACGACTGCCTTTATCAGCGGCGGCTAAACCATCAGCAATTACAGTTTGACGCTCTTCGATTACTTCCAGAATTAAAGGCCAAACAAACTTCATGCAAAACCAAACAAAAACGATCATAGCGATCGATTGGCCAATAATAGTTGCGTTTAAATCCACTGTTTTGCCTCCTTAAAACATTGTTTCAAAAGTATCCCCTTGCTATCGGGATAAATCCAAAGTGTTTTTAACCGCCTACTGCAGACTGAAGCTGTGCAATAAAAGGATTTGCAAACGCGAAAAACAATGCGATGCCCACACCAATCATGGCAACAGCATCAAGCAATGCAACCACAAGAAACATTTTCGTTTGTAACATCGGCGCCAGTTCAGGTTGGCGCGCACAACCTTCAAGGAAACGTCCGCCAAGTAACCCCATGCCAATGCCAACGCCTAGTGCGCCGAGACCGATCAAAATTGCGACAGCTATGGCCGTGTTAGCAACTACTATGTCCATTTTTTGCTCCTACAAAGCATTAATTAATAATTGGAAAACCTAATGTGCCTCGTGCGCCTGACTCAAGTACACGATAGTCAACATCATAAAAATATAAGCCTGGAGAGTCACAACCAGGATATGAAAAACCGCCCAGCCAAAATGTAAAGGCAATTGGTAAAGACCAAGTAAAGCGATCAAAATAAACATTAACTCGCCGGCATACATGTTGCCAAAAAGTCTTAACGATAAAGACAAAGGCTTCGCGAGCAAAGAAACCGTTTCAAGAATAAAGTTGAATGTGCAAACCAAAGGCCAGAAAATTTTGGGTACGCCCAAATCTTTTGGGTTAAGCGGGTTCATCATTAATTCCCCCACAACAAAACCGCCAATGCCTTTGTTCTTAAAGCTGTAATAAAGAATCAAAACAAATACCGAAAGCGACATTCCAAACGTGATATTTGGGTCTGTTGAAGGAACAACTTTTAGGTATGGGATGCCAATCAGTATTCCCAGTTCCGGTAACCAATCAACCGGAATCAAATCCATTAAATTCATCAAAAACACCCAACAAACGATTGTCAACGCCAATGGGGCAACCACAGGATTATTGCCATGAAAAGTGTCCTTTACACTGGTATCAACAAAATCAAAGACAACTTCGACAAATGCTTGAAACCTTGTGGGCTCGGTTACCGACATCTTGGTTGCAGCGCGACGGAACAGATAACAGAAAACCACGCCCAGCAGAATGGTGAATACCATTGAATCAACATTCAGTGCCCAAAAATTTCCGGAACACACTTCTTTTACATTCCAAACCCAACCTTCTGGGCCAGAGCAAACCTGCAAATTCTGCAAGTGATGTTGTATATAGCCGCTGCTAGTTAATTCGCCTTCTATTGCCATGTCTGATTATCTATCAAGAGTCGCTTATTAATTTGTAATTGTATTTCTCGCTTATTTAAACCAAGTCTTTATGCATCGGGCCAATTTCGATCGCGTAAATTATTTATTGCTATCGGAGTATCAACCCATGGATAGTTTGTGCCTAATGCCGCCCAATAAATAATATATGTTCCAGAATAACCAACTATTGTTGGCACCATCTCTACTTCTAGCAAACGTATCGCAACTACAAAAAGCGCTGCGGTTAAAACAATCTTCAATGCTTCGCTAATCCATACGCCTTGCATAAACTTTTGCTGATGCAAACTTGCATCGATCCGAAGCATCCTCTGGGCTTGATAAAAACCAGCCAGAATTCCAATTATCCCGCCCACTAAAACAGATATCGCCGCATCAACGTTAAAAGCAAATGCAGCCAAACTAACTAGCAACATTGTTAGGCCAAGCTGCCAAATAGACAACCTAAACACAGCCCTTCGAACTTGCTGAAATGTGTGAGTATTGCCCATCTTTAGCAGGCTTTTACGGGTTAAATTCCCAAAACAATGCCGATAAATGCTGAATTAGTATTTAAAGCGCCGCAATTGTAGGTGCATCAGCAAAACCGTTCAAGGGCAAACTGAAATCTAAGGCTCTAATCATCAAATTTACTAAGCCAAGAAGCCTGATTTGGCTACTTAATATGGCTAAGAATGCCTTCAAGCTCATCCAGGCTATTGTAATTAATAACCAATTTGCCCTTACCTTTAGGGGTATGCTGAATATTTAGTTTAGCCCCCAATGTAGCGCTAAGATCATCTTGTAAACGCCTGATATCAGGGTCTTCGGGGAAAGCTGGCTTTAGGGTCTTTCCGGCCAAAAGGTTTTTCACAAGCGCCTCAGTTTGTCTAACCGACAAACCACGCGCTCGAATATCCTGTGCTGCTAATGCTTGTGCACGACTTGAAGTTAATGCAAGCAGTGCTCTTGCATGCCCCATCTGTATCGCCCCGGAGGCCAGCAAATCTCTGACTTCCGCAGAAAGATCCAACAAGCGCAATAAATTGGTCACGGCGGCTCGAGATTTACTAACTGCTCGGGCTGCCTCCTGATGAGTAATCTGAAAATCTGAAATTAATCGCTTTAAACCTTCAGCTTCTTCAAGAGGGTTAAGATCCTCGCGTTGCAAATTTTCTATAAGTGCAATAGCTGCTGCTTGTTGGTCATCAACCTCACGAATAATAACCGGGATATCATTTAAGCCCGCAATTTGTGCGGCACGCCAACGTCTTTCGCCGGCAATAATTTCATATTGATCATTATCGCCTGAATTATTAGTTAGCTTTCTAACTGATATCGGTGCCAACACCCCATTAGCACGAATCGACTCAGCTAATTCTTCTAATGCGTCGGGGTGCATATCTCGACGAGGCTGATATACGCCTGGCTTTAGCAAATCAAGAGGTAAATTGGCTCTGTGGGGAAAATTCTCTTGGTTTGAAGCATTCGATTGCGATAAATTCGTGGCATTAAATCTTGGCTCTTGAGGAAAGTTGCTTTTTTCCTCTGTGGTTGGATTAATTTTTGGCGAAGGCCCCAATAAAGCATCCAATCCGCGCCCTAATCCAGTTTTTTTCGTTGCCATGGTGACTCCGATTTTTATTTCATCATTTATTGTGAAGGTTGCTCGATATCTTAATCTATGTAGCGCTTTTTAAGATTGCTTAATAATTGTCCAGCAAAAATACCCTTTCAAAATTAAGCAGCTCCGGCCTCATTCTTAAGGTCTGTACTGACTAATTCTCGAGCAAGACTTTGGTAGGCCTTCGCTCCAGAAGATCGTCGATCGTGCAACATGATTGGCACACCAAAACTTGGTGCTTCCGCTAAACGCACATTTCGCGGAATTACCGTCTGATAAACCTTATCTTCGAAATGTTTTATCAATTGAGCGGACACTTCGCTCGACAATCGATTACGAGGATCATACATAGTTCGAAGCAATCCCTCGATTTCAATGCCAGGGTTTACACTATTGCGAACTTGTCTGACTGTTTCCAACAAAGACGATAATCCTTCAAGAGCAAAGTATTCGCATTGCATTGGAATTAAAACTCCATTACAGGCTGTCAATGCGTTTAGCGTCAACATATTTATTGACGGAGGACAATCAATAAATATGTAGTCGTATGAGTCCAAAACTGGATCAAATGATTGTCTTAATTTTGTCTCCCGGCCAATCTCTTGCAACAAATGAACTTCTGCTGCGGTCAAATCCGTATTGGAGGGTAGTAAGTCATAACCGGCTTGTTCGATTTGCTGAATAGCATCTAACGTAGGGGACTGCCCAAGTAAAACTTCGCAAATCGTAAGATTCAAATTGGCTTTATCGATACCTGAACCAGTAGTAGCATTTGCTTGTGGATCAATATCCACAAGCAGCACTCGCTTATCTATGGCAGCCAAACTCGCGGCAAGATTAACCGCGGTGGTGGTTTTGCCCACCCCGCCTTTTTGGTTAGTTACTGCGATGATTCGTGCCACGAATAAATCCTGCCGTTTATCTGAATGGCTAAAGCTTCTCCTTAATAATAAACTTTTCAGGCGACGACTGCTGCATTGGAAAAGCAATTGAAGCCATTAATTGCCTGTTCGGGGCATAAAAATCAGTATATTCGATGATGTATTAAATTTTTATGGGCTTAATAACAACAATATTACGCTCGCCATCAAGCATCGGGATCCTTATTGGAATAATTTTCTCTGCGTTCCAACTGCTAGGTAAAGATGATATTTCCGATTCTGGGAGTTTTCCTTTAAGCGCAACTAATTGCCCGCTGACATTAAGCAAATTAGTGCTCATATTGGCAAAATCCTTTAGCGACGCCAAAGCACGACAAATGATCGTATCGAACTGATGTTCTGAATTGAAATTTTCAATTCTGATTTGGACTGGATGAACATTCGTCAAATTCAGCTTTCTACAAACATGCTCAACAAATAGTTGCTTTTTCTTATTGGAATCGAGCAAATAAAATTGCTTATTTGGATGGATCAAGGAAAGAGGTATGCCGGGCAATCCGGCTCCACAGCCAATATCTAAGATATTTTCACCAATCACAAAAGGAGTTGCGCTCAATGAATCAAGCAGGTGGCGAGCCACCATATCCAAAGGGTCTCGAATAGCAGTCAAACTATAAGCCTGATTCCAATGATGCAATTCATTAATAAACCGCAAAAGTTTTTTTATAGCCTGGTCAGCTAAATTTAGCTCCAGAGCCACTAGGCCTGATTTAAGTTTTTGCTGCAGTTCATCGCTATTGAAAGGATCTTCTAAGGCATTGATCATGGTGATTAAAAGGTTTTTATCGTTCAACTAAAAGTAGAGCTTTATAAGGCTGTAGAGGTTTTTTGCTACTTTTTTATAAAGAGCATTCAACTAATTTTCACTAAGCTTCGCCCCATAACTCTTCCCTCTATCCAATGCGACATCGTTTCTGCAACCTCGGCTAGCGCAATTTCCCTAGTAACAATCTTATCCAGATGTCTCGGTCGTAAATCACTAGCCAGCCTTTCCCATACTTCAAGTCTTTTCTGGCGGGTGGTATCGACTGCATTAATTCCAAGCAAATTAATACCACGTAGAATAAATGGAATCACTGTGGCTTCAAGGCGTGGGCTGGCGGCTAATCCAATACTTGCTATATTGCCTCCATATTTTGTTGTACGAGTGAACCAAGCAAGCATCTCGCCGCCTAAACTATCAATAGCTCCGGACCAAATTGCTTTTTCAAGCGGCCGAGTGCCCATTTCAAGAGCATCAGGAGTAATGACTTTTTGGGCGCCTAAGCTTTTAAGGTAATCAACCGCATCTGGTTTAGCAGTTATAGCGTGCACCTCATATCCTCGGCCCGACAATAAATCTATGGCTACACTGCCCACTCCACCGGTTGCTCCATTAACCGCAACCGGGCCTTGATTAGGGTGTTGTCCATTATGTTCCATAGAATGAACAGCCAGAGCAGCAGTAAAGCCTGCGGTGCCAAGAGCCATAACTTCTCGTGCAGTAAATACCTCGGGAATTTTTATTGTCGAATCAGCCTGAAGTCGCGCAAGCTCTGAATAGCCGCCATCCCTAGTTTCACTTAAGCCCGCACTAGTTACAAAAACTGCATCACCTATATTAAAACGACTATCTGTGGAATCAATTACCTTTCCTGCAACATCGATGCCCCCAACTAAAGGGGACTTTCGAAGAATTTTACCCGTCCCAGTAAATGCCATAGCATCCTTATAATTAACTGATGACCAAGCAGATTGAATAACTACCTCGCCTTCGCTTAGATCATTTAAAGTTAAATCTTCTAAGCTTGAATGTGTAGCTTCATGATCACTATATATGCGTAAAGCTTTAAAAGTATCCATATCATTAATCTTAAATTTCATAACCTCTCAATAGCATAGGTTGGTATTCTGCGACAATCAAAAATGTTTATAGATTATGTTTCTATAAATAATCATAACCAAATTTTTAGAATTTTGATTCTACGCGTGATGACACGCCACAAAAGCCCGTTCTTTGAGCCTTAACTCTGGTCTTTTAGACTCACATAAACTATCTGATCGTGGGCATCGGGTTCTAAAAACACAACCTGAAGGGGGGTTAAGGGGCGAAGGTATTTCTTCGGTCAAAATATTGTGTGTGCGCTTTCGCTGCAATTTTGGGTCTGGAATAGGAACAGCGCTAATCAATGCTTTGGTATAAGGGTGCTGTGGATTTTTATACAGGCTTTCGCTAGGTGAAATTTCCATCATCTGCCCCAAATACATCACTAATACTCTGTCGCTTATTTGCCTAACTACGGCTAAATCATGCGCAATGAAAATTAATGAGATCCCCATTTCGGTTTGTAATTCCATCAATAGATCCAAGATCTGGGCTTGCACTGATACATCTAGTGAGCTAACAGGTTCATCGCAAAAAATTAATTTTGGTGTAGAGATAAGCGCTCGCGCTATACCAATACGCTGACACTGCCCTCCGGAAAACTCGTGGGGATAGCGTTGGAGATGTGACTCTTGAAGCCCGACTCTTAAAAGCATCTTGATAACTTGTTTAAGTTGATCGGCTCGATTTAGCTCGGGAGAAAAAATTTGTAATGGCTCGGAAAGAATTTCCTCCACCGTCATACGAGGATTTAAACAAGCAAAGGGGTCTTGAAAAATTAATTGCATGTCCCGACGTGTTTTTCGCATACTAATTTTATCAACGCTTGCCAGGTCCCTACCAAGAAAAATAATTCTTCCTTGGTTTTCTGGTATCAGCTTTAAAATAGATTGTGCTAATGTGGATTTACCGCAACCGCTCTCCCCTACAATACCAAGCGTCTCTGCATTACCTAATTCTAAACTCACTCCATCAATGGCCTTTAGAAAGCGATTCGGGCGAAAAATATTTGGAGAAGTAATCTCGAACTTTACTTTAAGCCCATCAACCTTTAGCAAAACATTTTTTTTATTGTCAGCTGAGTGATTGCCTCTTGTGGAAAAAGGCTCTTTAATATTTTTAGGTGAATCAATTCTAGGCACTGCTGCTAATAAATCTTGCGTATAGCTTTTGTCAGGATTGTAGAAAATTTGATTTATGGTGCCTGACTCAATTTCTAATCCTTCCCGCATAACAATAACGCGATCACAGGTTGAGGCCACCACACCCATATCATGCGTGATCAACAATATAGCGGTACCCATTTCTAGCTGGAGCTCTCTAAGTAAACTTAAAATCTGTGCTTGAACCGTGACATCGAGGGCTGTTGTTGGCTCATCACAAATGATTAATTTTGGCTTACATAAAAGCGCAGTTGCTATCATTATGCGCTGGCGCATCCCTCCGGACATCTCATGAGGAAATTGATTTAATCGGCTTCTAGCTGAAGGGATTCTTACTGCATCAAGCATTTCAGAGGCAGCCTGCAATGCATCTTTATGATTAATGCCTCGGTGACGCTGCAAAATCAATGTCATCTGTCGCCCAATCTTTAAATAAGGATTCAATGACGACATGGGATCTTGGAACACCATCGAAATTGACTCACCACGAAGTTGATTCAGGGTTTTTTCGCTTGATGTTAATAAATCAATGCTAGAAAAAAGGGCTTCGCCAGAGATATTTGCAGTCGGAGGAAGTAACCCCATCAGACTAAGGGCGGTTTGGGTTTTTCCAGACCCAGATTCGCCCACAATACCGAGAGTTTCTCCTTCAGTTATATCAAAACTTAATTGGTGAACTGCGTTGACAGCATTACGGGAATTTTCATACACCACAGATAAATTACTAACCTTTAGCAAAGGGGCCACATCATTTTTAAACGCTTTCATATTAAATATTATTTATTTCGATCACGAGGATCCAAAGCATCGCGTAGGCCGTCACCGATAAAATTAAAGCAAAAAAGAGTTAGTGCCAAGAAAACACCTGGAAATATTAGCGCCCAAGGCGCGGTTTCCATTGATTGTGCGCCATCATTCACCAAGGCGCCCCAAGAGGTCATTGGCTCTTGGACGCCAAGCCCTAAAAAACTTAGAAATGATTCAACAAGAATAACTTGGGGAATTGTAAGTGTGACATACACAATAACGACACCAAGAAGGTTTGGAATAATGTGCCGCCTAACAATATTAAAATTTGTCACTCCAGTTACCTTTGCGGCTTGAACAAATTCTTTTTTCTTTATGCTAAGTGTTTGGCCGCGAACAATGCGGGCCATGTCTAACCAGTTTATTGTTCCAATTGCGACAAAAATCAAAAGTATGTTCCGGCCGAAAAAAACCATAAGCAAAATTACAAAAAACATAAACGGCAAACCATACAAAACATCAACCAAGCGCATCATCCATTGATCCGTCCTGCCGCCAACGTAACCTGCTGTAGCGCCCCATGTAATTCCAATCAACAGACTAACCAAAGTTGCTGCTATGCCCACCATAAGAGAAATACGCCCACCGTATAATGTGCGAGCTAATAAATCTCGGCCAACATCATCGGTGCCAAAAAAGTGGCCATTAACAAATGATGGGGCAGAAGAAATATTTTCCCAGTCTGGAACATCGAATTGGTATGGGCTTAACAAAGGCGCCATAGCTACCAATAAACAAATCGTTAGCATAATGAAGAGCGCAATCTTTGTTGAAACATTAGCTTGAAGAGCAATCCAAGCGTCTTTCCACAAATTATTTTGGTTTGGTTTTTTTTGCACTTCTGTCATAACTTTATTTTTGGATCAAGCCAGCGATATAAAATGTCGACTAAAAAATTAAAGAAAATAATTAGGCTGCCGTAAAAAACAACAATTCCCATAACAAGTGTGTAGTCTCGATTTAAGGCGCCCTGAACAAAATAACGTCCAAGGCCAGGAATACTAAATATCTGCTCTATGACAACTGAGCCAGTTATAATTCCAGCTGTTGCGGGACCAAGATATGACACAACAGGAATAAGTGCGGGTTTAAGCGCATGGCCATAAATAATTGTAAGGGTGGGTAGCCCCTGAGCACGGGCGGTACGTATAAAATCACTTCGCAAAACCTCGATCATGCTGCCTCGGGTTAAACGCGCTATATATGCAACTTGCGGCAAAGCCAATGCAATAACTGGCAAAACCAGGTTAGCCAAGCCTCCTTCACCTAACCCACCTGCCGGCAACCATTGCAATTGAACGGCAAACAAAAGAACAAGCAGGGGGGCTAAGACAAAATTAGGTATTGAGATCCCTGTCATTGCAGCGGTCATTAAAAAATAATCTATAGTCTGATTTTGACGAAGAGCTGCCCAGCTGCCACAAGCAACGCCAAAAAAAATTGCTAATAGCATTGCCAAACTCCCTAACTTTAACGAAACGGGAAAGCCTGTAAAAATTAGTTCATTAACTGTGTATTCTTTATATTGAAAAGAGGGGCCAAAATCGCCTTTAAGAAGATTGCCTAAATAGCGAGTAAACTGACTGAGCAATGTTTCATCTAAATAATAGGCAGCGTTTATTCTTTCTTCAATCTGAGGTGGCAATTGTCTCTCGCTATCAAATGGCCCACCTGGCGCAATACGAATCAAAATAAATGCGAGAGCAATTAAAACAAATAAAGTTGGAATTGCTGATAAGAAACGGCGTATAAAAAAAGATAGCATTATTTAATTGTGCTAATGATGCTGGATAACTTCAACCTGAAAATATCAGTGTTTCAAAATAGCAAGATCTTTTGTGTATGTATGATCCATGAGGTTTTTTTCAAATCCTGAGACCCATGGTTTAATCAGGTGCTTGCTAACATAAAAATATATTGGCATTAATGGAGCCTCGTTTAACAACAACCGCTCTGCTTCTTGTAAAAGCTGTGCGCGTTTTAACAAATCAATTTCCTTTGCGGCGCCATCTAATAACGAGTCATATTCTTGGCTATACCAACCAAAATCATTTTGGGCATTCTGAGAATGTAACAACTGTGCAAATGTATAAGGATCATTAAAATCACCAATCCATCCTGCGCGGAAAACCTGGGTATTAATTTTAGACTGCCTAGTTTGCAGAAAGACTTTCCACTCTTGATTTAAAAGTCTTGCTTGGACGCCTAGCGTTTCATTCCACATTGCTGCAATAGCAATTGCTAATCGCTTATGGTCCTGAGAGGTATTGTAAATAATCTCCACTGTTAAAGGTTTCTGATCACTGTAGCCTGCTTCATGATAGAGGTTGCGGGCTTTAGAAATCCTTTGTTCCATAGTCCAGCTCGCCCAATTCGACTTTTGTTGCTCATATCCTTTTACCGGAGGAATCCATCCGTAAGCTGGTTGTTCGCCTGCGCGAGTCAGTTTGTCTGTAATAATCTTACGATCTATAACCATTGATAGAGCGCGGCGCAATCCCGGTCGCCCCTTAAAAGGCGGCTTACTAGTATTAAACCCAAAGTAATAAGAACCGAGGTAAGGAGATTGAAAATATTCGCTAGGAATATTCTTTTCAATCCAATCGAGCTGCCTTGCGGGAATACTCTGAGTAAAATCTAATTCTCCGGCGCGGTACCTCTTAAAAACAGCGTTAGAATCCTCAATAGCATAATAGGTCACCTTATCAATGATGGTTTGAGAGTTTTCTCTGAAAAATTGGTTCCGTTCTAAAACAATATGTGACTGAATAACCCAGTCCTTTAAAACATAGGCGCCATTAGAAATTAAGTTTCCAGCGCGAGAAAATTTCTCGCTAAATTGTTTAACGCTCTCCGGATGAAGGGCATACGCCATATTATGATTGAGCAATCCAAGAAAATATGAAGTTGGTGCAACCAATCTTATTTCTAAGGTTAGATCATTAAGGGCCTTAACCCCTAACGCATCAGATTCCATTTCGCCTAGATTAATCTTTTCAGCGTTAAGGATAGGATATAAAATACTTGCATAGGAAGATAAAGTTTTTGGATCAAGAGCACGGCGCATACCAAAAACGAAGTCTTGTGCGGTTACCTGATCACCATTGCTCCAAAGGCTATCGGGCCTGAGAAAAAACGTATACACCAGTCCGTCATCACTAACCTCCCAATTACTGGCTGCTCCTGGTACTAATTCACCAGTTGGGCTTTCCATTACTAGAGGCTCAAAAAGATCTCTCAAAATATTTGCGGCTGGAACCCCTTCCGCCCTATGCGGGTCTAAAGTTTGTGGCTCACTTCCATTGCTTTTATGGAGCTCCTGGACATCATTTAGCTCGTTACCACTAATACCGCCAATGCGGCCATAATCAGAGTCTGAAGCACGCTCAATATCTGGCTGCTGGCAAGCAAAAATCAAGATCGTGGTAGTTAGCAAAAAGGCCAATAAACGAAAGAACGAGAAATTTTGCGGCATCATGCGCTTTTAAGTCTGGTTTTTTTCAAGTGCACCAACAAAAGAGAAACAACGGCTGGGGTCATGCCAGGAATACGGGCTGCTTGACCAAGGGTTCTCGGTCGAATATCGCTTAATTTCTGTCGGGCTTCATTCGACAAACCAAGCACCTGTTGATAATCGATAATCTCTGGTAACTTTGTTTCCATGTGGGATCGTTGTTTCTGAATTTCTTCAAACTGGCGTTTTAAATAGCCAGAATAACGGGCCTGAATTTGAATTTGGCTATCTATTTGTTCTGTTAGTTGCTGAGTTTCACTTCGGTGATGGGCCCGCTTGCCAACTTTATTAATACTCTGCAGCCATTCGAATGAAGCTTCGGGCCTTCGTAATAAATCAATCGCTTTAAAATTTCGGGATAGTGGGCGGCCTAAAATCTTTGTCTGTTCTGATGTTAAATCGCTTGGTTGAACAGTAATGTTCGAAAGCCGATTTTGTTCACCTCTAATAGCCTCTCGTTTAATTTGGAAATGTGCCCACCGAGCCTCATCGATAAGGCCAAATTTAAACCCTATAGGTGTTAGGCGTTCATCTGCATTGTCCTCTCTTAATAAAAGGCGATATTCAGCGCGGCTGGTAAACATTCGGTATGGTTCCAATGTGCCTCTGGTTATCAGATCGTCTACTAAGACGCCAATATAAGCCTCATCACGTTTCGGTTCCCAGCCTTCCTTATCTAAAGAGCGCGCTGCGGCATTAACTCCGGCAAGAAGGCCCTGAGCTGCAGCTTCCTCATACCCGGTCGTACCATTAATTTGACCAGCAAACCAAAGATTGCCCAAGGATTTATTTTCAAGCGTTTTGGTCAATCCCCTTGGATCAAAATAGTCATATTCAATGGCATAGCCAGCTCTCGTTATATGAGCATTTTCTAAGCCTCTGATTGATCGGACAAATTTTATCTGAGTATCGAATGGGAGGCTGGTAGAAATACCATTCGGATAAAATTCATCAGTTTTTAGTCCTTCTGGCTCCAAAAAGATTTGGTGTCTGTCTCGCTCCGCAAACCGTACAATTTTGTCTTCTATCGAAGGACAATAACGTGGGCCTACTCCGTCAATTGCTCCTGAGAAAATAGGAGATTGGTCTAAGCTGTCACGAATAATGTCATGGGTATGACTATTGGAATGAGCGATGTAACAAACCCTTTGCGAGGGGTGTTGATGCTGGCTACCCATAAATGAAAAAACAGGCCTAGGATCATCTCCAGGCTGTTGTTGCAGGATAGAAAAATCGATGCTCCGCCCATCTATACGAGGGGGGGTTCCGGTTTTTAATCGCCCTACTTTTAAATCTAATTCACGCAAACGATGAGCTAAGTTTATTGAAGAGGGGTCCCCTGCTCGGCCACCAGAAGATTGCTGCATGCCTACATGAATTTTGCCGTCGAGAAAAGTTCCCACGGTCAATACCACAGCTTGCGCAGAATATTTCTGGCCCATAGCAGTTACAACCCCAGTAACTAGGCCCTTCTCAACAATCAAATCTTCTACGTTTTGTTGAAACATTTTTAGATTGTGTTGTTGCTCAAGCATTTGGCGCACTGCTTGACGATACAAAGCGCGATCGGCTTGGGCTCTTGTTGCTCGAACAGCTGGGCCCTTACTTGCATTAAGTGTGCGAAAATGAATTCCAGCATAATCCGCTGCGCGAGCCATAATACCGCCCATGGCATCTACCTCTTTGGCAAGATGGCCTTTACCAATGCCTCCGATGGCAGGATTACAGCTCATCTGGCCTAGTGTTTCTAAGTTCTGGGTTAATAGAAGGGTGTTCGCTCCCATTCTTGCTGCTGCAGAAGCAGCTTCAGCTCCAGCATGTCCGCCGCCGACTACAATTACGTCATATTCCGAATTTAAATGCATGGGCCTAAATAAAAATTATTTCTTCGCCTAGATTATTACTAGGGTTTTGTTGGTTATTCTACTCTAATGGAATTGTTTTTAAATAATCTGATAAGCGCCTATCAGAAATCAATTCTCCAGCAAATAGACCTTGCTCCAACTGATGGGGAGAGTAGGTTTGTTTTTGGTAGTAAGGGATTAATTGATTCCTTTGATATTCTTTATATAAAGTCCGCCAAGTGTTTCCGGTCCTAGCATCAAGTGTTGTATTACGCTCATATGCCTGTCCCCCTTTAACAATTTTATTAGTAAACTGCTTATAGCTACGAACGGGGAAATGAAAAATATCGATCAAATGCTCCACAGTGATTGGTTGCCCAACCCCCTCCACCCAATGATTTCCCTGGGCAACCATAACTTCAGGGGATGCTCGGTGGGCCACCTTAGAAGGCAGGGGTTTACCAACAGCGTTTGTTGAGTGCTTTTTTCGATACACCATATCTCTATAAAAAACGTCTTGCTCCTCCAACAAAGGAACAAAATCATGGCGTGCGGCCACTAAAATATTTGAGGGGGGAGGTATATTTATAAATGTGGTTTTTAGGTCGTTTTGTTTGGGCCACCAAAATTCATCTGCATCATTATTGATAACCCAATCAGCCTGATATTCCTTTGCTGCAACCCTAGCCATATGAGTGACCCAATCAGCTTGGCTGTAGTCATCATTTCCCTCAAAAATATAGCAAGCCAAGCCTCTCTCTTCATATTCTCTAGCAATTTCTGCGGTGGAGTCTTCGGATTTATTATCAGTAATAATAAAGAAGTCCACACCTTGGGCTCTGTGAAATTCAAGATTAGCGCGCAGGATGTCCTCTTCATCCCTAACCAACAATGTCATTATTAATTTCATAATAAGGCTTGCAAATACTATATAAAATTTTTGTTGGGTAGGGTTACTTACCAATACAAAAACTTGAGAATATTTCTCCTAATAAATCATCGCTAGAAAACTGACCAGTTATATCAGCCAAGGCATTTTGCACCTGGAGCAGTTCTTCCGCCATTAATTCTCCGGCGCTATCCTCAAAAAGCAAGCGGCGCGCTTCTAAAAAGTGCTGGTGTGCTGTTTTTAGGCTTTCAAGGTGGCGTCTTCTTGCGATGATAGCACCGTCATCTTCTTCGTAACCAAGTTGAGAAACTAGGTGATCTCTTAGTTCTTCTATCCCTGTTCCATTGAGCGCACTAATTAAAAAATTATTTTTATCTTTGGGAGGCGGTTTTTCTATTAAATCAATTTTGTTCCAAATAAACGAATACCTTAGATTATCTGGCAATGCTTCTAAAAACTGTGTTTGTTCCTCTGGGTTTGCTGTGTCTGCATCTAGAACGATCAGGGCATAATCGGCGGCGGCTAAAGCTTCATTAGCTCGGCGAATACCCTCCTTTTCAACTGGGTCTATAGTCTCACGTAAACCAGCGGTATCAATAATTCTTATCGGCACGCCCTTAATCTCAAAATCTTCGCGAACCAAATCTCTTGTCGTG
This sequence comes from Pseudomonadota bacterium, assembly GCA_036155675.1. Taxonomy (GTDB): domain Bacteria; phylum Pseudomonadota; class Gammaproteobacteria; order Steroidobacterales. The sequence continues at coordinate 26,098 of JAYZVL010000023.1, read as the reverse complement.
CCAATGATGTCCGTTACAATCGCGACATCTTTACCAACCATTGCGTTTAATAAGCTTGACTTCCCTACATTAGGTTTACCGACAATAACTACTTGCGCCCCATCGCGTAAAAGGCAGCCTTGTTTTATTGTATTTTTTACACGAGAAAACTCTTCCGAAACTTGCTCAAGGCGATCGATTAATAATTGGTCTTTAAGAAAATCTATCTCTTCCTCAGGGAAGTCGATTGCTGCTTCTACATTGACGCGCAGCTTGGTTACTGAATCATTAAGTTCATTAACTGTACGAGAAAAACTACCCTGCAACGATCGCGATGCGGCACGTGCTGCTGTTGCTGTGGTGCTTCCTATAAGATCGGCTACTGCTTCGGCTTGAGTTAAATCAATCTTGTCATTTAAAAACGCCCTCTGGGAAAATTCTCCTGGTTCAGCGATTCTGGCTCCGATTGAACAGATTCTTTCTATCAAAAGATCACAAATGATTGGGCTGCCATGGCAATGTATTTCAAGAACATCTTCCCCAGTAAATGATTTTGGTGTTGGAAAAAAAATTGCTAAGCCTGAATCAATAGTTTGATTTTGGGCATCTTTAAATTTTACATATTTAGCAACCCTTGGGGCTGGTAGGGAGCCGATTAATTCTGTTGCTATATTAGAAAGCTCTGCTCCAGACAAACGAATGATCGATACGCCGCCTTGTCCTGCTGGTGTGGCCCGGGCAACAATAATATCTTGCATAGATAAATTCCGCATATTGCCCTCAAATTAATCGCTGAAGCTTATTTTATTCTGCGCCTAATCGCCGATTAATATTCCATTGCTGTAAAATTGAAAGGACTGAATTTGTTAACCAGTACAACACTAAACCAGCAGGGAAAAATGCAAAGAAGAAAGTAAACATAATTGGCAAAATGCTCATAACTTTCGCCTGCACGGGGTCTGGTGGCGCGGGATTCAATTTTTGCTGAATAAACATTGCTGCGCCCATGAGCAGGGGCAAAACAAAGAAGGGGTCCCTAGAAGATAAATCATTTATCCATAATGCAAAGGGGGCTTGTCGCATTTCAACGCTTTCAAGTAAAACCCAATAAAAAGCTATAAAAAAGGGTATTTGAATAAGCATGGGTAAACACCCTGCAGCGGGATTAACCTTTTCACGTTTATATAAATCCATCATGTGCTGGCTTAATGCTTGTCGATCATCCTTATATCTCTCTTGAATGGATTTTAGGCGAGGCTGTAACTTCCTCATCTTGGCCATCGATCGGCCGCTCGCCTCAGTAAGTTTGTAGAAAGCAAGCTTGATTAATAGCGTAATGATTATGATTGACCAGCCCCAATTGCCAATATAGTTATGTACTTTATCCAAAAGCCAAAACAACGGGCTTGCAAGAATAGCTAAGATTCCATAATCGACGGTTAGTTCTAGCCCTGGGGCCGAGTCTTTGAGTTGGTCCTGGAGTTTCGGGCCAACGAATAAGCTGGTATTAATGTTATCTGAAGATCCAGACAAGATAATCTTGGCAGGGCTGGTAGTTCTTAAAGTAAGGTTGTTGTTTTTATAAATCGCTTCATAACGATAATCTAGGTCGGCCTCGGGCACCAAGGCTGTTAAAAAGTGATGTTGAAGGAAGGCAACCCAGCCCCCTTTTAAACTTATATCTATAGGAGATTCTTGAAGATCGTCAGGGTCAATCTTTTCATACTTTTCCCCGTCGTAATAAATACCGCCGAAGTAAGAATAAGTATCAACATTAAACATGCTTCTCTCTGGGGGGTTATTCTTTCGGCTAATCTGAGAATAATTAAGAACAGTCCAATCAGAATCGCTCTTATTTCTTATCCGGTATTCAATTTCAATGTTGTATTTACCGCGAAAGAATTTATAGACTTTATCTACTTTAAGGCCTTCCTCATTACTCCAGGAAAAAGGCACTTCAAGCAAATCCGCTTCTAATAAGTAATTATCATCTATGGTATTAAGGTATGTGAGGTGAGTCGGTCCTTCTTGACTGCCGTCAACTAATCCAGTTGCTATTACGTAGGAATTTTCTTCGGCTAAACTGAGAAGTTGCACTGGAACATCAGGTACATCTTTACTCAATGGATAATTCTTTAGTTTGCTGCTGACGAGAGTACCGCCTTTCCTGCTAATTTGAATATCTAAAACATCGGTGCTTACTGATACAAGATTCTTTTCAGGGTCTTCTTGTCTTGAAGCCAAAGCGCTTTCATCTGGGAGTGGTAGGATGGTTGGTAAGGAATCGTCTGATTTATCCTCTAAATCAAAATCTCTCTGCTCAAACTTAGCGGCATTTTCTAAATCTTTGCCAACCAGGTCTACTTGGGTAATTGTATTATTTTCAGACTCCCATTGAGTCCAAGTCAAAAAGACCATGGTGGCGAAGATTGCCCATAAGATTGTCCGCAAATTATCCATCAAGATTAAATCCTATTTTTCTTCTATTTTTTTCCAGTGCGCCATAAAGCTTATAAATAAATCTTCTTTAGAAGCTCTTGCTGCTGCTTGCCGAGCCAAGATGATAATGTCAAGGGCGGGAAAATGCTGCCTTCTGTAACGAAAAGTTTCTTTGCAAATTCGTCTAATACGATTTCTAAAAAAAGACTTAGGAACTTTCTTCTTGGCAATAGCAAAACCAATTCGTGGCCGCCCATAATCATTGGGACGATATAAAATAGTAATTAGCTTGTCCTGCAGCCTTCTGGGGGCATTAAAAACCCGACTATAATCCTCGCCAGAGGTCAAGCGATGTATACGTCTTAATTTAAAACCTGATGGCACCAGCTTGGCTACCTCCAAAACGAAATCGCTGATAATTAAGCCACTACTAGTGGCTAAGGCGCGCGCGTTTTCGTTGACGTCGGCGCTTTAATACCGCGCGTCCGCCCTTAGTTGACATTCTCGCACGAAACCCATGGGTCCGCTTACGTTTGATTCTGCTTGGCTGATAGGTGCGTTTCATTAGATTGAACTTAGGGTTTTTTTCTTAAAATTTCTAGTTTGAAAAAACTCGAATTACATCAAAAGGCTGGGAGTAAAAATAGCGCGGAAGGTTACGTGGCAGATCATAGCATGTCAATACTTCTTAAAAACGTGGATAAGTCTCAATAAGCAGTATAGACTTAATTAAACATCCTTATAACGATAATAATATAGGAATTCATGGAAGTGCAGTCCTCCCTTTGGAATCAGTGTGTTCAGTCTCTTCAGGATCAGCTAAGCACTCAACAGATAAATCAATGGATTAGGCCTCTCCACCCAGTAGAAGAGGACGGTGGCTTGCGATTGCTGGCACCTAATAGGTTTGTAGTGGATTGGGTGACAATAAATTGCAAATCCCATATCGACACATTTTTTTTGGGTGAAGCTGGTTGGCCTTCTGATGCAATAAGAATTGAAATAGATGAGCCCAAAGCGGGGTTAATATCGGGTATGGGTTCTCGGGGTATACCCCCGAAATTGATGCCGGTTCCTGGGGGAAAGCTCAATCCCGCATATATATTTAATAACTTCGTTGAAGGAAAAAGCAATCAATTGGCAAGAGCTGCGGCATATCAAGTTAGTCAGAACCCTGGTCTAGCCTACAACCCACTCTTCATTGCGGGCGGTGTAGGATTAGGCAAAACCCACCTAATGCACAGTATTGGTAACTCAATAATTGCCGAGCGACCACAGGCGCGGGTGGCCTACGTTCACTCAGAAAAATTTGTTGGTGATATGGTTAAAGGCCTACAACATAATTCTATAGCAGAATTTAAAAAAACTTATCGTTCGCTTGATGCTCTTCTAATTGACGACATACAGTTCTTTGCTGGTAAACAACAATCACAAGAAGAGTTTTTCCATACATTCAATGCTTTGCTAGAAGGACAACGTCAAGTTGTATTAACTTGTGATCGCTACCCTAAGGAAGTTTCTGGTTTAGAAGAAAGACTACAGTCGCGTTTCGGCTGGGGTTTAACTGTGGCTATCGAACCACCAGAGCTGGAAACCTGTGCTGCGATTTTAATGACTAAGGCGGCTGCCGATAAAGTAGATTTACCCGAGGAGGTTGCTTTCTTTATTGCTAGGCACATTCGCTCAAATGTTAGGGAACTAGAGGGCGCCTTAAGGAGGGTTATAGCTAATTCAATCTTTACTGGGGAGCCCATTACGCTCGATTTTGCTCGTGATGCTCTGCGGGACCTATTAACTTTGCAGGAAAAGCTTGTCACCATAGAAAACATACAAAAAGTAGTAGCATCATATTTCAAAATCCGTGTCGCAGACCTTCTCTCTAAAAGCCGTAGTCGTTCCATTACTCGGCCTAGGCAAATTGCTATGAGCCTCGCAAAAGAGCTAACCAATCATAGTCTTCCTGAGATCGGAGATGCTTTCGGGGGCCGTGATCATACAACCGTTCTTCACGCTTGCAGAAAGGTTAAAGAGTTAAGAGAATCAGATGTTCGAATTCAGGAGGATTGTAGAAACTTATTAAGGCGCCTTTCTGCCTAAAATTTCTTTTTTTGTTTGTGCTTTAAAGAGAAAACTAGAAATTTTTAGCATTTCTGTGCACTAACTGTGTATAGTTTCTTTAAATCGATTGGCTATTTTTTTCTTACAGTTTTTCCACAATAAGACACCAATATATTGTCAGGTATACTCACAGCCAGAAGTATAATATATATATGAATTATAAGGAATTTTTTTATTTATCCAAGCTTATAGGCTCCCCCTATAACAACAACAATATATATATTAAATTTTTTTATTAGGAAACTTTTAATGAAAATTACTATTGAGCGCGACTGTCTTCTAAAACCCCTTCAAGCCGTAATAGGTGTCGTAGAGCGTCGCCAAACCATGCCTATCCTAGCTAATGTTTTATTAAAAGCAGCAGGAGGAGAATTATCTTTAACAGCAAGCGACTTAGAGGTAGAGTTAATCTCTGAAACTGGATCGGTTAATGTAGAAGCAGAGGGAAGTATTACTGTCCCCGCAAGAAAGCTCCTGGACATATCCAGAGCTCTTCCAGAAAAATCAACTATTCAGTTGGAACTAAAAGGCGACAGAGTTTCCGTTTCTTCAGGAAGAAGTAGATTTGTTTTGGCAACACTCCCAGCCACAGACTTTCCTGTTGTGGAGGATATTAACTCTGATCGTGAGATAAGAGTATCAAAATCCGATTTGGTTCGTGTCCTTGATAAAACACACTTTTCCATGGCTCAACAGGATGTAAGGTATTATCTTAATGGCCTACTAATCGAAACAGATGCAGAAAAACTCAGAGCAGTAGCAACAGATGGCCACAGATTGGCTTTGAGCGATATAGCGCTCGAACAAGCATCAAGCTCAAAAGCACAAGTGATTGTCCCAAGGAAAGGAGTTCTAGAGCTGCAAAAAATCCTAGAAGGCGAAGGAGAGGTTATTATGCTGCTTAGCAGCAATCATCTCCGCGTAGAGGTTGGCGAAATCCGCCTTACTTCCAAGCTTATTGATGGGCGCTTTCCTGATTATGAAAGAGTTATCCCAAAAGAAGCAGCTAACCTGGTTTCAGGCAACCGTGCCCAAATAACACAGGCCCTTCAAAGAGCGGCTATTCTCTCAAATGAAAAGTACCGCGGCGTTCGACTAATTTTTGATAAAAACCGAATATTAATTCAGGCAAATAACCCAGACCAAGAAGAAGCAGAAGACCAGGTAGAAGTAGAATATTCCGGAAAACAAATAGAAATAGGGTTTAATGTGAATTATTTACTCGATGCTATTGCAGCGGTTGATAGTGATAACGTTGAAATAAGCCTTATTGATCCTAGCAGTAGCTGTATTGTAAGAACTCCAACTGATAAAGATAGTCTTTATGTAGTTATGCCAATGCGGCTCTAGGTACATTTGCTCTCAGAATGGGTTTAACCGTTTTCAATGTTGAAGGATTTCGCGCTCTAGATTGTGTTGCCATAAAACCAAACCCAAAAATAAACCTAATCTTTGGTCAAAATGCCAGCGGCAAGACAAGTTTGCTTGAGTCAATATATTATTTGGGTCGCGGGCGGTCCTTCCGTTCATTAGGCAATCAGCCACTAATTCATCATGGAAAGGAAGCCTTCACCCTATTTGGCGCCCTGGAAAGGAATGGTCCCAATACAAGTATTGGTATTGAAACAACTAAATTAGGAAGAAAAATCCATATTAATGGAAAAGCTGCAAGGGGCATGGATTTAATAAAAAATTTGCCAGTTTTAGTAATAGACCCAGAAATTCATCAGTTATTACAAGGAAGCCCAATCGAACGCCGTCGCCTAATCGATTGGGGAGTGTTTCACGTGAAACATGAATATTTAAAGGAACTAAGAAGCTACAATAAAGCACTTAAGCAGCGCAACGCGGCGCTAAAGAATAATGATCCAGATAACCAAGTATCTATTTGGAACCAAAAACTTATTATGCACGGAGAAGCGCTAAATTGCGACCGTATTGAGTATTTATCCGAGATAATACCATTATTTGAATCTATTTGTTCCAAAAATCTCTCAATTGATGTAAAAATCTCCTATCTACGTGGCTGGCCTAAAGGAAAGGATCTAGGAGAATCGCTGATTTTAAGCACAAATAACGACAAATCGCGTGGTTTTACTCAATTTGGGCCCCACAGGGCAGACTTAGTCATAAACTTCGGAAACAAAAGGGCCAGGCAAACGATTTCTAGAGGCCAACAGAAGTTATTGGCAGCAGCCCTTGTGATAACGCAAGCAAAATACTATTCAACAAGAAATCCAAGCGATCTTGTTTTATTGGTTGATGATCCGGCAGCAGAGCTAGACAAGATAAACAGAGAGAATTTATTTAGTCTTCTAGAAAACTTATCTGCACAGCTGTTTATTACGGCCTTAGAAGAAAAAGATTTAAAGGGATTTAAAGGCGGCAACAGCTATGCAATTTCAAGTGGAAAGATTGCTTCTTTGGTATAATTAAAGAAAGAATTTAAGGCAAATTTATGAGTCAAGAAACACAATATGATTCAAGCAACATCAAGGTTTTAAAGGGGCTAGAAGCCGTCCGGAAAAGACCAGGAATGTATATCGGTGATACCGATGATGGAACCGGCCTACATCATATGGTCTTCGAGGTTGTAGATAATTCAATCGACGAAGCCTTAGCGGGTCACTGTGATGAAATTACAGTAACGATTCATTCTGATGAATCTGTAACCATACAAGATAATGGCCGGGGCATTCCGGTGGATGATCACCCAGAGGAAGGCAGGCCAGCAGCAGAAGTTATCATGACCATATTGCATGCTGGCGGTAAATTTGACGATGAATCATACAAAGTCTCAGGCGGACTGCATGGTGTAGGCGTTTCAGTTGTCAATGCATTATCCGAATCCTTGGAACTAACCATCCTCCGAGAAGGAAAGGTTTATAGCCAGAGCTATTCCATGGGAGAGCCTACAACTCAGCTGCAACAAACAGGAACAACAGAAAAAACAGGAACTATTATTCGGTTCAAGCCTAGCCCAGAAATATTCACTAACATTGAATTTCACTATGATCTGCTAGTTAGCAGATTGCGCGAACTTTCGTTTTTAAATTCGGGAGTACGCGTTAAACTTTTAGATGAACGAGATGGCAACGAAGACGTCTTTGAGTTTGAGGGCGGCATAAGAGCTTTCGTTGAATACTTAAATCAGAATAAGACAGCGATTCACCCAAGCGTTGTTTACTTTAGTGTAGAAGCGGACGATGTCACCGTTGAATTAGCAATGCAGTGGAATGATGGCTATCAAGAGAATATGTTTTGTTTTACTAACAACATTCCGCAACGTGATGGCGGCACACACTTATCTGGTTTTAGAGCCGCACTAACAAGAACTGTAAATGGATATATTGAAAAAAATCTTAATGGGAAAAAAGATAAAGCAGCCACATCTGGTGAAGATGCCCGCGAAGGACTAACCGCAGTGTTATCTGTTAAGGTTCCAGACCCAAAATTTTCCTCTCAAACCAAAGACAAATTAGTTTCTTCCGAGGTAAAGGGCATAGTAGAAGCAAAAGTCGCCCAACACTTAGAGGAATTTCTCCAAGAACACCCCGCAGAGGCAAAACTTCTGTCTTCAAAAATCGTCGACGCTGCAAGAGCGCGCGAAGCGGCAAGAAAAGCGCGCGAGATGACAAGAAGGAAAGGGGCTCTTGATGTAGCCGGACTGCCAGGAAAACTGGCTGATTGCCAAGAAAAAGACCCGGTACTTTCAGAGTTGTTTATTGTTGAGGGTGATTCAGCAGGTGGTTCAGCAAAACAAGGTCGAGATAGGCGTACCCAAGCCATACTGCCGCTTAAGGGAAAAATTTTGAATGTGGAGAAGGCCCGCCCAGATAAGATGTTGTCTTCACAGGAAGTCGTTGCACTGGTTACGGCCTTGGGCTGTGGGATAGGAAAGGATGATGAAGACGGCTTTAATTTAGATAAATTACGTTACCATAAAATTATTATTATGACTGATGCTGATGTCGATGGCTCACACATTCGCACTCTTTTGCTCACTTTCTTCTATCGAGAAATGACTAAACTTATAGACGAGGGCCACGTATATATAGCTCAGCCACCTCTCTATAAGGTTAAGCGCGGCAAGCAAGAGCATTACGTTAAGGATGATGCCGAGCTTAATTCATATTTGTTAAGCGTCGCGCTCGAATCGGCCGAGCTGCATGTTGCCAAAGATACTCCTTCGATTAATGGTCAAGCGCTCGAAAAACTTTCCTTACAGCAAATGCATGTTGCCGAGATCATCGATCGGCTTGGCTCGCGATACCCATCTCTTTTCCTTGAGCAGTTGTTATCTTTACCTGTTATTGCCGAAGAGAAATTAGAAGATAAAGATTGGCTTGGAGACTGGATTAATCATTTGTTACTCGGCCTTAATCAGACTGAAAATGATGACATCGGTGATTGGGATATAACTCTAGACTTAAGCGGGCCAAAGATTCTTGGCATCAGCTTAAAGCAACTGAAACACGGGGTGGATATTACAACCCAAATACCAATCAATTTCTTTTTATCTGGCGATTACGCTCATATTGCAGACTTGGCTAAAAAACTAGATGGCTTTATGGAAGATGGAGCTTATATTAAACGCGGCGACAACCAACTTCCTGTAAATACATTCCATCAGGCCCTGAATTGGCTGATGGCCCAGGCAAGAAAAGGTCAAAATATTCAAAGATATAAAGGCTTAGGTGAAATGAACCCAGATCAACTATGGGAAACGACAATTAATCCTGAGACCAGGAGGCTAATGAGGGTTCGAATAGAGGATGCAGTCGGCGCCGACAAAGTCTTTTCCACTTTGATGGGCGATCAAGTTGAGCCAAGGCGAGAGTTTATTGAGCGGAATGCCCTGACTGTAGGAAACTTGGACATCTAATTTCTCTTAATAAGTTTAGATTGATCAAATTCCTCTGTTTCCAAGCGTTCGCCTTTATAACCAAAAAGCATCGCGGTAGCTGCTGTGATTTTTTTGCAATCCGATATTTCTTTTTCAGATAATTTTAGTTTGTTGTTTGGCTGATGAATCCCATCTGCTAGCTTAGCGGACTGATCTAACAAGTCTAAGCCAGTGAAAGCAAGCAATTCTCGAAAGGTTTTTTCTGGCGAAGAACATAAATCCTCGAAACGAAGGATATAAATATGTTCTGCTATCTCAGGAAATTGCTGTAAAAGTCTAGCTATATATCCATAGATCTCAGCCCACTGTATAGCATATCCAATGTGCTCCATCCCTCTTGACCATGCTTCCGTAGTTTTTTCCGCGCAGCCCTTAACAATATTTATTGGTTGCCTCTGCTCACCAAATTCGAAGTGTCCAACCGCTTTCAAGTATTTAGCGCTGTTAGGATCATCCTTAGCGTAGTTAAGAAAAAGCTCTTGTTGGCGCATAAGTGATTGAACGTGTCCTAAAGGATTCCGAACCGGGATTACAAATAAAGCGCTAGGAAAAATCTCTTTTATATAATTAATCCTGAGTAAATTATAATTACCCTTTGAAACATATCTTTTTCCTTTGCGCAACCACAATATTTTTTTTATGTGGTCCTTATAAAAAGCTTCAAATGATTGGCAGCTAATTACGCTACTTAATTCATGTAATTCTTTTGGGTTATGTATATTAGGAAAAAAATGTTGCCAGATCGGTTCCTCAAAAGCTTCCGGGCTCTCCCTCGTAATTTTTATCCCATCCTTATGAGGTCGCTCGGATAAAACTTTTTTCTTGCCCGCGATTTTAATGTAGTGGTTCCATAAGACAGGAGACATAATAAAAGGGAAATCACGGTAACGATGCGTCCCTACAGTACTAAGAGAAGAAAGTCTTTCAAGTAAAATTGTAGTGCCCGAACGCGCCAGCCCAGAAATAAATACCGGGCGATCAACTTTTATTTGACTAAGTTTTGACTGTAATATCTTGGTTTCAAAGTCGCCTATTTTCTTAATTAAAGCGCTGTGATTGACAGAGAACTCTGTTAGAAGATTATCTATAAACCCAATTTTCATTTGATTGCTTACAATCGGCCTATACCGCGGTTTTCTGTTTTTAAAAACAAAACCAATTGATCCGATCGAAAGCGTAAGAAAAAAAATGAATTCCGGGTCATTTAAATAGGGCCAAAATGGATTCCAATCATCATTTGTGGCACGAATAATGATTGGACGGGCCTCCTTTTTAACAAATTCAGGCCTTACAAAAGTTTTGAAGCCCATGCTTTGCAATGTTAGGCAGAAGATAGTATTCCGCGAACAGTAGGCTATGTTCCCCGACCCTAAGGGCAGTTTTATTTTCTCACCCGTACTTAAAACCAGCTCCTTAATTCCATCATTTGTTTTGATTTCACCAAAGTCCAACGGAAAAACTGCCAACTGCTTATCTTCTTCCCATAAGGCGATAAATTTCGGCCCCAGAAACAAGACGGCAACTATAAGTGGAGCAAACGCAAGGATCAATCCGCCTATTTGCCTAGTTATATATACAGATAAATTTATAATGATCGCTTTATAAGCGGGCCAAAAATTTTCTGCTTGGCCCACCAATAATTCCTTAACACCATTTTGCAAAACAGCTAATAATTTAGCCGTAGACCCTCCCTTAACAATTAAAGGAAATAAAAAACTAATAAGCCAAGCAAATATGAGGCCAAAGAAAAAAGCGCTGCTATACCATATAATCATTTTGAAAAAAACATTTGCGCATTACGCTGTTATTTTATTTATTTCCTGAATAAATGCTCAAAGTAAAATTTTTAGATTTTGCTTTCTTCGGTTTTTATAATTTTATCTTGAATCCAAGTTTGGATTTCAAGATTTAATTCTTGTGCATCTCGGCCTTCTGCCACCACAGGTTTTCCAATAATAAACGTTACAACGCCAGGCGTTATCCAATTCCTTTGCTTTGGCCAATATGCTCCAGCATTATGCGCTATAGGTAGAATTTTAACCCTAGCCTTTTGAGCAAGTAGCGCGCCACTTATTCCATAACGTTTTGTTTTATTAAACGGCATTCGAGTGCCCTCAGGAAAAATAATTATACTAATACCCTTAGATAGTCGACGTATGCCCTGATTGATAATTTGATTTACAGCAATACGACCGCCCTTTCTATTTATTGCTATAGGCTTAAGCGCTGCTGCTGCCCATCCAAAAAAAGGAAGCCACATCAATTCCCGTTTAAGTACCCAACATTGCATTGGGAAAAGCACTAACTGAACTAAAGTTTCGTATGCGGAAGAATGCTTCATATAAATAATGCATGCTTTATCAGAAATATTTTCTTTGCCCTTGACCCTAAAGGTTAGGCCACAAAAATACTTTATAAGCAGAAGAACTAATAATGCCCAAAATTTTACGACCCTGAATGCAACACGATGCCCAAAAATACTGCTTACTATAACTATAGGCGTAAAGAAAATTAAGCTGGCCCAGCCAAAAATTACAAACATTGCAAAGCGGATAATCTTCATTACTTAATATTATGTTCGTTTATTAGAGCATCGGCGGCGGCGGCTAGATCGGCGAAAATTAAGGGCCCATCTTCATTAGCTAACTCGACTTCGGCATCTATTCCATTTCCTGTGCGCACTAGTATTTCTCTTGAGCCCACAGCTCTAGCAGCATATATATCGCGAGCCGAGTCGCCAATAACTGTCATTTGGTCAAACTGACAATTGAAGGCTGCCGAAATTTGATAAAGCATTCCAGGCGCAGGCTTCCTGCAATCACAATTATTTTCGGGCGCATGTATACAAAAAAATATTTTTTCAATATGACCCCCAGAGCGAGCCACTTCCCGCAGCATTTTTTTGTGGATATCCCAGAGCGTATCAAGACTGAAAAGACCTCTGCCAACACCCGATTGATTAGTGGCTACAACAATAAGAAAGCCAGCATTATAAAGCCTCGCTATTGCATCTAGACTGCCCGGAAGTGGTTTCCATTGGATTGGTTCTCTAATAAAGTTTTTCGAATCCTGATTAATAACCCCATCTCGATCGAGAACGATGATTCGTAATGGCTGAATATACATTTTTAAGAAGCTATTGGAAGCTTGGATATATCGGCAATATCAAGAAACAATTGATTTACTCTTTTCAATTGCGCGAGACGATTATTCTTCTTTTTAGCATCATCTGTCATTATCATTACGGAGTTAAAAAAATTATCTATCGGCGTTTCTAGTCTTGAAAGACACTGAAGTGCCTTTAGATAATTACGCTCCTTCAGATTAATTTTATGTTCTTTAATTAACTCATTTACTGCATCATTTAGGGCGCTTTCTTCTTCGGTTGAAAAAAACGTAGTTGACACAATTTCAGGTATATCAGTCGGACGATCACAGGCTTTAAGAATGTTTGAGATTCTTTTATTTGCAGCCGCTAGGCTTTTCGCAGCTTCGAGAGATGAAAACTTAAGGAGCGCATGAAGGCGTTGATCAAAATCCACTAGCGACCCCGGCGATTGGCTTCGCACCGCCATGAAAATATCATGGCTTATATATCCTCCTTCATTATGATTGACGTACCAAGCTTGCGCGCGGTCCAAAATAAAATTATATAATTCCCGTTCTAGATCAGGATTTATTTCTTTTACAGGTTGCTGCTTTATTGCTGCAGTTATCAATTCTTTTAAATTAAAATCAATTTTATTAATAACGCAGATTCTAACTAGACCAAGAGCTTGACGCCTTAGGCCGTAAGGATCTTTTTTACCTGTGGGTTTTTTACCCAGTAGAAAATTACCTGCTAGCGTGTCTAATTTATCAGAGACACTGAGAGCATTACCAATAGATGTTTCAGGTAGTTTATCTTCAGCAAATCTTGGGAGGTATTGTTCTGAGACAGCAACAGCAACCCGATCATCCTCTCCATCATGCAGGCAATAGTAATAACCCATTAGGCCTTGTAAATCAGGAAATTCTCCTACCATTTTTGTTAGTAAATCAATCTTTGCTAATTCAGCAGCACGACGGGAAATTTCTAGATTTTCTCCTAAAGCCATAGCAAGTATTTCCATAAGTTTCCCTACCCGAACTGATTTTTCCAGTAAGCTGCCCAAGTCCTTTTGGTATATAACTTGATCAAGTTCTTCCTTACGATCCGCAAAGGCTCGTTGAGTGTCCTGACCCCAGAAAAATGATGCGTCCGCTAATCGAGGCAATATGACCCTTTCATTTCCGTTTTTGACTTCATCAGGTAAATCGCTCTCTAAATTACTGATAGCTATAAAATTATTCTGTAATTTTTTGTTTTGGGTAATTGGAAAATACTTTTGGTGATTTTCAAGAGTAGCAATTAGTACTTCATCGGGCAGCGCAAGGAATTCTTTTGGAAAAAAACCTTTGACGGCTACTGGCCATTCAACTAAACCAGTTATCTCTTCGGCTGTTTTTGCATTAATTAAAGCCACAGAGCTCCCAGCTGCTTTCTTGGCTATTTCAATAATTTTTTCTTGTCTAGCTTCGAAATCTGCTATTACTTTACCTTTATTTAATAATAAATCTTCATATTCGCCCGCAGTTCCAATTTTTAAATTTTCACTTGCATGAAATCGGTGGCCCCGGGTATTACGATTGGTTTTAAGGCCAAAAAATTCAGCATCTATAATCTCTTTACCAAGCAGCATGACAACCCAACGTACTGGGCGAGTAAACTCAAAATTATTTTCTTCCCACCTCATTTTTTTCTTAAGCGGCAAACGCTTTAAAGCACCGTCTAAGATAGTTGGCAAAAGCTCTATAGTGGCTTGACCGTCTTTTTCAGATGAAAAAAATAACCATTCGCCTTTAGAGGTTTTCTCTCTATCTAATTGATTGATTGCTACACCACATTTTTTTGCGAAAGAGTCGGCCGCTTTTGTCGGTTCGCCATCTTTAAAAGCCTTGGCTATTGGCGGTCCACGGAGTGCTATATGCGTCGGAAGCTGATTTAGAGAAAGGTCTTTAATCAATACACCAAGCCGCCTTGGAGTAGCAAACCCTTTTATTACTCCATGGGTAATACCATCTTTTTTTAACCCAGATTCAATGTTATTGATTAAGTTGTTTCTAAGGCTTAACAAAGACATAGCCGGCAGCTCTTCGGTGCCAAGCTCAAATAAGAATGTCTCTGTTTCACTCATGACTATAATTCTGATTTAGGTTTTTTGAAGCAAAGGGAAATTAAGTTTTTCGCGGGCAGAAAAATACATTTCTGCTACTGTACGAGCCAAAGTACGAACTCTTAGTATGTACCTCTGGCGCTCAGAAACTGAGAGCGCGTTTCTTGCATCGAGTAAATTAAATGTGTGTGATGCCTCTAAAACAAATTCATATGCCGGCAATGGTAAACCGTCCTTTATAAGTTTATTGCATTCTTTTTCTGCTGAATCAAATCGTGTAAACAACAAATTTGTGTCTGCCTTTTCAAAATTGTAACGAGACATCTCAATTTCTTGCTGAAGAAAAACGTCGCCATAAGTTAATGATTTATCTTTATTTTTTGTCCAAATTAAATCAAATACACTTGACTGATTTTGGAGATACATAGCAATTCGTTCGAGCCCATAGGTGATTTCGCCTGTTACTGGTCGGCACTCCAGCCCACCCGCTTGTTGAAAATAGGTAAATTGAGTCACCTCCATACCATTTAACCAAACCTCCCAACCAAGTCCCCAAGCCCCAAGTGTGGGTGATTCCCAGTCATCTTCAACGAAGCGTATATCATGTACATTCGTTTCTAAGCCCAATGATTTAAGTGAATCTATGTAAACTTCTTGAATATTATCTGGCGATGGCTTAAGCACCACCTGAAATTGAAAATAATGCTGGAGCCTAAAAGGGTTTTCGCCATAGCGCCCATCAGAAGGGCGACGGCTTGGTTGAACATATGCAGCATTCCAAGGTTCCGGGCCAATCGCCCGAAGGAAAGTCGCAGGATGAAAAGTACCTGCGCCCATAGCTGCATCGTACGGCTGCATTATTGCGCAACCTTGTTCAGCCCAGAAATGCTGAAGCGTTAAGATTAGGTTTTGAAAAGTCATTGGCGTGTTGGCCATAAAATTAGTTTCTCGCTTAAGTGATTGGCCGAAATTATAGCGTTCTTTCTATTGTTTAGGCCTTTTCAGCAACCATAAAGTGGCTCTCATGCACTGATTAGATGCAATTTTGTCCCAGCTTAGTCTAGAATATAAGAATAGAGCTTTAAAACGATACTAAAACTTAACTTTAACCTGTTTTAGCGCACTACCTATATTTTTTGTTTGGCACCATGCTTATGGCTCAGATTTTAGGCTTATTCCATTATCAGTAGCTTGTAGCTTGTACACTCGAACGATTGATATAAAAAATACACTAAATAACGCCTCTTCAACCTGTTTTTCTGCTCCAAAGCGGATTGTCAGGGGTGCATTTGATTAGTTTTTAATGGAGCAATCATCGGAGAACATGTGATGAAACCCGCTGAAGTACTCAGCCTTTTAAAGGATAAGAAAGTCAAATTTGTCGATTTACGTTTTTCAGACACCAAAGGCAAAGAACAACACGTAACCTTGCCAGCCAGAGAAATTGATAAAGGTTTTTTTGAAGAAGGAAAGATGTTTGATGGTTCGTCGGTTGCGGGCTGGAAAGGAATAAACGAGTCTGACATGATTTTGATGCCGGACCCTGAAACAGCAATCATGGATGTATTTACTGATGATGCGACCGTAAATTTGCGTTGTGACGTTTATGAGCCCTCAACCATGGAGGGTTATAACAGATGTCCTCGAATGACCGCTCGTAGGGCCGAAGAATATCTGGCGTCTACAGGTGTTGCTGACGCTGCTTACTTTGGCCCAGAAAATGAATTTTTTGTTTTTGATGATGTTCGATATAGCGATGACGTTAATGGTTGTTCCTATCAAGTCGATTCTGGAGAAGGGGCGTGGAATAACTCTTCTGCTATGGAAGATGGAAATATTGGACATAGGCCCGGCGTTAAAGGCGGTTACTTTCCCGTACCACCAGTAGATTCACTTCATGATATACGTTCTGCAATGTGTCTTGCTCTAGATGAGATGGGAATGCAGACAGAAGTTCATCATCATGAAGTTGCAACCGCAGGGCAGTGCGAAATTGGTGTAGCTTTTAATTCATTAGTCAAAAAAGCTGATGAAGTATTGAACCTTAAATATGTGGTTCAAAATGTAGCCCATAATTACGGTAAAACTGCGACTTTCATGCCTAAACCACTGGTAGGCGACAATGGTAATGGTATGCATGTCCACCAGTCTCTATCTAAAGAAGGTGTGAATATCTTCACTGGTGATGGTTATGGCGGATTGTCTGAAAATGCTTTATTTTACATAGGTGGCATTATTAAACATGCCCGCGCTTTAAATGCTTTTGCGAATGCTTCAACAAACAGTTATAAGCGCTTGGTGCCAGGATTTGAAGCTCCTTGTATCTTAGCCTATTCGGCCCGTAATCGATCTGCATCCATTCGAATCCCTTGGGTAGCAAATCCAAAAGCACGGCGTATTGAAGTTAGGTTTCCCGACAGTACTGCTAACCCCTATTTCGCTTTTGCCGCAATGTTGATGGCGGGCCTTGATGGTATTCAAAATAAGATTAATCCTGGCGATGCAATGGATAAAGATCTTTATGATTTGCCACCAGCTGAGGAAGCCAAACTCAAAACCGTTTGTTATTCATTCGATCAGGCGCTCGATGCTCTTGATGCAGATAGGGAATTTCTTTTAGCCGGGGATGTTTTTAACAACGATTTAATTGATGGCTATATTGCGCTGAAATCCGAAGAAGTTACCCGGATGCGAATGAGTACCCATCCTGCTGAACTTGATATGTACTACAGCCTTTAAAGGCCATAAATAATATCAATCTGGTGCTCGAGGTTTACACCTCGAGCACCAGTATTGTTAATAAAATCGTATCTTTCTAATTTTTGTAGGGGCCAACCCTAGCAAGGAAAAGATTTGGAATATCGGAGGCACAACCAGTATAAGCCTGAGGCAACTTCGGTGCCAAGTAAATCCGCAAGCCGCAATGCTTCTAAGGCTAGCGTAATCGCCCACAGTGAATTAGAAGCATCCTTGGATCCGCTTTTGCCTGATTTGCTTAAAAATAACTCAATTCAAGCATCTAACAACCCTAAATCTAATAAATCGGATTATTTAGCTAGTGTTTCTAGCGCCCCAAACCAAGACACTTTGTTTGATCAGTTGACGGTTGGAATTATTATAGTAGATCAATTCGGCGAAGTGATTACTCTTAATACGGCTGCTGAGAACCTTCTGCAAATTAGCCGAAGAAAATCGTCCGGACAAGCATTAATTAAATTATTACCAGGGCTTGAACCCTTGGGCGATCTTGTTAAACGCTCCTTAGAGCGGCAGCAAACTTTCGGCATGGAACTAAATATTAATCCGCCCCAACCAGTTGGTAGCACATTGCAACTTAATGTCCGAGTAAGCCCAATTGAATTGCAACTGGAAAATTTTTTATTAGTTGAGATAGTTGATGAAACTCAACGATATTATCTTGATAAAGAGTCAACCCGAGTAAATCAGTATGGCTTAAGTCGACGTATGCTAAGGCAGTTAGCGCATGAAATTCGCAACCCATTGGGCGGCTTACGCGGCGCGGCTCAATTATTGGAACGCGAATTTGATGATCCAAGCTTTCATGAATTCACAAAAATTATTGTTAGCGAGGCCGATCGGCTTTCTGGTTTAGTTGATACCCTACTTGGTCCAGTTGGGCCTTCAGTTATGAAAGCATCTAATATCCACGAAGTTTTAGAGAGCATTGCCACAATAGTTTCTAGTGCCGCTCCAGAATTACAATTGGAACGAGACTATGACCCCAGTTTACCTTTGGTACTAATCGACCAGAATCAAATTAATCAGGCCTTGCTAAATATTGTTAAAAATGCCGCTCAAGCCACAAATAACATCGGTAATGTTCTAATTAGAACTAGAGTAAGAAGCAATGTCATCCTTAAAAGAGATATGCAACGAATGGCCGTTAGTGTAGAAGTAGAAGATAATGGCCCAGGTGTTTCGAAAGATATTGCTGACACACTTTTTTATCCACTTGTTACTGGCCGAAATGATGGTACTGGTTTAGGTTTGCCGCTTGCGCAGGATCTCGTTAATCGACATGGTGGACTAATCGAATATGAATCTATTCCAGGAAAAACCGTCTTTAGGGTTTTATTACCTATTACTGATGAAATGCAGGCATGAGATCGTTAAATGAAATTACTGCTGGGATTGTTGACGATGACGATTCAGTTCGTTGGGTGCTTGAGAAAGCACTAGAAAAATCAGGCGCACAAGTTAAAAGTTTTTCTAGTGCGAATTCCGCCCTCGATGCTTTTCTTTTAGAAAAGCCTGATGTTGTGATTACAGATATTAGGATGCCCGGGATGGATGGCATTGAATTTGTTCGTGAAGTTTCAACAAAGGGCTGGAATATTCCAATAATTGTTATAACCGCCCATAGTGATTTAGATAATGCTGTTTCAGCTTATCAGGCAGGTGCGTTTGAATATTTACCAAAACCCTTTGATGTTGATGAAGCTGTTGATTTAGTTAAACGTGCTGTAAATGAGCGAAACTCAGGGTTTTCTGATTCTAATTTTCCTTCCTCTGTATCTGGAATCTTTGGCCACGCACCAGCAATGCAAACGGTATTTCGAAGCATCGGCCGACTATCGAGCTCAAGCATGACGGTCCTTATAACTGGTGAGTCTGGAACGGGAAAGGAATTAGTTGCTCGCGCTCTGCATAAAAACAGCCCCCGCGCTGAAAAGCCATTTATTGCTCTAAATACAACAGCCATTGCTGCTGAATTGTTGGAATCAGAATTATTTGGCCATGAACGAGGCGCTTTTACAGGCGCTGAACGAAGACGTATTGGTCGATTTGAGCAAGCAAATCTTGGCACATTATTTCTAGATGAAATAGGTGATATGTCCCTAGATCTGCAGAAGACTTTGCTGCGTGTTTTAGATGAGGGAGAATTTTTTCGTTTGGGGGGTAATGAACCTATAAAGGTTGATGTCCGAATTATTGCTGCTACAAATAAAAACCTTGAAGTTGCGATTGCTAATGGCCAGTTTCGAGACGATTTGTTTCATCGTTTGAATGTTGTTCGAATTAATACTCCTCCGCTTAGAGAAAGGCGTGAGGATATTCCGCTCTTAATGGATCATTACTTAAAGAAAGCGAGTGATGAGCTTGGAAATGCTACGTGCACTTTAACTGATGAAGCGTTATTTTTATTACAAAGCTTTAATTGGCCTGGAAATGTAAGGCAGTTGGTAAATGCGGCCCGGAGTCTTAGTGTTATTGCTCCTGGAAACGAAATTTGTGTTGGTGATATACCAGCCGATCTCGGAGGCAACTCTACTGAAGAGACCGCCTCAAGTGGCGCATGGATTGAGCCGCTTGCAAGTTGGGCTAGTTTAGAGCTACAGCGCAGTCAATCAGACCCCCTTCTTCCAAAAGCTTTACCCATATTTGAGGCTGCGATAATCCAAGCTGCCTTAGACCATGCGCTTGGCCGAAAACAAGATGCAGCAAAATTATTGGGCTGGGGTAGAAATACCCTCGCACGTAAAATGAAAGAGCTTGGCTTAAAAAATTAACTTTTAAATTATCATCTAAAAAATTCGCGAAGCAGGTCAGCATACTTAGGAAATTTACTTATGTTCCTATGATTAGCACCATCGACTGTATGGACATTAACTTGATTTGTCTTAAACGCATTGGCGAGTCTATAACCATGATAAGGTGGAATTATTTGATCTTTGCTGGCAATCAATATTAAGACTTCAGCATAAATTGTTTTTGCGTATTCCATTGAATCGAAAGTATCTTTTAGTAGAAATTTTACTGGGAAGACCGAATAAATATTTTCCGCAACAGAAAGAATGCTGTCGAAAGGTGTTATTAGCGCCAGTTTGTGAATATCCCTTTTGCTGGCCAAGCAAGACGCAACTCCAGTCCCTAGGCTTCTCCCTATTGCTGATATTCGATCGTGCTTCTTTTCTAAATAATCGAACAATTCTACAGCATCAGAACAAAGAGCTATTTCTGATGGCTTACCAGTGCTTCCTCCTGAGCCCCTATAATTCATAAGGTAAATATTTTTTCCATTAAGCCAATTTTGATAAGTATTAATATTTCTATCAATAGGCTCTGCATTACCACCAAAATAGATAATGGCATCAGTCCCTGTGCTTATTATTTCCCAGATCTTAAGTTTCGCATTTTTAACGTCTAGCCAAAAGTAAGGAGTTTTTAGGGATACTACTTCAGGTCGAGACTTATAAAGGATATTACGTTGCTCTAGATAGAGCCATAAACAAATTAATACGTAAATAAAAGAAAAAAAACTTATTATTTTAAGCAGTCTTATCAAAATTTAGTTTCTCTAGCTTTCTTCTATAGATACTGTTTCCATAGTGTCGCCCTGCGCGATTGCATTAACCACCTCTTGACCTTCAATTACTTGACCAAAAACCGTGTGTTTTCCATCTAAATGTGGTTGAGGTGCGTGACAAATAAAAAATTGGCTGCCATTAGTATTTGGCCCAGCATTTGCCATTGATAGTGATCCTGTTTGATGAGTATTTGGATTGTTATCAAACTCATCATCAAAGCGGTATCCTGGACCGCCAGACCCGCTGCCTGTTGGGTCGCCCCCTTGAATCATGAAGTTATTTATGACGCGATGAAACTGAATACCATTATAAAAGCCTTCATTTGCTAGAAATATAAAATTGTTCACCGTTTTAGGGGCATCAGCGGCGAATAATTTTATTTTAATTGCTCCCTTGTTGGTATTTATTGTGCACGAATACTGCTTTGAGTCATCTATTTTTAATTTAGGAGAATCATTCCATTGCTGGGCCATAATTTTTTTCCTTTAGGTTGTTAAGTTTAGCCGGATGAGGCTTCATTTAATTTGTTTGGGTTTATTTGCATGCTACCAATTATTTCCGAAACGTTTTTCATATTATTATTTGAAATATATTTAGCAATACCCGCATTAATTTTTTTACATACCAAAGGGTCGTAAAAAAGCGCTGTGCCAATTCCTACTGTTGTTGCTCCCGCAATCAGAAACTCAAGCGCATCCGAAGCATTTGTAATGCCGCCTTGCCCAATAATTGGTATTTTATGAGGTGCTGCCACTTCAAAAACTTGTCTAACTTTAAGTAAAGCAATTGGCTTTATTGCAGGCCCAGAGAGACCGCCTTGTATATTGTCTAAAATTGGCTCTCGGGTTTCTATATCAATGGACATGCCCATTAAAGTGTTAATAACAGCAAGTCCGTCTGTTCCTGCATCAATGCAGACTTGAGCATTTTTCTTAATATCTGTTTGGTTTGGGGATAATTTTGTTATTAGGGGCTTTGATGTTTTTGCACGGCAAGCCTCCACAACACGCGCAGTCATGTCAGGGTCATTGCCAAACGCAACCCCACCTTCCTTGATATTAGGACATGAAATATTAATCTCTATTGCATCAATCGGAGAATCATCAAAATAACGCGTTACCTCGGCATAGTCTTCAATAGTTGATCCACAGATATTTGCAATGAATCTTGTTTCACTAAAATCCAAGGACGGTAAAATTTCATTTACAACCTTCTTCATGCCAGGATTTTGCAGACCTATAGCATTTAACATGCCTGATGGAGCTTCATAAATACGGTGAGGGGCATTACCAAGTCTTGGTGTTCGTGTAGTTCCCTTTAATACAATTGCCCCTGCGTCTAAATTAGAGAAACCAGCTACACGCGTGTATTCTTTACCAAAACCAACGCAACCAGACAACAGCACAATTGGTGATGCTAATTTAAGTCCGCAATATTCTAGAGCAAGACTGCTGGGTAAATTATTTACTGATTGAGTCATTAGAGTATGAAATGTTTGAACTGATTCTTTTCGAGCCGGAGATACCTCCAAATACAGGTAATATCATACGCGTTTGTGCGAACACAGGCACCACTTTACATCTAATACATCCACTTGGTTTTAATATTGATGATAAAAGGTTGAGACGCGCGGGCCTTGATTATCAGGAATTTGCTGAAATCAGAGAACATCATAATTTTATTTCTTGCTTAGAGTTTTTAGGCAAAAGGAGAATATTTCCAGTTTCCACCCGAGGCAAACGCTTATATTCATCGGTAAGTTTTAAGAGGGGCGATGCTTTTTTGTTGGGCCCAGAAACACGAGGATTGCCAGAGAATATTATAAATAACTATCCACCCGAAGATAGAATACGCATTCCTATGCAGCCTAATAGTCGCAGCTTAAATCTTTCTAATGCCGCTACTCTGATAGTTTATGAAGCATGGAGACAGCTTGAATTCGAAGGGGGCATGTAAACTCATTTGCTCTAATCTTTTATTTTTCTGATTTTACTTGGCGTTGCATCAATGTTTCGACAGCTTTCTCGGGCGAAAGGTTCTCATATAGAATTTGGTATACCTGTTCACAAATGGGCATTTCGACTCTATTATCTACGGCGACCTTGCGAACGGCAGCGGCAGCTTTTACGCCTTCAACAACTTGCGATATATCTTTTTCAATCTCTTTAACAGATTGTCCAGCAGCGAGCGCAATACCCATACGCCGATTGCGTGATTGATTGTCAGTACAAGTAAGCACAAGGTCTCCCATGCCGGAAAGCCCCATAAACGTATCAGCTTGACCCCCAAGAGCTAACCCAAGACGAGTTAGTTCAGCTAAACCTCTAGTAATAAGTGCTATGCGTGCATTTGCTCCAAAACCCATTCCATCAAGTATTCCAGTTGCAATCGCAAGTACGTTTTTTACGCCGCCGCCAACTTCAACACCAACGACATCTTTGGATGTGTAAGCCCGAAATTTATTGTCGGAAATTCTATCGGCAATCTCTTCGGAAAAATTCTGATTAAAAGAGGCTACCGTGATCGCTGTCGGCAAACCTTTTCCAACCTCAGTGGCGAAAGTTGGGCCAGAAATAACCGCAAGTGGAATTTTTTTACCAATTACTTCATATGCTATTTCATGCGGTAATTTACCAGTTTCTAGCTCAAAGCCTTTTGTTGCCCAAATTATTCGAGAATTAGCCCGCAGGTCAGGCTGAATTTTTTCAAGTATGTGCCTAAAAACATGGCTAGGAACACAAATTAGAAGATCATTTTGCATGGCAACCAATTTAGATAGATCTGATTCTATGTAAACTGAGTCTGGAATAGGAATGTCGGGTAAAAAAGTTGTGTTGCAGCGCTCATTTTCAAGAGCCTGAATCACATAATCTTCACGGCCCCATAATGTTGGTAACTGACCAGCACGAGCGAGCTGGATGGTTAAAGCAGTCCCCCAAGATCCAGCACCTATTATTCCGATTGAATTATCTGATGGGATCATTTAAGAACCCCAATTGTTTGTTCTTCTTCCATAAAATTTATAATTGCTAGAACTTAGAGTAATTGTATTTTGCAATATCGAAAGACTATATTCATACAGGCTTTGATATTGGATTTAGCAACCCATCTAGTTTTCCACTAACCTCTAGATTTTTAATCTCGCTATAACCTCCGATAGACTTGTCTTTGATAAATATTTGAGGCACTGTTTTCCTCCCGCTTTGCTCAATCATTATCTTTAGTTGATTTTCATTTTCTTCTACATTAATTTCTTTATATTTGAACCCCTTTTTTGCAAGCAGTTCTTTTGCAGCAGAACAATAACCACACCACGGCCTAGTATAAATAATAATTTCGGTTTTATATTTCATTGTGGGGAATTTATTTTTTTCTTCCACTAGTGACTGGAAGATTTTCTTCTTCCCAAGCTTGTAAGCCGCCTTTAATGCTGAAAACACGCTCGTTACCGTTAGCCCTTAATTTTTTTGCATATTCCCCGCTTCGTCCTCCATGATCACAGACTAAAACTATAGATTTTTTGAATCTATTTAATACAGAGTCGCTCTCAGATAATTGTTTTTCAGTAATATTATGCGCATCAATGATATGGCTTTTAATAAATTCTTTAGAATCACGAACATCAATTACCACGCCTCCATCATTTATTACTCGAACAGCCATAACCGCTGAAAGAGCACTGATGGCGCGCGATCTGATTTTCAACTCATTAAAAATAACAGCAAAAGCACTCGCAATTAAGCCGATGACGAGCCAAGTGTTATTATTTGTGAATTCAACTATTTCCTGCATATTAACTCCTAAATCTAGGCTGTCGATTATAACCCGGAATTAGATCAGTTAACTCTTATAAATATCGCGAAACTTTCCACTATAAAATACACTCTAAATTTATTACTTTTGTTTAACACTTTGAATATGCGCTGTCTCATTTGCCTATTAATCCTGAACGCCTCTTTGTGGTTGAATGCCTTTGCAAATGAGTACAACAGCAAAGAAGAAGCAACCGCTGACCTGAAAGCCATAACCGAAAAATCAGAAGCATTGCAGCGCGATCTAGAAAAACAGCAAAAGCTAAAAGCCCAAGAAAAGCAAAATTTAGCTCAAATTGAACAATCCCTTCAGGTTGTTCTTAAGGAGCTGAAACAGATTAGCAATCAGCAAGAAAAACTTTTGGTAAAAGATATTGAATTAAACTTTCAGGCAAACTTTAAAGAGAAAGAGCTTACCGAGCTACGTTTATTACTCAATCAGCAATTACGCGCATCTTATATAAATGGGAACGAAGAATTGTTGAAAATTTTCCTTACTCAAAATGACCCATCTCAATTAAGCCGCCAACAAACTTATTACAACTATTTAACAACCGCTAAATTTTCGATGATTAATAAATCATTAGAGAAAATTGCAGAGCTCGAAGCTAAAAAATCAGAAATAGAATTAAACCTTAAAGATTTAAGTAGCCTTGAAAAGCAAAGATCAGCAACCTTTTCTAAACTTTCTTCATTCAGAAAGCAGCGCGAATTAATTATTGCAAGTCTTACTTTAGATATAGCTACACAGGGAGATGCTATCGAAGCCTTAAAAAAACGCGAAGCAAAATTACGTGATCTAGTGGTTGAACTTGATCAATTACAGAAAGATTCTATCAATAATTTACCTTCATTATTTTCTACAAAAAAAGCAAGCCTAAAATGGCCTACTGATGGAGCATTACTGAGTCGTTTTGGGCAAACTAGAGCGGCTGGCGGTATGAAGTGGCAGGGGGTTTTGATAGGGGCAGAAGAGGGGACTCCTGTTCGTAATATTTACAATGGCCGAGTAGTTTTTGCTGATTGGCTTGATGGGATGGGCTTACTAATAATTGTTGAGCATGGTGATGGCTATATGAGTCTTTATGGACATAATCAGTTGCTCCTAAAAGAAGTCGGACAACCTGTTCGCTTAGGAGAAGTCATCGCAGAAGTCGGAGATAGTGGGGGCCAAGCCATCCCAGCATTGTATTTCGAGATCCGAAAAGATGGAACAGCACTGAATCCTCGATCGTGGATTAAATAGTATATACATAAATATTTTATTTAATTTTCTGATTATGTTACTCGTCCTTTATCAACATTTATTTTAAATTGAAC
>JAYZVL010000022.1:0-10215 GCA_036155675.1 Pseudomonadota bacterium | reverse complement strand
TCTTCAACTATGGGTCCTGGTGTTGTTGTTGATCAGTCGACTATTACTATTTAGATAACCATTGTGAGAAATTAATATTTAATTTTTTTCAATTATTAATAATTTTAGATATTTTTTATTTTTTGAGAGAGATATCTAAATTTAAAAGTTTTTCTGTAGCGCATTGCGTTTCAGAAGTTGTTTTAGTTGTGATTTAGATCATGATTATTTCAAACATCAAAGACCGTGGGTGTTTACATTAATTTGTGAACTTAATGGCTAATAAGCTTTCCTGCGCAGATGGCGTTACTTGAATCAGTTCATCTGGTGACAGTTAACCATCATAGGTAATCACACTAAATAGTGTGATTTGTTAGCAGTATGAAACTAGGGGAATTAGATGGCATTGAGACTTGAGGATAAGAAGTCACTCGTTTCAGAATTGAATAGAGTGGCTCAGGATTCACTGTCTGCTATAGCCGCAGAGTATCGCGGTATGTCTGTTGAAGAAATGACTCAATTTCGATCAAAAGCTCGGAATGAAGGAGTTTATGTGCGGGTTGTTAAGAACACCCTCGCAAGACTTGCTATTGATGGTACCGAATTTGAATGCTTAAAAGATTCGATAAAAGGTCCAATTGTATTAGCTTTTTCTAAAGATGACCCGGGCGCTGCTGCAAGAGTTATCAATGAATTCTCCAAGGATTGTGAACAACTTGCTGCTCAAGCAATTGCAATTGGTGGCTCGGTTTATCCCGCAAGCGACATTAGCCGCCTTGCCAAGTTACCTACACTTGATCAGGCTCGCTCGCAGTTACTTGGTTTATTCCAGGCCCCAGCTAATAAGTTTGTGCGAACAATTGCAGAACCGCACTCAAAGATTGTAAGACTGCTCGCAGCTTATCGCGATCAACAACAGACAACTTAGTTTTTTTGAAACATTAAAAGTATTCAGTAACGAAATAGTTTTATTTAGGAGTTAGAAAATGTCCGTTTCTCGAGAAGATATTAAAAAGGCCCTTGGCGAAATGCCAGTTTTGGAATTAGTTGAATTAATCAATGAGCTTGAAGAAACCTGGGGGGTAAGTGCTGCTGCACCTGTAGCTATGGCAGCCGCTGGTGGAGCTTCTGCCGATGAAAATTCTGCGGCAGAAGAAAAAGATTCTTTTGATATTGTTTTGAATAGTTTTGGTGATAATAAAGTTGCGGTTATCAAGGCTGTTCGGACTATAACCGGTTTGGGTCTCAAAGAGGCTAAAGATACTGTTGAGGGAGCACCTTCTACGATTAAAGAAGGTATTGCTAAGGAAGAAGCAGAAGACATCAAGAAACAGCTTGAAGAAGCTGGTGCTACTGTTGAACTCAAGTAATACCAATAGTTTTTTGCGTACTTTATGTGGGCAAAAACCTTTTAATTTTTTTATTAATAGGGTCTACAAATCGAATGAATTGTAGAGCTGATTTCAGCTGGGCGTCATATCTGTACTTTTTGATATTTGGTGCCTTTAGCCAAAAGAGGGGCTTCTAGATGGCTTATTCCTTTACTGAGAAAAAACGAATTCGTAAAAATTTTGGAAAGCGTCCGAGTATTCTCGACGCACCTTACTTGCTATCAATTCAAGTAGATTCCTATAGTAAATTTTTACAAGCTGATACTCCTATTAAAGATAGAAATGATGGTGGATTACAAGCTGCTTTCAAGAGTGTATTTCCAATTGTAAGTTATTCAGGCACCGCGGCTCTTGAGTTTGTTAGCTATGAGTTGGGGATCCCTGTATTTGACGTCAAAGAGTGTCAGGTTAGAGGTCTTACATATGCTGCTCCTCTTAGGGTTCAGGTCCGATTGGTCATTTATGATAAGGATGCACCGGGAAGCAAGAAGCCTGTTAAGGAAGTTAGAGAGCAGGAAGTCTACCTCGGTGAAATGCCGCTTATGACTGATAATGGTACATTTGTAATTAATGGTACTGAGCGTGTAATTGTTTCTCAGCTACATCGATCGCCCGGTGTTTTCTTTGACCATGATAAAGGTAAATCTCATTCTTCAGGTAAGCTTCTATTCTCAGCACGAGTGATTCCATATCGTGGTTCCTGGCTAGATTTTGAATTTGATCCTAAGGATTCAGTTTTCGTGCGTATAGATAGACGTCGAAAGTTAGCTGTTACTATTTTTCTTCGAGCGCTTGGATTAGAAAATGGGGAGATGCTAGAGATTTTCTTTGATTCTATTGATTTGTTTCTTTCAAAGGACAAGATTGAGATGGGCCTTGTTCCTCAACGTATGCGAGGAGAGAACGCTACTTTTGATATCAAGATTGGCCG
Source organism: Pseudomonadota bacterium (assembly GCA_036155675.1). GTDB lineage: Bacteria > Pseudomonadota > Gammaproteobacteria > Steroidobacterales. Next base: position 7,914 of record JAYZVL010000022.1, on the reverse strand, counting down.
AAAGGTTATTGTACAAGAAGGCAAAAGAATTACTGCTAAACACGTAAAAGATCTAGAAAAATCTGGTAAAGATCGATTAGAAGTGCCTTTAGAATACCTCTTAGATAAAATCCTTGCGCACGATATTATCGATGCCGATACTGGCGAGTTAATTGCCGCAGCTAATGATGAGATGACAGAAGAGCTGATTGAAACTTTAATTGAAAATGGAGTTTCGCAAATTCGAGCTTTATATATAAATGATTTGGATGACGGTCCTTATATTTCTAATACTCTTCGGATAGATCCAACACTTACTCGACATGAAGCGCTATTTGAAATTTACCGCATGATGCGCCCTGGGGAACCACCGACTAAGGATGCCGCTGAAAATCTTTTTAATAACTTGTTTTTTAATCCTGAGCGTTATGACTTATCTGATGTCGGGAGAATGAAATTTAATCGCCGAGTTGGGCGCCCTGATTCTGAAGGCGATGGAATTCTTAGCCAAGACGATATTTTATCCGTTTTGCAGGTGTTAATAGATATAAGAAACGGGAAAGGTACAGTTGATGATATTGATCATTTAGGTAATAGACGCGTCAGAAGTGTTGGTGAAATGGCCGAAAATGCGTTTCGAGTTGGTTTAGTTAGAGTCGAACGCGCAGTAAAAGAAAGATTAACTTTAGCTGACTCAGAAGGTTTAATGCCGCAAGAGATGATTAATGCTAAACCTGTTGCAGCTGCGGTTAAGGAATTTTTTGGTTCTAGTCAATTATCTCAGTTTATGGATCAAAATAACCCTTTGTCTGAGATTACTCATAAACGTCGCGTCTCTGCCTTAGGACCTGGCGGCTTAACCCGAGAAAGAGCTGGTTTTGAAGTGCGGGATGTTCATCCCACTCATTATGGGAGAGTTTGTCCAATTGAAACTCCTGAAGGACCAAATATTGGTTTGATTAATTCCCTCGCAGTTTATGCCCGGACAAATGATTACGGCTTCCTTGAGACTCCTTATCGAAAAGTTACCAATTCTAAAGTAACCGATGAAATTGAATATTTGTCCGCTATTGAGGAAGGCCAATATGTAATTGCTCAGGCGAATGCCGAGACTGACTCCAAAGGAAAGTTAATTGAGGATTTAGTGTCTGTTCGTTATAACAATGAATTTACTTTAATGCCCCGGGATGCCATTAAATATATGGACGTATCTCCGCGTCAGACTGTTTCTGTTGCTGCATCTCTTGTGCCTTTCCTTGAGCATGATGATGCCAATCGTGCATTGATGGGAGCAAATATGCAGCGTCAAGCAGTTCCGACCTTAAGAGCAGATACACCGCTTGTTGGGACAGGTATGGAGGGCAAGGTTGCCATTGATTCAGGTGTTACTGTGATTGCTCGACGCGGTGGAGTTGTAGATTTTGTTGATGCTAGTCGAATTGTTGTTCGTGTAAATGACAATGAGACAACTGCTGCTGAATCTGGTGTTGATATCTACAATCTGACAAAATATACCCGTTCAAATCAAAATACTTGCATGAATCAGCGACCTCTTGTTCAAGCAGGTGACCAAATCTCAAACGGCGATGTTTTGGCTGATGGCGCCTCAACAAGCATGGGAGAATTGGCTCTTGGTCAAAATCTTCTAGTTGCTTTCATGCCATGGAACGGATACAACTTCGAGGATTCTATTCTTATTTCTGAACGGCTTGTCGAAGAAGATCGCTTCACAACTATTCATATTGAAGAATTATCCTGTGTTGCTCGAGATACCAAATTAGGAGCAGAGGAAATTTCCTCTGATATTCCTAATGTTGGAGATTCAGCACTTTCTAAGTTAGACGATGCAGGTATTGCATTTATTGGCGCAGAAGTAGCTTCTGGAGATATCTTGGTTGGCAAGGTTACACCTAAGGGTGAAACTCAATTAACCCCAGAAGAAAAGTTGCTTCGTGCAATTTTTGGTGAAAAAGCATCTGATGTTAAGGATACTTCATTACGCGTCCCACCTGGTATGGATGGGACGGTTATCGATGTCCGAGTATTTACTCGAGATGGCATTGATAAGGACAATAGGGCCTTAGCGATTGAAGATGCAGAACTCGAAAGCGTGCGTAAAGATCTCGATGATCAGCAACGAATTCTCGAGAAAGATATCTTTCAGCGAGTTGAACGTCTTTTATTAGGCAAAGTTGCTGATGGTGGGCCTCAGAAATTATCCAAAGGCAGTAAGGTTACCAAGGCATACCTCGATGAATTGGATAACTCTCAGTGGTTTGAAATACGTCTCAGAAATGATGCGGCTAATTCTGAACTTGAGGGCGCAGCCAAGCGATTAAAACTCCAGAGTGAGGAATTTACTCAGCGTTTTGAGGAAAAGAAAAACAAAATAACCGCAGGAGATGATCTAGCTCCGGGTGTGCTTAAGATGGTTAAGGTTTATTTGGCTGTTAAGAGAAGAATCCAACCTGGCGATAAGATGGCAGGTCGACATGGAAATAAAGGAGTTATTTCTACGATTGTTCCTGTTGAAGACATGCCTTATACGGAAGATGGAACTCCTGTCGATATAGTTTTAAATCCCTTAGGAGTTCCCTCTAGAATGAATATAGGGCAGGTTTTAGAAGTGCATCTAGGTTGGGCTGCGAAAGCTTTAGGTGGAAAAATTTCTGAATTGGTTTCCACTAAAGCTGGTACTACGGAGATTAAAGATTTATTAAATAAGATTTATAATACATCCGGTGGCCAGCAAGAAAATATTAAAGATTTTTCTGATGATGAAGTTAGTGAGCTAGCTAAAAATCTTAGCAATGGCGTTCCAATGGCGACGCCGGTTTTTGATGGCGCTTCTGAACAAGAAGTGAAGAAGATGCTTGAATTGGCTAACCTTCCGCTAACTGGCCAGGCAAAATTAATTGATGGAAGAACTGGGGAATACTTCCATCGCCCTGTGACAGTTGGCTACATGTATATGTTAAAACTCAATCATTTGGTTGATGACAAGATGCATGCTCGTTCAACTGGTCCTTATAGCTTGGTTACCCAACAGCCGTTAGGTGGTAAGGCGCAATTTGGCGGCCAACGTTTTGGAGAAATGGAAGTTTGGGCTCTTGAGGCTTACGGAGCAGCACACACTTTACAAGAAATGTTGACAGTAAAGTCAGATGATGTTCAGGGCCGCACCAAAATGTATAAAAACATTGTTGATAGCACGCATGAAATTGATGCTGGAATGCCAGAATCTTTTAATGTGCTTGTTAAGGAAATCAGATCCCTCGGCATTAATGTCGAACTCGATAAAGATTAGAAATTTAGCGATAAACACTAGCGAATAGCCGGTTAGGTGACTTATGCGTGATCTACTTAAAATATTTAAACCTCAAAATGTTACCGAGGAATTCGATGCAATTCGAATTGGGCTTGCATCTCCCGAGATGGTTAGATCTTGGTCCTTTGGTGAAGTAAAAAAACCCGAAACAATTAACTATCGAACATTTAAGCCTGAGAGAGATGGTCTTTTCTGCGCTAAGATTTTCGGTCCAGTAAAGGATTACGAATGTCTGTGTGGAAAATACAAACGACTTAAACATCGGGGCGTTGTCTGTGAGAAATGTGGGGTAGAAGTTACCCAGACTAAGGTTCGACGAGAGCGAATGGCTCATATTGATCTTGCGAGCCCGGTTGCCCATATTTGGTTCTTGAAGTCACTGCCTTCTCGAATTGGTTTGATGCTGGATATGACGCTGCGTGAAATTGAGCGTGTGCTTTATTTCGAAGCGTTCGTAGTTGTTGATGAAGGCATGACACCACTGGAACGTGGAACCTTGATGAATGATGAGCAGTATCTTGAAGCAATAGAAGAGTATGGAGATGAATTTGATGCTCGTATGGGCGCAGAAGCTGTTCATGAAATGCTCACTACTATTGATCTTTCTACTGAAGTTCTTCAGGTAAGGGAAGACATAAATGCAACTGGTTCCGAAACAAAGATCAAACGATTATCTAAGAGATTAAAATTACTTGAGTCTTTCTTAGAATCTGGTATTAAGCCCGAATGGATGGTGCTAACAGTTTTACCTGTTTTACCTCCGGATCTTAGGCCGCTTGTACCCCTTGATGGTGGACGTTTTGCTACATCTGATTTAAATGATTTATATAGAAGAGTCATTAATCGAAATAATCGCTTACGCCGACTCTTGGAACTCAATGCGCCAGATATAATTGTTCGTAATGAGAAACGTATGCTTCAGGAGTCAGTAGATGCATTGCTTGACAATGGCCGTCGAGGTCGAGCAATAACTGGGACTAACAAACGCCCACTCAAATCACTCGCTGATATGATCAAGGGAAAGCAGGGCCGTTTCCGGCCGAATTTGCTTGGCAAGCGCGTTGATTACTCAGGCAGATCTGTAATTGTTGTTGGTCCAACGTTAAAACTCCATCAGTGTGGACTTCCAAAAAAGATGGCTCTTGAGTTATTTAAGCCGTTTATTTTTTCCAAACTGCAATTAAGAGGTGAAGCTTCAACAATCAAGGCTGCAAAGCGACTCGTTGAGAGAGAAGGTCCTAAAGTTTGGGATATCTTAGAAGAAGTTATTCGTGAACATCCTGTTCTGTTGAATAGAGCACCTACATTGCATCGTTTGGGTATCCAGGCTTTTGAACCAGTTTTGATTGAAGGTAAAGCAATTCAGCTTCACCCTTTGGTTTGCACAGCGTTCAATGCTGATTTTGATGGAGATCAAATGGCAGTCCATGTGCCACTTTCTATTGAAGCTCAGCTCGAAGCACGTGCTTTGATGATGGCTTCTAATAATATTTTATCCCCTGCTAATGGTGAGCCTATTATTGTTCCATCTCAGGATGTAGTACTTGGTCTTTACTATATGACTAGAGAACGTATTAACTCTCTTGGAGAGGGTATGATTTTTTCAGATGTATCTGAAGTGCATAGAGCCAGACAAAATAAAATTGTGGATTTGAACACTATCATAAAAGTTCGAATACAAGACAGTGTTGTTGGAGAAGATGGTGAATTGACTAATCGAAGCAGATTAGTAGATACAACAGTTGGGCGTTCTCTATTATCTGAGATTCTCCCTAGAGGGATGAGTTTTGAGAATGTTAACAAGGATATGTCAAAAAGAGCTATTTCTGATTTGATTAATACCTGTTATCGAGAAGTGGGGCTTAAAGAAACAGTAGTTTTTGCTGATCAGCTTATGTATATGGGTTTCGCTTACGCTACGCGAGCAGGAGTATCTATCGGCGTTGATGATATGGTTATCCCAGAAGATAAACCAAAAATACTAGCTGAAGCAGATGAGAAGGTTCGTGATATTCAGGATCAGTATGCTAGTGGGCTGGTTACTGACGGCGAACGCTATAATAAAGTTGTTGATATATGGTCGAGTACAAATGATTCTGTTGCTAAATCTATGATGGATAATCTTGGAACAGAAGAAGTTACTGATTCTGATGGCAACCTAGCAGATCAAGCATCATTTAACTCAATATATATGATGGCCGATTCAGGTGCACGGGGTTCTGCAGCACAAATTCGTCAGCTTGCCGGTATGCGTGGATTGATGGCTAAGCCTGATGGATCAATTATTGAGACACCCATTACTGCAAATTTCCGTGAAGGTTTAGATGTGCTGCAATACTTTATTTCTACTCATGGGGCACGTAAGGGTCTAGCTGATACTGCTCTTAAAACGGCAAATTCAGGTTATTTAACACGAAGACTCGTTGATGTCGCTCAAGATCTTGTTGTCACAGAAGACGATTGTAAAACTACACAGGGTCTCTTTGTTGCTCCTTTAGTAGAGGGTGGAGACATAGTTGAACCATTACATGAGAGGGTATTAGGACGAGTTGCTGCTGAGCCTGTTATTGATTCCAATACTAATGAAGTTGTCATTGAAGCTGGTGTTCTCATGGATGAGCGTAAAGTGCAAACACTAGATGAATTTGGTATTGATCTTGTTAAAGTTCGATCTCCAATTACCTGTGAGACACGTTATGGGGTTTGCTCATCTTGTTATGGGCGTGATCTTGCTCGAGGTAATAAAATTAATCAGGGCGAGGCCGTAGGAGTTATTGCAGCTCAATCAATCGGTGAGCCTGGAACTCAACTTACTATGCGGACCTTTCATATCGGCGGCGCTGTCTCTCGAGTTGCTGCTGCTAATAGTGTAGAGGTTAAAAATGGCGGCGCGATTAAATTACATAATGTTAAAACAATCAAACACAATAAAGGACATTTGGTTGCAGTTAGCCGCTCCGGAGAAATTGCGATTATTGATGATCAAGGAAGAGAACGTGAACGCTATAAAATTCCTTATGGCGCAATGATAATGACGAATGAAGGAGATAAGGCCACGTCTGGTCAGGTTGTTGCTACATGGGACCCTCATACTCATCCGGTGGTTTCTGAAGTAACGGGTAATTTGAAGTTTGAAGATTTTATTGATGGAGTTACCGTAAGCGAACAAGAAGATGAATTTACTGGCCTTTCTAGCGTTGTTGTTATTGATCCAAAACAGCGTGGTCCAGGAGGAAAAGATTTACGTCCTACAGCCAAGCTTGTTGATTCGAAGGGCAATGAGATTTGTTTTGCCAATACTGAGATTCCAGCTGTCTACGCACTTCCTGCAGGTGCGCTAGTTAATATGTCTGATGGCGATAAAGTTTCCGTTGGCGATGTAATTGCTCGTATTCCTCAAGAGAGTTCTAAAACCAGAGATATTACTGGTGGTTTACCTAGAGTTGCAGATTTATTCGAAGCACGTAAGCCTAAAGAACCAGGAATTATGGCCGAACAAACAGGTACTGTAAGTTTTGGCAAGGAAACTAAGGGTAAAGTTCGTTTAGTAATTACAGATGAAAATGGTGAAAATCATGAAACCTTGATTCCAAAATGGAGGCATTTGAGCGTATTTGAAGGCGAACAGGTTGAAAAGGGCGAATTTGTTTCTGATGGAGAACCAACGCCTCACGATATTCTTGCTTTGAGAGGGATTCAAGAACTTGCTGAGTATTTAGTTAGGGAAATTCAGGATGTTTATAGATTACAGGGAGTTAAAATAAACGATAAACATATTGAAGTGATTATTCGCCAGATGTTACGCAAAGTTGAGATCACGTCCGGCGGAGATCCAAATTTGCTTCGCGGCGAACAGCTCGATCGAGCTCGAGTTTTGGAAATAAATGAGAATGTTGTTTCCAAAGGCGAGGAGCCTGCTGATTTTGTTCCCAGATTACTGGGTATTACTAAGGCTTCATTGGCAACAGAATCTTTCATCTCTGCTGCTTCATTCCAGGAGACAACAAGGGTTCTGACAGAGGCGGCAGTTAAAGGCCTAAGAGATGACCTTCGGGGGCTTAAAGAGAACGTTATTGTTGGCCGTTTGATTCCAGCAGGCACTGGCTTCAAGTTCCATGCTGAGCAAAGAAGAACCAGAGAAGATATGCTGGCAGACGAGCTTGCAGATTTAGCAGAAACCCAAGAATCAGAGAGTAAATCCGATTCAGAGGAAACCTCAGCTAATGTTGTTTTACAAGCAGATGATTCAGCTGAAGTAAAAGAGGCTGCAACCGACTAAAGTAGATTTAATTAGGAATTCATCAAAATAGGCAAGCGCTTTGCTTGACACATCTTAAGTGGCGCTCCTAAAATTCGAATTCTTAAGTTAGTGGAGTTTTCTTAAGCGGGATAGGCAGTAGTATAAAATTTTTTAATTTAAGATTATTTAAGAGTTAATGCATGGCAACCGTAAACCAACTAGTTCGTAAACAACGTAAAACGAGATTAACTAAGAGCAATGTACCCGCATTAGCGCGAAGCCCCCAAAAGCGAGGTGTTTGCACTCGTGTTTATACTACGACACCAAAAAAACCTAATTCTGCCATGAGAAAGGTTGCTCGTGTTCG
>JAYZVL010000021.1:0-10318 GCA_036155675.1 Pseudomonadota bacterium | reverse complement strand
ACTGGAAGGGTTATTCCTTGGTAAAAAATAGTATTGGATAGATATATATTATTTTGTTATTATAAAAAATAAATAAAAATAAATAAAAATAAATAACTTACCTGAATAAAATAAAAATTAGTTTAACTTTTTTTTAGTTTTCACTTTCATCAAAGTATATTTTTGAGGCAATCATTTTGAATTTTTATATCCAAAAAATCTTTTCTGTAGTTGTTTTTATTCCTTTTGCCATGATCTTGAGCTGCGGGCAACCTGAGCAACCAGAAAACATAACTGATGCAGAAACCAACATAGTTGTTACAGATGAATTTAGTCGAGTAATTCCACGTTGGGCAGCTGACAATTCCTGGCTGGATTTTAGGGCTAGAGAGCAGGCTCAAAATATAAAGGATTCAAATGTTTTTCATGACTTTAGTTTTTCTGATCAACGTGAAAACAGTCAAATTGGATTTATTCATCGTGCGGTAGAAGATGGCGCCAAAACCTATAAAGGGGTCCACTATGATCACGGAACTGGAATTGCAGCAGCCGACATAAATGGAGACGGACTGATTGATGTTTATTTTGTCAATCAGATTGGAGCCAATGAGCTATGGCTAAACAATGGCGATGGAAGTTTTCGAGATTTTACATCTTCAGCTGGAGTAGGGCTTGAATTAAGAGTTAGCTCAGGCGCATCTTTTGCTGATATTGATAACGATGGCGATCAGGATTTATTTGTTACAACCATTCGCGGTGGTAATGCTTTATTCCAGAATGATGGTTTCGGTCGTTTTAAGGATATTTCTGCCGAGTCAGGATTAGGTTATGTTGGGCATTCTGCAGGTTCTATTTTTTTCGACTATGACAAAGATGGCCTGTTAGATCTTTATGTCACAAATATAGGCGTCTTTAGCACAGACACTGTGGGGGTGGATGGCTATTTCGTTGGGTTTGAGGATGCATTTGAGGGTCATACTAAACCTGAACGCACTGAGAATAGTATTCTTTATCATAATCAAGGCGAAAATAATTTTATTGATGTTTCCTCCTCAATGGGCATAGAAAATAGTCGTTGGTCAGGAGATGTTGCAGTGATTGATGGTAATAATGATGGTTGGTCTGATCTGTATATTATTGCAATGCAAGGCCCAGACGGATATTACGAGAATCAGCAAGGGGAAGGTTTTATTGATAAGACTAAAGAAATTTTCCCCAACACTTCTTGGGGAGCTATGGGGGTTCAAGTTTTTGATTGGGATAATGATGGTGATCAGGATATTTATGTTACCGACATGCATTCCGATATGGCAGAACAAGTTAAACCAGTTTTGAGTGAGGAAAAGCGTAAGGCTGAGATCGAGCCTAATGAATGGTTCCATCAGGACGGAGGAGGAACTAGCATCTGGGGTAACGCTTTTTTTAGGAACGAAGGCGATGGAACGTTCACGGAAATATCTGATGATATTAACGCAGAAAACTTTTGGCCTTGGGGGCTATCATCTGGAGATCTTAATGCTGATGGTTTTCAGGATGTTTTTATTGCATCGAGCATGAATTACCCATGGCGATATGGTATCAACTCTCTATTACTAAATGATGAAGGCAAAAGATTTGTTGATGCTGAGTTTTCACTTGGCATAGAACCTCGTTTAGGTAATGAATTTGCACCTTGGTTTGATTTAGCTTGCGGTGGGAAAGACAAAGGCCATAAAGATTGTAGTACTGAAGTTAATGCACAGAATCTGACTATTTATGGTGCACTTGGTTCTAGGTCAAGCGTTATATTTGATGTTGAGGGTGACGGTGATCTTGACATTGTAGCCAACGAATTTCATTCTCCGCCATTAGTCTTTATAAGTAATCTATCTGAAAAGAAAGATATTAATAATATAAAGATTACTTTAGAGGGTAATGATTCCAATAGGAATGGCTTTGGTGCAACAGTAAGTGTGACTGCTGGAAATAACACTTATACCCAAGTTGCAACCGGCAAGTCTGGTTATATGTCTCAGAGTAATTTGCCGCTTTATTTTGGCCTTGCAGAGGCTAAAAAAGTAGATTCAATTAGTATCGAATGGCCTAGTGGTAATTCCCAAAAAATTTCTGGGCCTTTTGATGTAAATCAAACAATACCAATATCTGAGTCAGGAAATAATTTGGCGGCAAATTAACAAATCAGCAAAAAGCTTCTATCCGCTTAGGAGTTAATGCTCATTTTGTAGCTATTAATTCTTTAACGCCCTTAAAGAAATTGATTTTGCTTTCATTGTTTTCATTTTCTCCTGATAAGTATAGGTTTTCCTGTTTGCTTCTGTCTATTTTAAGATTGACAAAATCAAATAAATTTTGATCGGCAAGTTGACTCGGGGATACATTTTGTAAAGCTCGAAAGATATTTTTTACTCGTCCAGGAGAAGTTTTCTCCCATTCAATTAACATACTTTTTATTTTTTCCCTTTGTAAATTTTCTTGAGAGCCACACAAGTTACAGGGGATAAGAGGAAAGGCTTTTATCTTTGCAAATTCAGCGATATCTTCCTCACGACAGTATGCTAGTGGACGGATGACTACATTTCGATTGTCATTAGATTTCAGTTTTGGAGGCATAGCTGAGAGTCGGCCTCCATAGAATAGGTTGAGAAATAAAGTTTCGAAAATATCATCTTTGTGATGTCCCAGAGCAATCTTCGACGCCCCAATATCTTCAGCAAAACCATAAAGTGTTCCCCGACGTAATCGTGAACATAATCCACAGGTTGTTTTACCTTCGGGTATTTTTTCTTTTACAATCGAAAAAGTATCTTTCTCGACGATATAATATTCAATTTCTAGAGAATCAAGGTATTTTGGTAAAATTTCACTAGGAAAACCCGGTTGCTTCTGATCAAGGTTTACTGCAATGATTTCAAAATCTATAGGCGCAACTCGCTTCAGATTAATAAGCAAATCTAGCATCGCATAAGAATCTTTACCACCCGATAGACAGACCATAATACGATCGTTTTTATCTATCATTTGATAATCATTAATGGCTCTGCCGACGTTTCTTCGAAGCCGTTTCTGCAGTTTATTAAAGTTATTTCTTCGGTTTTTTGTTACCTTTTCCATATGCTTAATAATGGGCATATGAGACTGCTGAAGCAATACTTTTTATCTTTTTTGACAAAAGCCATAACATTTAACTCTTAACTAATGCATAGATTTTAGGTTGGATTATATGACCGCTAAAAGTTTAGAAATCAATAAAGTCATTTGGGAGCCAGACTTATCTATTGTTGGCGACACAAATATGCAACGTTTTATGGAATTTGCTTCTTGCGAGATTGCTACAAAGTTAGGTAATTATGATCAACTGTATCAATGGTCTTTATCTAAACCTGAGGAATTTTGGTTAATTTTTTCATTATATGCAGATGTTAAGTTTTCTAATGATCAATATCAGGTGCTTGAACATAATGAAGATATGGCATCTGCTCGATGGTTTAAAGGTGCAAAGTTAAATTTTGCAGAGCATTTATTATCTGGCGAAGATCATCAGGTTGTTCTTGTCGGAGTTAATGAACGAGGAAAACGGCAGCAATTTACACGTAAAGAATTACGATTGATGACAGCTTCTTTAGCCTCTGAATTTAAAATTATGGGGGTTAAAGAAGGCGATAGGGTAGCGGCACTATTACCCAACTGCCCTGAAGCCATTATTGCTTTTCTCGCCAGCGCCACTATAGGTGCTGTTTTCAGCATTTGCTCCCCAGATTTTGGGCAGCAAGGAGCGCTTGATCGATTTAGCCAAATTGAACCTGTAATTCTTTTTGGTTGTGATGGTTATCAATATGCTGGAAAGAAGATCGACTGTTTGCCAACCTTAGAGAAAGTGAAATTAGCATTACCATCTGTTCGGAAAGTAATCTTGGTATCTCATTTTTCAACACAAATCACTCCGAATAGCCCAAACGATTTTGTTCCAATTGCTCCATTATTAAAACCGAATCGTTTTACTGATCACGATTTTAGAAAGTTCGATTTTGATCATCCTCTTGTCATACTTTATTCCTCAGGCACAACCGGAAAACCTAAATGTATTGTTCACGGTTCTGGCGGAACATTATTGCAGCATTTAAAGGAACTTCTTTTGCATACGGACTTATCAGCAAAAGATACATTATTTTATTTTACAACTTGCGGTTGGATGATGTGGAACTGGTTGGTTAGTGGATTAGCGACCGGCGCGAAGATAGTTTTGTATGATGGTTCGCCTAATTATCCAGACATTAGCCGTCTTTGGAAATTGGTAGCAGATGAAGGAGTTACAGTTTTTGGTACCAGCCCAAAGTTTTTAATATCCAGCGAAAAGCAAGACCAGAATTTTCCTTTAATGTTTAATTTTGCAAAATTAAGGACCATATTGTCTACGGGGGCTCCTTTGGCGCCTCAAACATTTGATTGGATTATGGAAATCTTTAATAAATCTGTACAGATAAGTTCAATTTCTGGAGGGACAGACATAATTTCATGTTTTGCATTAGGTAATCCTTTGCTTCCTGTCTACAGAGGTGAATTGCAATGCATTGGTTTAGGTATGTCTGTTGAGGTATTCAATAATCAAGGTGAGAGAATTGAATGTGAAGCGGGAGAACTAGTTTGTACTAAACCATTCCCATCTATGCCAATAGGTTTTTGGAATGATCCAGAAAAAATCGCATTTAAAGAAGCTTATTTTTCTCGGTTTCCAGGAGTATGGACTCATGGAGATATTGCTGAAACATCAATAAATAATGGATTGGTTATTCATGGTCGCTCAGATGCAGTCTTAAATCCCTCTGGAGTTAGAATTGGTAGCGCAGAGATTTATAATCCTGTTCTCAATTTATTTGATATTCAAGATTGTGTAGCCATAGGCCAGCGCTGGAAGGGCGATATACGAATTATATTATTTGTAGCTCTCTCGGAGGGTATTTGCTTTGATAAATTACTCCAAGAAAAAATTCGTAATGCAATCAGATTAAATGCATCTCCTCGACACGTTCCAGCAATAATTTTAGAGGTATCAGAAATACCCCGAACTTACAGTGGAAAGGTTGTTGAATTAGCTGTTAGAGCAGCGGTACACAACGAACCAATAGACAATATCCAAGCCATTGCAAATCCTAAATTACTCGATCAATTTCGAAATCGACCAGAATTAAGTTGAGTAAAATGTTTTCAGACCGATCAGCGGACAATTGTTAGATTGTTAACTGATAAAATCTTATGCGTATTAGGGTGAAGGTGAATTTATAAAAGATTAGATACTAAGATATATCTTAGGGGGTTGAATGAGTTCTTTATATGCTAGGTTGATTGCGTTATCGCTTGCTTTTGTTTTGTTTGGATGCCATGACAACGATGATACTGAAACTGTTGCCCCCCTTGAAACCGGCTTATACACGATAACTTCCGATGGTTATGAGAGAGAATTTTTCATCCAATTGCCCGATGAAAGTGGCGCAGTCCCAATTAATTTAGATGATGATCCTCTACCTTTATTATTTATGTATCACGGCTATACCGGTTCTTCTGAGAATTGGCTAAGCAGTGATCCAGAAAAGGTTACATACTACGATTTAGCTGAGGTTGTAGGTAATCAAGCAATTTTGATCGCCCCTAATGGCCTTGCAGATTCAAATGGGGTTCGTTCCTGGGGGGCCAGTGCGGATTTTGAGTTTTTTGTTGATCTAATCGCAGAGCTTGATCGACGAGGGCTTGAATACAATCCAAATAAAATTTTTGTTGCTGGGCATAGTAATGGCGCAGGACATGCACAGCAATTAGCTTGTCGTTATGGAGACATTATTCGTGGTGTAGCAGCAGCAGCAGGTTCTCTTACTAGTACAGAATGTGTTGGTTCAGCAGCTATAATGTTAATGCACGGATTTAATGACCCACTTACTAGCGGTGTACTTGCAGGCAATTCTCGCAGCTATTGGACTTTATATAATGGTTGGGATCCGGACGCTTTTATTCAGTCGCCACTTGGTCAGGGTTCGGAATGCATCGACTACTCTTTCCCTGGCGAAGATAATAGCCCGTATCCTTTTCTATATTGTGAGCATGACCAAGGACATGATTGGCCAACATTCGGAAGCGAGATTGCTTGGCAGCTTTTTTCTTCTTTATCTGAACAAAATCCAACCCCAAACTTTCCCCTTGGTGGCGGTGCCGATCGAGCAACTCCGCCTTCAGATACCACGCTTACCTTTCGTATTGATGCTCCTGCGAATATTAATCGTCCGTTAAAGGCTGCAGCGACTTTGCGTCCACTTAGTTTCATTGATAATCCAACATGTTCAGCCCCAGATATTATACTGAACTACACTTTCTCAGTTGACGGAGAAATTGTGGCAGGAGAAATCTCAGAGGAAATAATAATTCCGATTACCTATTTCACTTTTAGTGGTGATGTCGAATTTCCTTCAGATTGGGCACTTAGCATTACCGTTTATGTTGAAGGAGGAAATGATTCAACGATTCCTAGCCCGGGCGTAGATCATGATGCAATCATTCCCTTTTCTATAATCGATAGAACAACACCTCAAGTGATTGATGAGCCTCTGGCCCTGCAGCCTGTAGGCGATTTGTGTGGGATTTTGAATTAAAAAAGTAAATTTATTTTTTAGGAATTAATTAATGCAGAACTTGTTACGTTTGCCTCGCGCTAACTTGCTTTTTAGTTTGATGGCTGTCGGTGGAGTAATATTATTTATTTTTGCTATTGCAGTATTGATGGCGGAGCCCAGCCAAATTATGGGCGGTCGACCAGCGTCTCTTACTTGTCTGCAGGTTGCTTTCACTCCGGAAAGGATGATGCCAATAATTCTTTCCTTTCCAGAAAATATACGCGAAGCAATTGCAGACATACTTATTCCTGGAGATATGGTGCTTGCTTGGGGGTACGGATTTTTGTTGGCTGGGTTAACTGGCCTGCTGGCCATGAGGCTTCCAGGCAAGTGGTTCAAGATTGGTTCGATTATTATGTGGACACCTTTGTTTGCATCAACTCTTGATTGTATTGAGGATATTTTTTTACATTCAGCGATTATGAGTGTAATTAATAATCCTGCCGCCGAAATTCCTTTATTCATTTCTCTTTTTGCTGGCATAACTGCCACTATTAAGTATTTATTTATTACAGTTGTGACTCCAGGGTTTTGTCTTTTAGGAATCATCAAAGGGATAAGCTTTGATCGGCGATTTACTTCAATAATTTTATATTTAATTATTTCTGTAGTGATGATTAGTTTCACTGGGCAAGCTTTCCAGGAACTTCCTCCTTGCTTGTAAGAAAAAATTTACATTAATTTATTAGAAGTTGATTGTGAGAAATCTTGTTCATCGTTACCCCACGCTGACCTTCTTTTTTCTCACCTATTGTTTAACTTGGTCAGTGGCCTTACCACTTCTTTTTTCGAAGCGCGGCTGGATTGATTTATACATTCCTCATGCGCTTGAAGGATTAGCAGCTTTTGGTCCTTTTGCCGCAGCATTGATTTGCACTTATTTTTTATTTGGCCGCAAGGGCATTCGAGATTTCTTCCTTAGTTGCATCAATTGGCGTGTTGGAAAAATTTGGACTTCCTTTGTTGTGCTAAGTCCTTTTTTTGTATTAATAACAGCTTTGATTTTGACGCCGACTAATGATTTGTCACATACGGCTAGCAAAATTTTTGAATTTTCCTTAAATATCGCTTTTCTAGAGCTGATTATCTTTGGCAGTTTATTTCAAGGAGTGGGAGAGGAGCCAGGTTGGCGAGGTTTCTCTTTACCTCGTTTGCGTGAACGTTTTGGTTCAATTGTATCGACCTTACTGCTTTTCCCTGTTTGGTTATTTTGGCATATACCGATGTTTTTAAGTCGCCCGGAATTTAATTTCTCAGCATGGTTGGGTTTCTCTGTTGGTATTTTTTCGGCGACAATTATTCTAACCCTTATATATGACGCTACAGAAAGTATTTTTATGGCAATTCTTTGGCATGTATTAATTAACTTTACTCGCGGAATTGCGCTCGCAGTATCTACCTCTGCTTTTCTTATGTTTGGCCAGGTGATCACTGTTGCAGCTTCATTTATTATGCTTTTCTGGCTAGCAAGAAATGCGGGTTATCTGCCTAAATATTTATTCCAAAAAGACAAATCAACAAGATAAAATTTCTTTTCGCCTTTCAACCAAAAAACTTTATAGGGTTTTCTATTCGCTGACTGAGATTTAATCTGCAATAATAAGCTATAAATAAAACTTGTCTGGAGAAAACTGTATGAACGAAGCAAGTCAAAACGATATTCCTGAATTTGCAAAAGATGGACTTTATCGCGAGGATTCCTTTACTGATCGACAGATTGGTTCCATTCGACAACTAACCCCTGTAAATATTTCTGGAGATGCTGATTCATCCCGCAATACTATATTTATGGGCTCAACGCAGGTTATGACTGCGGCAGGGCCTATGCCATTAAATTTTGATATTGAAGCTGAAAATCTTCAAGAAGCTCAGGAAAAATTTGGTGCGGCAGCCCAAGTAGCCGTAGAAGATATGACCACTAAACTTGAAGAAATGCGGCGTGAGCAAGCTTCTTCAATTGTTTTACCTGGTGAAGGCGGGGCTCCAGGGGCTGGCGGTTCTGGAATACTTGGCGGCTGAGCGCTAACATATTTATGACTCTTGAATAGCGTTTTTAAGGAGAAGGAATATTCCTGGCATATACGAAAACATTTTAGGAACCATAGGCGGAACACCGGTTATTCGTATCAATAAATTAGTTCCTGAAGGCATTAACCTATTTGTTAAAGCTGAGTCATTTAATCCTCTTAGTTCGGTAAAGGATCGACTCGCATTAGGCGTTATAGAATCAGCCGAGGAGAGTGGCGCTCTAAAGTCTGGTCAGACTGTTGTGGAAGCAACCAGTGGGAATACTGGAATTGGACTGGCTATGGTTTGTGCTGCTAAAGGGTACCCATTCGTTTGTGTGATGGCAGAAAGCTTTAGCATTGAGCGCAGAAAAATTATGCGTTTTCTTGGCGCAAAAGTAATATTAACTCCGGCTGCTGAGAAAGGAAGCGGCATGATCAATAAAGCCAAAGAACTTGCAAAAGAACACAATTGGTTTTTGACTCGTCAATTTGAAAATGAAGCAAATGCAAATATGCATAGCCGAACCACAGCTTTGGAGATACTTGCTGATTTTTCTGAGCTTCAACTTAACTATTGGGTTACTGGTTTTGGAACAGGAGGAACACTTAAAGGGGTTGCTCGTGTAATGCGTGAGAAAAGCCCAGATACTAAGATCATCTTATGTGAGCCCGATAATGCTCAGCTAATAACTGGAGGTATTTCACAAGAGCGAAATGATGACGGATCTCCAGCGATGAGTCACCCAAGCTTTAATCCACACCCAATGCAGGGTTGGACGCCAGACTTTGTTCCGTTATTAACTGAAGATGCTTTAAAAGCCGGATTTGCAGATCGTGTCTTGCTTATAAAAGGTAAGGATGCCATTCAGGCTTCACAGAACCTCGCTAGAAAAGAAGGTATTTTTGCAGGTATTTCATCCGGCGCAACATTAGCAGGCGCGTTGCAAATAGCATCCGAAGCAACTAAAGGCAGTAATATTTTATGCATGCTGCCTGATACCGGCGAACGATACTTATCTACACCATTATTTGAATCAATAAAAATTGACATGAATGATGATGAGCAGGAGATATCCAGATCGACACCAAATTATCAATTTGAGTAATGCTTCTAAATGTCCTAAACGCTAAGGTTCTTGGTCCTTAACAAGCTTCTCAAGATAATATTTTTATATAGAAATGATAATAATCATATATATTATTTTCTTAAAAACTTTTCAATATAAGTGGTTTAAACGTGCTGGAACTTGGCCTTAAAATTTTTCTTAGTTATCTGATTGGATCATTTAATGGTTCTTTGCTGGTTGGTAAGTACCTCGGTGGTGTTGATATTCGCAAAATTGGTAGTGGTAATGCGGGAGGTACAAATGCTTTAAGAACCAAAGGAAAAGTATTTGCATTTTTAGTTATCTCAATAGACGTTGGCAAAGGAATAATTCCAGTTGTACTTTTCCCAACAATGACTATGTTTGGAACAGATAGTCTTGAAGTATCTCGAGAGTGGCTTACCTATGTTTGTGGAGCCGCAGTAATTTTTGGACATTGTTTTCCGGTTTGGTTTGATTTTTCCGGAGGAAAAGGCGCAGCAACTACTATTGGAGTTCTTCTGGGAACATCACCTTTTATACTTTCCGTAGGAATGATTATTTGGTTGTTAATTTTAGTTTTGATAGG
>JAYZVL010000020.1:0-10071 GCA_036155675.1 Pseudomonadota bacterium | reverse complement strand
ATAAGTTTATGATATAAAAAGAAATAGGAACATTCATTAGTTCAAATATCCTCATAAGTAAAAATTGAATTTTATCTTAGTATTTAAATTTAACATCCAGCTGCAAGATATCTACATCATAGGGATTCGATGTATTAGTGTTGCCATTTTCGTAGCCGTTGCTGTCTTGTCTTTCGCCCATCAAGTAAGTTGCCTGAAGCGTAACAGCATCTTTAAGCATGTACTTAGCCTTAAAGACCAATCCTTCCGAATCCGTTCCGCCTCCAGCAAAGTCTGATTCAGTAAGAAGGCCGAGAAGTGAATCCGCTTCTTTCTCTTGATAATAACCTTTAATTTGCCATTCACCCTGTTGCTTTGCATAGCCTAGAGAAGCGCCGATAAGGTAAGCCGAATCTAATTTTTGACCCGCGGAAGGACCATTAGGAATTAATTTAGCATCCAAATTAACGATGTAATCAAAAAAGATGGTTACTGGAATAACTGTGTTAAGAGCTGCCTTTCCAAATAACTGCATTGGTGAGTAATCCATGCCATAAAAACCGCCACCTGCAGCAACTGCTCCAAAATGATCGAACTCAGTGTTACCAAAACAGTCGTCGCCCAAACGATCACTTGACGCGTTATAGCATTGTCTATTCTCGCCTTTGATCCTATATATTCCAGCACCTACATCAACCTTAGCATCAGATATTTTTGTCGTTACTCCAATTTGCAGACCATAATTAAAGGAGCTACCTGAACCGCTGCTTCCATCAGCCGTTAACCATGTGCCAAGAAAATTTGCATAAAAATTATCTTTTTCATATGTTGTATTAAAGCCCTCAGGGCGCCAATCTGAATCCCACAAAATTCCAGTTCCAGCAACATCAGAAAATTGATTCTTAAATTTACCTAAATATAAACCTGAGTTATTGCTAAGCTTCCAATTCATATAAGCCAGATCCATTTGGAGGCCCTTACTTGAGCCTGCACCACCTAATGTCTGATTAGTGGAAACAGGATCATCTCCTCCTGTAGCCACACCAAATCCAACCTCAATATCTTCATGAATATCAGCTATCAAATCCGCTCTGGCCCTAACACGTTGTCTGTTTCTATCTCTATCACCTATTGGAAGGTTTAATGCATCTAGACGATCAGTCGTTTCTCCATTTTGGTATCGATACCTAAAGTCACCTTTTAATCTTATGCGATCAGACCAGGAGGATTTAACGACAGTTTGATCTGAAGCTTCAAATTCGGCAATGCGACTCATTGCATCATCAAGAGTTTGTTTTAATTCCGTCAGCTCATTATCGGATGCATGAGCTCCTCCAAATGCATTAAAAGAGGCTAAAAAGATTAGCGTGCAAGTAGAAATCACTGGAAAAAGATTCATAAAAACACCCTAGTTTTAAAAAAATCAGAAACAACAAAGCAAATCTAAGCAAATTTTCGACGCGTATTAATTATAGTTTAAATAAATAACAATGTGATTGTAATTGATCCTATTGAAATAACTTATGGACCTAAATTTAGCTATAACAATGCTGAGATAATTTTTTGTTTATTAAAAGAAAAATAGGAATTATGGCCCCATAAATAACAGCAATAACACTCAAGGAAAGCATCAGCGAGGATTCAACAGTTGCGGCCCCTAATGTAATACCTGCGTAGTAAGACAACGGCGCTCCAATAGCGCCAAGAAATCCTCCTAGTAGATAGCGATTATTCAACCAAGAAAGGCAGCCATTAAAAGTTAACGCAAGATTAGCCCAAAGGCAGAGTAGCCAAAGTGGCGCCAATTCGTTTGAATAAAAACCGTTCAAATAAGCAAGAAGATTGGATTGGATGATCAAGGTTTCAATGATTAAGCCAAAGATTATCGCTAATGCGGCGAGCTTAAAATCAACTTTATATGTAGTAGAGATAAGGCTATGTATAAGAATAAATATCAACAAGCTAATAATGCCTAGCCATTCATTTCCCGATGAGGCGCCAATGATATTAATCAGCCAAACGGACTGAAATAAGGCTAAATTCATTAAATTTAATTTCCAGTCCAAGGTAAATGTATTTTTCTTCAAATGAATAACTCTTTAATTTTGTTTATAAAAAAAATAATTTATGTGCTTATGGAGCGTCGTCTTGAATCAAGTCGCCAAGCAAGTCTTTTCTTAAACGTTTTTTGCTCGTTTTTTTATTGAGCCAAATAGATAAAAAGGCAGGTCCAAATTTAGGGTCTTGAATTTCACCAATATATTGATCGTTTAAATAAAATTTAGTTGAGCCATTGGCTCTTACAAAGCTCGATAACTTATCCCCAGATAAAATATTTGGGATTATAGTATCCAATTCACTCATCCATAATTGCTCATTCAGGCCAAGTTGAGAGTTGATGCGCTTCCACTCTTCGCTAATGCTATTAAGAATTCTTTGATTACTAATGTTTCTGTCATAATCTGCTATTAATAAGACATCGCTATCATATAAATTTGCATAAATTGCATTTTCAGAAGTCCATAAACTGGCATTATAAATAGACAGCCCAAACCAGGTTAATTTGCCCTCGCCTGCTTTGATTAAATTAGTTTTGTTTAAAACGCTGGGCATGGCGACACTTCCAGCAGGAGGAAAAAATAACAACAATAGCAATAACGCAATTGACGGAAAATTCAATTATCAAACCTAAGTGAAGTTTTACTTATGGGTAATTTTAAGGGATTATATTTTATGAATACGATTAACAAAACTCATTGGATGCAAGTAATATAAAATTCATGTCACCGATTCTTTCAACGTTAAATATTACATGATTATCTGGATAACAGGTGCGAGCAGCGGCCTTGGTAGAGAGCTAGCTTTACAATATGCGAAGGCCTCACATGCTGTCTACGCGAGTGCTCGCAATCTTGATGCCTTAAACAAGCTTTGTTCAGATGCGCAAGATCTTCCGGGCGTTATTTATCCAGTCGCTTTAGACATTACAGATATGGTGAATGTCGATAACTGCATTAACCAGATGAAGGAAAAATCCGACGTTAGCTTTCCGGATCTGGCTATATTAAATGCTGGTACTTATATAGAAAATCCTGTCAAAGATTTTGATAGAAATATCTATACAAGATTAATGGGCATTAACTACATAGGGACAATCAATTGCCTCCAAGGTCTTATTCCTGAATACGCTCAACGAGGTTACGGTAAAATAGCAATCGTATCCTCTGTCGCAGGATATAGGGGTCTGCCTAAAGCAAGCGCATACGGAGCAAGTAAGGCTGCCCTAATTAATCTTTGTGAATCCTTGCAGCCTGAGCTGAAAACATTAAATATTGATTTAAGACTTATAAATCCTGGTTTTGTGCGTACGCCATTAACTGATCTTAATGAATTCCCTATGCCCTTCCTTATGGAGGTAGATAAAGCCGCAGAAAGAATTATAAAGGGCTTAAGTAAAAATAACTTTGAAATTACCTTCCCTCGACGATTTACTTGGATTTTAAAAATTTTAAGACTGCTGCCTTATAGGATATACCTAAACTTAACAAAAAATATTCTAAAAAATGACTAATTCAAATTTAGATAGTTACATTAATTTTTACACCTCACTGAGTGAAGAAAAAATCGCAAACCTTGAAAGTGTAATGACTGAAGATATTCATTTTGTCGATCCATTTAATGATGTTTATGGAATTAAAGGAGTAGAAGAAATATTTCATGACATGTATAAAAAGTTAACAAACCCTAAATTTAAGATAACTAATTCAGCTTTTAGCAGAGAAAACGAAAAAATAGCACTTTTAAATTGGGAGCTTACGTCGACTTTAGGTAAACATAACTTTACTATTATTGGGATGAGTGAGGTCAGATTTGCTGAAGATGGAAGGGTTAATTCACACATAGATCACTGGGACTCCGGGAAGCAGTTTTATCAACGGCTACCAATCATTGGCTGGATAATAAAGATTATCCGGAAAAGGCTTGAAGCTTAGATTAAGCCGCATCATTAACCTTACTGAATGACAGATAGACTGTGCCTAAATTTAAACCCCATCGACTAACAACAGCGATATTAAGAAGCGTTCCATCAGGTTGAAGGAACATCCAATCATTAAACTTTACTTGCCAATAATCTTCGCCAACTTTTAAATTAAAGGCATATTGCCAATTAAACGCATTTCCATTTCTTTTTCCCGTAGCTAAACCTACTGCATTCTCCGTTGTGCCTTGGTATGTAAATTCATCGGTTTTAGTTAGGACCCATACTCTATTCTCAACTTCACCATCATCATAAAGAAAGTCTTCATTCAGGATTAATGTTGTTCCGTCCCATGTACCATCGATAGTTACAACGAATTGACGTTGGACTTTACCGAAGCGGTCCATAAAAAGACCTGATGCTAATGTCCTACCTTGGAAATAGTCTTCAAGAATAAATTCAGGCTCAAAATTGGAGTAATCTTCAATGCTGACACTACTACAGCCATAGAGAAAATTAGTTAGAAGGAAAATAGTAATAAGTTTTTTCATGCGCCTACATCCAGTCTTTTAGTTAAAAAATAACAACCTACATCAATGGTTCCACGCCTAAAACCAGCTTCGCAATAGCAGAAATAATACTCCCACATACGCTTAAACTTATTAGAATAACCAAGTCTAGAAATCGACTCCCACTCCTTCAGAAAATTACTTCGCCAAAGTTTTAATGTATGAGCATAAGAGAGGCCAAAATTAATTTGATTAGATTTAATCAAATTAGCATTCCGAATATAATCGCCTAAGATTTCGTCCGATGGAAGCATCCCGCCAGGAAATATATATTTCTGAATAAAATCAGGGTTATTTCTATAATCGTGAAAACGATCATTTTCAATACTAATTATTTGTAAAGCAGCTTGACCTTTATCGGTTAAGCATTGCTGAACATGATTGAAATAATCAGCCCAATTATCTTCGCCAACCGCTTCGAACATTTCTATAGAAACAATTCGATCAAATTTACCTTCCAGGTCCCGATAGTCTTGAAATCTGATTTCAACAAGATCTGTTAAACCAGCTGAATCGATACGATCTCTTGCCCAAGTTAACTGTTCATGAGAAATAGTAATACCAACAATTTTACATCCGTAATTTTTTGCAGCAAACTCGGCAAATCCTCCCCAACCACAGCCTATTTCCAAAACACGATGATGGGGCTTTAAATTTAGACCCTCGGCTATCTGCTTATATTTGTTAAATTGGCCCGAAGCTAAATCTTCATGCTCGTTGTCAAAAACAGCGGATGAGTAAGTCATAGTTGAATCTAGCCAGAGTTGATAAAAATCATTTCCTAGATCGTAGTGATAAGAGATATTTTTACGGCTACCTCGTCGAGTATTAGACCTTAAAAGATGCTGAAAACGATTCCAAAGCATCACAATTTTCCAGTTTTTAATCGAAGACTCCAAGGTGTCCATATTGATAGCCATTAACTCTAAAAAGCTTGTCAAATTACGGCTATCCCATTCATCCTCCATGTAGCCCTCAGCAAAGCCTATGGCAGGATCACGAAGCATACGACGAATAGCCCTATAGGATTTGAGGTTCCAGTCTGCATTGAATGTTTCTCCATTTAAGGGAGTTCCCGCCCCTTTTACTCGATAAACATTCCCGGAAGGTAAATTAATTGTCAAATCGCCTAGGTGGAGCTTTTTAAGAACCGAAATAAAAACACGTTCTAGGCTCTCTGATTTATTAATAAAAGGAAGATTTGTAATCATCTTATTCATATTTATTTATTCGCACGTTATTGGTTATTGGTTCTTCTATTTATTAGTAGTTACTATTGTTACATCATCATCTGGCGGATCCGGGCGTTTCACCAGGGAAATTCCTTTAAGCAAAAGTATTAATGCCTCCCAATGAATGCCAAGAATGACTTTAAAAGTAAGTAATGGATAACGAAATAAGTAAATTAATAGATTTACATCATTTAACAATTGCTTCTCGCCATTAAACCAAGCATCTAAAAGCGGCCCATCCTCATCAGATTGTCTTATATGAAGATAGAGCTTATTTGAAGGGCTTTTAACAGTGAAATCGTAATTACCATTAACTTCTATAAATGGGGAAACATAGAAACTTTTTTCACAGCTATGCGTAAAGATATCCTTAGGTTTACCATTTATTGAAAACAGATAACTGTGTCGCTGGCTAAACGTATTGCTAACCTCATACATCACAGCCTTTAAGCTACCGTCACTGTGATAACAATAATAGACGGTGATCGGATTAAAAACATAACCAAAAATTCTTGGGAATGTCAGTATTTTTATACATCCGTTGTTAAGGTTAACACCAGCTTCATCTAAATAGCCTTTTAACCAATTACTTAGAGAGGTTTTATCACCAGAACCATGATCTGAATCATAGAAACTAATTAAATTGAAACTGTTGTAAGAAAAAAATCGTAATTTATTGTGAGCTAATTCAAGCTCATCAAGATCAAGGAGTAAAAAGAAAGCGCCGTAATTAAGCTTATGCTTCTTAGGTCGTTTGCGCCTATGAAATATAAGCGCCTTGTAAAGACTCGAATTAAAATCAGTCACGTTAAAAATGACCTAAATAATTAACAACAGTCATAATGAGTTATAAACCGATTCTTCCTGATTGATTACTTACCGACCATGGGCGCTTTAAACCCCCGAGCTTTTCAGCCACAGCAAGACCAGATTGCAATCCGTCCTCATGGAAGCCCGACCCAAAATATGCGCCACAGAACCAAGTATTATTTATATTTTGTATATCCCATAATCTTTTCTGCGAATACATAGCATTGATATCAAATAAAGGATGCTCATATTGATACTCATTAAGAATTTTATCAGGGGCAATTTGTTTAGATGGATTAAGAGTTACCATTATCGGCTTTTGAGTTGGTAATTGCTGTAAGTGATTCATTAGATAGGTAACGCATAATTTTTGATTTTTAAAATCATCGCCTACCCCTATATAGTTCCAGCTTGACCATGCTTTTTTGCTTTTGGGCAATAGGTTTATATCGGTATGTAAAACAACTTTATTTGATTGATATTTAAAGCTCCCAAGGACTTCTATTTCGTCGTCTGTAGGATCTTCAAGTAGCTCTAAGGTCTGATCGGCATGGCAAGCCATTACCACATAATCATAATTCTTTTTTTCATTATTTGAAGTTGTGATTGAGATGTTCTCACCATTTCGTTCAACTCTTTTCACCTCCTGCTTTATCAAAGCTCTACTAGAGAATTCATTAACGATTTTATCCACATAAATCTTACTTCCGCCTTTTATGCTGAGCCATTTAGGACGATCAAAAAATTTCATAAGGCCATGATTCTCAAAGAACTGAAGAAATGAAAGGACAGGAAAATCTAACATCTTTTTTGATGAGCTTGACCAAATAGCTGCTCCCATGGGTATTAAATGATCAAATATAAAGGCATCGCTGTAATCAAACTTAACCAAGAACTCTCTTAAAGTCGTTGACTGAAGGGATTTATCATTGATAAGTTTTGGAGCGTGATTATAAAATTTATATATATTCCAAAGCATTGATATAAACCTAGCGTTAACAATATTTTTAGGTTGAGCGAATAAGCCTGACAAGCTAGCGCCAGAATATTCAAACCGTCCTTCTCTCAATGAAGCAGAAAAAGACATATTGCTTTCTGTTGTTTCGACGCCAAGCAGATCAAAGAGAGCTACTAGATTAGGATAATTTACTGGGTTGAAAACAATAAACCCCGTATCCACAGGAAATATTTTTTCATCAATCTTAATAATTGCTGTATTACTGTGACCGCCTATATATGAATTTTTCTCGTACAGTGTAATTTCATGATTTTTATTTAAGAGCCAGGCAGCAGATAATCCAGAAATACCACTACCAATAATTGCAATTTTTAGATGATTCTTATTGCCCTTAAGATCAGAAACTCCAGAATCATTATTATTTTCATTTAAAACCATGGCGATGAACACAACCTCTTGATTTAAGTTATTTCTTTAATAATAACCTTTTTTTAGGGTATTTCTTTACCTTCATATGCCCTAGGATCCTTACTCTTAAAGGTTCTTACTCAAGTGATCCAACATACAAAATAACCCGTATAAAAGGAGATGAATGTTTTAAAAACCGCTAAACAGAATGGACCTCGATTAATGAGTCCTATTTTCCTTCAGGCTCTTGCTTCCGGATCTGCTCATATCTATGGTGGTATCACTGTCGGCGAGTTTGCAAATGCATCACGTTTACCTCTAAGGGAGTCGCTAAGCGCCCAGATGAACAAAAACACTCAACTTGCTGAAAGCGATTCCTCTAATCGTAACAAAACGATGATTAAATACATGAATTTGATTAGCGCTAATCGCGACCGCACAGCTTTTATTGGAATTTACAATAATTTTGCACCAAAGATGAAAACTTTTTTAGTTTCCAGAGGTCTTCCTCATGCAACTGCCGATGAGGTTGTTCAGGAGTCAATGTTAGCAGTTTGGCAGAAAGCACATACCTATGATTCTAATAAAGCGGCTGTTAGTACTTGGATTTTCACCATAACGCGCTATAAATACATTGATAGATTACGTCGAGAGGGCAGACATAAAACTGAAAGTGATGATTTAGATTCAATGGCCAATGACTTTATTGCAGATGATGAGCTTATATCTCAGCAATCAAAGGACTCAGTCCACACTGCAATTTCTCGATTGCCAAATGATCAAAAAGAGGTAATTTTCCTTTCCTTTATTAAAGGCTTACCTCATTCTGAGATTGCTCAACATTTAAATTTGCCTCTTGGTACAGTTAAATCACGTATAAGACGAGCCTTTGGCCAATTACGTGTAGATTTAGGAGATTTAGCTTGAACACAAACCACAAATTAGATGACCAATGGCTTCTTTCATATGCCACTGGCTCTCTTTCACCAGCTCAATCATTAATGGTTTCATCTCATATGGCCTTTCATGATGATATGCAGGAAACTGTATCTCAAGCTGAATTTATTAGCGGCGCCCTTTTCCAATCAATGGATGCAGCTCGCCTACCTAACGATATGCTAGACAATATTCTAGATAAATTGGATTCTTCAATTTCCCCTGAAGTAACGCCTATTGCTTCTACTTCAAGTGATTTACCGCAACCTGTTCTGGATTTTATTGGAAACGATACAGGGGCTCTTAAATGGAAGTTTTCTGGACGCGGCATTCGTAGCGCTCGCCTTTGGAACGGACCTAATGATGAGCGTTTATGGCTTTTAGAGGCTCGTAACGGAACCACTGTCCCTGAGCATGGGCATAATGGTATTGAATGGACTTTGATTCTTAAAGGTAGCTATGAAACTGATCTTGGAAAATTTCGTTCTGGTGATATTGATATTGCAGATGAAAACATAGAACACCAACCAGTTAGTGATGAAGGATGCATGTGCTTAGTCATGACAAGCGGCCCTGTAAAATTGAAAAGCCTTGTTGGTAGAATTGCTCAACCATTCATTGGCCTTTAAAACCTTTATTTTAAAAAAGGAATATTAAAAAAAATGGAAATTGTTGTTTCAATCTTTGCTGTTATCGTTGCTCTTGGCTGTTTCATTGCTATAGCTCTTGCGACTAGAAAGGAAAGAGACAAAAATTCAGTTGAAAAATAACACTTAATTAGTTTATTCATCCATAGATCAAATAGATCAAAACTGATATGTTCCTATTAATCATGGACTATATTGGCTTTATTAATGCTTGATTTACTAGCTTCTATTTTTTCAGGCGCTCTTCTAGGAATACTTTTTTACTGTTGCGTGCTTTTGCGCATGCATTATGGACCCATAGTTAGAAAACTTTACGGTAATAAAGCACGATTAGTCTGTTGGTTGGTCACTATCCTGGCAATGATTTTTTCGGCTAACCTAGTGCTCATAGGTTTAAGGCTTTACTTAAGTATGAATAATTCTAGTGACAGCTCATTAAATCACGAAATTTTATTTGCTTTTCTATCTCTGTCGATTGGTATTGGTCTTATTATTAGGAAGCTAAAGGTTAAAAACACTTTGGAGTAATTACTAACATGACATTTGCTTACTG
>JAYZVL010000019.1:0-10500 GCA_036155675.1 Pseudomonadota bacterium | reverse complement strand
ACTCACGCGTGGCTACGACGGAAGAATTTTTGCTGTCTGGGGCCTCATCACCTGAATCGGGAACCGCATACATCGCCCCAACGCCAATAGATCTTGATGCCTCATCAAGCGAGTATCATCAATTAGACAAGTCAGGCAAGACTACATTTCGTGAATCTGGTTGCAGTGGTTGGCATGAAGGGGGTACCGGCAAGACCAGTCTAATTGTTGATGGATCAACCTTAGCAATAAGAAGCAACGAAAGTTGCGGCATTGCAAGGTATGTAGCTTGCTCATCGCTTACTATCGATACAGTTCCTTTTGAATAAGAGTAATAAAGTAAGATTTAACATAAAAAAACCGTTTCAAATCATTGAAGCAGTTTATTAAAATGGCTCCCCCTCCCGGACTCGAACCAGGGACAAGTTGATTAACAGTCAACCGCTCTACCAACTGAGCTAAGGGGGAATATTCGGTCTGATTGGCGAGGAATTCTCGGGCAAGCACCTCGGCAAGTCAAGGATTGTAAGTGATTTCAGGTCATCAGTTTGGAAATTCGGTCAATGGCCTTTTCCAGTATCTCCATGCTGGTGGCAAAGGACAGCCTTAAATAGCCCGGTGCGCCAAAGGCGGAGCCCGGAACCAGCGCCACTTCGGCTTCTTTCAGCAGCATTTCCGAGAATTCGGTGTCTTCCTTGCAGCCTTTAGCCGCCATCGCTTCGGTCACCTGCGGGAAGGCGTAAAAGGTTCCCGCACCCTCAAGACAACGAAAACCTGGGATGTCGTTCAATGCGGCGACGAGATAGTCGTGACGCTCACGAAAGGACTTGGTCATTTCCGTAATGCAACTTTGATCGCCGGTTAGGGCGGCAATGCTGGCCGCTTGAGAAATCGAGGAAGGGTTTGAGGTGCTTTGACTTTGAACCTTTTTCATTGCCTTGATGATCTCAACTGGGCCACCGCAGTAACCTATGCGCCAACCGGTCATGGCATAGGCTTTACTGACCCCGTTTAAAGTAACGGTTCGATCAAAAAGATCGGGGCAGGCTTCGGCAAAACTGACAAACGGTTGATCTGCCCAGTAAATATGTTCGTACATGTCATCGGTGGCGATAACAATCCGTGGATGCGCTTTGAGCACTTCACCCAATGCGACTAATTCATCGCGTGTGTAAGCGGCACCGGTTGGATTGCTTGGGCTGTTAAAAAATAACAACCGTGATTTTTCTGTAATCGCCGCTTGAAGTTGATCCGGCGTAATCTTAAAACCTTGATCAATAACGGCCAGTATTGGTACCGGTTCAGCGCCAGCGAGTAAGGCCATGTCAGGGTAAGAGACCCAGTAGGGCGCAGGTATGATGCATTCATCACCGTCATCAAGTGCGGCAATGCAAACGTTAAAACAGGATTGTTTGCCGCCGCTGGAAACTAAAATCTGATCCATCGAATAACTGAGGTTATTGTCGCGCTCAAATTTATCGATAACCGCTAGCTTTAATTCCGGCGTGCCGTCGACGTTGGTGTATTTGGTTTGTCCACTTTTAATTGCATTGATACCGGCATCTTTAATATGCTGAGGCGTGTCGAAATCCGGTTCACCGGCGCCAAGCCCCACAATGTCACGTCCTGCGGCACGCATTTCTGCTGCAAGTGCGGTAACGGCCATGGTTGGCGAAGGCTTAACTCGTTGAACTCGTTTTGAAACTGCTAGACTCACTGTGCACCTATTTTTTAATGAAGTAACGAAACGCGCTGCAAATATACGGGATTCTGTAAGCACAACCAATAGTATTTTATGACCGATAAACTTTTTAAATTAGTTTCTGACTTTAAGCCCGCTGGTGATCAACCTCAGGCAATCGATGGATTGGTTGGTGGTTTGCGCAATGGGTTGTCACGACAAACGTTGCTTGGTGTCACCGGGTCAGGAAAAACTTTCACCATCGCCAATGTGGTTGAAGAATTGCAACGGCCAACGATAATTCTTGCGCCCAATAAAACATTGGCTGCGCAGTTTTATGGCGAGATGCGCGAATTTTTCCCGTATAACCGCGTTGAATATTTCGTTTCTTATTACGATTACTATCAGCCTGAAGCGTATGTGCCTTCATCGGATACATTCATTGAGAAAGATGCTTCGGTCAATCAGCACATCGAGCAGATGCGACTTTCTGCAACCAAGTCCTTACTTGAGTACTCGGATGCAATTATCGTTGCCACAGTTTCAGCGATTTATGGATTAGGTGACCCGGAAGCTTACTTCAGTATGGTGTTGCATTTAATGCGAGGAGAACCGCTTGAGCAGCGAAAGTTACTTAGGCGATTAGCCGAGTTGCAATACACTCGTAATGAAATTGATTTAGTGCAGGGAACGTTCCGTGTGCGCGGAGACATCATTGATATTTTCCCGGCTGAGTCAGAACGCGACGCGATTCGTATTGAATTGTTTGACGACAATATTGAAACTTTAGCTTGGTTTGATCCGCTCACCGGTGAAGTAAAACAGCAAGTTCCGCGCATGACCATCTATCCAAAAACGCATTACGTTACATCACGCGATCGAATGCTTGGCGCCATAAAAGAAATTAAAGTAGAGCTTGGACCACGACTTGAAGAACTGCGACAGAATAATAAATTGGTTGAAGCGCAGCGACTTGAGCAACGCACACTTTATGACATCGAGATGATTCAAGAATTAGGTTATTGCACCGGCATTGAAAATTACAGTCGATATTTATCAGGTCGCGAAACCGGCGAACCGCCCCCGTGTTTATTTGATTATCTACCCGCCGATGCGTTGCTTATTATTGATGAGAGTCACGTCACCGTGCCGCAGCTTGGGGGCATGTATAAGGGCGATCGATCACGTAAAACCACACTGGTTGAGTACGGTTTTCGCCTACCATCAGCACTCGATAACCGACCGTTAAGGTTTGATGAGTTTGAAGCGTTATCTCCTCAGACTGTATACGTTTCAGCAACACCAGGCCCATTTGAAGGTGAGCATTCCGATGCAGTTGTCGAGCAGGTGGTTCGACCCACCGGATTGATTGATCCCATGGTTGAGGTTCGATCCGCTGACACGCAGGTTGATGACGTTTTGTCAGAAATACATTTACGAGTTGCGGTTAAAGAACGCGTGCTTATCACCACGTTAACCAAACGCATGGCTGAAGATTTAACGGACTACCTTCGTGAACACGATGTTCGTGTGCGGTATTTGCATTCGGATATAGAAACCGTCGAGCGCACAGAAATTATCAGAGATTTACGCTTGGGCGAGTTTGATGTGCTCGTGGGTATAAATTTATTGCGTGAAGGTTTAGATATGCCTGAAGTATCTCTGGTTGCAATTCTTGATGCAGATAAAGAAGGTTTTTTACGCTCCGAAAGATCAATCATTCAAACCTGCGGTCGAGCCGCGCGTAATCTTAACGGTAAAGCGATTTTATATGCCAACAAGGAAACCGGTTCGATGCAAAGAGCGATGGCTGAAATGTCACGCCGGCGCAATAAACAAGTTGCCTATAATAAAGAGCATAAAATCACACCGAAGTCGGTGCAAAAAGAAATTCGCGATATCATGGAGGGCGCACGATTTAATAAAAATCGACCTGAGAAGCAAAAGCCAGACCGTACAAAACTTTATGCCAACTTCAGCCCAGAAAAGTTAATCAAGCAGGTCAAAAAATTAGAGAAACGAATGCATCAGCATGCCCGTGACTTAGAGTTTGAGCAGGCAGCTGAAATTCGCGATCAGATTGATGAGATTCGTCGTTTTGAATTAGGTTTGGATAAAGTAAGCTAGGGTATGGATGCAGATGCATTAAAAGAAGTGTTGCCAATGGCTGACAGTTTTTTTAAGGTACCAACCCATCCGATGGGTCTTCTCTGGAATGGTTTTTAGGCGCGTAGCTCAGTGGTAGAGCATTACCTTGACATGGTAAGGGTCGGCAGTTCAATCCTGCCCGCGCCTACCATATTTTTCAAATACTTAGGGTTTATTCTTAAATATTTTTTTAGATAAATAACCGATGGCTAAAAAAGCAG
This sequence comes from Pseudomonadota bacterium, assembly GCA_036155675.1. GTDB lineage: Bacteria > Pseudomonadota > Gammaproteobacteria > Steroidobacterales. The sequence goes on along the minus strand of JAYZVL010000019.1, from coordinate 6,471 downwards.
ACAGCCAGCAGCATACTAGGCCTAAAAGCGCCGCGGGCCCCCGGGCTGTCGCAGAGGTCGTGCGGCAATTGATTGATAAGCCGCAACTCAAGCGGGGTGTTCAAGGCCTGTCACAAATGAATCAACCCGCCGGGTTTGATTGCCCTGGCTGTGCCTGGCCTGAGGACCCTAATGATTCAAAGCTGGTGGATTTTTGTGAAAACGGCGCTAAAGCCTTTGCTAATGAAGCGACCAAAAATACGGCTGATGCTCAGTTTTTCTCAGAACACAGTATTGCTGATTTATCCACTAAGTCCGATCGCTGGTTAAACGACCAAGGTCGGCTTAGTCAGCCTATGGTTAGGCATCCCGACAGTTCTCACTACAAGCCAATTGATTGGGTTGATGCCTATCAATTAATTGCGAATCATTTTAGCGATTTAAAAACTCCTAATGAGGCGGCATTTTACACTTCCGGAAGAACAAGCAATGAAGCGGCTTTTTTATGGCAGCTGTTTGCACGTCTCCTTGGCACCAATAACATGCCTGACTGCTCCAACATGTGTCATGAGTCCAGTGGTACGGCTTTAAAAGAAGTGATTGGCAGCGGCAAGGGCACCGTGCGCTTAAGTGACTTTGATCATGCTGATTTGATATTTGTGTTTGGGCAAAACCCTGGTTCCAATCATCCGCGTATGCTCGCGACATTGCAAAAAGCAAAAAAACTAGGCGCTAAAATTATCAGCGTGAACCCACTGGATGAGGTTGGGCTCAGAAAATTTCGCAATCCACAAACTGTATCCGGATGGGTTGGAGCGGGTGATGATCTTTGTGATTTGCATTTACCAATTCGTATCAACGGTGATGTGGCTTTGTTGCAAGGTCTCTGTAAGGCAATGCTTGAATTAGACCAAAGTCATGCCAAAAAGATTTTGGATTGGGATTTTATTGACACCCATACGGAAGGTTTTGATGCGTATAAAAAACATCTAGAGCAGACTGCATGGAGTTCATTGACATCAATTTGCGGTTTGGATCAAAGTCTAATTGAGCAGGCAGCTTCTATCAGCGCCTCTGCTGACCGCACCATTTGTTGCTGGGCTATGGGGATCACTCAGCATCAAAATGCTGTTTCGAATATTCAAGAGATTGTGAATTTTCTTTTATTAAGGGGGAATTTTGGTAAGGAGGGCGCCGGGGCGTGCCCGGTTCGGGGGCACAGTAATGTGCAAGGCGATCGAACCATGGGCATTTGGGAAAAACCTGAGCCCCAATTTTTAAATGCCCTTAGCCAAGAATTTCATTTTACTGCTCCATCAGAGCCCGGAATGGATACGGTTGATTCACTACAAGCTATGTCGGCAGGTAAGATTAAAATTTTTCTTGCCATGGGCGGTAACTTTCTTGCAGCTGTTCCCGATACTGCTTACAGCAGTCAGGCAGTTAAGAACTGTTCATTAACGGTACAGATCTCGACTACCTTAAATCGTTCTCATGTTGTCGGTGGAGATACCGCCATTATTCTGCCAACGCTTGGCAGGAGTGAAAAAGATATGCAAAAGGATATTGCTCAGTTTATTACTACTGAGAATTCCATGGGATTGGTTTCAAAGTCGAGCGGTGTTATTACGCCGGTCAGTTCTGATTTAAAAAGTGAGATTCGCATAGTTTCAGAATTAGCAGATGTTGTGCTTAAGGATAAGCAAGAAGTTAATTGGTTAGGCATGGCAAACGATTACAATTTGATTCGCGATCGAATTGAACGAGTCATTCCAGGTTTTGAACAATTTAATGCTCGGCTTGCAGAAACGGATTGCATTGAATTACCGCATCCAGTTAGAGATAAATTGAGCTTTATTACAAGAAGTGGAAAAGCAATCTTTACTGTGCATGACTCTAAACCAGTCCAAGTGGAGGTCGGACAGTACGTTATGATGACGATACGCAGCCATGATCAATTCAATACGACGGTCTATAGTCAGACGGATCGATATCGCGGTATAAAAAATAATCGCCGGGTCGTATTTATGAATAGCGAGGATATTGCAGATGCTGGTTTAGCGGCAGGTATGAAGGTCAGAATTGCAAGTCACTACATCGATAAAAGTCGCAGCATGACTGGCTTTTCAATTTTACCTTATGATATTCCTCGTGGTTGTGTGGCAACCTATTACCCCGAAACCAATCCCTTAATCCCAATTGAACAGGTTGCATTCGGCAGTAACACACCTGCTTATAAGTCGGTTCCGGTGACTATTAATGCTGACATTCATTAAAGTGTGAGACACTTTGGTCTGTAAGCAATATCTAATACAATTATTACCGCAGTTGTTAAATTAAAAACGGAACACTATGCCTACCATCAGATTACCCGACGGCAGTCAACGAAATTTTGATGCACCGATTTCAGTGCTTGATTTGGCCGCAGATATTGGCCCAGGTTTAGCCAAAGCAGCCCTCGGCGGAAAAGTTGACGGTCTTGTGGTTGACACTGCTTACGTTTTAGATACCGATGCTGAGGTCGCTATTCTTACGGCCAACGATGAGGAAGGTCTGGATATTATTCGTCATTCGACAGCTCATCTTTTGGCGCATTCGGTCAAAGAATTATTTCCCGAGGCTCAAGTGACAATTGGCCCGGTGATTGAAGACGGTTTTTATTACGATTTTGCTTTTGAACGTGGTTTTACGCCCGAAGATTTAGAGGCCATCGAAGCGCGCATGAAAAAATTGGTTAAAGACAATTTGCCAATTACAAGGACAGCTATGGATCGTGATGCTGCGATTAAATTATTTCTTGCCGCGGGAGAAAATTATAAAGCCGAAATCATTAAAGACATTCCTAAGGATGAAGAAATTGGCCTTTATGGACAGGGCGAATGGAGCGATTTATGTCGTGGTCCTCATGTTCCAAACACGGGTCACTTAAAAGCTTTTAAATTAACTAAGCTAGCCGGAGCTTATTGGCGCGGCGATTCGAATAATGAAATGTTGCAAAGGGTATACGGCACCGCTTGGCCGGATAAGAAATCACTTAAGGCCTATTTAAATCGATTAGAAGAGGCAGCTAAAAGGGATCATCGCCGTTTTGGCAAGACCATGGATTTATTTCATTTCCAAGAAGAAGCACCGGGATTGGTTTTTTGGCATCACAATGGTTGGAGTATTTATCAGTCAGTACGTAATTACATTCGTGATCTATTGATTGCGAATGATTATGAGGAAGTGAATACGCCACAGATTGTTGATCGTAGTTTGTGGGAGCGGTCAGGCCACTGGGATAAGTTTCGCGAGAATATGTTCACAACCGGTGATGAAGAGCAGCGAGTGTACGCCGTTAAACCGATGAACTGCCCTTGTCATATTCAGATTTACAATCGTAATCTTCACAGTTACCGTGACTTGCCATTACGTATGTCTGAATTTGGGTCTTGCCATCGTAATGAACCCAGCGGTACTTTACATGGGTTGATGCGTGTTCGAGGTTTTGTTCAGGACGATGCGCATATTTTTTGTACTGAGGATCAAGTGCAATCTGAAGTAGCGTCTTTCACCGATTTACTGGATGAGGTTTACGCTGATTTTGGCTTTACTGAAATCTCCACCAAGTTATCTACCCGGCCGGAACGTCGAGTGGGTTCGAATGAGCAATGGGATAAAGCAGAAGAAGCTTTAAAGCTAGCGCTTGATGATAAAGGTTTACCATGGCAGCTTCAGCCAGGAGAGGGCGCATTCTATGGCCCCAAAATTGATTTCAATTTACGCGATAGCATTGGTAGAACTTGGCAGCTCGGAACAATTCAGCTCGATTTTTCCATGCCTGAACGTCTTGGGGCAACTTATGTTGCTGAAGATGGAAATAAACGAACCCCGGTGATGTTGCACCGAGCTATTTTAGGTTCCTTTGAGCGATTTATCGGTATTCTACTTGAGCATTACGCTGGGAATTTACCGCCCTGGTTGGCGCCAGTTCAAATTATGGTGATGAATATTACCGACAATCAGGTGGATTACGTTAAAAATATAACCGATCAGCTGCAAAAGCAGGGATTTAGAGTGAAAACAGACTTGAGAAACGAAAAGATCGGTTTTAAAATTCGGGAACACACGATACAAAGAATTCCTTATCTTCTGATCGTTGGTGATAAGGAAATTGAAACTAATTGCGTGGCCGTTCGAACGCGAACCGGCGAGGACTTAGGAAGTCAGCCATTGGCAGATTTCGTAGACGTTCTTCATGCCGATATAGCGAAGCGCGGCCGCTCTAATTTGGGGGATTGAAAATAGCTTCAAAAAAACACGTTCGAAGAAATCTTGACATTACTGCTTCACAGGTTCGGTTGATAGATGCTGATGGAGAGCAAGCCGGAATATTGGATTTAGAAGCAGCGATCGCCAAGGCAAAAGAATCAGAATTAGACTTGGTAGAAGTTTCACCTAATGCAGAACCTCCTGTTTGCCGAATTATGGATTTCGGCAAATATCTTTTTGAACAAAAGAAAAAAACGCAGCAAGGTAAGACGAAGCAGCGACAGGTTCATGTTAAAGAAATTAAGTTTCGACCAAGTACTGAGATTGGCGATTACCGGATTAAACTGAAAAAACTAATTAATTTTCTCGAGGCTGGTGATAGAACCAAAATAACACTTCGCTATCGCGGCCGTGAAATGGCACATCAGGAAATTGGTGTGAATTTGCTGAAGCGAGTCGAAAAAGATCTTGAGCCATATGGATTAGTGGAACAGTTTCCAAAGATGGAAGGTCGTCAATTAACAATGGTAATGACACCAAAAAAACATTAGTTCGTCATAATTTTTGACTGACTTAGGTGTATTTGAAAAGAGAGTGATTGCATTTGACTATCAATGGCGAGTCATCTGCATAACCCGCCTGCATCGGCTGATTTTGGCTCGAGTCAGGCTCTAAGGAGTTTTAAAATGCCAAAAATGAAAACCAACCGGGGCGCCGCTAAGCGTTTCCGGCGAACCGCTAAGGGCGGCTATAAAAGAGCCCAATCCCACCTTCGGCATATTCTTACTAAGAAGCGATCCAAGCGTAAGCGTCAGCTTGGCGTTACTGCGCAAGTGGCAGAATGCGATGTAGCAGCTGTTAACAAAATGCTACCGTATAGTTAAGGAGATTTATACTAATGCCTAGAGCTAAACGCAGTGTTGTCGCGCGAGAAAGACATAAGAAAATTTTACGTAAAGCCAAGGGTTATTATGGAGCCCGAAGTAAATTATTTAGAACTGCTAAACAAGCGGTAACTAAATCAGGCCAATATGCCTATCGAGACCGTCGTCAACGTAAACGACAATTTCGTGCATTATGGATTGTTCGTATCAATGCTGCAGCTAGACTGCATGAGCTTTCATACAGTCGGTTTATTAATGGACTTAAGAAAGCTGAGATTGAAATTGACCGTAAGATCCTTGCGGATATCGCAGTGCATGATCCTGATGCATTTGCAGTGCTGGCTGAACAGGCTAAAACCAGCCTCGCTGCTTAGTTATTATCTGCTTGCAGATAGGTTATTACTCAATATAAGCCGAACCGCAGAGGTAAAAGTTTCTGATGCAGGACCTTAAAGACTTGATAGCGCGAGCTCAGGCTCAAATCGATTCTTGTGATGATTTGTCGGCGCTTGATCAAGCGCGGGTTGCATTTTTAGGGAAAAAGGGCGAGATCACTCAGCAACTTAAAACTCTTGGAACACTTGCTGCAGAAAAACGCCCGATTGTTGGTCAGCAAATTAATCAAGCAAAAGAAGCTGTGCAAGTCGCAGTTGATTTAAAAAAACAAGCGCTTGAAGAGGCCAGCTTAAACTTAGAACTTAAAGCTGCTGCCATTGATGTAAGTCTCTCAGGCACAGGCCAAGATTTAGGCTCACTGCATCCAGTAACTCGAACGCGCTTCCGTATTGAGGAGATCTTTAGGGCGGCTGGTTTTTCTGTGCATGAAGGCCCAGAGATTGAAGATGACTTCCATAATTTTACTGCTTTAAACGTTCCGCCTGACCATCCAGCCAGAGCTATGCACGACACTTTTTATTTTGATTCGGGTGATTTGCTTAGGACGCATACTTCACCCGTGCAGATTCGAGCTATGCAGCTTCACGGTGCGCCCATTCGTGTTATTGCACCTGGCCGAGTTTACCGGTGCGATTCGGATCAAACTCATACACCCATGTTTCATCAAGTTGAAGGTCTGGCTGTTGATCGCGAAGTGAGTTTCTCTAACCTTAAAGCGATCATGCATGAATTTGTGCAATGTTTTTTTGAGAGAGAGATGGAGATGCGTTTCCGTCCATCGTATTTTCCATTTACTGAACCCTCTGCAGAAATGGATATCTTGTCTGAATCTGGAGATTGGCTAGAGATTGGTGGTTGCGGCATGGTGCACCCAAAAGTATTGAGTAACGTTAATATCGACCCGGAAAAATATTCTGGTTACGCGTTTGGTATGGGGGTCGAACGTCTCGCGATGCTGCGT
>JAYZVL010000018.1:0-62721 GCA_036155675.1 Pseudomonadota bacterium | reverse complement strand
TTACTCAAATGTTCTGCTGAACTTTGGAATATGTATGGCCCTACTGAGACCACGATCTGGTCTGCGTGCAGTAAAATAATTGATGCTCAAAAACCAATAAATGTAGGTCAACCAATCGACAATACGAGTTGTTACGTCGTTGATGATAATTTAAATCCAGTGCCGCAGGGAATTACCGGTGAACTCCTTATTGGTGGCTTGGGTGTTGCTCGCGGATATTTAAATCAACCAGAGCTTAATGATGAGAAATTTATTCCTAATCCTTTCATTATTGACTCAGATCAATCACAGAAATTATACAGAACGGGAGATCTAGCTCGGCTTCAAAACGATGGAAGTATTCAGATTTTAGGTAGGAGTGATTTCCAAGTTAAGTTGCGTGGATTTAGAATTGAGTTGGGAGAAATTGAAACTGAACTGTCAAAATTAAAAGAAGTCGAGCAATGCGTTGTCTTATTAAGGGAAGATGCTCTAATTGATCAGCGTCTGGTAGGTTACCTAACTACTACAAAAAATAACGAGATTCCTGATACTGAAGCTCTTAATGAGCATTTACGAGGAAAACTACCTGGATACATGATCCCTTCAGTATTCGTTCAGCTTGATAAATTTCCACTCACACCAAATGGAAAAATCAATCGAAAAGAATTACCAGAACCCGAATGGAAACCACAAGAACAGTTTGTTGCCCCGAAAAGTAATCTGGAAAAATCGCTCGCTGCCATTTGGGCAGAAGTGCTGAAAGTTGAAAAGGTAGGTATTTATGACGATTTTTTCGCTATGGGTGGGCATTCTTTACTTGCAACGCAATTAATCTCAAAGATTCTCGATAAACTTAAAATTGAATTACCTCTAATGGTTTTGTTCAATGAAAGAAATATTGTCGGATTGGCAAAAGAAATAGGATATCGAGAAACAAGTAAGCACAGTACGATAAAAAAACTTCCTCGGAATGAAATAATTCCGCTCTCTTTTGCTCAGCAACGACTTTGGTTCTTAGACGAATTATCTCCAGGTAACCCAATGTATAACGTACCTTGGGTAATGAAATTAGAGGGATCAATTAATATAAATGCTCTTCAGAGTGCGCTTGATAAATTAATTTCACGGCACGAATCACTTCGAACTATATTTCCCAATATCGATGGTGAGCCAATTCAAAAAATACTTCCAAATATGCCCGTCAAAATTCTTACTGAAGACATGCGAGGCAAAGAAAATAAAATTATCCAAGATAGATTAACTTCTCTAGCGCAACAACAAATGAATCTATCTAAAGGACCCTTGGTTTATATTTCCTTATTGCGGGTTAAAGATAATTCCTGGCTGTTCTCCCAAATTATTCATCATATTGTGTTTGATGCGGGAGCACATATTATTTTTATCGATGAGTTATCAAAATTTTATAATTCAGAACTGAGAAACGAATCAATTGATTTACCGCCTCTGCCTTTAGAGTTTGCTGACTATGCTAACTGGCAGCGGGAATGGTTTGACAGTGAAGATTTTCATCAGCAACTCGATTACTGGAAAAATAAACTAGCAGACGCTCCTAATAAGCTTGATCTTCCAACCGATCATCAGCGCCCTAAAATTCAAACCAGCAATGGTGCAAATATTGCGAGGATGCTCCCAGATAATATCTATCGTGGAATACTCGATATCAGCAAGCATCAGGGCGCTAGTCTTTTCATGGTTACGCTGGCTGTATTTAACTTGCTTATGTCTCGACTATCAGGTCAAAACGATTTACTTGTTGGCACGCCTATTAGCGGACGCAACCGCAGCGAATTAGAAAAGATTATAGGTTTCTTCTTGCACACACTTGTAATAAGAGCAGACCTTAGAGAGAACCCATCATTCCTGGAATTGCTTTCTCGAACTAAACAAACGGTGCTTGAATCATTTAGTCATCAAAATTTACCATTCGAGACGATTGTCGAAGAGTTAGATCCCAAAAGAGATACCAGCCGACATCCTCTATTCCAAGTCCATTTTGTTGTTCAACATATTGATGTGGACTGGGAGATGTTTAGTGGCATTAAAACTTCACCCTATGAATTTGAATTTGGGACTGCAAAATTTGACATCATGTTTTTTGTATTCGAGGCAAATGACAGTCTTTCGGTAAGAGTCGAATACAACACAGATTTATTTGATCATAACACTATTGAGCAAATGATCAGCCAATACGAGATGCTGCTGAGCGGTGTCCTAAATTCGCCTGACTCGCCTGTAGATCAAATACCACTATTAACTCAGGATGACACACAGCAATTAATCGACTGGAATAAAACTACTAAAGAGTATCGTCGTGACATCACATTAATGACGCTTTTTGAAGAGCAAGTTAAAAGAACACCCGATGCGCCAGCTTTATCCTTCAATGAAGTTACTTTGTCTTATAAAGAACTGAATGAACGTGCTAATCAATTAGCAGCTGGCCTCATTGATCGCAGAATCGTTAGTGAATCTCTGGTGGGCGTATTTATGGAACGCTCCATAGAAATGGTTGTAGCCCTATATGGCATTCAAAAAGCTGGGGCAGCCTATGTTCCGATAGATCCTGAATATCCAACTCAACGCATTCAACATATGCTTGAAGATGCCACCATTAATTTATTACTAACACAGAAAAAAATACGTCATCAGATTCCGCAGGGGAATGCAGAAATAATTTCTTTGGATGCAGAATGGTCAGAATTTTCTACTCTATCAACTAAAAATCCTAATATTAAATCAAACGAAAATGATGCTGCTTATGTGATTTTTACTTCCGGCTCCACTGGCCGCCCTAAAGGCGTAATCAACGAACAAAAAGGTATCTGTAATCGGTTACTTTGGATGCAAGATCAATACGGCTTAACATCCGAAGATCGTATTCTGCAAAAAACGCCTTTCAGTTTTGATGTATCCGTGTGGGAGTTCTTCTGGCCATTGCAAAGCGGTGCAGAGCTGGTGCTTGCAAACCCTGGTGACCATAAAGACAGCACTAAACTTGCAGCTCTAATCCAAGATAGGAAGATTACAACGCTGCACTTTGTCCCCTCGATGTTACAGGCATTTATTCAGGAGCCTGATGCAGAAAACTGCAGATCTTTGAAAAGAGTTATTTGCAGCGGTGAGGCACTACCTCTTGAACTACAAAAACGCTTCCATCAAAAGTTTTCATCAGAACTGCACAATCTCTATGGCCCAACAGAAGCTGCCATTGACGTAACCCACTGGCCTTGCAGCCCAGATGACTCAGGCGCGACAGTCCCTATCGGTCGCCCTATTGCCAATACAAGTATTTATATCGTTGATAAACACGGCGTTCCGGTGCCGCGAGGTGTGGCAGGCGAATTGTGGATTGGCGGAATTCAAGTTGCTCGTGGGTACCTAAACCAACCAGAATTAACAGCAGAAAAATTTATGCAAGACCCTTTTGAAAAGAATAAAAAAGCTCGGGTCTACAGGACCGGTGACCTTGCAAGATTCACCCAAGGTGGGGTCATAGAATTCTTAGGTCGACTCGACTTTCAAGTCAAATTACGCGGTTTTCGTATTGAGCTAGGAGAGATTGAAGCGGCTTTAAATATTCACCCTGCAATTGAACAGTCAACAATCTTGCTTAGAGAGGATATAAAAAATGATCAGCGGCTTATCGCTTATGTAGTTGCAGAAGAAGAGAAAATCCACTCAGAGAACTTAAAGGAATGGCAAGTAGAGCAAGTTGACGAATGGAAAACACTTTGGCAAGAAGAGTATGAGCAAAATTCAACCGCATCCGATATTGCATTCGATATTCAAAGTTGGAAAAGCAGTTATACAGGTGAATTAATTGATGAAAACCAAATGCGTCATTGGTTAGATCAAACAACATCAAGAATCAAAAAACTTCAACCAAAGCGTGTGATTGAAATCGGTAGTGGCACAGGAATGATTGTCGCATCGATTGCGCCTGATTGTGATTCATACTTAGCAACAGACTTTTCTCAAGCATCTATTAATCGCTTAAAGAGCTTAATAGATAAGAACCCGAACCTTAAAAAGGTTGAACTTAAACAATGCTCTGCTGAAGGTATTTCAAGTTTTGAAAAAAATACTTTCGATACAGTTATTTTAAATTCAGTAGCACAATATTTTCCTCATATTAATTACTTAGAAGATTTTTTGCATTCTGCTATCGATAAAGTTGAAGACGGTGGGCACATTTTCCTCGGCGATCTACGGAATCTTGCTTTACTAGAACACTACCATACTTCAATTGCACTAAATCAAGCAGATGAAAATTCTGATTTCCTTGATCTCGCTAAGCAAATTCAAGATCAATCAAGTCAGGAAGAAGAGCTGCTCATCCATCCATCATTTTTTGTGGCATTACAAACAAAAATTCCACGATTGAATGGTATTCGATTTGAATTAAAGCGCGGTGATTATAGAAATGAGCTTTCTTGTTTCCGTTATGACGTAAGTCTTTTTATAGGTAAACCATTGATGAAAACCCAACCGGAAATATGCGATTGGTTTTCATCTGATTTAGATCTCAGTTCTTTAAAAATCAAACTTAAAGAAATTGAAAAACATGGCTTACTTGTTCAGGAAATACCAGATGCACGCATCAGTAAGGAAAGTTTATTGATTGAGAAAATTAGCTCAGTAGAAAGCGATGTAACACTCAAATCAATACATTTAAACTCCCCAAAAGATGGGGTTGAGCCCGAAGCTCTATATCAACTCGCCGATTCTCTTAACTTAGATTTACAGCTATCGGTAGGCCGAGCAGGCTTCATGAATGCTCTTTTTTGTCAGAGTGAAGAGTGTCGATTTGATGGGATAGTTCTTCATCCATGTCAGTCCAACAAATCAAACAAATTTTCTAACAACCCATTGCATGGTCGTTTACAACGCAGACTGATCCCGGATCTGCGTGAGCACCTTATGGGGAACTTGCCTGACTACATGATTCCGTCATCATTTGTAGTAATGGATGCTCTGCCACTGACATCAAACGGTAAAATCGATAGAGACTCCTTGCCTGCACCAGATCAGAAACGAAATGAAGAAGTAATATACGTAGCTCCAAGAAATGAAATAGAAGAAGAATTAGTCCAAATCTGGTCAGAAATCTTGGGGTTATCACGTATCGGAATCAATGATAACTTCTTCTCGCTCGGTGGACACTCATTACTCGCTACTCAACTCATATCTCGAATACGCGATCGATTCAAATCAGAGCTTCCTCTTCTGATGCTGTTTAATCACCCGACTATTGCAGGCTTATCAGATCAACTCACCCAAAAGAATATCAATAAAGAAAAAAACGTAATCGCCCAGATTAATCGCGATAAAGCTGTTCCTCTTTCCTTCTCTCAGCAAAGGCTATGGTTCTTACAACAACTGGAAGGGCCTAGCTCAACTTATAACATTGCCTTAGCGCTTAATTTAAAAGGTCATCTAAATCTAGAGGCAATGCAATTAGCCATAAATGATCTGGTCTCACGTCACGAATCTTTAAGAACCAGTATTATTTCCGAAAAAGGCAATCCGTCACAAATAATTCAACCGGTCACTCCTCTTAAACTAGATCTTGATGATTTAAATAATGACAACCCGGAGACTTTGCGCCAAAAACTCAAAGAGTTAGTGCAAATACCGTTTGAACTAGAAGAAAAGAAACTTATACGCTTCCATATTCTAAAAAGAAGTGAAAAAGAATTTGCTCTGATGCTTGTGATGCATCACATCGTTTCAGATGGATGGTCACTTGGCATCCTTATGCGTGAACTTAGCACTCTCTATGAAAACCATTGCAATAATCAAAATATACAATTACCGGTTCTTCCAATACAGTTTGCAGACTACGCTGTTTGGCAGCGAGAATGGCTTTCAGGTGATGAGCTAGATCGCCAACTTGATTATTGGAAAGTCCATTTGCAGGATGCGCCTGCATTATTACAAATACCAACCGATCGACCTCGAGCTGCTTTGCAAACTTTCTCTGGTGCTGACGTTAACCTGCCGCTATCAGCAAAAATCAGTAATAATTTACGGGAGCTTGCAAAACAAGAAAATGTAACGCTATTTATGTTGCTTTTCTCAGCATTCAATGTGCTTCTTAATCGATATACAGGCGCTGATGATCTAGTAGTCGGATCACCTATAGCAGGTCGAACTCGAACAGAAACGGAGGGATTAATTGGATTCTTTGTTAATACGTTAGCCTTAAGAACCAATATCGCAGATAACCCAACTTTCAATGAACTTTTGCAGCGAGTAAGGAAATCAACACTTGATGCCTACGATCATCAGGAATTACCTTTTGAAAAACTAGTTGAGGAACTCAAGCCTGAAAGAAACACAAGCTATTCACCTGTATTTCAGGTCGTATTTGCGCTGCAAGAATTTCCATCGGATGGTATCAATTTCTTTCAAACCGAAACCTCACCTCTCGATTTCGATACAGGTAGCTCAAAATTTGATTTAATTTTATTTGTACTGGATACCCCTGAAAAATTATCAGTTTCAGTTGAATACAACACTGACCTGTTTAATGAAAACACAATTGAACGCCTGATGAATCATTACGCTTCATTGTTGTCAGGAATTATTGAAATGCCGCGAGCTGAAATCAGTGCGCTTCCGTTAATGAGCCGATCCGAGCGAAGCGAGCAACTTGAAATCTTTGAAAATAAAAAATCGGATTTTAATCAAATTGAATCTATCCATCAGCTTTTTGAAAAACAAGTTATTTCTAACCCTGATAACATTGCTTTGAAATTTGAAGAGCAAGAGTTGTCATACGCAGAATTAAATACTCAATCAAATCGTATCGCTCATTATCTTATTCAGAATGGTGTTTCAGCAGATACAATTGTTGGGCTATGCGCTGAGAGATCGCTTGATCTAGTCGTTGGCATTCTAGGTATATTGAAAGCAGGGGGAGCTTATCTGCCGCTGGACCCCTACTACCCTAAGGATAGGATAAATTATATGCTAGAAGACAGTCAGACTAGCATTGTTTTAGGCCAACAAGACACCGTTGACATATTAGAAAGTAAAAAAATTAATGCCATTACATTCGATGAAATCTATAAAGAATTAAATTTACCTGAAAATAACCCTGAAGCCTTCATAAATGAAAATAATCTGGCATATGTGATCTATACCTCAGGCTCGACAGGTAAGCCTAAAGGCGCATTAATAGAGCATTCAAACGTAACAAGACTTTTAGCTGGCACAAATGATTGGTTTGGATTTTCCAAACAAGATGTATGGACACTATTTCACTCTTATGCTTTTGACTTTACTGTTTGGGAGCTTTGGGGGTCATTAATTTACGGTGGTAAATTAATCATTGTTCCCTATCTCACTAGCCGCTCACCGGATAAATTTCTTCGTCTGCTTATTGATGAGCAGGTTACGGTCCTTAACCAAACGCCTTCAGCATTCAAAGAGTTGCTTCGCGTTGAATCAAAAGATGATGCAAAGGAGCTCAATCTTCGTTACATAATTTTTGGTGGTGAAGCTCTTGATCCACAATCATTATTGCCATGGATAGCCAGACATGGGGATGAGGCAACTCAACTAATCAACATGTATGGCATCACTGAAACAACAGTACACGTAACCTACCGACGTTTATATGAAGCAGATTGTCAAAAAACAACCAGTAATATTGGTAAGCCTATTCCAGACCTTACCGCATATTTACTCGATGAGAATCTTGAGCCTGTGCCCACAGGGCTTCCAGGTGAGCTCTATATTTCAGGTGCTGGTCTTGCGAGAGGTTATCTAAATAGGCCCGAGTTAACAAAAGAGAGATTCTTTCTGCATTCATTTGATGGGATTAAATCTCATCGACTTTACAAAACCGGAGATATTGCTCGATCGCTTCCAAATGGAGATTTAGATTATCTCGGTCGCAGCGATTCACAAGTAAAAGTCCGAGGCTTCAGAATTGAGTTAGGGGAAATTGAAGCTGAAATTATAAATAATGCCAATGTGGATCAAGCCATCGTAATCTCTCGAGAAGATGAGCCAGGCAATCAACGATTAGTTGCATACATCATAGGTGAAGTAAATACTTCAGAGCTTCGCGAAGAACTTCGAGATAAATTGCCAGAATATATGATCCCAGCAGCCTTCGTCCCTATCGACCAATTACCACTAACAGTCAATGGGAAAATGGATCGCAATGCATTACCGGCTCCAGATTGGCAATCTTTATCAACGGCTGAATATATAGTACCGCGTAACCCAATTGAAGTAATGCTGGCTGAAGCCTGGCAGGAACTTCTAGGTATCGAAAAAATTGGTATTGAGGACGATTTCTTTCATTTAGGTGGTCATTCACTTCTGGCTACAAGGCTTGTATCGAGAATCAACGAAACGCTTGATGTTAATATTTCACTACAAACTCTTTTTGAAAAAACTGTGCTCAAAGATCTTGCAAAAGTTTTACAAGCCAATCAAGGACAGTTACACCAAGAACCAATTAGCAAAGCAAACCGTAATGAATCAATACCTCTGTCTTTTGCTCAACAAAGGCTTTGGTTTCTGGACCAACTCGAGCCTGAAAACCCCGCCTATCACCTTTATTTACCATTGAGCTTAAAAGGCAGTCTCGATATTAATGCACTGCAGTTGGCTTTAAATGATTTGATTTGCCGCCATGAATCGCTTCGAACTCATTTTGCTGCAACAAACAGCGAACCTATTCAAATCATTACCAATAAGAATGAATTACCACTCGAACATGTTGATATTAAGAATTCCTCAGAGGAGGAACTTATTCAGGAACTTGTGAGTCGAGAACGCTTTCCTTTTAATCTAAATACAGGGCCCTTAATAAGAGCTTCGCTTTTTTATCGAGGTCACAATGATCATGTTTTGCTGCTAGTAATCCATCACATTATTTCAGACGGATGGTCGCTTAATCTTCTTGAAAACGAACTGGCAGAAGCCTATGGCGCTAGAAAATCTAGGCAAAAACCCAAATGGGATGAAATGCCAATTCAGTATGCCGATTTTGCAATTTGGCAGCGGCAGTTTTTAACTGGCCCTGAGCTTGAGAAGCAGATGAATTATTGGCGTAACCAACTTACAGGAGCGCCACCTGTGATCGAACTACCGCTTGATCGGCCAAGACCCAATACACAAAGTTCAAAAGGCGGCATTACTGATTTTCACATAGATAAAACTTTAACCCGCGATTTGAAAATACTAGGGCAGCATAATCGCACTACGCTTTTTATGACCATGCTGACAGGATTAAAAGCTCTTTTTTCAAGACTCAGTGGAGAAGTGGATCTTGTGATTGGCGCGCCTATCGCAGGTCGTAATCGTTTTGAAATAGAAGCTCTAAATGGATTTTTTGTAAATGCGCTTGTGCTTCGTAGCGACCTTTCTGGAAACCCAAGTTTTAATGAAGCTTTAAGCCGAGTGAGAAAAACAACTCTTGATGCTTATTCCAATCAGGATATTCCTTTTGAGTTACTAGTTAGTGAATTACAACCTGACCGTGATACAGCAATTTCACCGCTTTTCCAGGTAGCCTTCAGCGTTGAAACCGCTGCCCCTGAACCTGTTAAATTTGATGGGCTAAAATCTGAATACGCTCCTGGTGACGCAGGCACAACCTCTCACGACATGGTATTCCTGCTTTGGGATATTGATGGAGAAATAAGGGGTTCGGTACGTTATAACATCGACCTATTTAATTCAGACACTATCGACAATCTTCTCGATCAATACAAACGGATCTTATCTGCTGCAGCCTCTGATTCAAAACAGTTAATCGGAGATCTGGAATTAATTAACAATGATGAATTACAGAAGATGGTTTATGGCTGGAATCAAACACAGCAAGACTTCCCATCCGATACAACCATTCATTGGCTTTTTGAGCAGAAAGCTCAACAATCGCCAAAAAATATTGCGGTTGAATACGGTAAGAGTCGCCTTAGTTATGCTGAATTGGAAAGCAAAGCTAATCAATTGGCACATTATCTTATTGGCATGAATGTTAAACGAGACGATCGAATTGCACTCTGTTTAGATCGTTCTCCAAATATGATTATTGGTATCCTTGGAATAATGAAGGCCGGGGCTGCTTATGTTCCAATGGATCCTTCCTATCCAGTAGATCGACTGGCGTATATTATTCGCGATTGTGGCGCCAAAATTTTACTCTGCGACTCAAGCTCAAACACTTCTTTCTCGCCAAAAAGACTGAAGCAGTTAAACCTAGATCAAGACTGGAAAAAAATCAGTAGCCAGTCGACTGAGAGTGCTAATGCTGCCTGCGGGCCTGAGAATTTAGCCTATGTAATCTATACCTCTGGTTCCACAGGTAAACCTAAAGGAGTTATGGTTGAACACAGAGGAGTGTGCAACCTCGCATTTGCCCAAATTAAAGTTTTTCAAGTAAAGCCATCAAGCCGTGTGCTGCAATATGCTTCCTTCAGTTTTGATGCATCGTTCTCAGAAATTGCAATGAGCTTATTGTCTGGTGCTACCCTGGTTCTGGAAGACCGCGATAATTTATTGCCCGGCGACCCTCTATTAAAAACTCTAAAGAAAAAAGCAATTACAACCGTCACTCTAACGCCATCAGTACTTATTAATTCTCCTGTTATTGAATTGCCTAAGCTAGAGACAATAGTTACTGCCGGTGAAGCTTGCCCTCAGTCTATTGCAGAGACGTGGGGTAAGAAATTTAGGCTTATTAACGCTTATGGACCTACTGAAACAAGCGTTTGTGCAACCGCAGGAGTATGCGATCCAGAAAGTGGTTCTCCTTCCATTGGCAAGCCTATTGCTAATGCCCAAGTTTATCTTCTTGATGAAGAATTACGTCCAGTGCCTTTAGGCGCAATAGGTGAAATATGTGTAGGTGGGGTTGGCGTTACACGAGGTTATATAAATCAGCCAGAGCTAACTGCGGAAAAATTTATTACTAATCAATTCAGTTCAGAAAAAATTGCTCGGCTCTATCGAACTGGTGATTTAGGTCGTTTCCGCAACGATGGTCAAATCGATTTTATCGGCAGAATAGATAATCAGGTCAAAGTTAGAGGCTTCAGAATAGAGCCAGGCGAAATCGAAACGGCATTAATTACAAACAGTAATGTTAAAGAGTCAATTGTAGTTACCCAAAGTCAGAGCAATAACAATCAACAATTGATAGCCTATGTTGTGCCTGAGCAAAAAGATCGGGAGCTTGAACTTTGGCCCTCCGTTGCAGAGTTCTATGTTTACGATGAGGCTCTTTATTATGCTATGACACATGATGAAAGACGCAATGCAGCTTACGTTGAGGCAATACGTAAATCAGTGCCCGGTAAAATTGTTCTCGATATTGGAACAGGGCAGGACGCCATACTGGCAAGACTTTGCATAGCTGAAGGCGCAAAAAAGGTTTATGCGATCGAACTGCTCGAGGAAAGCTATCAAAAAGCTAGGGCAACTATTCATAAGCATAAATTAGAAGAAAAAATAATTTTAATACACGGCAATTCATTTGAGGTTGAGCTTCCGGAGAAAGTTGACGTATGTGTTTCAGAATTAGTGGGAGCTATCGGTGGTAGTGAGGGAGTGGCAAAAATAATTAATGATGCTCACCGCTATTTAAAACCAGAAGGAAAAATGATCCCTGAAATCAGTGAAACACTGATCGCGGCTGTAAATCTTCCAGAGAATTTTCTAAAAGAGCCAGGATTCTCAAGGGCCACGGCAAATTACACTGAAAAAATCTTTAATCAGGTTGGTTATCCATTTGATTTAAGGCTATGCGTTAAGGGCCTCGATTATGATGACATCATCTCCGATACCAGCACATTTGAGATGCTTGATCACCGCAATCAAGTTTCTCTCGAAGAAACTAGCCCTTTGATCCTCACAATTAATGAAAATAAACGAATCGATGGTTTTCTGGTCTGGTTAACATTAACAACTGCAGAAGATTGCACCTTGATCGACAGTCTTTCTCATGAGCACTGTTGGTTACCAGTCTATTTGCCAGTTTTTGACCCTGGTGTTGATGTTAAAGCGGGAGATCGAATTGAGGCAGAAATATTACGAACCTTATGTGATAACGAACTCAATCCAGATTACAGAATTCGTGGAAAATTAATTAGGGTAGATTCAAGCGATATTTCTTTTGATTACGATTGCTTCCATTTTAAGAATCAATATCGCTCAACACCCTTTTACTCTCGTCTATTTAAAAATAATAAAGAACTGCCAATCGTTCAAAGCACAGCTAATGGAATTAGCGCTACTCTACTTCGCACCCATCTTCAGGAACAATTACCTGAACATATGATTCCTGCATACTTTGTTTCAATTGATAAGTTTCCATTAACACCGAATGGAAAAATTGATCGTAAAGCCTTGCCAAAAGTAAGTAAGAATAGACTGCAATCTAATGATGCATATGTTGCTCCAACCTCATCAAATGAACAACTACTTACTGGTATATGGAAAGATTTACTCGGTGCTGATCGTATTGGGATCGACGATAATTTTTTTGAGCTAGGTGGTGATTCGATACTGAGTATTCAAATTATTGCTCGCGCTGCTAGCAAAGGAATAAAATTTACTCCAAAACAACTTTTCAAACACCAAACGATTCGTAAGCTTGCTGCAACTGTCGAAAACCAAACCAACGCAGTCATTAAAGCTGAA
Source organism: Pseudomonadota bacterium (assembly GCA_036155675.1). Classification (GTDB taxonomy): domain Bacteria; phylum Pseudomonadota; class Gammaproteobacteria; order Steroidobacterales. Next base: position 50,049 of record JAYZVL010000018.1, on the reverse strand, counting down.
CAAGGGTTGGTGAGTGGTAACGTTGCCCTGACTCCGATTGTTCGATGGTTTTTAGATTCAAAGTTTGCCAACCCACATCAATTTAATCAAAGCTTGCTCTATGAATCAGATGAAGACCTTGAGCTAGATATTTTGAATGAAAGCTTTAGCTTATTAATTAAGCATCACGATGCACTGCGTCTGAGTATTGAAAGTTATGCGATTGGATCTAAGCAAACTATTCTAGCTAGCCCGGATCATAAATTGATTGATGAACATAACCTCAGCAAGTTAACTAAAACTCAACAATCAGAAAAAATGGAGTATCTGGCTAATGAAGCCCAATCTATTCTGGATCCAAAAAAAGGAAAAATGCTTAAAGCATTACTATTTAAGTTAGGTGAAAATGATCCAGATAAACTACTCATCGTAATTCATCATTTATCTGTTGATTGGGTATCCTGGCCAATCCTGTTAGAAGACATCGAAAATTTTTACTCTGCACTCAAAAATGGCAATAAGCCTAAACTACCTGCAAAGACATCATCTGTTCAGCAGTGGGTAGAAAAGATTCACGAATACGCCTCTTCAGAAGAGCTATTGCAAGAAATAAGTTATTGGCAACAGCAACCTTGGGATAGTTCATTAGCGATACCAATCGATAAAAAGTCAGGAAAAAATACTGAATCTACCATTGATCAGATCACTGTAAATTTAGACAAAAAGCTAACCAATAGTTTACTTACAACTGCACCACAAAAATACCATGCGCAAGCAAACGACATTATCCTAACGGCCATTGCGCTAGCTATTACCGAATGGTCTAAAAGTAATGTTGCATTAATCAGCATGGAGGGCCATGGGCGTGAGGACATCTTTGATGAAATTAATATCACAAGAACAGTTGGATGGTTTACTTCTCTTTACCCGGTATTACTCCAACCGGATGAATCAAGGCAACCAGGTGAATCCATCAAGGCAATCAAAGAACAGCTCCGAAATATACCAAATCACGGCATTGGCTTTGGAGTTTTACGCTATCTGAATAACTCTGTTGAAGTTCAGCAAATTATGGAGAAAATTCCATCTCCAATTATTGGATTTAACTACTTAGGGCAAACAGATAATCAATTTAGCCAAGATAGGCTTTTTAGATCAGCTATTGGCCCAGTAGGTAATGAACACAGCCCTGAGGCAGAAAGAACGCATCTATTGGATATAACAGCATCAGTAAGCAATGATCAATTCTACCTTTCGATTGATTACTCTAATGAAAAACATAATCAAGAGACAATTAATCAATTTGCAGCAAAAACCCTAGAGAATCTTAGGAGCCTCTTAGATCATTGTCTCTCAGTTAGCGAACGTGAATTTACTCCATCTGATTTTCCTCTAGCTTCTCTGTCGCAAATCGAATTAAGCCAGTTCACAAAAAGATTTAATTCGATTGAAGATATTTATTCGCTCACACCGCTTCAGGAAGGAATGCTTTTCCATAGCGAGTTTGAAGATGAAAGTGATGCTTATCTAACGCAATTTGCGACAGATCTTGTAGGCCCAATGGATGCTGCTATTTTTGAGGAATCCTGGAAATATTTAATTAAAAAATATGATGTACTTCGAAGTTCGTTGCATTGGCAAGGCTTAGAAAAACCGGTTCAGATAGTTCACAAAGAAATAGAATTTGCTTTAAAGCAAGATGATTGGTCAGACATAAGTAAAGCAGAAATTAAAAAACACTTTTCCCAACTAATGCAGTTAGAGAGAGATAAGGGTTTTATTCTCGATCAACCTCAATTAAATCGAGTGAATTTGATCAAATCAGGGCCAGAACATTTCAAGATGCTATGGACCTTCCATCACGCGCTATTAGATGGGTGGTCCATACCGCTGGTGTTAAACGATTTATTAGAAATCTATAATAATCTCTCTCTTAAAAATCAAGTCAGTGATATACCGACAAATAAGTTTGGTGATTTCATTGAATGGCTTGATGAGCAAGACCCGTTTGAAGCGCAAAATTTCTGGCGAAAAAACTTAAGTGGTTTTAATACTCCAACCCCACTTCCTGGTGTCGACCAATCAATATTCTTAAATCCAGAATCGGCAAAATATAAAGAAAGACATCAAACGCTTCCAGAGGAAGTAGGAGACATTGTAAAAAAGGTCGCACAAAAGGAACGGCTTACAATCAATACATTTATACAAGCTGCATGGGCATTAGTTCTAGCAAGATACTCGGGTAATCAAGACGTCTTATACGGCAGCACAACATCTGGAAGGCCTGCTTCGCTTTCTGGCGTTGAGGGCATGATCGGACAGTTTTTAAATACATTACCAGTCCGAGTAAATATTGATGATGAGCTTCCTATTATCGAATGGCTGCAAATATTACAAGAAAATCAACTTTCAATAAGAGCGTATGAATATTCATCACTTATTGACATCCAAAGCTGGAGTGAGATTCCTCGTGGTCAGCAAATGTTTGAAAGTCTTTTGGCTTATGAGAATTACCCGCAGATGCCATCTGTCTCCAGCGACGAATCTGGGATAAGAAAAAATCAGAAAATTCAAATAAAAACTGAAAGTACAGAAGTCATCGAACGCACAAACTATCCGCTGACATTTACAGCGCTAATGACAGATCGAATTGGAGTGCGAATGATTTATGACACACGCGCTTACAATGATAAGCTGATTGATCAACTTCTGTATCATTTTACAAACGTACTGAAATTTATTTCGGCTAACTTACAAACGAAGTTGGGCGAGATATCACTAATCGATTCAGCTGAACAAGAAAACATAAGAAAAAAATGGAACGATACATCTGTTCCCTATCCAACCGATGTGACCCTTCAGAGTCTATTTGAATTACAGGTCGCTCGTTCTCCAGATTCAATAGCCATTGATTTCGAGGGCATCGAATTAAGCTATGGTGAGCTTAATTCAAAAGTAAATAAAATAGCTCATCTGCTACGAGATAAGGGAATCGGGCCGGAAAAAACCGTTGGGATCTGTATGAATCGTTCCATAGAGATGGTTCTTGCGATTTACGGAATAATAAAAGCTGGCGGCGCCTATGTACCTCTGGATCCAGATTACCCAAAAAACCGTTTAAAGAACATGTGTCAAGACGCAAAGGTATCATTGATCTTGAATCAACATTCAACTAGGTCAAATATTAATAATATTGGAACGCCCAGCCTTACTATTGATATGGAATGCTCTCTTGCTGAAGGATTCACTAACAGCAACCCAACAGTTTTGGTAAAACCAAATAATGCTGCTTATGTAATTTTCACATCCGGTTCAACCGGTCGCCCTAAAGGTGTTTTAAATGAACATAAAGGCATCTGCAATCGATTATTATGGATGCAAGCAGAATATAAACTAAACGATCAGGACTGTGTTTTACAGAAAACCCCTTACAGTTTTGATGTTTCTGTATGGGAATTTTTCTGGCCTCTACAAGCAGGAGCGAAACTTTTGCTGGCAAAGCCCGAGGGGCATAAAGACCCTGACTATCTTGCAGAGCTGATTCAAGAAAAGAACGTAACCACTCTGCATTTTGTTCCTTCAATGCTGGATGCATTTCTGCAAAGCCCAGGAATCGAAAATTGTCGATCCATCGTTCGAACTTTCTGCAGTGGTGAAGCGCTGAGCAAAGAATTACAGGCCGCATTCTTCGAAAAATTTGATGTCGAACTTCATAATTTATATGGCCCCACCGAGGCTGCTGTCGATGTGAGCTATTGGGCTTGTGATAAATATAAATCAGATGAAGCCGTTCCAATTGGCTATCCAGTAGCCAATACGCAACTCTATATTGTTGATAAAAATGGCGGCATAGTTCCCCCAGGAGTTCCAGGTGAAATATGGATTGCGGGTGATCAAGTCGCAAGAGGTTATGTTAACAGTCCGGAATTAAATGAAAATAAATTTATTAAAAATCCTTTTAGTAGAGAGAGTGAAGCAAGAATATATCGAACGGGTGATTTAGGTAGGTATCGGAATGATGGCGCAATCGAATTCTTGGGAAGGATTGATTCTCAAATAAAATTACGCGGTTATCGAATTGAATTAGGTGAGATTGAATCTGAATTAAAAGCACTCAAAACTATTGAACAAGTAGCTGTGACGCTTAGGGAAGACAAGCCCGGTCAACCTCGTCTCGTGGCATATGTAGTAGGAGCTGAAACTCCTGAAACTATGCGCGAATGGCTGGCATTAAATTTGCCAGATTATATGATTCCATCTGTATTCGTCTCTCTTAAAAAGTTGCCCCTGACTCAGAGCGGAAAACTAGATCAAAATGCTCTTCCAAAGCCAGATCTAAATGAGGCAATTGTTAGCGAGTATGTTGCCCCTACTTCAACATTAGAAGTAATGCTCGCAGACATATGGCAAGAGATTTTAGGAGTTGAGAAAATCGGAATTAACGATAATTTTTTCCAGCTGGGTGGTCACTCAATCATGGCGATGAAGTTGACTTCTAAAATTATGAGTAAATTACAAAAAAGAATTTCTGTTAGCGTAATTTTTTCTTCGCCAACCATTGCTGAATTGGCATCTAAGATTGATGCTTTAGCTCAAAAGAAATCCGAATCAGAAATTTCTCCAAATGCAATTAAGCGATCAAGCAGAAGAGGAAAAAAACGAACCTAGAATGGCAAGTTCCTCATCAGATAATAATTTAACGGAAATCAATAGCGAGGAATTAATTTTTCCAGCCTCTTTCGCGCAACAACGTCTATGGTTTCTGTACCGCCTTCAGCCTAAAAGCCCTGCCTATAACATTGCAATGGCAAAACTGCTTGATGGAGAGCTAAATAAGACGGCAATTGAGCATTCAATTAAAAGGTTAGTTAACCGTCATGAATCCCTGCGCACCAGATTTAAAACAGTTGATGATAAGCCAATGCAATGGGTATTTGATTCGCTAGATATTGAGATCAATTTTGATAAATTACCTGGTGCTGAACCCAAAACAATACAAAAAGTTATTAATCAACTTGCTCAGCAACCTTTCAATTTAGAGAAAGAACCTTTATTCAGAGTGCATCTTTTTCAAAAAAGAAACACGCATTTAATAGTAATTGTTATTCACCATATTATCGCTGATGCAGCATCATTGGATATTCTCTACACCGAATTAGTGCAATTATATAATGGGTATTGCGACAAAAATCCTATCGAAATGCCCGAGCTTCCTATTCAATATGGTGACTATACTGACTGGCAATATGCACAACTAAAAAGTGGTGCTGAAAAGAAACAATTTGACTACTGGCTGAAAAAACTTACCAATGTGCCTGAATTATTGGATTTACCGACAGATCGGCCACGTCCAAAAATCCAAACTTATTCAGGTGAGACAATTAGTAAAGCACTAGACCCAGATTTAGTTGGTCAAATTAAAGCTCTGGTTCATCAATCCAGCAGCACTCTTTTTATCATTATGCTTGCAGCCTTTGCTGCACTGCTTAGTAAATACTCATCATCCAAAGATATAATCATTGGGACTCCGATGTCCGGTCGAGACCGTGAAGAGATCTCAGGAGTTGTTGGTCTATTTCTTAATACCCTTGCTCTACGACTGGACCTTAATAACAACCCAAGTATAAAAGAGCTTATAGATCAGGCCCAAATTGTTTCACTTGAGGCTCTTGAAAATCCAGATGTGCCATTTGAAAAACTGGTTGATGAGCTCCAACCTGATAGAAATATGAGCCATTCACCTATTTTCCAGACAATGTTAATTGTAGAACAAATAGATACATCAAATTCATTATCTATACATGGGCTAAAAGATGAAACTGTCATCTTTGAAACAAAAACAGCTAAATTTGATTTATCTTTATTTATCAGCGATAGCAAATTCGGCACTAATGTAACTTTCGAATATAACTCTGATTTATTTAATACAGAAACTATCGCGAGCATGTTGAATCATTTTGAAATATTACTCGGACAATCTATCTCAAAACCAGATACCCCGATTTTTGATTTATCACTCGTTGATGATATTGAATACAAGAAATTAATTTATGATTTTAATAACACTAAAGCTGATTATGTGGAAGTGGTTACAGTTGCTAAGCTTTTTTTAGATCAAGTTAGGCGAACACCTAAAGCAATTGCTCTAAAATCAAAAAAATTATCGCTCTCTTATTCAGAGCTTGATGAACGAGCAAATAATCTAGCTGCTACTTTAAACGAACTTGGAGCAAGGCCTGGAGAATTTGTAGCGATATGTTGTAAACGTGACATTGTTTTACCAATTGCAGCGTTGGCTTGTGTTAAAGCAGGAATATGTTACGTACCAATTGATCCAAATTATCCGAAGAGTCGTATTGCGACAATATTAAATGATGTAAAACCAAAAATTTTACTTACTCAGTCATCACTAAAATTTCCTGATTGTAAATCAATAAAAATTGATTTAGACGATTATGACTTTACTCAACACAAGGAGGTTACCTCAACACCTTTACCTGAAAATCCTGTTTATTGCATATACACTTCTGGTTCAACAGGTGTGCCAAAAGGCGTTCAGCTTTCTCAAGCTGCATTAGCAAATCTTATACAGTGGCAAGGTAAACATGAACGATTAGGAATACCTGCATGCACTCTCCAGTTTACTTCGTTCAGTTTCGACGTTAGCTTTCAGGAAGTTTTTGGCACATGGTGTCATGGCGGCCAAATTGTGATGCTAACGGAATCACAACGGGAAGATTTTAATAAACTAGCAAAAATTATTGAGCAAGAAAAAATTCAAAGGATTTACTTACCCTTTGCGGCACTTCAACCTTTGGTTGAAATATGGGAAACAAAACCTATACCACTCGCATTAACTGACGTTATTGTTGCAGGTGAACAGCTAAAGGTAACCGATGCCGTAAGGAATCTATTTGCACGACTAAGTCATGCTGCACTGCATAATCAATATGGACCTTCAGAAACTCATGTAGTAACAGCTCTTACACTTTCAGGCGATGCTCAAGAATGGCCAAGTTTACCCAGCATTGGAAAGCCAATAGCAAATACTTCTTGTTATGTTCTCAATCAGAACCTTCAACCAACACCAATTGGTTTACCGGGTGAATTATATTTAGGGGGAGCACAAGTTGCTATCGGCTATTTAAAAAGACCTGAACTTGATGAAGAAAAATTTATTGCGGATCCTTTCGTTGCAGATGGGCGCCTTTATAAAACCGGCGACCTTGCAAGATATCTTGAAAATGGAGAATTAGAATTTCTTGGTCGAGTCGATGATCAATTCAAATGGCGAGGGTATCGAATCGAACCGGGTGAAATTGAGACAGCGCTCACTTCACAAAAAGATGTAGAAGATGCAGTTGTAATTATTCGAAATGATAAAGGCATTCAGCACCTTGTTGCGTATGTCACTGGAGGAAATAAACAACCTAACCCTGATACTTTAAAACAGGAACTAAAAAAACTCTTACCAGAGTATATGCAGCCAAGCATCATTCAACCACTTGATCAAATGCCGTTAACCCCAAGCGGGAAGATAGCACGTAGGTCATTGCCTGCTCCTGATTATAATAGGTTGCAAACTGCAAGCTTCATGGCGCCTCGCAACCCAACTGAAGAAAATTTAATCGATTTATTTCGTCAAGTCTTGAAACTAAAAATAGTTTCAATTCATGATAATTTTTTTCAATTGGGCGGACATTCATTGCTTGCCACCCAATTTATCGCTCGGGTTCGCTCAACTCTTGATATCGAAGCATCACTCATTGATTTATTTACAAATCCAACTGTTGCCGAATTTGGAAAAAAACTAGACGAACTGCGCGGCATAGAAAAACCTCCAAAATTAGAGCCACAAAATCGAACAAGCAAAATACCCCTCTCATTTGCTCAAGATCGTCTCTGGTTTCTTGATCAGTTAGAACCAGGTAATCCTGTTTACAACTTTCCAATAGTGCTCAATTTATTTGGAAAAATTGACAAAGAAGCAATGCAGAAGGCATTAGATGCCCTAATAGAAAGGCATGAATCATTTCGCACTTGCTTCAGAGTGATCGATAAATCACCCAATCAAGTTATCCATAAATCATCTTCTTTAGAACTTAAATTTATCAACGCTACAAATCTTTCGAAAGAAAAGCGGTCAAATAAAATAAATGATCTTATACAAGAAGCTTTTGACATAACAGAAGCTCCGTTACTGCGAGCCTATCTCCTCCAATCAACGAATGATGAGCACACATTAATATTGATCACTCATCACATCGTCTCTGATGGATGGTCATTAGGCGTTATGATGAATGAACTTAGTCTGCTATATCCTAAATTCACTATAAAAAAAGACCTAAAGCTAAATGATCTTAGAGTTCAATATGCTGATTATGCCCTTTGGCAAAAAAAATGGTTTGCAGGAGAAACTCTCAAAAAACAACTAAACTATTGGTTGCAAAAGCTCGAGAATCTACCAGCTGCATTAGATATACCGACAGACTGGCCTCGACCAATTGAACAAACCTTCAATGGTTCAGGGGAAATAAGAAAACTATCGCCTAAGCTTTTAGAAAACCTTCAGAATACCGCGCAAAGCAATGGCTGCACACTATATATGTTGTTATTAGCAGCTTTCGATATTCTTTTAGGGCGGTATTCCGGAAGTGATGATATCGTCGTTGGGTCTCCAATCGCAGGGAGAAAGATGCAAGAAACTGAAGGGCTCATTGGCTTCTTTTCCAATACGCTTGTGATGCGGGCAGATCTTTCAGGCAATCCGCACTTCAAAGATTTCTTACATCAAGTGCGCGCAACCACTCTAGAGGCCCACGAAAATCAAGATTTACCATTCGAAAAATTAGTTGAGGAATTAAAACCTGATCGAAATTTAAGTCACTCGCCAATTTTCCAGGTAATGCTTGTTTTGCAAAATAATCCCATTCGTAACGTTAAATTTGGTGATCTGAATTATTCATATCCAGATTTTGACATGGGTATTTCGAAATTTGATCTTCTGCTGGAAATTACTGAAGAAGAATCTGGATTACGAACTGGTATTCAATACAACTCAGATCTTTTCTCTTCAAATACAATGAAGAGAATATTAAAACATTTTGAAATATTACTTGAAGCAGTTTGCAATCAGCCAGAAGCCCAACTTTCAGATCTGCCTTTATTAGAACCTGAAGAAAGAGAGCGTATCCTGAATGAATTTAATGAAAATGAACTTCATAAAGAAGAAGGTATTTGCGTACATGATTTAGTTGAAAAACAAGTTAAAGAATCACCCAATTCGACAGCATTAACTTGGGCGTATGAATCAATTAATTACAAAGAACTTAATTCAAGAGCCAATACCCTCGCATCTCATTTAATATCCAAAGGTGCTGGGCCTGGAATGATTATTGCCATCGCTTCCAATCGATGCCTTGAGTTACCAATTGCAGTTTTAGCGGTTCTCAAATCTGGCGCATGTTATATGCCAGTGGATCCAACATATCCGATCGAACGAGTAAAAAATATGCTCGGCGACTCTGAGGCTAAAATAATAATCAGTCAATCAGGAGTTTCCCTGCCTAAAATAGATGCCGAAGTTATATATTTGGATAAATTTGATTTTTCTAAACAAAATTCAAATATAGATAATCAATTTAATCCAAAAAATCCGCTTTATTGTATATACACCTCAGGATCAACTGGAAAACCAAAAGGTGTTCAACTATCTCATGCAGGGCTTGCAAATCTTTTGCTCTGGCAAATGAATCAAGATCGTTTAAGCAAACCAGCAAAAACTTTGCAATTTGCTTCGTTAAGCTTTGACGTAAGCTTTCAAGAAATTTTTGGCACATGGTCTACAGGTGGTGAGCTTGTAATGATTGATGATGAAATGCGTCAAGATTTAATTGCTCTTTCTGAATACATAAAGATAAATAAAATTGAGCGTTTGTATCTTCCCTTTGCAGCATTCCAACCTATTGCTGCGGAATTAACTTCTACAAAAGAATCCCTTCAAATTAAAGATGTAATTGTTGCTGGAGAGCAACTACAAATATCAGAAGATGTACGCTCATTATTCAGTAACTTATCTGGAGCTGCGCTGCATAATCAATATGGCCCATCAGAAACTCATGTAGTTACTGCTTTAACCTTAACTGGCAATCCAAAAGATTGGCCTAAACTACCGTCCATAGGAAAGCCTGTTAAAAATACTCAATGCTATGTCCTTGATAAGAAAAAACAAATCCTCCCCGTGGGTTTACCCGGAGAGCTTTATTTAGGGGGTGAGCAACTGGCTATCGGTTATTTGAATAGGCCTGAAGAAAACAAAAATAAATTTCTCAATAGCCCTTTTAAACTTGGTCAACAGCTCTATAAAACAGGCGACCGTGTGCGCTGGCTTGAAAATGGAGAAATTGAATTTCTTGGACGAGCTGATGATCAAATTAAATGGAGAGGATTTCGTATTGAGCCAGGAGAAATAGAAACAACACTGACAAATTTAAAGTCGATTAAACAAGCTGTTGTTTTACTTCGTGAAGACCAACCAGGTGACAAAAGATTGGTCGCATACGTAACCAATTCAAAAAAGGAAAAAATCCAAACAAATGTGATTAGAGAAGCTCTAAGAGATATCTTGCCAGAATATATGGTGCCTTCGCCAATAATAATGATTGAAGCATTACCTCTAACGCCTAGCGGTAAAATCGATCGCCGTAAACTTCCAAAACCTAAGTTTAATAGAATTACTGATCAGAAAATTGTACTGGCTAGAAACACAGATGAAGAAAAACTTCTTACAATTTGGAAATCCTTGCTCTCAGTTTCTGAAATCAGTATCCATGATAATTTTTTTGATTTGGGTGGGCATTCTCTTCTTGCAACGCAACTCATAGCTAGAATCCGTGATGAATTCGGCATATCTTTACCTTTGAAATACATCTTTCGATACCCTTCCCCTGCAAATCTAGCTGAAACCATTGCTGCGCTTAAAGTCTCTTCAGATCTTAATAAAACAATAATTAACGATGATGGCTATGAAGAGATTTCAATATGAGTGCGGCTAATTTACTAATTAAGCTGAGCAAGCTTGGCATCAAATTATCTTCTGATAAGGATGAACTAAAAATCATCGCCCCGCCCGGTATTCTAACTTCTGACTTACGTGAAGAGTTATTAAAAAATAAAAATGAATTATTGGAATTAATAAATGATAGCCATTCAACAATAACAGCAAATAAAAAATTTCTTCCTCAGCCTCGCTCTGCAAATTTGCCGTTATCCTTTGCTCAAAAAAGACTTTGGTTTTTAGATGCGCTTGATCCAGGTCTTGCAGTCTACAACATACCTCTTGCTATTCGCTTACATGGCAATCTCAATATAAAAGCACTTGGTTTAGCCTTTAACGATTTAATTAATCGCCATGAGAATCTGCGAACCAATTTTATATCAGATAAAGATGATCAACCTATCCAAATTATTCACAACTTCCTTGCACACATAATTGATAGCAAAAATATGGAAGATGTTTCAAATGAGGAATTAAACCGTGAACTAATGAAACTACACAGCAGGCCATTTGATCTTGCAAAAGATTCACTGCTACGAACACATATCTTAAAAATAAGTAAAAGTGACCATGTTCTTCTTATAGTGATGCATCACATTATCTGTGATGCTTGGTCTATAGATGTACTATTTTCAGAATTGGTGAAACTATATGACGGTTACTGCAAAGAACGTGATGCACACTTAGAACCCTTGAAACTGCAATATGCGGATTACGCGCTTTGGCAAAATCAATGGCTAAAAAGCCCTGAAGTAAGTCATCAAATAAGCTATTGGAAACAAAAACTTATTGATACCCCAAGTATTCTTGAGTTGCCCACTGATCGACCAAGGCCCAGCGTGCAAAGCTTTAATGGTGCACGTATTTTTCACGAAGTATCTTCTGAATTAGCAACAAACCTTAATAACCTAGCCACCAATTCAAATGCCACATTATTTATGGTCATGCTCGCTGTTTGCCAAATCTTACTCAGTCGATGGTCCAAGCAAGATATTTTAGTAGTTGGCACCCCGGTTGCGGGTAGAGAATATACGGAATTTGAAAATCTTATTGGATTTTTCATAAATACTCTCCCAATGCGAGCGGATCTATCAGAAGATCAAAATTTTCTAGTCTTTCTTGATCAAATAAAACAAACAACTCTCGATGGATTTGAACATCAGTCATTGCCTTTTGAAAAACTTGTTGAAGAATTACAACCTGAACGAGACCAAAGTCATTCACCAATCTTCCAAGTTATATTTATGCTACAAAATGCCCCGGACGGTGATGATATGTTCAGTGATCTTTCGGCCAGTGGCGTTACTTTTGATTACGGCACAAGTAAATTTGATTTGAATATTGCAGCTGCTGAATTTGATAATGGAATAGGAATTGAATTTGAATACAACACCGATCTATTTGATGTTGAAACAATAGAGCGATTTGCAAAACATTATGACTCTTTGCTAAAAGAAGTAACCCAAGACCCAGCTAAACCGATTAGCCAACTTAATTTACTTACAGATTCAGAATACCGAACTCTAGTTCACGATTGGAATCAAATCGATCTGCCGATTGATCCTAAGATGACAATGCATGGTGTATTCGAGGCCCAGGTTGAACTAAAACCTCAGTCAATCGCGGTCTACCATCCAGATCAATCGTTAAGTTATAAAGAATTGAATCGACGGGCTAATGTTTTAGCCCGAAAACTTAATGAGTTTGGAGTCGGTCCAGAAACACTCGTCGGAATTAGCAGTCCCCGTAATCCCGAAATGATTACAGGTCTACTTGCTACTCTTAAAGCCGGTGGTGCTTATGTTCCTCTTGATCCCAACTATCCCTCTGAGAGAGTTCGTTTCATGTTGCAAGACAGTCAGGCAAAAGTAGTGCTAACTGATTCTTCAATCATTGAAAATTTACCTGAACATAATGCACAAGTTATTTGCTTGGATGATTTCGAATTTGGTGTTGAAGATTGCCCTAATCTCGATCACCCAATTACAGGCTCTCAATTGGGTTACGTCATCTATACCTCAGGTTCAACCGGTCAACCTAAAGGGGTTTGCATCGAGCACGGTAATGTAGCGGCATTGATTACTTGGGCTGACACTGCATTTAATGCTCAACAATGGTCAGGGGTGCTAGCCTCAACATCAATCTGCTTTGATCTGTCAGTGTTCGAATTGTTTTGCACCTTAGGTCATGGTGGACGAGTAGTATTGGTTGATGACGCATTCGGTTTACCTGATTTGCCTAAAGCAGCCGAAGTCAGCCTAATAAACACAGTACCTTCAGCAATCTCCGAACTAAGTCGAATAAATGGTATCCCCGAATCAGTTAAAACAATCAATCTTGCCGGAGAGCCATTAACGTCTGCGCTAGTGGATGAGCTATACGCTATACCTCACATCAGCACGGTAAATGATCTGTATGGTCCTTCCGAAGATACCACCTACTCAACTTGGACAAAACGTGAGGCAAATGCTGTTGCCACAATTGGACGCCCAATTGCCAACACGCAAGTTTATCTGCTCGACTCTCAGTTAAAACTGGTACCAATTGGGTTGCCGGGTGAACTTTGTCTAGCTGGAAGTGGTGTGACAAGAGGTTACCTAAACAGACCAGAACTAACAGCAGAAAAATACATTAAGAATCCCTTTGATAAAAAAGGTGGGAAGCTTTACCGCACAGGTGATCTAGCGCGATACCGCATCGATGGAAAATTGGAATATCTAGGCCGTTTAGATCAGCAAGTAAAGTTAAGGGGCTTTCGTATTGAGCTTGGTGAAATCGAAACATGCCTTAATAATCATGACAGCGTAATCGTTGCTCGCGTTATCATACGTGAAGATCAGCTAGGAGATAAAAAACTCGTTGCATACGTAGTGCCACAAAAAGACCATGTGAACATTTCTTCTTTAAGAAGCCATGTTCAAGCTCATCTGCCTAATTATATGACCCCCCAAGCGATTGTTGAGCTCGATGAGATTCCACTCACTCCGAATGGCAAGCTCAATCGAAAAGCGCTCCCGGCTCCGGATGAAAAAAATACCCCCTCTGAGAAATATAAAGCACCAGAGTCTAGCTTGGAATCGACGCTTGTAAGTATCTGGCAAGAATTACTTGGCTTAAAAAAAATTGGGGTTGATGACGACTTCTTTCAACTTGGCGGTCATTCTTTGCTGGCAATGCGTGTCGTCGGGAAAATCAGACGTCAATTAGGAAAAGAAATTAGCCTGAGAACTTTTTTTGCACGCCCAACCATAGCGCAACTCTCTGATCAGCTTTCCAATGGTGCAATAAAGTCAGATGCAACTCAGATATCGCGTCGGAAAAAAGTTGACTTAGCGCCCCTCTCATACGCGCAACAGCGTATTTGGATACTTAACGAAATTGATCCAGGTAATCCTGTATATAACATTCCCTGGGCTACCTCTATCAGCGGTAAAATCAATAAGAAGGCGTTACAAAAAGCAATTGATCATCTAGCCTCAAGACATGAGTCTCTTCGCACATCATTCGAACAAAATAGCGATGGGATAAGGCAAAGAATTTTAGAAAAAATTAACATTCCTTTAAATATTCAATCAGCTAAAGATAAAAATGATCAATTATTTAAGCTTGAAGAGCTCAGTAGAGATAACTTTGATTTGGAAAAAGCTCCGCTCATAAAAATACATTTGATTGAATGCCCAAATAATGACTCAGTCTTATTAATCAATATCCATCACATTATTGCTGACGGCTGGTCACTTGATGTCATTAACCGTGAGCTGAATCAGCTTTACGGAGCCTATTCTAGGGATGAAAAAATTTCCCTACCGAAATTACCAATACAATATGCTGATTTTGCTATTTGGCAAAGAAATTGGCTTGATCAAGGAGAATTAAATCGACAACTAAATTATTGGAAAGAGAAGCTTTATGGTGCTGAAACAGTTCTCGAATTACCAATAGATAAAGTTAGGCCAGAGCTGCAAAGCTTCAATGGTAAGCATCTTTATAGTCAAATCAGCTCTGAAAAAACCATTGCACTCAAAAATCTCGCAGTAAAGCAAAATGCTACGCTCTACATGGCTCTTCTTGGAGTATTCAATATCTTGCTGCACCGATATACAAGCCAGGAAGACATCCTAATCGGTTCCCCAATCGCTGGGCGAGAGCAGGATATACTGGAAAACACAGTTGGCGTCTTCATCAATTCTCTTGCTTTGCGAACCAAGATTAATGGGGCAGAAAATTTTCAAGAATTACTAAAAAAAATAAAGAATACAACGCTTGATGCCTATGATAATCAATCGGTACCATTCGAGCGAGTGGTTGAAGAAATTCAACCAGAACGAGATATTAGTCGATCACCTCTTTTTCAAGTTATGTTCGTTCTGCAGAATGCACCTCTCGACTCAATCTCTTTTGATGAGCATACAAATATTCCTCTCGATATCGAAACAAATACATCTAAATTTGAATTAACTCTAACTGCTTGGGAACATAGTGATGGCCTTGGTTTGCAGTTTGAATACAACACTGATCTGTTCCAGACTAAAACTATTGAGGCAATGGCAAGGCACTACACAACGCTGGTTAATGAAATAGTTGGATCGCCTTTCATTCCTATAAAAAACCTCAATCTACTTGGTGAAGAAGAAAAACAGAAACTGTTAATTGATTGGAATAACTCCAAAACAGATTTTAATAAAGACATTTCTCTTCACAATCTGATTGAAAAACAAGCGGAAGAAAACCCGGACGCCATCGCTCTTATAGATGACGAAGAGAAAATCACTTATTTTGAGTTAAATCGACGTGCAAATGTCTTAGCTCATTATCTGATACAGAAAAATATCAATTCAAATTCAATTGTAGGCGTATGTGTCCCAAGAAATTCTAAAATGGTTATTGGGCTTCTCGGAATTCTTAAAACTGGAGGGGCATATTTACCTTTAGACCCTGATTACCCTAAGGATCGCATTGACTTTATGGTAAAAGATAGTGAAGCCAAAATGCTGATAACTGATTCATCACTTGCTAACCAAGTGACTATTCAAAATAATCAAATACTTTTTCTGAATGAATTTAATTTTGAAGCAGATTGTCCAATTCTTTCAAAACAAACATTCAACAGCCAAAGCCTTGCATATGTAATTTACACATCTGGTTCGACCGGTAAGCCAAAAGGCGTTGCAATTGAACATCGATCTATCACCAATTTTTTATTATCGATGCAAAGCTCGCCAGGGATAACTAAAAAAGACCGATTCTTATCAGTCACAACGCTAAGCTTTGATATTTCAAATTTAGAATTATTTGGCCCATTAATATCAGGGGCGACATCAATAATAATTGATAGAGAAATAGCAATTGATGGTTATCAACTCGCACAAAAGATTGATGAAATGAAGCCAACTATTATGCAGGCTACACCTGCAACATGGCAGATGCTTTTGGAGTCAGGTTGGGAAGGCTTAAAACAATTAAAAATTCTTTGTGGTGGCGAAGCATTAAGTGATCAACTTTCACGTAGATTGTTGAATAAAGGTAAAGAGCTTTGGAATATGTATGGGCCAACCGAGACAACTGTATGGTCCACTTGCAGCAAAATTAATCCAAATCAGAAAATTGATATTGGTAGGCCTATCGCTAATACATCTTGTTATATTACTGATAAATATGGAAATTTATGTCCTGCTGGAGTGCCCGGTGAATTATTGATTGGTGGTGCAGGGGTTGCCCAAGGCTACCTTAATAAGCAAAAACTTACCAATGAACGCTTTATTGAAAATCCCTTTGAGATAAATAGCGGCAAGCTTTACAAAACTGGAGATTTAGCAAAATTTAACGCAGATGGAAAGCTTGAATGTCTTGGTAGATTAGATCATCAAATTAAACTTCGCGGCTTCAGAATAGAGTTGGGTGAAATTGAAAACGTACTAAGGCAACATAATTCGGTTAATGATTGTCGTGTAATTATTCGTGAGGACCAACTGAATGATAAACGTCTGGTTGCTTATGCAATTCCAAATGAAAAAAAGATAGAAGTTTCTACACTGCGTGAGCATTTACAAAAAACACTCCCGAGCTATATGGTCCCTCAGGCAATTGTACAAATAGGTGAGATTCCTCTTACACCAAATGGAAAATTCGATCGGAAAAAACTGCCCTTACCTAATGAAACCTTGGCAATAAAATCAGAATATCTCGCGCCAAGCTCCTCATTGGAATTAGACCTATCTAGGATTTGGGAAGATCTCCTTAATTTAGAAAAAATTGGCATTCGTGATGATTTCTTTGATTTGGGTGGGCATTCTCTTTTAGGAACTCGCTTGGTAGCACGTATACGAAGTGAGCTAGATAAGAATATAGATTTAGTTACCCTTTTCGTTAACCCGACAATAGAAAAACTTGCTGAAGAAATTTCTGCTAGAGCAAAAAAAGGTTCGCCAATTACGATACCTAAAAGGCAAGCAAATGAAACTATACCGCTTTCGTATGCCCAACAGAGAATTTGGATTCTTGACGAAATTGACTCAAATTCTTCAGCGTATAATGTTCCTCATGCAGTATCTTTAGGTAAAAATGTCAATAAAATAGCCCTTCAAGAAGCTATTGATGCTTTAGTTGCCAGACATGAAAGTTTACGCACTTTTTTTGCCCGCAATCAGGCTGAGCCAGTTCAAATCATCGCCCCTAAATTAGAGCGCCCAATAGACTTAATTTCTGTAGATTCAAAGAAAGAACGTAGGGCTA
Organism: Pseudomonadota bacterium; assembly: GCA_036155675.1. Lineage (GTDB taxonomy): Bacteria > Pseudomonadota > Gammaproteobacteria > Steroidobacterales. The sequence continues at coordinate 32,282 of JAYZVL010000018.1, read as the reverse complement.
AAATCGAAAGCTTGGTCAGTCAAAGATTTGACTTAAGTAAAGGTCCGCTTTGTAATTTCCACTTAATTGAATGCTCAAATCTAGATCCTGTATTGCTGATAAATATGCATCACAGTATTTCTGATGTATGGTCACTAGATATTATCAATCGCGAACTTAGCGTTCTTTATAATGGAGTCTTAGAAGGGATTACACCCGAACTACCGATTATAAATATTCAATATGCTGATTATTCAATCTGGCAACGAAACTTGCTTCAAGAAGGACAATTTGATGAGCAGCTCAAATATTGGCTTAACAAGCTATCTGGTATTCCCAGTACCTTAGAAATTCCGACTGATCGACCAAGGCCTTCAAAACAAACCTTTAATGGGTCAAGAGTTTTTCGATACCTTACAATCGAAAAACAAAAGTCTATAAAAGCTCTCTCTCGCGCCAATAACGCTACTTTATTCATGACATTATTATCTGTATTCCAAGTGCTGTTATATCGTTACAGCAATCAAGAGGATATTGTCATCGGTACCCCAATCGCTAATCGCGGCTTAATAGAGCTAGAAAATATAGTCGGATTTTTCTTAAACACTCTCGCTATCAGATGTAATGTAGGAAAGAAAACAAAATTTTGTGATCTTCTTGCAAAGACTCGTGAAACGACCTTAGAGGCTTTTGCAAATCAAACTTTGCCATTTGAAAAACTAGTGGAAGAACTCAAAATTGATCGGGATATGAGCCGATCTCCAGTATTTCAAACGATGTTTATTATGCAGAACTCACAGTTTGAAGAATTGGTATTTGAAGAGCAAGAAACAAAACAAGTCGAGTTCGATATTAATACCACTAAATTTGATCTGAGTTTAACTGCCTGGGAGGGGGATGATGGCATAGGGCTTCAGTTTGAATACAACACCGACCTTTTTGATCCTGAAACGATTGAACAAATGGCAAATCATTATGAAGCTCTACTACAAGAAGTTATAGACCATTCTGATTTAGAAATAGCTAAATTAGCTCTATTAAACAAAAAAGAAAAAGATCATATCTTAGTAGGGCTAAACAAAACCGAAACTGATAAATTAAACACAAAATCCATTAAGGATATGTTTGAACTTCAAGTTAATAATACTCCTGATGAAATTGCACTTCGACTAGGAAAAAAGATATTCACCTACACCGAATTGAATGATTGGGCTAATGCTCTGGCAAAATATTTAACTGATTTAGGGATTCAATCTGGATCAAGAATTGCGATCTGCTGTCCGCGTTCCATTGAATTAGCAATTTCTGCTCTTGCTGCTGTTAAAAGTGGTGGCTGTTATGTACCAATTGATCCAACTTATCCTGAAGAGCGGATTGAGGCCATGCTCACAGACTCTGAAGCTGAGTGCATACTCACACTCTCTAGTTTGAAACTGCCTAATCATGAGATACCCTTAATTCATCTAGATACTCTAGAATTTGAAACAGAGAATACAAATAACCCTTCTAATCAGCCAAAACTATCTGATCCTTTGTATTGCATTTATACCTCTGGATCCACCGGAGTTCCAAAAGGGGTTGAGCTATCTCACGAAGGTCTTGCAAATTTAATTGGCTGGCAATGCCATCAACCTGGATTAGGCAAAGCTGCTCGAACACTTCAATTTGCTTCGTTCAGTTTTGACGTCAGCTTTCAAGAATTATTTAGCACTTGGTGCACGGGTGGAGAGCTGATAATGGTGGATGATGCTCTAAGACAAGACCTTCCCGCACTTGCTAATTTTATTACTGAAGAAGGAATCGAACGTTTATTTTTACACTTTGCAGCTTTACAACCACTTACGGAATGTTGGCAAACAGCAAAGCAGACCCCGAATCTTAAAGACATTATTGTTGCGGGAGAACAACTAAAAATCACCGAAAGTATCCGTAATCTATTTGACCAACTCAATAAAGCTGCACTGCATAATCAATATGGTCCATCGGAAACTCACGTTGTAACCGCATTAACTCTTTCAGGTAAATCTAAAAACTGGCCTACTCTACCGTTTATTGGGCGCCCAGTGTGGAATACGAAATGCTATATCCTAGATTCAAATAAAGAACCAGTGCCAATAGGTATCGCTGGAGAACTTTACCTTGGAGGGAAACAAATTGCGCTGGGGTATGTAAATAGACCAACGTTAAATAATGAAAAATTTATCCCAAGCCCTTTTGTTATGGGTGATCGACTGTATCGTACCGGGGACATTGCGAGGTATCGGAAAGATGGAAATATTGAATTTCTGGGTCGTGCAGATGATCAAGTTAAGTTACGTGGATATCGAATTGAGCTTGGCGAAATCGAGGCAAAACTTAATCAGCATAATAATGTAGCAGATGCCAGAGTAATCCTTAGAGAAGACAAAACCAACGAACAGCGACTGGTTGCCTACGTGGTCCCAAATAAAAACTCTTTTGATGTAGCCATTCTCCGTAGTCATCTGAAAAAAATTCTACCAGAATACATGGTTCCCAAGGCAATAGTCAGGTTGAGTGAAATTCCGATTACACCAAATGGCAAACTTGATCAAAAAGCTTTGCCAATCCCTGATATCAAAGCTATTACTCAAGGTAAGTATATTGCGCCTTCGACGCCTGTCGAGAATGCCCTTGCTCAAATTTGGGGACAGCTTCTTAATGTGAAAGATATTTCTATTCATGATGATTTCTTTTCACTTGGGGGTCATTCATTAATGACAATTCAATTAATAAACAAACTTAATCAATTAACGGGGGAACAACTAAGCATTGCTGATATCTTTGAGCATTCAACCATTGCAGAACTTGCAGAATTTTTACCAGAAAGTTTAAATACTTCAGATAAAATTAAAGATTTAGCTGTTCTAATTCCCGAGAAAAATATTTTAGATAAAACCTTTAAAACCATTATTAATTTTTTTAAAAATAAAAAAATATAACGCTATGACTGATATAGAAAGTAAACTACCTAATGTGGGGACAACAATCTTCACGGTAATGTCGCAACTTGCAGTCGAAAAAGACGCCATTAACCTGGCGCAAGGTTTTCCTGATTTCTCTGCACCAAAAGATTTGTTAGACCGCATCAACTACCATATGCAATCGGGAAAAAATCAATACGCCCCTATGGCTGGAGTAATAGAATTACGTGAAAAGATAGCAGCCAAAGTTTCTGAAAGTTATGGTTGTTCATTTAATCCCACCAATGAAATAACTGTTACATCAGGTGCAACAGAGGCGCTTTTTAGTGCAATTACAGCATTTATTCATCCTGGCGATGAAGTTATTGTTTTTGACCCCGCCTATGATAGTTATGAACCAGCCATACGACTTTCTGGCGGAAGAACAATTCATCTGCCTCTGAACGGAAAAGATTTCAGTGTGGATTGGAACCAAGTGGCTGATTCAATCCACCCATCTACAAAAATGATTATTCTTAATTCGCCACACAATCCCACGGGTTCGATATTATCTGCTGAAGATATTAATTCTTTAAAGCAAATTGTAGAAAACACAGACATAATCTTATTGTCCGATGAGGTATATGAACACATTATATTTGATGGAAGACAGCATCAAAGTCTACTTTTACATGATGATTTACGTGAAAGGAGCATTGGTGTCTATTCTTTTGGAAAGACTTTTCACGCTACTGGCTGGAAAGTTGGATACTGTGTAGCAGACGAAAAACTAATGAAAGAATTTCGACGGGTTCACCAATTTGTCCAATTTTGCGTTGTTACCCCTATCCAAATGGGTCTTGCGGATTTTCTATCGAGTAATCCAGAGCATTATAAGGAACTGGGGCATTTCTATGAACCTAAAAGGGATTATTTTATAGAGTTAATGCAAGACTCGGATTTTATTATGGAGGCATCTGCTGGAACTTACTTTCAATTGGCTGACTACAGTAAGATCTCTAATAAAAAGGATACTGAGTTTGCAAAATGGCTTACTATTGAAAAGGGTGTTGCTGCGATTCCAATATCTGTGTTTTATGAATCCCCGCCAGAACAAAAGATTGTAAGATTTTGTTTCGCGAAAAATAATCCGACTTTAGAACGGGCGGCACGTAAGCTATGCGAGATTTAAGATTAACTTTAGTTCAACCGAATACACATTGGCAAACGCCTTTAACCAATCATCGATTACTTGAGGGAATGATTGAAAAATCTGGTAAGGAATCTGATCTTATCGTATTGCCGGAAATGTTTACTACTGGGTTTACCATGGATGCTAGTAGTAATTCTGAAGAAATGAACGGAGCAACTCATGCCTGGCTCATTGAAATGGCAAATAAATATAGCTCTCATATTTGCGGAAGCATAATCATTCAAAACAAAGGAAAGTTTTTCAATCGATTACTATGGGTTTCTCCTGACGGTGAGCATCAAAGTTACGATAAGCGTCATTTGTTTCGAATGGCAAATGAGCAAAAATATTATTCATCTGGCGATAAGAAGTTAATAATACAAATAGATCAGTGGCGCATTTGTCCTCTCATTTGTTATGACCTTAGATTTCCAGTATGGAGCCGTAATAGAGATGATTATGACCTGCTAATATATGTAGCTAACTGGCCTGCACCTAGACAATCAGCCTGGCGTAGTCTTTTGCCTGCAAGAGCGGTGGAAAATCTCTGCTATTCAGTAGGAGTGAATCGGGTTGGCACGGATGGAAATAAAGTTGAATACTTAGGGGATAGCATGGTTGCAGATTACTTTGGGAATATTGTGCTGGATGCTAACAATAAAGAGGGGGTCTTTAACACTAAAATTAGTCTCGAAAAACTTCGACTTTACCGTGAAAAATTTCCTGCCTGGAAAGATGCTGATAATTTCACTCTATTGAATACAGCTAATTAACGCTATGAATTCCGTAAAACGTACGCAACGAGCTTTGCTCGTGGCAATGTTTGTGAGTTCTATCCCAGCAACTCTGATTTTGCCAATGCTGCCAAGTCTTGGAAAAGCATTTGATGTTGGTCCAACACAACTTGGCCTTTTAGTCGGTGTTTATCCATTAATGAGCATGCTGGCATCACCATTTTGGGGTCGCCTTAGTGATCGCTACGGAAGAAAACCCATCTTACTTATAACGTTAATTGGCGGGGCATCTGCATTTATTCTTTTTGCATTTAGCGCCTCTTGGGTTGGATTATTTATTGGACGCGCAATGCAAGGTCTTGCAGGCACTCCAAGAGGAATTGGATTTGCTGTGGCAAGCGACCTTAGCAAACAAGACAATCGTGCAATAAAAATAGGTCTAGTAACGGCAGCTATGGCGGTTGCATTTACTGTTGGCCCACTAATAGGTGGTTTCTTTATGGGAGAGGATCCAGATAGTTGGCTTGGTAAATTTCGTATTTGGGTAGGACTTCCGGGAAGTGGGTTTAACCATGTACTTCCTTCTTTGCTTGGTGCTGCAATGAATTTTCTGGGCGCACTATTTATCCTTTTTGGATTATCAGAAACTAATCAAAGATTAACAAAGCATCAAAAAAATAAAAATGAAGCGGAAAAAAGAGAAAAAATTTCAGCCCCAATTTTTGAATTTAGCTTAGTGCTCGCAATAGGTATTTTTCTTTTATCTGGATTTATCCAAGGTAGCCTACAATTCTCATTTACACTATGGGCTGATATCAGTCTGGGTTGGACTGCTCAGATAATTGCGTTTTCAGGAATGGCTATAGGTATTGGTTTTGCGTTGGGTAGCGGCATACTTCTTAAGCCAATGATTAATCATTATGGACAAGAAAAGACTGTCTTATATGGAACAATAACTGATGGCATAGGTCTTTTATTTTTCCTGTATTTCTTAGGATCTCCACTGATTGCGCTGGCTGGTTTACTTATAGCAGCTATGGGCAATTCACTCTGGGCAACTACAATACTTGGACTGATATCCAAAAATATTAATGATAAGAATCAAGGTCTTGGGTTAGGAGTAGCAAATGGCGCGGCATTATTTGGAAGGGTCGCCGGACCAGCTTTTGCAGGTTACTTAGCAGGAAATATTGGTCCTAATGCCCCATTTGCGATCATTCTTCTTTGCGTTTCACTTGCCATAGCTCGAGGCATTGGCTTGGTAAGAAACGCTAATTAAGAAGTCATTCAGTTACAATCTAATTATTATGAAGCGTATTCTTATCTTCCAGCATGTTCCTCATGAGACCCTTGGCACATTTGATTCGTTAATAGAGCAGAATGGCTGTGAGATACATTATATTAATTTTAATCAGGACCCTGATTCAAAGCCCAATATTGAAAATTATGACGGCTTAATCATCCTAGGGGGGCCGATGTGTGTGGATCAGACTGTTAAATACCCGCATTTACTAACAGAGCTTGCTGCAATTGAAAAAGCAATCCAAAAACAAATACCTATTTTCGGTATTTGTCTTGGAGCTCAATTAATCGCAAAAGCTCTTGGGGCGAATGTGGGCTCTAACAAAGTTAAAGAAATAGGCTGGTATAACGTTAATCCAACTGAAGAAGGTACTGAAGATCTCCTGTTTAAACATTTCTCCGGCGCAGAGAAGGTTTTCCAATGGCATGGTGATACTTTCGACATACCTGACAATGCGATACACCTTGCAACTTCATCTGATTGCAGCAATCAAGCATTTCGATACGGAAAAAACGTATATGCTTTGCAGTTCCATCTTGAGGTTGACGCCGCAATCATTAAACAATGGCTTAATACATCATCGATGGCGCGAGAATTAGAAAAATACGATGAAAATATAAGTGCTATAAAAATTAATTCAGATACATCCGCTTATATCAATAACTCAATAAATCTTGGAAGAAACGTTTTCTCTTCATATATCAAATTAATGGATAAACGGCCTGATTGAAAAATCATTTTTTAATCAAAAATTTACGTAGCTGATTTACTAACTGGCATAGGGCCAGGAGATTTGATCCGAACAATTATGGCTAATAAAGCAACAATTGCATTAAACAATCCGACGAGAACAAAGGGTCCGAAACCGCCCCAAACATCAAATAATGTTCCACCTATAGCAACAGCAACAAAAATTCCTATAGCGCCAAAAATATTAAACATGCCAACGACCACCCCACGCTTCAGCTTGGGTGCTTCAGCACTTATTAATATAGTGGCCCCAAGAAATGCCGCAATCTGACCGGCTCCTAAAGCTCCAAATAAAACCATTGAATGAGTGGTCAAAGGAAATCCGATATCGTTAAACATTCTAGTTTCATCTACCAAGAACATGCAGAAATAACCTAAAGCACCCAAAGTCATACAAATTATTACCCCAGACACACGATTGAATTTATCGAGAATAGCTCCTAAAAAAGGGAGGAATAATAATGAAGTTGTTCCGGCAATAGCAAAAAGCAGAGCCCCCTTACCAGAAGCGGTCGCAAAATCTGCGCCTTGGGATACGGCAACGGTTGAACCCCAAAGAACAGTAAATGTACCAAGTATTACTTGATCGCTACGTGCAACAAAACCACAGGCATAACTCAAAGCAATTCGAGGATTATTGATCGCTTCAGTGTAGCCACTCACAAGTAATTCTTTGACTGGAGGGCGTTCTTCTTTTGCTCCAGGAGTTCCCTTTTTAAGGCCTAAGAAATAAATTATTGATGAGAAAAAACAAGCTCCTGCAACAATCCAATGCGTAATTCGCATGGCTTCAATTGGCGAATATCCAGCTTCAACCAGCATAGGCGCAGCATTAGCACCAAAAATAACAGTAACAAATATCACTCCAATACCATTAAATATTCCGCCAACAGCAACAAACTTAGCGCGTGATTTATCACCCGCATAGTCAGCGATTAGAGTACCAACCATACCAGTTGCAGCCCCAAGCCCAGCGCCATACATGGCTCGATAAATCAACAATTCTGGAAGTGATTCAGCATAGGGATAAAATGCATAGCCAAGGCCCATAACAAACATGCCTACTGCTGCTACCTCTCGACGTCCAATTCGATCAGCTAATACTCCTACAATTCCAAAAGCCAAAATCTGCGTGATCTCAGTCATGATGACGAGATTTCCGGAAGCAGCACCATGTTCATCTATTGGGATTCCCATCGCATTTAGAACTTGCGCGGTCCCAGTAGAGATAAACGTTAAAAGACCGATGGTTGCAAAAGCTGCATAAAAGTAAGCAAACAAATTAAGTTTTGAAATACCTGGGGCAAGATACAGAAAACCAACCTTTAAGCCTTCTTCCTCAGAGCTATTAGATAATATTGATGAATCTTCTGACATAGATTTTTATTCCTTAAAAAACAAAATGAGACATTCTTGCATTTTATGACATTAGTATATGAACCGACTTTGATTGAGTGTAACTTAATATCTCTTCAAGGCACTCTTCTTTTCCTAAACCGCTATTTTTCCAGCCGGCAAAGCCAGTACCCATGTAGTGTCTTCCGGTTCCATTGATCCAAATGCACCCAGATTGAACTTTTCGGGTGGTGTCCATAGCAACTCGAATATCATTCGTCCAAACAGCGGCGGTTAAACCCAAATCAATATCATTTGCCATCGCAATAACTTCATCGACGTCACTCCACTTAAATACCGAAAGCACGGGCCCAAAGATTTCTTCGCGTGCGATTCGCATATTCATGCTCACATCAGCAAATACCGTTGGCTGAACCCAGAAACCTTTATCAAATTCTGAGCCATTTGGTCGTCCTCCACCCGTAACCACTCTAGCTCCTTCCTCTTTACCAGCTTCTATCAAACCCATAACGTGGTTGTAATGACCTTCAGAATTAACTGGCCCCATCCCTGAAGACTTATCAAGAGGATTGCCTAATTTTATTGAGTTAACCTGCGCCTCAATATCAGCCAAGACCTCGTCGTGAATTGACTCGTGCAACATTAATCGACTTGTTGATCCGCACGATTGTCCCGACCAAGCAAAATTCATTCCGCTCACTGCTGCATTCGCAACAGCTTTTGGATCAGCATCAGCAAAGGCAATAAAAGGATTCTTTCCGCCAAGCTCAAGACTGATATGCTTAACAGAGACTTCAGCTGCAGAACGCTGAATTGCAAGGCCAGTTGGGACAGACCCGGTAAACCCGATACGAGGAACTTTAGGATGTCGCACAATCGCATCACCGACAACAACGCCCTGTCCAGAAACAATATTCACCACCCCAGGTGGCAGAACATCATCGCAAATTTCAGCCATAACCGTAGCTGAAAGAGGGCTCTGATCCGGCGATTTAAGAACCACGGCATTACCCGCAATCAGAGGAGCCCCAAGATGGGCTCCAGCAAAACAAAAAGGGTGATTAAAAGGCACTATGCGACCCACAACGCCGTATGGCTGACGCATTGTAAAATGAATATGCTCAGCAGTTGCTGGAACGCTTTCACCCTTAATCTCTATACCCAAACCGGCAGTAAAATTTAGAAATCCTGCAACTAGGCTAATGTCATTACCGAGACTTGCCATGGTATTTCCTGTGTCATCGGCCTCCATTGTGAGAACATCATCAGCTCGATCTTGAACGGCGACGGCCAATTTTCGAATTAATGCGCCTCGCTCAAAAACTGATTTTGCGCCCCAATCCTCTTGGGCTTTACTGGCGGCCTGGACTGCCCTCTCAACATCTTTTTTTGTTCCAGCTGGAACTCGACCATGAACTTCACCAGAAGCTGGGTTAACAGTCTCCATCCATTCGCCAGACTCACTTTCGACAAATTCACCGCCAATATACATTGGACGATCACCATATTGATTGGTCATCAATTCTCCTAAAAAAATATAAACCCACTGAAGCCGAGTTGATATGAAATAAATTAAACTCGAATCGCAACGATAAAGGCCATCACAGTTACCAGTCGCCAAAAGAGTAAGTCACGTCCAACCTGTGGCGACCAGATTTATTTGTATTCAGGATCAGGGTGAAATTTAAGACTAACAAGGCAAGCTCTAATATAACTAGATTGGCGAATCCAACCAGTATGAATGGCCCTATGCGAGAGATTTCATCAAACATATCAATTAAATGGATAAATAAGTATAGATTAAGAATTGAGACATTACTCAGGCTAAAATGCAATCTATGGATTGTTTCTCATTTGATATAGAAACATTTCCATTTAACATGGTTTAAAGAGGTTTTAATCATGATCAAAAAAATACTAACTATTTCGCTTGCGATTATCGTACTCGTTTGCATTGGAATAGGTTTATTCATCTATTCAAGCGTAAATAAAGACATTGACGAGCAATTTTCAGGCGTTTGTGTTGATGTTCCTTTACCTGGAAGTGGAGAAGATTTGCAAATTGATCGTGAGCGTCAATATGCCTATGTTTCCACCTATGACCGTTTAACCGTTGCGCAAGGTGGTCAAGCAGAGCCAGGAACAATATTACGATTAGATCTAGGCAAATCAGAAACCTTAATAGAAAAGGCTTTAATCGATGGGCCTGATCTGCACCCTCATGGTATTAGTATTTTTATTACTAGCGAAGGTGATCGTCACTTATATGTCATTAATCACCCGAAAGATCGATCGACTGGCAAAGAGATGATTGAACATTATGTCGAAGTAAGCCCGGGTGAATTTAAACATCTAGAAAGTTTTTCCGACGATTTAATAACCAGAGGAAATGACATGGTTGCGGTAGGCGCTCGGAAATTTTACGTTGCTCAGGACGTGGAAAGAGGAAGTGGCGAAACTCTGACACAACTGATTTATTTTGATGGTAGTGAATTTCGATCTGTTGCAGATGATATTGAATCAGCCGGAGGTATTAACGTTTCTGCAGATGGCGAGAAGCTTTATATAGCTGAAACTGGGGCAAATAGAATTCGAGTTGCTCAGCGTAATCTTGATGGGAGTATTGAGACTATTAAGAATATTGATATTGGAAGTGCCCCGGATAATATTGACATCGCCGAGGATGGTTCACTTTGGGTTGGCACTCACTCAAACGTCATAGCATTAGCCATGCACTTTATTATGGGTATCGATGCACCAACAGAAATCTTGCGTATCGATGCTTCGCAGGACAATCCAAAAATTGAGGAAATCTACATCAATGGGGGAAAAGAAATTTCAGCAGGAAGCGGTGGGGCAACTTTAGGGAAAAAACTAATGATCGGCTCAATTACCGCCAGTAAAGTTTTACTCTGCGAGATGGAATAATTTCTATGAGGAACTTTGCTGGACAATTTTTATTGTCCGCCCTATTTGCTGGTTCTCAATAATTTGCTTTTGCCCTCCTGGCCAAGTTACCTCTATCAGATCAATTTGTTCTTTTTGGCCCAAACCGAACAATAGTCGCGGATCATTACCAGAGTTATAACCATGCGAGCTAGTGTGTTCTCGATACTGAACAAGCTCTCCTGCAACAACTTTAACACGAGCACCATATCCATCTCTATTTGCATCGGTGCCCTGTAATAAAACTCTGACCCAATTATTCTCATTTGGTTTGTTTAAAAGCAATTGATTTTTAAAGGCCTTGCCAACTCGCTTATCCATACTGTAATAAGTTCGATTTGCAACATACAGATCAGGAAATCCATCGTCGTTAATATCTGCGGCTCCAACACCACTACCGATGCCGTAACCTTCTGCACCAGAACCATCAGTTACGTCACTAAAGGTTCTATCACCATTATTACGAAGTAAAGTATTGTAGTCTGGCTCCCAAGCTATATAGAACTGCACAAAAACCGGCAACCCACCTATCACATCATTAATCAAAACGTTAGATAACCCACCGTTATTAACGTAAATATCTATTAAGCCATCGTTATCAAAATCTGCCATTACACAACCACGAGCCCCACGTAAATCCGCTGCGCCTGATGTTAATGTGATGTCTTTAAAGCTAACCTTCCCAGTTTCAGCGAACTCACTAATAATTAATCGATTGGCCTGATCGGCTGTTGGTAAATAAAAATCCATATCGCCATCGTTATCAATATCAGCAACGCAAGCTCCATTAGCATTACCAGGATTCAAAAACGCCAAACCAGATGGTTGTTTTCGGCTATTAGTGATGTCTACGAAAGAGCCCTTCCTATTATTCAAAAAAAGAATATTAGAATCGCCCTCATTCGTTACCAACATGTCAATAAAACCATCATGGTTAATATCAGTCCAAGTTGGAGAGCCCTGAGAATTAGCCTCCAAAACCTTATCAAGAATACTTACTCCAGAAGACTTAGTAACATCCTTGAAAGTCCCGTTTCCATTGCTCCTAAACAGGACGTTGTCAATATCATAATCTGCAATACGGACGTATAAATCTAAATACCCATCGTTGTTGTAATCCGCCCAACCCAAACCAGCAGAAGTATCAGTCATGCCGCCGTTGTTCTTATCTTGCCTATTGCCTTTACGAAAAAAACGCGCTTCCTGAGTGATTTCCTCAAAATTCGGTGAGCCAGTTTCAATCAATAAGTTTTTAAAAACACCTGTGGGCCGAAACTCCCGACCACCTGTGTTGGGTAAGTTGCCAACTGCCAGATCGGCATCGCCATCATTATCAATGTCACCCCAAGAAGCGCCGCGAGCAAGCCCAAGATAATCATCCACAGCAAAAGTTTTAGCAACATCCGTAAATTGACCTTTACCATTATTTTGCCAAAGTCGATTTGACTGGCCAGGTGAATGCGTTTCTACAGTTACATAAATGTCTATATCGCCATCATTATCAAAATCGACAAAAGTGGGGCCTGTGCTATTTACACCAAGATCTACAACACCAGAAGAATCACTAATATCATCAAAACCTATAGGCTGATTTATTTCAGCTAACACCAAGCTTGCAGAGAAAAAGGGGGCTAAGATTAATGTAAGGGCAACTCTGAATTGCGACTGCATAAAACTCTCCAAAAAGATCTTGCCTATTTTGCTTACTTAATTTAATTCACTAGTTAAGAATGATGCTGTCGAGAATTGCTGCGGTCAGCATTAAACCAAGCTGGGCAATTGATGAGGCAAAAGTACGCCAAGCTTGCTGAATACTTGGTTTAAAATGCAGACGAATTGTTTCTCGAGTAAAGAAAACTCCGCCAGCAAATACTCCGAAAAAATAGATCCACCCCATACCAAAAAAAACGGGAGCAATTGAAAGAACAACTAACAACAGAACGTGAGCAAGAATAGTTAACGTAGCGGTTCTTTCTTTCACCAATACAGGCAACATGGGAACGCCAGACTTTTCGTAATCTTTTCGACATGCATACGCCAAAGCCCAAAAATGTGGAGGAGTCCATAGAAACAAAACAACTGATAAAATAATTGCTGATGGTGCAATATTCACATCAACGGCTGCTGCGCCCGCAAGAACAGCGAAACTTCCTGCTAAACCTCCAATAACAACATTCCACCAAGTTCGACGTTTTAACCAAATCGTATATACAACTCCGTAGCAAAATGCCCCCAAAAAAAGATAAAAAGCAGCCGCTATATTAGTTGTAATCGCAAGAGCCAGAATAGCGAAGGCAGAAATTAAAACTATTCCTGCCGGCCAATAAAAACTAGCTGTAAAACGGCCAGTAACGAATGGTCTTGTTTTAGTACGCTTCATTTTTGAATCAATATCGCGTTCATACCATTGATTAAATGCTCCTGCGCTTGAAGAACATAAAAGAACAGTAATAGCCAAAACAAGAATTTGCCAAGGTGTCAAACTGCTTTCGGGAGAAACGGCAAGTCCTGCCAAAGCGCATAACATGATCAAAAAACCTAAGCGCACTTTGGCCGCCGAATATACCAATTTCAATGTCTCGGTCATCGTATTTATTTTGCCAAAAAAGTAATTATGAGGTCGTTAATTGAAGGCGCGCCAGTATAACGGAAATGATGATTTGACTACATTAATTTCAACAATTCTAAATCAGTAATACGCAGGTTTTTAAAAGAAGAAAAAAATAAATTGTAAAAGTGATAGAGAATTTAGATAAGGAATCAGGTTTTCCTTTTTTTATACTTAAATATCAAATATTTAAATCATTCAACCGGGTTATAATTTCAAGTTATAGCGCGATAACAACAATTACGTTCACTCTTCCCTGATAGGTCTTTAGTGTATCCGGTCTGAATAAATAAGAACGAAAAAAAATGCAAGCACTAGCGGAAAATCTACAATCAGCATTTGGCTTTAATGAAAATCAAATTTCATCTAATGGCTCACTTACTCTTGATGAAACTCAATCTCGGCAAGCAGCTATAGATCATTGCAATGCTCTGTTTAGCAACCTCAGCGCTGAGGAGCGAGTTGCTTGGTCTTTGGAGCATCTACCTAACAAGCAGGTTCTAAGCTCTAGTTTTGGAGCGCAAGCAGCAGTTTCTTTACACTTGGTGAACATTCAAAAACCAGGTATCCCAGTTATATTTATTGATACTGGTTACCTCTTTCCCGAAACCTACCGTTTTGTTGATGAATTAAAAGATCGGCTGAGTTTAAATCTTCAAATTTATCGAAGCAAAACAACTCCAGCCTGGCAAGAAGCTCGCTATGGCCAGAGATGGAATCAAGGTGTAAAAGGAATTACAGCATACAATCAAGAAAACAAAGTAGAGCCAATGGAGCGTGCTCTTAGCAAATTAAGAGTAGGCACTTGGTTTGCCGGATTACGTCGTTCGCAATCAGAATCTCGATCAGATGCCCCATTCTTAAGCTGGTCTCGTGGTAATCGTTGGAAGGTTCATGCCATCGCTGACTGGACAGATAAGGATATCTTTAATTATCTAAATAAACATGATTTACCTTATCACCCACTATGGGAAAAAGGCTACATCTCTATTGGAGACGTACACACTACAAAATCTATACATGATGTTCATGATGAGTCAGAAACTCGATTCTTCGGCTTAACACGTGAATGCGGTTTACATGATATTGATCTAGAAAAAGTTTAAATATAATTTTCTCGACAGTAAATTTATTTGTCGGCACCGAATTCATTCTCACAACCGCCTCTTATAGGTAGCTCAATATCTTCAAATAATTTATCCACATCCTCTTGATTATCAATGCTTGCAGCACGTTGAGTTAATTCAGGTGATAAATGTGGAGCGAATAATTCGGCAAAATCAACCATATATCCACGTAATACAGTATCTCGGCGAAAACCTATCCAAGTGGTTATTCTCGGAAACAATCCGGTTGCATCCAGCGCAACAAGATCGTTCTTGTCTTGGCATTCCCATGACATTGCAGCAACAACGCCTACACCCATCCCCATGCGTACATAGGTTTTAATAATATCTGCATCTCGAGCAGTGAAAACTACATCCGGCTCAAGATCTTTATCATTAAATGCTTTCCTGAAAGAAGATTCTCCAGTCAAACTAAATACATATGTAACAAGAGGATAAGCGCTCAATATTTCAATACTTAATGGCTCAGACTTCCGTCCTAAATTATGACCTTGAGGAGCCAAGACAATTCGATCCCATTCATAGCATGGCAATAAAACCAGATCAGGAAAAAGTTCTTGGGCGCCACTGGCAACAGCAAAATCCACGCTATTAGAAGAAACAAGCTCAGCTATTTGCTCAGCTGTACCCTGATGAATTTCGAGATTTACCTTAGGGTAGCTATCACGAAATTTTTGAATAACATCAGGAAGAACATACCTAGCTTGAGTATGTGTCGTGGCAATTGATAAAGTGCCCTCCTGCTCTTGAGACAAATCACTCGCTAAATTTCGAATATTTTTCACCTCAAGCAAAATTCTTCTGGCGCGAGCAATAACCTCATGCCCTGCTGGAGTAATAGCTGACAAGCTCTTCCCTTTGCGAGTAAATAGCTGAATGCCCAATTCCTGCTCCAAAAGCTTAAGCTGTTTGCTTATGCCCGGTTGACTGGTATATAGACGCTCAGCTGCAGCAGTAATATTTAAACCGCTGTCGGCAATACCCAAAAGATAGCGAAGTTGCTGTAATGTCATTAGATATCCAGTATTAATAGATTTTTACAATATACACTTGGGCGAGATATAACCATTAGTCACATAGGAGTGTCAAACCTATAATTAAAATAAAACTCATATAGCTAATTTCTATAAGAGAAGAAAAATATATTATTTTTTAAGTGTTTGCGATATGCGAGGCTATTGTAATGCTACATATAAGATAAAAGAACATGGATTACTTACCACTATTTGTCCGGATAAATGATGAAAACTGCCTGATCGTAGGCGGAGGAGAGGTTGCTGCTCGAAAATGCCAGCTCCTAAGACGCGCTGGCGCAAAGATAACTGTAATAAGCCCAAATGCTTGTCGAGAATTAACTGAGCTAAATAATAAAGGCCATATTAAGCTGCTGCAATCTAAGTTCTCAGAAAAATTAATTAATAATTTTAGACTTGTTATTGCTGCAACTAATGATCAAAAAACTAACCAAATGATTGCAGCGGAATCGAAGAAAAAGAATTGTCTATGTAACGTGGTGGATAATACTGAGCTATCTACCGCCATCATCCCCGCAATTGTGGACAGATCGCCCCTAATTATTGGAATTTCCAGCAGCGGTAAGTCTCCTATTTTAGCAACAATGATTAGGCAAAATCTCGAAAAAACGCTTCATGCCAATTATGGCTTGCTAGCAGATTGGGCTGGGAAATGGCGCAATGAAGTTAAAACCAGAATTGTTAGCGCAAAAGAAAGATTGGAATTTTGGCAAACTATTTTATTTAGCAATATTGCTGATCAAGTACTGAATGAAAATATAGAAGAAGCGGATAAGGAAATAAA
Organism: Pseudomonadota bacterium; assembly: GCA_036155675.1. Lineage (GTDB taxonomy): Bacteria > Pseudomonadota > Gammaproteobacteria > Steroidobacterales. The sequence continues at coordinate 15,548 of JAYZVL010000018.1, read as the reverse complement.
AAAACGCATTTTTAATAAAGATTTAAAAAGCGAAGGCATTGGATGGCTTGTAGGGGCAGGCCCAGGTGATCCAGATTTAATTACGCTTAAGGCGCTTAGATGTCTTCAAAATGCTGATGTAATTATCCACGATCGTCTTGTAAACAAAGTAATTCTAGAGCACGCACGAAGGGATGCGGAAATTATTTCAGTTGGCAAAGCAGCAGGAAGCCCCAGTATCACTCAAACTGAAATTAACAATCTTTTAATAAAGAAAGTTCGTTCCGGAATGCGAGTATGTAGACTTAAAGGAGGAGATCCATTTATCTTTGGGCGGGGCGGCGAAGAACTAACAGCTTTAAAAAATGCAGGCCTTAATTTTAAAATTATCCCCGGAATTACTGCAGGAATTGGATCAGCGGCATCTACAGGCTTCCCACTAACACATCGATCAAAAGCAACCTCAGTTACTTTTATCACCGCAAAGACTGCCTCTGGCAAAGGTCCTAATTGGAATCAATTGATTGATAAAGATCAAACAATCGTAGTGTATATGTCAATGGGAAAGATTGAAGACACCTGTCAGAATTTGATCTCGGCAGGAAGAGATTCAAACTGCCCTGCAGTACTAATTGAAAATGGAACAACAAAAAATCAGCGCAGTTTAGTAAGCAACCTGAAACAATTGCCTAAGCTCGCTAGAGATAACTCCATAAAAAACCCAGCAATTCTTATCATCGGGGATGTTGTTGAGTGGGCTAGAATGGATATCGGCCTAGACTCAGAGCAGCTTAGCCCATGGTTAGAAGAAGCAAATAGCGGGATTACTCTTAAGACTGTGATTTAAATAATGTCAGAAAATATTTTACCAGAGTTCTGTATTTTTCATTTCGAAAAAGATGAAACCGGAAACGGATTAAAAGATAGTGATATTAATTATCTGAAGAATAAAGGTTTCTATCTTGATACATGCTTACGTCAGCTTTTTGTTATCCCCGGCAATTTCCATCCAAAATTTGAATTTAAAGAGAATATTCAGTTTCTAACTGGAAGATCTGCCTATAGTTTTATGTTAAAAACGGCAACGGGGTTAAATAGCAAGATCGTCGGCGAAAGCAATATTCTTGGGCAATTTAAACAAGGCTGGATAAATTGGTTAGAAAAAGCTCCAATAAATACTAGCGAGCCCTTACTTCCCATTATGCGGAATTTATTCAGCGAGAGCATCGAAATTCGCAACCAACATCTTCAGGGAATAGGCGGTCAATCATACGGATCGTTAGTTAGAAAATTACTTAATCCAAATAGTAAATCAAATATTTTAATTGTTGGGGCTGGTGACTTATCTCGTTCAATTATTCCATTTCTGGAGAGCTTTCATTTAGGAATCTGGAATCATCAGCCAAAAAAAATTCACGCTAAAAAAGCAAGAATATTTAATCCATCGGAGGCCTTAATTGCTGCTGATTGGGCATCACAGTTAGTTATAAGTGTCCCGCCTTATGAGGAAAATGATAGGTTATGGTTTGAGCTAGCAAAAAAACAAATAAATACAATAGTTCATCTAGGGAGGCGTCGAGCAAATAGAGGCATATGGACTGAAATAGATTCAGAATTGAAATTTGCGGATCTTGATACAATTTTTGATCTACGTAATAGCCAATCTGCTATTCGCTCATTGCGAGTAAATTATGCTCGTAAAGCCTGTCAGCTTAGAGCTACTAAATATATCTTCAAAGCCAGAGAGCCCTTTTCATCAATTGTCATTCAACAGGCCTAATATAATGGCAAACCAAAGAACATTGAAACTGGGTACTCGTCCATCAGCTTTGGCAATTGCACAAAGCAGGGTAGTTGTCGGCCTTCTAAAAAATAAACACCCTGAAATAAATATAGAGCTCATTCCCATCAAAACAAGAGGCGACATAAATACCAAAACCCCATTAACTGATGTTAAAGACCCCGTTTTCTTTACAGCGGAACTGGACCAAGCGCTAATAGATGGGGATATTGATTTCTGTGTCCATTCTTTTAAAGATTTACCAATAATTCGGCCTAATCAAATTCAGCTTGCTTCAACCCCCAAAAGAGAAAACCCAGCAGACATTGTTTTATTCCAGAAGGATATAGAAGATAAATTACACACTAAAGAAGTAATTAAAATTGGCTCATCTTCATTACGTAGAAAACAAAATACTAATGATTTTCTACTCAGCGCATTGCCAAAACTTAAGGAAGGCCATGCATTAGACTTCGTCCCCTTGCGAGGCAACATACTCGATCGCTTAAAAAAAATCATCAATAGAGATAAAAATTCACTTGATGCGGTGGTTATTGCTTTAGCGGGGTTGCAAAGATTATGGCTTGATCCTGAATCTCACCATAGTATAAAAGAGGCTTTAACTCTTTCGCGTATGATGGTTTTACCTATAAGCGAATGCCCTACTGCGCCCGGACAAGGAGCATTAGCAATTGAATGCAGAAAAAAAGATCAGTCAACTCTCAATATTTTGGAAACAATACATGATCTTAAAACTGAGCAATTACTAATAATTGAAAAGGAATTAGTTAAAGAAGTGTCCGATGAATATGCAATTGAGGCTTCAGCCCTTGGATCGACAGCAATTGAAAACGAAGAATTGGGATTCGTAGCGAGACTGCGCGGAAGATCAACAAAAAATTCTAATACAGTAATTTATCGCTGCAGAACAGCTCTCATGCCAAAAAAACCACATGATGCAAAACCATGGTCAAAGTTTCCAAAAATGGCACAGGAAAGAAAGCCATTACAAAAAAAGATTCCTAATCATGGGATAAACTTTATTGCTCACTGGCATGCAATGGAATTTCAGGAAATTAATCCTGATGTAAGATATTGGACTAGCGGCACTGAAAGTTGGATAAAATTAGCTCGTCAAGGTTTTTGGATAGAAGCCTGTACTGACCATCTTGGCTTTAACTCCATTAAAGATTGGCTCTCTTGCGATGCACTTCAGCTTCCAAAGTTAAAGGAATGGAAGGCAATTACACATTTTGATGCAGTAAAGAGCTGGGATAATTCTAAGGTTGGAAATATTATTGCAACTTACCGCATCATAACCAACAAATTCAATGACAATACCTCTCATATAGATCAATTGAAAAAAAGTACACATTTTTACTGGAAAAGCCCTCAACATTTTGACAGTTTGAGGCATCTGCTGCCAAATAATGCTCATCATGCTTGTGGCCCTGGAAAAACAATACACGCAATTCGTTCCGCGGGAATAAAAAATGTTACGGCCTTTCCATCATATAGGGAGTGGCAAAATTGGCTGAATTAAGTTTAAGAAGAACTAGGCTCTCGACTGCGACTAGGGAACTTACTCGCCAAATTCGACTATCATCAGGTCAATTTATTCAGCCTTTATTTGTTGTTCAAGGTATAAGCGAAAGAGAAGCCATTCCTAGTTTGAAAGATACATGGAGAGATACGTCTTTGTCTCTACTAAAACAAATCGACAAAGATATGAATGAAGGCATTAAAAAATTTCTGCTTTTTGGCGTGCCTGCAAAAAAAAATGAAACTGAATTTGATCACCAATTTATTGTGGATAGAATTTGTGATATCAAAAATGAATTTGGTAAGGATATCTGGCTCGCGGTTGATGTCTGTCTTTGCTCAAATACAACTCATGGTCACTGCGGAATACTAAATGAAACTGGAGACACTATACTTAATGGTCCGAGTGTTTCAGCCTTAAGCAGTGCAGCTGAACTTTATGCTTCAGCAGGAGCTGACTGCGTAGCACCAAGCGACATGATGGATGGGAGAATTGCTGCCATTCGAGATGCTCTAAATCTAAGTCAGAATGAAAAAACTCTTATTATGAGTTATTCAGCAAAATTCGATTCGGGCTTTTATGGTCCATTTAGAATAGCGGCTGATTCAACCCCTGATAATGAAATACTATTAAATGGACGTTCAAGCTATCAGATTGATCCCGGGCGACCCAATGATGCACTTTTAAGTGCTATGAGGGATGCAGACGAAGGTGCAGATATTCTAATGGTTAAGCCAGGTATGCCCTATCTAGATATTTTAAAAACTTTATCATCAAAAATACCTTTACCTTGGGCAATTTATCAAACTAGTGGTGAATCAGCAGGAATTGAGCTTACCTCGAAGTATAACCTTGGCAATAGGCAAAGACTTTACGTCGAAACTTGGACATCGATGTTGCGTGCCGGAGCTAATATGATTATTTCCTATGCGGCAAGAAGCGCTCCAAAATGGCTAAATCATTAGAAAAAACCTCTGCGCTCTTTAAACGAGCTTTAGCTGCAAGCCCGGGAGGAGTGCACTCACCAGTTCGTGCTTTCAAACATGTAGGCGGAAACCCATTTTTCGTTAAATCAGCTCAAGGGAACTCAATCGTTGATACAAATAATGAAACTTACCTTGATTTTTGTATGGCTTTTGGACCTTTGATTCTAGGTCATAATCATAGTGAGATTAATGCTGAATTACATGATGCTCTTGATAAAGGATGGAGCTATGGAACCGCTGAAACTTATTCTCTTGAGCTCGCAGAGCTTATCAAAGAACGTATAAAATGGATTGATCAAATTCGTTTTGTAAATTCTGGCACTGAGGCAGTAATGTCTGCGCTCAGGCTCGCTCGCGCAGTAACAGGTCGTGATCAAATACTGAAATTTTCTGGTTGTTATCATGGGCATGTAGACAGCATGCTTGTAGCGGCTGGTTCGGGTATGGCAACTGAAGCTCAAAGCTCCGGGGTTCGTAAAGACACAGTTCAAAACACCTTAGTTGCCCCACTCGATGATGAAAAAAAAGCTTCAGAAATCTTTACAAATTATTCAAAAAATTTAGCGTGTGTGATTATCGAAATAATCCCTGCAAATTATGGTTTGCTGCCTCAAAGAAGAGAGTTTCTAAAACACATAAAATATCTGTGTGAAAAAAATGATGTTCTGCTGATTTTTGATGAAGTGGTGACTGGTTTTCGACTTGGGTTCGGAGGGTGCACTGAGCTATTCGATATTCAACCAGATATTGTAACTTGGGGAAAAATTATCGGCGGCGGTTTCCCAGTTGGGGCATTTGCTGCAAAAAAAGAATTAATGCAAAGAATAGCGCCACTAGGAAATGTTTACCAAGCTGGGACACTTAGTGCAAATCCAATTGCTATGAGAGCTGGTCTAGCAACATTAAAAATCTTGTCTAGTGGGGAAATTTATACTCATCTGGAGGCATTAGGAACTGAACTTGAAGATAGATTGAAAAGTAACCAACGTTATTCTCTTCAAAGAGCTGGTTCAATATTCTGGATCCATCCTAAATTAGAAAAAGATCAACCACTTCGAACAGCAAATGCCGTAGATCAACTCCATGAATACTTCCCCGAAATGTTCTCGGCTTTAAGGAAAGCAAAAATTTACATACCGCCTAGTCCTTATGAAGTAGGATTTCTTTCTGCGGCACACAAGAAAGAAGATGTTATAGCGTTAGCTGAAGTGTTAAATAAAATATAAAAATTAGCACAAAAACTTTTAGAGTCTATCCTCAATCAATAAGGCGAAGAAATTCGTCTCTAGTTTCCTGCTTATCGCGGAAATGACCTAACATACAAGAAGTCGTCATAATTGAGTTTTGTTTTTGAACTCCTCGCATCATCATGCACATATGTTTGGCCTCAATCACTACTCCTACACCACGAGCACCAATTGCATTATTAACGCAATCTGCAATCTGCTTAGTTAAAACTTCTTGAATCTGTAAACGTCTAGCAAATAAATCTACAATTCGGGCTATTTTAGATAAGCCAATAACCTTCCCTTGGGGAAGATAAGCAACGTGCGCCTTACCAATAAAAGGCAACATATGATGTTCGCACATAGAATAGAGCTCTATATTTCGAACAATAACCATCTCATCGGTATCAGAAGTAAATATGGCCTTATTTACCAATGCATCCACATCTTGCCGATACCCTTGAGTTAAAAACTCAAAGGCCTTTGCTGAGCGTTCAGGTGTTTTTTTCAAACCCTCGCGATTAGGGTCTTCACCAATTGCTTCAATAATTGCTCGCCAATGTTTTTCCATATTCTTAATCTTTATATTGTCTTTGGCACATTTATTTCCACGCAGGTTGCCATTGGCAACGTTTGATGTCCAGCAATGAGCGTCAGAAAAATTCACATTATTTATTTATTTTTTTAAATTATTGTTAAATAACAACTTTTTTCCTAATTCATGCCTTCTCTTAGAGACTGAAGATAGCTATAAAGCGCATCAATCTCTGTGTCTTTCATATCTATATATCGATATTTAGAGACTTCGATCATATGATAATCAATTGGCTCATCATGACGAGGTTCGCCTGATCTCATTAAATGAAAAAATTCCTCGCGGGAATAACCAAGAGCAATATTTAAATCTGGCGTGCCAAAAACACGCTTACGTCCATTATCACCATGGCATTCAGTGCAAATGCTCTCTGCGAGATACTTACCTCGTAAATGACTAGGACCATTAACCGCTGGAGATAATCTCTCAACATTATGATCGATCATGCTAGCAACATTGTTAGGAAAGCTATTTAAGGTCCAACGTATCCAACCTAAGGGCATGAGTCTAAACTCACCAAGCATCCCTTCTTGTTCAGGCAAGTTTTGAATATACGCAAGGATAAGACCCATATCATCATCACTAATATTATAATAAGCAAACGATGGCATTGCGGGTTGCAAACTTGTTCCATCAGGTCTTATGCCGTGTCGTACTGCTCTTGAGAAATCTTCAGGTGAATATTCGCGGATCTTTTTTGTTAGATTGGGAGCGACAACAATAATTCCTCGGTCTGCTTCAGCAAAATATTGATCGCCTTCGAGATTTTCCCCATGGCACCAAAAACAACCGCGTATCCGAGACAGTCTTCTTCCTTCGGCAATAGCCTCATCATCTTTAGGTATATTAATGAAGGTAATATCAGCTTCATAGCGCCTTTCTAAGCCAAACTTCGCTGTAAAATAAGCATAAGCAATCAAAAGAAAAGGAATGGCAAGAATAAAAAGCAACAGAATATCTGGCCAATTACTATCCGATCGATTAAATTTGATTCCAGTCATGATATTAATGAAATTTAATTTTTACCCTAATGCTAAGAATTTAGACACCAAAAATATGGACAGTAAACTCCTACTACAGCAATATTAGTATTATTTAAAAAAGATTTTACTGTTAAATTTTTTTTTTGGATAGAAATCTTAACCATGCATGTCGAAAAACTAGCCATACCAGATGTAAAACTAATCTCAACTGATCGATTTGTCGATAATCGAGGTTTTTTTTCCGAGATTTTTAGCCAAAGAGATTTTGAATCTGCTGGGATTTCTTTTAAGCCTTTGCAGGAAAATTATTCTTTTTCATCCTCAATATCAACTATCCGAGGCCTTCACTGGCAATCTCCACCATATGCACAGAGTAAATTAGTTAATGTGCTTCAGGGTAGGATTTTTGATGTGGCTGTTGATCTCCGTCTTAATTCTCCCTGGTTTGGACAACATATAACAGCAGAACTTTCTGCAAATCATTCCCAACGGCTTTTTATCCCTTCAGGTTTTGCTCATGGATTCTGCTCATTAGATAAAGACACTGCTGTTTTGTATTCGGTAGACAGCTTTTACGCAAAAGAATGTGAAGCTGGGATTAAATGGAATGATCCAGACTTAGATATCAATTGGCCAATCACAGAGAAAGAGGCAGTAATATCTGATAAAGATAATGAACTACCAAAACTATCTGATTGCAAATTAAGTTTTGTATACAACGAGCAAGAAAAATGAAGCTGCTGGTAACAGGCGGACTGGGGTTTATCGGCTCTGCCGTAGTAAGACATTTTGCAAGTAAAAAGGAATTTACAATCTTAAATGTAGATAAAGGCACTTATGCTGGAAATCCTGCGTCTGTTTCAACGATCACTAACAATAAAAACTACAAGCTCTTTCAAGAAGATATTGCTGATGGAGATAAAATTAGAGAAGCCTTCGTATCATTCAAGCCCGATATTGTTTTGCATCTAGCGGCAGAATCTCATGTAGATCGCTCAATCGACACTCCTGAAAATTTTATAAATACAAATCTGGTTGGAACCTATAGTCTACTAAACAATGCTTTTCAATATTGGTCTGCACTTAATTCAGATTACCAACAAAAATTTAAATTTATTCATGTTTCAACTGATGAAGTCTTCGGTTCGCTAGGAAAAAAAGGTAAATTTAATGAAAACTTTCCTTATAACCCTAGCTCTCCTTATTCTGCATCAAAAGCTGGTTCTGATCATTTGGCAAGGGCCTGGCAAGAAACATATGGATTACCCGTTATTGTTACTAACTGTTCAAATAATTATGGGCCTTATCAGTTTCCAGAAAAACTAATCCCGCTTATGATTCTTAAAGGTCTTGAAGGCAAACCTATGCCGGTATATGGGGAAGGTAAAAACATTCGAGATTGGCTTCACGTAGATGATCATGTTGCAGCGCTTGAAGACATTATCCAAAAAGGGGAGCCTGGTGAAACCTACAATATTGGTGGTAATAGTGAATACACAAATATTGAAGTCGTAGAAACGATTTGTGGAATTCTGGATAAAATTAGGCCAGATCATACTCCTCATAAGAATTTGATTAGTTATGTTAAGGATCGACCGGGTCATGATTTTCGCTACTCAATGGACATCAATAAGATTTCTCGCGAACTGGGATGGAAGCCAAGAATTAGTTTCGAAATTGGTCTCGAAAATACTGTGAAATGGTATTTGGAGAATACTTTATGGTGGCAAGCAGTTCTCGATGGGAGCTACCGATTAGAAAGACTTGGAAACCGATAAGGAGTAGTAATTTTGAAAATATTGCTCACCGGTGCTAACGGTCAGATCGGGACTGAAATCCTCACACAAAAGAACATAGATTTAGAATTTGTAGCAACCAACTCAAAGCAACTTGATATTGAAAACTGGGAACAAGTAAAAAAAGTATTAAAAAAAGTTAATCCTGAAGTTGTTATAAATACTGCTGCTTTTACTGCCGTGGATGATGCAGAAACAGAACCAGAAAAAGCTTATGCAGCAAATGAAATTGGAGCTAAAAACCTTGCACTTGAATGCACTAGGATAAATTGCCCATTGATTCATATCTCCACTGACTTTGTTTTTGATGGTAAAAAAGTCAATCCTTATAAGGAAGATGATCCAACCAATCCACTAAATACTTACGGCAAAAGCAAATTGGCTGGAGAAATTGCTATCCGGGATAATTGCTCGGATCACATTATATTAAGAACAGCGTGGGTATTCAGTCCATGGCGCAAAAACTTTATGAAATCAATCCTAAACATGTTGAATGAAAACCAACCCCTAAATATTATTGGAGATCAAAAAGGTTCTCCCACAGCGGCATCTGACATAGCAAAAACAGTTGTTAAGATTTGCAGGCAAATAAATAGATCAGGAGAATCTCAATTTGGCACTTTTCATTTCTGCGGCAAAGGTAATACAAGCTGGTTCGGGTTCGCCAAGCAAATTGGAAAAATATGGAAACAATTTACCGGTAAGGAAATTAATATAAAAGAAATTTTAACAAGTGAATATCCCGCTATCGCTAATAGGCCTTTAAATTCTTCTTTAGATTGTGAAAAACTTGAGGAAATTTTTGGTATAAAAACTGTAAACTGGGAATCTGCAGTAGATCGCGAGGTACGAAGATATTTAAGTATGGGAAACAAAGGGTAATTAATGAAGGGCATAATTCTTGCTGGCGGATCAGGGACTAGACTGTATCCCGTAACGCAATTGATCAGTAAACAGATGCTGCCGGTTTATGACAAACCGATGATTTTCTATCCATTGTCGACTCTAATGCTCGCAGGTATCCGTGATATTTTAGTAATTACCACGCCTCATGATGCAGCGCAATTTCATCAGCTTCTTGGCAATGGGAATCAGTGGGGTTTGGATATAAATTATGCAACCCAAAAAACTCCAGGAGGACTTGCTGAAGCTTTCTTGATTGGCGAAAACTTCATTGATAATAACAATTGTTGCTTAATTTTAGGAGACAATATCTTCTATGGGCAAGGGCTCAGCAATAAATTACAAAATCAAGTAATCGATCATGAGGGAGCTAAAATATTCGCATATCAAGTATCAAATCCTGAAGATTTTGGCGTAGTCACTTTAAACGATGAAAAAAAGGTCCTAAGTATAGAGGAAAAGCCTTTAAGTCCTGAATCTAACTGGGCTGTAACAGGGTTATATTTTTATGATGGCGAGGTCTGCGATGTCGCTAAATCTTTGAAGCCTTCTGAACGTGGGGAGCTAGAAATAACTGATGTTAATAAGAAATATTTAGAAAGGGGTAGTTTAAAGGTTGAATGCTTAGGTCGCGGCTTTGCATGGCTTGATACTGGAACTCACGATACGCTTCTTCAAGCGTCAGAATTTGTTCAAACTGTAGAACAACGTCAGGGTTTAAAAATTGCTTCACCAGAAGAAGTTGCTTGGCGTATGGGTTACATCAATTCAAATGACTTAGAAAAGCTTGCTAAATCTCTTGCGAATAGCGGCTATGGCGATTATCTTCTAAGAATTCTTAAAGAATAAATACTTTCATTTAGAAAAAACTATTTATTTAATTGAGTTGAAGTATTATTCGATTCTAAAGCCCACTGAATAGCTTCAATTTTCTCGGCTAAAGCTGAAATAGTTGGTGAATCAAATATGCGACGAAGAGGTAAACCAACTTTTAGGCTATTTGTGATTCTTGAAACAAGCTGAGCTGCCATTAGTGAGTGCCCACCTAAATCAAAGAAATCATCATAAATTCCAATTTTCTCAACTCCTAAAACATCCGACCAAATAGCAGCAAGATGAATCTCAATTTCAGATCTTGGAGCAACATACGATTTTGGATCAGCTTTTACCCATTTAGGCTCTGGTAGAGAAGATCGATCTAATTTACCGTTACCAAGCAAAGGAAGTTCATTTAAATTAATAAAAGCTGCCGGGATCATATAATCAGGCAATTGATTGTGTAAAAAATTTTGTAACTCATTAGCACTCAAATCACCTACAAAATATGCCGCTATCCGAATATCTTTATTAGAATAGTCAGCTGAATCAGATTTATAGGCTACAACAGCACAACGTTTAATATCTTCGATGGAATTGATTGCTGATTCAATTTCTGCTAACTCAATTCTATGGCCACGCACTTTAACCTGATTGTCTTGACGACCAAGAAAAACTAACTGCCCATCAGGAAGATAGCGAGCTAAATCTCCTGTTCTATATTGTCGTAAAGATTGACCAGAAATATTTTTTTCATAAAATCGTTCAGCGGTTAATTCAGGTTCCTGCCAATAACCTAAACTCAAACAGTCACTCTCAATTAAAATTTCTCCGGATAGGCCAGATGGTTCTCCAGATTCATCAACAAGATAAACATTTACCCCGCTGACAGGTTTACCGATTGGAACTAAATTGCCAAATAAGCGTGTTGAATGATTAGATATAGATTGCAGCGCAATCGTAGATTCCGAAGGCCCAAGTCCATTAATAAATAGAGTGGGCGGTGAGAAATGCTTCTTAAATAAATCAAAATCACTATTTAATGTTTCTTCTCCGCCAAGAACAACTGAACGGACAGATTCAAGATCATGCCTACAGACTTTCTGCCTCATTAAATAACGAAAAACTGAAGGGGTTGAATGCAGAATAGAAATACGGCTAGCACTCATTTGATCCAAAATTTCTCCTATATATTCTTCGGTACGAATATTAAAAGGATATAAACATGCCCCATTGAGTAAAGCACCATATATGTCCATTACGGCAGCATCAAATCCATAATTAGATAACAAACTTAATCTGTCGTTATTGGAAATTTCAAGTGAATTCGAATAGTTAGATACCTGTTTTAGTAAATTGTATTGAGATTGCATTACCCCTTTGGGTAAACCGGTAGAACCTGAAGTAAATAAAATATAAGCTAAATCTTCGGGTTTTGGCTTGGTTAATAAAACTGAATTATCATTCATCTCAATAGAGATTAGTCTTTCTGAATCTTCAAGATTTAATACTTGGGGTGACTTTAGATTAAGTAAAGAATCCTGATGGTCAATATCTGTTAAAACAATCTCGATCTGAGCATAATCAATAAGAGTCACAATCCGGTTGATTGGAGCCCTATGATCTAGAACGACATAAGCCCTCCCAATTTTTAAACACGCCAATAAAGCAGCGATCGCTAACTCATCATGGCCAAGCAAAACACCAACGTTTCCTTTTATTTTATTGCTAGAAAGAAGCTTTCTAGCAATTGCTGTTGATAAAAAATCCAGCTGCTCATAAGTCCAAGTTTTTTCTCCAATAGAAATAGCTTTATTATCTGGATATCTTGAAACAATATCAGCAAAACGACTACAAACTGTGTCTTTGGAAGAAATAGGAAAATTGTATTGATGTTCTTTTTCCGAATTACTTTTTCTGAGTAAATGCAGATTTTCCCTACTAGAAAAAACAAAGTCAGCAATTTGTCTTTCTGAGTGACTAATAATATCTATCAATAATTCACCAAAGTGACTCATCATTTGTTCTATCGTGCGATGCTCAAATAAATCGGTGTTATATTCAAATCCTGCGTACAAGCCATTCGAGTTCTCAACTATTGAAACTGATAGATCAAGCTTTGCTGTGCCACGATCAATATTAAAAGTTTCTACCTTTAGGTCTTTTAAACGGAGATTATCTGAGGGCTGATTATGCAAATTGAACATCACTTGGACGACAGGCGCATGAGCAGTACTTCTTGGGGGCTTTAAAATTTCAAGCAATTTCTCAAAAGGTAAATCTTGATACTCAAACGCATTAAGTGTTACATCCTTAATACGTTTCAACGCTTCAAGAAAACTTGGATTACCTTTCAAATTACTTCTGATAGCCAATGTGTTAAGAAAAAATCCAACAAGGGATTCGAGCTCCACCTTTCTGCGTCCTGCAACTGGAGTACCTACTATAAGGTCTTCTTGGCCTGAATAACGCAAAAGAAGTATTTTAAAAGCAGTCAACAAAACCATAAAAAGAGTTACGCCATTCTCAATAGCTAATTGACTCAGACCATTTAGTAAGTTGATATCAAACTGTTGACTAACCCATGCACCACGATGACGCTGAACTGGGGGACGAGGAAAATCGAGTGGCAGTTCGATTAATGCAGGCGCATCAACGAGATGATTTTGCCAATAATTAATTTGAAGGTTTAATTCTTTTCCATTAAGCCATTTTCTTTGCCATATTGCGTAATCAGCGTATTGGATAGGCAATGGCTGAAGTGAAGATTTTCGACTTAGCAAACGATCGGAATAAAATTCGGATAATTCATTGAAAAGAATACCCATAGACCAGCCATCAGAGACAATGTGCGGCATAACAAACATAAGGACTGATTCTTTCTGGTTTAATTGCAATAAATAACATCGCAATAAAGGTCCTAACTCAAGATCAAAAGGCTGGCGAATCAGCTCAACTAAACGAGAATCGATACGTTTTTTTTCTGCGCCAAGTAAAGATTCAATCCGAATATCTAAATGTAGTTTTGGTAAAACCAGTTGAACAGGCTCATCAGCACTTGAATTAAAAATTGTTCTTAAGGATTCATGTCGATCAACTAAATCATTTAAAGCCTCATTTAAGCATTCAACGTTAATATGACCAAATATTTTCGCCGCCCAATGAATATTGTATGTTGCGCTATCAGGATCAAGTCTATTTAAAAACCAGAGCCTTTGCTGAGACCAAGATAATGGGAGCAAAGAACCATCCTTATTTCTTGGGCGAAGTAAATGCAAATCGGTGGGTATTGCAATCTGAGCCAAACGATCTGCAAGTTCAAAGATTGTTGGTCCTTGAAAAAAAGATTTAAGTGACAACTCAGTACCGAAGTTATTTCGCACTCTAGAAATAAATTGTGTTGCTAGTAAAGAGTGGCCACCTGACATAAAAAAATTGTCATGAACTGAAACATCAATTTGTCCGAGTAACTCCGTCCAAATTTCCGCTAGTTTTAATTCAATTTCAGAAGAAGGTTGAACTTTTTCTTGGCCCCCTGATAACTTATTGTTTATTTTCAGTAAAGCTGTTCGATCGAGCTTACCATTTAGCTTAAGAGGCAATTGATCAATTTGAACAACATCAGATGGAATTAAATATTCCGGTAGTTTTTTTCGTAATTCTTCTTTAAAAGAATTACTTGAAAATTGATCATCCGAATAACACTCAACATATGCCAAAAGGAAAACTTTGCCTTGGTTGTTAGTTACGGTAATAACCGCGCTATTTTTAACCCCAGTGATCTTATTAAGAGTGAGTTCAATTTCACGTGGTTCAATACGCTGGCCACGTATTTTTAATTGAGAATCGACCCGATCTATAAACGCAAGCTGGCCATCAGGCAATTTACGTACTCGATCTCCAGTTTTATATTTTATAGTTTTATCTGAGTAATCACGAGACGAATATTTTTGTTTGGTTAACTCTGGCTGTTTCCAATAACCAGTGCTGACGTGTGAATTTAAAATAACAAGTTCACCTACACAAGAACAACTAAGACCATTACTATCCAGTAATTCTAACTTTGTACCCTCAACTGACTGACCAATAGGAACAACCCCACCGTATATTTCCGTTTTATGATTCGCAATAAATTGAGTCGCCAAGGTGCACTCTGAAGGCCCGAGACCATTAATAAATAATGCCGGGGAAACAAAATGCTTCTTAAATATTTCAAAGTCTTGAACAGTGGCAGTTTCACCTCCAAGAATTAATGCTCTTATAGAATCGAACTGATGATTATTCCTCATATCGTTCATTAAAAAACGAAATACCGTAGGTGTTGCATGCAAAATACTTAAATCTAATTTATCCAACTCATGGGTGAGTGAATTTTTTTGGCTAAGGACAGGCATGTCAATTGGGATCAAGCATGCGCCATTCATTAATGCGCCAAAAATATCCATAACGGCAGCATCAAATCCGAAAGATGGTATAAGACTCAAGCGATCCCCTGGAACAATATGGAGTACATCACTGTAGGTTTTTATATGATGTAAAACATTACGATGTGTTTGCATTATGCCTTTAGGTTTTCCAGTGGATCCAGAAGTAAAAAGTATATAAGCAAGAGCATCAGCTTCAATTTTCAAATCTAAATCAGATGAATCAATTGATTCATCGCAATTGATTTCAATGCAAGGCAATTTAATGGCTGAAGGAATTAAGTCAACAAGTTCGGATACACTAATAATAGCGGCTAGTTCAGCGCTATCAGCTATTGAATTAAACCTGTCCTTTGGTAAATTTCTATCAAGAGGGACATAAAAACAACCTGATTTTAAAACACCAAGCAACCCTGCCAACATCGGTGCATCTTGATTCAGCAATAAACCAACCGCTCGACCAGATCCACCAAACCCTAATTTAATTAGCTTTTTTGCTACAAGATTTGATTGAACA
>JAYZVL010000017.1:0-9833 GCA_036155675.1 Pseudomonadota bacterium | reverse complement strand
TAATTAATTATAAAAAAATCTTCTTTACCCGCTTTTAATTAATCCGGAGCTAGAGTTTCTTAAATCCTTAATTGGCTTTTGGAAATTTACATATTTATAACGATTAGATTTGTTCTGGACTGTATTTCACGTTTTCTTATTCTTAACTTTTTTGATTAGATAATGACTAAAGCTAACTCTGATATTGCTAATATGGAAGCACCACCATTTTCGATTGGTGAAATTGAATCTATTCCGCCTCCCATAGAAGGAGCAGGAAAATTTTGGTGTCGTTATACCATTGTTCAAGGGCCAAATACGATTAATGGAATGCGTCAAGGCGGTGTTCAGGCTGTTAAGAAGGCGTTACGAGAGATTGTGGCAGAAATGAATCAAAGAAGAATGGGCAAACGTGGAAGGGTTCACCTAACCCCCCCCAGTAAACACAAAACTAACTAGTAAGTTAAATAGCTTAGAAATTTCATTACCCTAACCTATCTCTAATTATCTATGCATTGAGCTAGTTGCATTCTTTCCGTATTATTTGTTTATTCAGTAATTTAACATTCATAGTATTATTGCTAGATATTAAATTATTATAGGATTTCCAATGACCCTGAATGCTTCACAAATGAATAACTTTGGCTCAAATGGATTTTTAGTTTTTCCTTCGCTTTATTCAGATACGGATATTCTAATAATTTCAGACTGGCTGGATAAATTATCTAAATCAGACGGGCCTGATGTTGAGATAGCAACGTATTTCGAATCTAGTCCAATCACCGGAGAAAGTGTTTTAGTTCGAGCTGAATATTTACTTGGCGATCATAATAAAAAAATAACCGACATACTTATTAACGATAAAGTTGTAAAAGTCCTTACCCAGCTACTTAATGATGAGCCCGTTCTTTTTAAGGAGAAGGCTAATTTCAAATTACCAGGTTGTCGTTCTGACTTGTTACATCAAGATCAAGCAGCAGGCTGGGGCATGTATTCGGATTATTTTGTTACTGTTTTAATCGCTATTGATGAGAATCGTTTAGATAATGCTGCAGTCAGTTTTCGACGAGCAAATGATCATGTTCTTAAATTAAGGGGTCCGGAATGGGAAGTTCTTAGTCATGAGGAACCGCCTTTTAGCCCCGAATCGAATTACCAAGTAGTTGAAGCAGAACCAGGTGATGCCATTTTCTTCGATTGTTATGTGCCCCATGGTTCACCAGCGAATAAAAGTTCGGCAGCACGAAGAAATTTATACTTAACTTTTAATCGAAGTTCTGATGGTGATTTTAGGATGGCTTACTACACAGATAAATGGCAGAACTATCCACCTAATACTCGAGATCAGGCTCGCAACAAAGATACTTTTAAGGTTTAGGTTTAATGCCAATAATTCCTGGTTCCCGATTTCTTTTTAGGGTCTTTATGCCAAATCTGTCGAGGAGCAAAATCATCTTTTCGTAACCATTGCTCAGTATAAACCACCCGATCTGGGTCAACCTTTAAGAGAGGAATTTGAGGGGGCTCGTCAAGAGGTCTTCCCAACTGCACAGAAGATGACTCCCAAGCATAGATTTCCATTGCATGATCGTGCTCTGGCGTACCAACATCAATAAATTCTGCTTTCGCAAATATTTGCGCACCTATAACACTTGCCCAACCGCTGTTTTCCCCATATATGGCAAAACAAATACGCGGGTCATTTTGCATTGCTTTTACTTTAGGGCTGTTTGGTTGAGGAAGGATATATTGAATAAACCCTTCGCTATGATATTCAACAGGTGTGCCAATTGGACCGTTCTTACTTATTGAGCTAAGGACTCCCATCCAGTGTGTTGCAAGAAAATGCTCAATGCGTCTTTCGAGCTCTTCGCGTGGAAGTTGCTTAGTGGGCCAAGGGGTTTTTGCAAGCCAAGGATGTGCAATCATTATGAGTTCCTAATTATTAGTTATTTCAATCCAGATCATTCCGTTACTGGAGTCAGTCGTAAAAAGAAACAGAAATTCTGACCATTCATCGGTTTGTATTAATTCAAATTAGTCAAGGTTTTCTTTTCCTTCGGCATGATAGTTGCTCTAATGAATTTTTTCAAAGTTTAGGTTGTTAAATAAAGACTAACTATGGTTATTCGAAAATTATTCCCCATGTTTGCGCTTTTAATGTTTGCTCTAATGTTTATGAGAATCAATATTGGTATTTGGTCAGAGCTAAATTGGTTGATTCTAGGTAGTTCATTTTTTTTATGTTTGCTTGTATTTTATTGTTTTGTATATATTTTTAACTTTAGCTATGCATTTTCATGCATGCTAAATGGTTTACTTATCATAATATTTTTACCATCTACTTCTAGCTTATTAATTGGAGCTTTGGTTGCACTGTATGGATTAAGACTAGCGGCTTTTAGTTGGCAGAGAATGCATAGCGATTCATATGCTGCTCGATTAGAACAAACTAAGAGAAACGATGAAAAGATGTATACATCAATTAAGCTAATACTTTGGATACAGTGCGGCATACTTTACACTTTCCATACTTTTTCTATTTATTTGTTAGCCAATGATTCCAAGGTGATTAATAATCTCGTCTTTACTGCAGCTGGAATTATTTTTTTGGGCATTATCGTTCAGCATTTTGCGGATCAACAAAAGCAACGCGCTAAGGCTATTGAACCCAACAAGCACTTTACATCAGGGTTATTTAAACGCTGTAGGCACCCAAACTATTCTGGTGAAATTCTAGTTCAAATTGGTTTAATTTTGGTTGGAATAAGTGCGGTCTCAGAAGGTTGGGAAAATTATTTAGCTGTTTCTGTATCGCCTACCTATATTATTTTTCTAATGATCTCTGAAAGTATTCGCGCAGATAAGCAGCTTCAAACCCAATACAAGCTTAATCAGGGATTCCAGGAATATTGGAATCGAAGCTGGTCTTTGCTGCCAAAAATTTTCAAGTATTAAGGAGCATACTAAATGTCAAAAATATTAATTACTGGAGCAAATCGAGGTTTAGGTCTCGAGTTTGTCCGTCAATACTCCATTGATGAATGGGATGTAATAGCTTGTTGCAGAAGCCCTGAAAATGCCGATGAATTGAATAAACTTGCGCTTGGGAACTCAAAAATTCATCTAGAAAGATTGGACGTTAATAACTTTTCCGCGATTGATGAATTAGGTAAGAAATATCAAGGGGAGGCCATAGATATTCTGCTTAATAATGCTGGAATTATTGGTCCTGTGCCAATTGCTGAGAATGTTGCGCGCCAACATTTCGGAAAAATGGAATACGACGTTTGGCAAGAAGTTATTCATACGAATACTTTTGCGCCTGTGAAGATGGCTGAAGTTTTTTTAGAGAATATTGCTATCAGTAAGCAAAAGAAAATTATCACAATCTCAAGTTCGGTGGGGTCAATTACTGAAATGCATATCGATGCATTAGCATACGCAAGCAGTAAAACCGCCCTTAATCGAGTGATGACGATCATAGCGAAGCAGTTAAAATCCCGAGATATTATTGTTGCTATGTATTGCCCTGGGTATGTTAAAACTCGAATGGATGCTTTTGGTTATGCAACAGTTGAAATACCGGAAAGTATTGCAGCCCTTCGCCCAATGATTTCAAATTTGACGATTGAGCAAACTGGCAGCTTCACAGGTCACGACGGCAGAACGATTGCCTGGTAAATTAAGAACATAAGACCCAGAAAGCAACCAGGCTTTTAAATTTCTGGCGGCACTTCTTCAGCAAAAGCTTCCCAAGTCCCTTTTGGAGTTACTTCCGGCCAATAATTTGGGGGATCAAGATAATCGGGTGCATTTTTCTCAATATGGGCAAGCACCTTTTTTGGGACATCAGCATAGTTTTTTAATCCTTTATGGCTGAACATTCGACCAAAGAGCACTTCATCTTTGTGTTCATGTTTGCCCATTCGCATCCATGGCCACCATTGGGAAACGCGGCTAAATCCGGCATGGTAACGAACACTAGCCTCAGATCGATCTTGCATTTGGCTTAATGACATACTGAAAGTAAAATGCTCAGAGGGACTGATTCGTTTTCCAGTGCTGGCTTTTGGCCATTTATCAGGACTTACTGGGTTGGTGTATTCGTGCGCATAGTCCCAAGCTAAAAGTAGGTCATCGCCGAAAGTTTCAAAGGGCAGTAGAAAAGGCACCATTCCGCTTTGATTAATATGAGTTCCATCATTCATAAGGGTTGACTCATCTTGATTGGTCCCCATCGCAAATTGAGGCATTTCTGCTGTGAGTTTCCCACCCATTGTAGGATTATAAAAATTAAACACCTCAACAGTTTCTCCGGTCCAGGGATTGTCCCAAGTCTCTAGGATGTCGCCAGTTGAAAGATCAGTGAAATAACCGGTTTCTTTTCCACGAATCCATAAATTACTATCGTCATCAATTTTTGATTGCATGACGCCTGTTCCTGTGTAACCAAACAAAGGTATTAATCGACTTTCGCCAATACGTCCATACATTAATCCGTGAAAGCCACCAATTTGAGGTTCTTCATAACCCGCCCAGATTTTGCCGAAGGCATAGAGATTGTCATAAGCATTATCGAAATCTAAGCTGGCTTTAGCGCCGACACTTGACGTTTGAGTTGAGTCAGCGCGGCCTAACGGAAGATTCTTAAGTGTTTCAACAGCTGATGTATCTTTTACTAATAATCCATTCAGAAACATTGATGTCATATTGAATACCTTTTAGTTTGTTTAATAGCTATATCTAAAATAATTTTTAGATAATTAGTTGCAGATGCCAATATTTCTTAGCTGAGTTAGTATTGTTCAATGAGAACCAATTATAAAGAAATTTTATCAGCGTCTGATAAAAATGATTCCGATCGAGTCTCTATTTGGACTGCTGCTGGTTGGGGTTTTGGAAGCATGGCTACTTCCACGATGTTAAACGCACCCACAGCGGCACTTCTGTTTTTCCTGGTAACCATTGTGAAATTGGATCCTCTGATAGTCGGAGGACTTATTTTTGCTGGAAAAATACTGGATGTTTTAACCGACCCACCCATTGGTTCGCTTAGCGACAAGACTCGATCTAGATTTGGAAGGCGAAGACCTTGGTTGCTGGGTTCATCATTTGTATGTGGATTATCCTTTGCTTTGTTATTCAACATTCCTGAGTTAAGTGACGTTGGAAGCTACATATATATAGCCTTTGCATTGGGATTTTTTGCAATTGCATATACAACATTTCAGGTGCCATATATGGCTATGCCAACTGAAATGACCGATGACTATCATCAGCGAACAATGATCATGTCTTGGCGAGTAGTTTTTATGTCGGTTGGTAATGTAGTTGGTACCGGTGGCTTTGCGGCTTTGGCGAAGAATTTAGGCGGCGGCTCTCAAGGGTATGGCGATGCAGCTATTTATTTCGGAGTATTTATTAGCTTGGCGATGTTTCTAACCTTCTTTTTTACAAAAAATACTCGCCAGACTGAAGCAACTCCTGGAAATAAAAAAATATCTATCCATCAACATATCACGTGGTTAAAACTTAATAAGCCTTTAATGATTTTAATGGCTGCTAAGATCGGAATCTTTCTTGGTGTATTTGCAAGCCTTACAACCGCTCTTTTCTTTTTTAAAAGTCTGTTAAAGCTTGATGAGCAAACTTTTTTTATGGTCTTTGGGTTACAAATGGTGACCAGTATTTTATTCATTCCAGCATGCAATTGGATAGCCAAATGGATAGGGAAAAAGCCCGCTTACATTATTTCATTATTGGGGTTTTGCATTATTGTTGCCTCTTGGTTGTTTGCAGAACCTAATGAGCCAACTCCATTATTGCTAATTCGTGCGGTTTTACTTGGTATTTTTGGCGCAGGAGCTCACCTATATGGACAATCAATGCTGGTGGATACTTTCGCATTGGATCATCGTCTAACAGGAGAAAGGCGAGAGGGTGTTTTAGCCGCTTCTTTTAGTTTTGTTGAGAAAGGTTGTGCTGCATTGGCACCTTTGATTGTTGGTGCACTCCTATCTGGAATGGGTTTCAATAAGGAGTTAGACCCAATTGCGGACCAACCCCCTTCAGCTATTCAAGCTATTTATATAGGTTTTATTTGGATTCCGATAGCTTGTCAGTTATTAGTTGTTTTTCTTCTTCAATTTTATCATCTTACTGAAAAAGACCTTCAGGAGGTTGATTAAGGTTTCGTTAAATGTATTTCCTCATTTTTTCCTCAGATTGAAAAAAATAACTTTAATGATTGATATAGTATTGCAAGCTTTCAATTTCATTACGTTGCTCATTAATGATGTCTTTAACAAGATCACCGATAGAAACCACCCCAATTATTTCTTGATTCTCTATAACGGGTAGATGGCGAGCACGTTTTTGACTCATCATCGCCATGCATTCTTGAACTGAATGGTTTGCTTGAGCGCAGAGGACATTAACTGACATGATGTCTTTCACTTGAGAATCTCGAGATGAACGACCTTCAAGCGCAACTTTCCGGACGTAGTCTCTTTCCGTGATTATTCCCACAAGTTTTGATGACTGCATAACCAGCAGAGCACCAATTTCTTTTTCTGCCATTTTTTCAATGGCTTTTAAGATCGAATCTTCCGGTTCTATTGACCAGACTGCATTACCTTTGTTGCGCAGGATCTCTCGGGCTGTAGACATGATTCTACCCTCCGCATATTTATTATTACCTGATCATATAAAACTGTTGCAACATTGCGACCTGTGGTCGAGAACTAGACCGATCATTGGTCAACTTCTACCTGAATGTTATCTTCACTTAAACGATCATATGAATTTCGGGTTTAATAATGATAAAAATATCAAATACTAGGGCTTTACTAACCGTTACGATCCTTCTCCTTGTTGCCTTTTCTCAGGCATTCGCCAAAGGCGATTCAAAGCGAGGGCAGCAGTTATCTAGAGATTGCGCTGCCTGTCATGGAGCAGATGGTAATAGCCCTTCCCCAGCGTTTCCTATTATTGCAGGGCAGCATGAACAATATATTTATTCCGCCTTGCAAGCCTATCGAGATCGACGCCGCGATAATGCAATTATGAGTGCCACGATTATTGGATTAAGTGATCAGCAGTTACAGGATCTTGCAGCTTGGTTTTCAAGCCAGAGTGGTCTTGGCGTTTCTTCATCCAATGCAATAGATCTAAATGCTGTAGAGACAGCGAGCGGCGCTTTATTAGCTGAAGGAGGAAGTGATGTCAGGCAAAAATTTGCTGCACTGCCTGATGAATCTCAATGTCCGAGTAATTTCAGTGATGAGGATACTGATGGCGATGGACTTCAGGATCAGTTCGATGCTGCCCCAAAGGATTCGGATGAATTTGTGCTCGATACTAATGGCGATGGCCGTTTTGAAATATGCAATATCCAACAATTGCAGGCAATTTTGACTTTTAGGGAAGGTATTGAAAATCTTTCATCGAGCCTTTCTTTGGAAAAAAGGATGAGTCGTGATTATGAATTAGTTCGTGATATTGATGCTTCTTCCATTAAAAAATTTCTTCCCATTGGCAATTGTGGGCCTACAGGTAATTGCATGAAGGCTTTCGATGAATTTGGCTTCAAGGGAAGTTTTGATGGTCGTGGTCACGTTATAAGTAATCTTAAAATTAATGCGCCTGAATCGGGAGGCGTTGGATTATTTGGCGTTATTTCTCGGGGGAAAATGGTTCGAAATATTGAAATTAGAAATGCAGATGTTTTAGGAAGCGCAGGAACGGGTTCAGTTGTTGGTGTAAATTTTGGCACCATCTTTAATTGTCATGTTACCGGTAAAGTTCAAGGTATGAATGCAATTGGTGGACTAGTAGGGGCTAACGCAGGAAATATTTCTTACAGTCACGCTTCGGTAAAAGTAATAGGAAAATTTGCAGTCGGTGGCTTGGTTGGCGACCAAAATAAAAATATTTTCTCAAGTTATGCAACTGGCGATGTTAAAGGTGAACAAGGAGTTGGCGGTTTAGTTGGTCTTAATACGAGGGGCAGAGTGGTTAGCAGTTATGCAAGTGGTGACGTTAATGGCGATGAGAATGTTGGCGGCCTGGTTGGCGTGAATACAGATGCTCTTCTAACAAATAGTTATGCAAGTGGCTCTGTTATTGGAACTAAGGTGAATGCAGGGGCATTGGTTGGGTTTAATTCCAACAGCCGAATCGTAAATGCTTATTCTATAGGTTCAGTTGAAGGGAATACTGCAGTTGGAGGGATTACCGGGACTAATAACGGGCTGGTGTTTCAAGCTTATGCTATTGGCGCCGTTAAAGGTAATCTTGATGTCGGCGGAGTTGTAGGAAAAAATGCTGAGGGAGACATTCGCTCTAGCTACTGGGACTCAATGACGACGAGTCAGATGCAGCCTTCAGGGACTATAGAAGGTGATCTATCGGGTGCAAAGGAACTTCAGATTGAAGCACTGAGTCTTCTTAAGGATAACGATTCGACTTGGCTGGATACATTGAAGGCCGATGCTTCCCCAGATGATTATTATTGCGATACCGATGGCAGCGGTAAAGTTGAAACTTTTGAACAGAATGAACAAAATTTTTCTTGGGACCTACGCCTCTCTTCTCAATTACCGGCATTGCGCTGCACCCCAGGCGGAGTTTTTCAACAGCATCGATAACATGAAGTAATCAGTTTACAGAGGCATTTTTAATGGAATTAATAAAGCATAGTTGGGTCTGTATTTTTATTGTTTTTGGTTTTACAGCTTTTGCTAACGTAGCTGAAGAAGCAGAAAATAATTCACCAAAACCTTTTGAGGCTGGAGATATTTTTGTTGCTGCTACTGTTATGGATAATCCCGACGATGACCATGCTGGTACCGGGCGTATTTTGCAATACGACCAAGATCTCAATCTCAAGGGGGCTCTTTGGCCTAAGGGCACCAGCCATAAAATTGGTGGCTTAACATTTGATTCCGATGGGGTTTTGTGGGGATTTGCCCAATTAACGCCAGTGGTTCTGCAGTTTTCTCCTGACGGCAAGCAGCTACCTATTCATAAGTGGTCCGATCGTTCATTCAGCAACGTAACTTTTGGCCCTGATGGCAGTTTTTATTTCGGTGAGCATCTTGCAGGCAAAAGTATTTCTGCGGGCCCAAATATTTCGACAACTTTCCGATTTTTACCCGGCAGAGAAGTTGTTGGCGATGGATGGATTTTCAAATACAGCCAGGATCGCAAACAGGTGGATCGTTATGAAACTGATTTTCATCCCATGCCACCATTTCTTGCGATTACAAGTACTGTATTGACCGATAACGGAAAAAGGATGATCTACATATCCGAGAATGGTAATCGTGTCATGCAGTTTGACCTTCTTAATAAAAAACAATTACCTGATTTGGCGCTTTTGCAGCCTGATTGGGGGATACCTATGGTTTTAGTTATGGTTGCAGCACCCGATGGGAGATTGCTGATATCAACAAATTTAGGTTTTATGGTGCTTGATCCTGATACTGGGGAATTGTTGGATAAACGCTCTTTGGGTGGTATGGGTTGGGCAGCATTAGCTCCTGGAATCAATAACGAGCATATTGTTATTGGTAATTTTTTTACCGGTGAGATTGTTAAATATCGATTTGCAGACGGAGAAATAACAGCAAGAAATAATATTGGTCAGAAGAATTCCCTTTCTGGGGTTGCACAGTTTCCTGGCATTAAAAATACCGCATTGCCAGTATTTGAAAATCAATAACCAGATAAAAGGCTGTATGAATCTTACTCAAATTTGTATTGTATTCTTGGTGCTTGCCGGTCACTTTTCCAGAAGCTCCAAAATAAAGCGATGTAACCACTGTAAGTTTTTTTGTCGGTAAAAAGGG